>CAQGLR010000046.1 GCA_948794795.1 uncultured Lachnospiraceae bacterium | reverse complement strand
TCGCACTTATGGGTACTTTAACCCCGCCAGTGCTTGTATCCTGTCTTAGGTTTTACAAGGATGCTATGCACTGTTGTGTGGGTTATCGTATCGGAAGCGTACCCCTGTGTGGAATATTCTGGCTCTGGCATGGAAACCGTCCGCCCCCCCCCCCCTTAAAAATAAATAGAAATTATTGGAATTTATGAAACGGACGTGACTAAAAAATTAGATATTTGCCAAAATGTCTTTTTATTGTTATACTTAATTTTTGTAAAATAAATTATGGAAGGAGAAAGAGTTGGAATTAATATTATTGTAACTCATACATAAAAATGGAGAGAGAAAAGTTAAGTTCACGTATGGGGTTTATCCTGCTTTCCGCAGGATGTGCTATTGGGATAGGAAATGTATGGAGGTTTCCTTACGTTGCAGGCCAGTATGGAGGAGGGGTATTTGTACTATTCTACCTGTTCTTCCTGGTTATTATGGGCATACCCGTTATGACAATGGAATTTGCCGTAGGGCGTGCAAGCAGGAAAAGTATTATAAAAAGCTTCAGGGAACTTGAAAATCCAGGCCAGAAATGGCATTTGCATGGATATCTTGGAATGGCAGGCAACTATCTTTTAATGATGTTCTACACAACTGTTGCTGGCTGGATGCTTTACTACTTCTACCAGATGCTTACAGGACAGTTCCAGGACAAAAATGCCGGCCAGGCAGGTGAAATGTTCCAGAATATGCTTTCCAGCCCTCAAATCCTGCTAACCACAATGGTTATAATTGTTGTAGCAGGAATTTTTATATGTTCTATGGGGCTTCAGAAAGGTGTTGAACACATCACTAAAATAATGATGAGCCTGTTACTTATTATAATTATTGTACTCGCTGCACACAGCATTACCTTAGAAGGAGGAATGGAAGGACTTAAATTCTATCTGCTGCCCAACTTCCAGAGAATAAAAGATACAAGTATCTGGGAAATCATTACAGCAGCAATGAACCAGGCATTTTTCACATTAAGCCTTGGAATAGGTGCTATGGGGATTTTTGGAAGTTATATTGATAAAAAGCGCAGCCTCTTAGGAGAATCTGTAAACATAGCAATATTAGATACTTTTGTGGCATTTGTTTCAGGCCTTATAATCTTTCCAACCTGTTTTGCCTTTAATATAAGCCCAGACCAGGGACCAGGACTGATTTTTGTCACCCTGCCTAATATTTTTAATGGAATGGCTGGCGGACGCATATGGGGTACACTGTTCTTTGTATTTATGACATTTGCAGCATTTTCTACAATACTTGCTGTATTTGAAAATATTATTTCATGCTGTATGGACTTATTCCACTGGAACAGAAAAAAAGCATGCCTTATTAATCTTATTGCAATAACTGTACTTTCACTGCCATGCGTATTTGGATATAACCTGTGGTCTGCTTTCCAGCCGCTTGGTGAAGGCAGTGCAGTTTTAGATTTGGAAGATTTCATTGTAAGCAATATAATACTTCCCGTTGGCTCACTTTGTTACCTTCTTTTTTGTGTAACCCGTTATGGATGGGGATTTGATAAATATATAGAAGAAGCAAACACTGGCGATGGATTAAAACTGCCACGCTGGATAAGGGTTTATGTAACCTATATCCTGCCTGTACTTTTATTATTTTTAATTATAAAAGGTCTTATTAAAAATTAATTATAACATATTATAAAAAGCTTAGGTTTTACTTTACATATTTATTTTATGCATTAGCAAAACCTAAGCTTTTTATATTTCCTGTTTACTTTTTATAGTATCCTTATAAAATTTATATGAATTCTTGGAACTATTCTTTACTTCATACATAGCACAGTCCGCATATACAACCAAAGAAGCAAAATCCTCTGTATCCTGCGGATACATTGCAATTCCAATGCTCCCATGTATATTATGTTTAATCCCTGACAAATCAAATATATCACTAAATATACTTATACAGCGTTTTGCTTCATCTTCATACAATGAATCTTTTGTACCTTTTGCTATTACAATAAATTCATCTCCTGCAAAGCGGTATGGCGTGAAATTGATATCAGAAACTTCTGTAAGCCGCATTGCAATCTGGCGCAATGCTTCATCACCAATAGTATGTCCATATGTATCATTAATAAATTTAAAATTATCAATATCTATCATTATTAATGCAAATGGTGTTTTTAAAACTTTCAGTTCTTCCATATCTTTATTAAAGCCTGTACGGTTATTAATTCCTGTAAGAATATCATGGTGGTATGCATTTTCAAGCTTATCTTTTGCAATGGCAAGTTCCTCTGACATCCTTTTATACTTCCTGCCATCCCACCAGGCAAGTATTATAAATAAAGCAAGTACCAGCATAACCGTTACGGCTGGTTTTAATACCCTTCCATACTGCTCCAGGAATGTTTTCTTATGGTTAAGTATATCGGCACCATCAGGTATAAGTGACAAATCCAGTCCAAATTTTCTCATTATATCTTCATCTACACAATAAATATTAGGACTGTCCACAACTGTATTAAACTTTTCTGAAGGAGTCCCGTTTAAAATATCCATTGCTATCTCTGCTGCAATCTGTCCAGATAATTCCATTGAAACAATATTGCCTCCAATAATTCCTTTGTCCATAGAGCCTTCAACCATTTTAAATACAGGTACTTTTGAATATCCATATATAAACTCTATTGACTCTGCATCTGTATACTGCCTGCCGTCTGCGTCTTCTGTCATAACTACATATATTAATATAGACCCTTCTTTAAGTGATGCAATTTTTTCCCGTATCTCTTCAGAATCCATCTGTGAAGTATTAATATCTGAAAATTCCAAATCTGGATATTTGTCTTTATAAGAATAAAATGTCCTGTTTACAGCCTTGCCTGTTACAGAATCATCAAGCACTATTATAACATCCTTTGTCCCAGGAAAAAGTTTACATGCAAAATCAATATTTTCCTGTACTGAAAGTTTTTCAATAACCCCTGTAATATATGGGTCTTTTACAGCTTCTTTTGCAAGTTCTTCATTATTAATACCCTCATATACAAGTGGTATTTTATCAAAAAGCTCATTCTGGTATTTTATGCCAAATTCCAGTGCTGCGTCATCACCAAGTATTACAACATCATAAGGCTCTACTTCTGATAAACGGTACTTAAGCCCTTTATAAAAATTATCAATGTCAGCATCACTGCTAAACCTTTTTGTATCCATAAATTCATAATCTAATGCCACCCCTGGGGCAATCCCCCTTTTAATCCCTTCAATCTGGCACTGTACAGTATCCCATGCATATGAATATGAACTTATAAACAGTACCCTGCCGTTATTATCACTTTTTCCTTTTGCATATCTGGCATATAACAAGGCATTTATAAAAAAAACTGCAATTACCAGTAAAATTTTTCTAAAAAATAACTTTTTCACATAAATCCCCCCTGAATATATTTTTCCAGTGTCCATCTAATAGAATAACATTACTTGGTGAAAATATCAATTATTTATAAAACTATAATATACATATTTCATAAATTTCTGGTTTAAACTCCAGAAAAAATATCCATTTTAGATAACTTTTTTAAAATATTCTTATACAGTATTTTTATTTCCACTTGTGGTTTTATGCATTTTTGCGTATACTATTATTAGTAATAAAATGTTTTCCAGATGCACCCTGATTACACGAGATTATGGAAAGGTATGGTTTAATTATGAGTATTATAGGTTTAAAAAAAGAAAAATGTGTTGGCTGTAATGCATGTGTAAGAGCCTGCCCGGCTGGAGATGCAAATATCGCCCATATTGATGATGAAGGCATCTTAAGAATTGAAATTGATGACAGTAAATGTATCAAATGTGGTGCATGTATTACTGCATGTTCCCATAATGCACGTTATTTCCAGGATGATATAGACCAGTTTCTGTCTGACCTGAAAGCTGGCCAGGAAATTGCGGTTATTGCTGCGCCATCTATTAAAATTGCTTTTGAAGGAAACTGGCGCCATGCGCTGCAATGGCTTCAGAACCAGGGGGTAAAGGGAATATATGATGTAAGTTATGGTGCTGATATATGTACATGGGCACACTTACGTTATATTGAAAAACACCCTGATGCAAAGCTGATTTCACAGCCATGTGCTGCTGTTGTCAATTATGTACAGCACCATAAGCCTGAACTTCTGCCCCATCTGTCACCAATACAAAGCCCTATGATGTGTATTGCAATCTATATGCGCAAAGTATTAGGCTTTAAAGGCAAGATAGCTGCTATTTCACCATGTATTGCCAAAATTGATGAGTTCCATGAAACTGGGAATATAATTAATTATAACGTTACAATGGAACATTTAAGGCAGTATTTTGAAGAAAATAATATAAACCTTCCTGCTATAAAAGTTTATAGTAATTTTGAATTTGATGACCACCAGGGATTAGAGGGAGCTATATATCCAAAACCAGGCGGGCTTATGAAAAACCTTCTTATCCATTCTCCTGAAATGGAAATTGTAACTTCGGAAGGAACTGATAAACTTTATAAAGATTTAGACAGGTATAGTTCAGAAAATACCAGGTGGCTCCCAACTGTTTTTGATGTACTGAACTGCGAAAATGGCTGTAATGGCGGTCCTGCCACCGGTGTACACTACAACTGCTTTACAATGAATGATATTATGCATGATGTAGAAAGGTATGCAAGGAAAATACGTAAAGCAAATACTACCAAAAAAGGCATTGATAAACAGTTTGACGAATTTGACAAAAATTTAAATATCAATGACTATATGCGTACATATAAATCATTTGCAACAACTGATAATAAAGTTACAGAGGCAGAAATTGAAAAAGCATACCTGCAGCTTGACAAACATACTGATATGGAAAAATCGTTTGACTGCCACTCATGTGGATTTAAGTCATGCCGTGAAATGGCTATTGCTATTGCAAGAGGAATAAATGAAAAAGAAAACTGCCACCAGTATATGATGAAATCTATACGTAATGAACGCCAGAAAGTCGACTCTGTAAACAATGAAGTCCTTGCTATGAATAATGAACTTGTAGAAATTTTTGGCAGGCTGACAGATAATATTTCAAAAGTAACAAAAGAAACTGCTATTATCCGTGATATAGGAAAATCCAGCAGCAGTGAAATGGCAAATGTTGCTGAATATATGAATGACCTTAAGGTACTTAATGAAAGTATTTCCGGCTCGCTTGAACATATTAATTCAAGTGTAAAACAGTACAATGTAATGACACAGGATGTTGAAAAGATTTCTGGTAAAATTAACCTCCTCTCACTTAATGCTGCAATAGAAGCTGCAAGGGCCGGTGAAGCTGGAAGGGGATTTTCCGTTGTTGCATCAAATATACGTGAACTCTCAGAAAGCTCACGTGCTTCTGTTGGCAATGCAAAAGAAAATGATGAATCTATACAGTCAGCTATTAATGAGGTTAACCATATAGTACGTAAATTCAGTGATACTACTACCGAACTTCTAGAAGCTGTACAGACTTCTATTGATAATGTAAATAAAACTACTGACAAAAGCACTATGATAGAAGAATCAATGAACACTGTTTCTTTAATTGCAAAACGTGTACAAGAAGTAATAGAAAAGACAAATAAAATTTTAAATTAAAATAACAGCTGTATCAATCCTGGCTATAATGCCATCCAGGATTACAACAGTTTCCTGTTAATTGACAAAAGAGGGAACGCATATGCGTTCCCTTTTGTTACATTAAAACTGGTTTATCTTATGCATATATAAACTACATAAACAGCATACATAAGCAGCATTATTATACCTTCACCTCTGGTTATCTTCTGTTTTGACCACGCAAACCACCATACAATTAAACTCATAACTACAAGAACCACTATATCAATAATATTTTCCATTACAAATGCAACAGGTGATATTGCTGCTGCTACTCCAAGTACCAGTAATATATTAAATATGTTAGAGCCAATTACATTGCCAAGTGCCATATCAACTTCATTTTTCTTTGCTGCTACTACTGATGTAACCAGCTCAGGCAGGCTTGTTCCAAATGCAACTACTGTAAGGCCTATAAGGTTATCACTCATACCAAACTGTGCAGCAATCTTTGAAGCAGAATCTACAACAACATCACCACCAATAATAATTGCTATAATTCCTCCAAGAATGTAAAAAATACATTTCCACACTGGCATTATCTCATAATCATCCCCGCCTGTCTGGTTTCCGCCTGTCCTTGCTTTCTTTGCAGATATTACCATCCAGTAAAGGAATATGGCGAATACAAGTGCTAGTATAATTCCGTCAATACGTCCTAATACCATGCCTGCAGAACCAAATGCAAGTAACATAAGTGCAACTATAATTGAAAATGGAAATTCTTTTTTTAGTGTACCTTTGTCTACTGCAAGAGGACAGAAAAGTGTACAGAACCCGCAAACTACCATAAGGTTAAATATATTGGAACCAACTGCATTGCTTATAGCCAGCCCGTTACTTCCTGCAATAGATGCATTAACGCTGACTGAACATTCTGGAAAACTTGTTCCCATTGCAACAATAGTCATACCAATTATAAGCGATGGAACCCTTAGCCTTTTGGCAACACTGGAACTTCCTTCTACAAAGAAATCCGCCCCTTTGATTAATAAAATAAAACCTGCAATTAAAAAGATATAAACCATATTTCCTTCCTTTCTTTTAAATACACCTGGAATGTATTTAAAAATTAAAAAGTGTACAGATTTATTGGCTCTGGCAATTCCAAATATTTTACCCCAGGCAGCACACCCACGCTTGGATGCAATGCCATTTAGTTAAGCAACTCTATTGTAAATGGAAAGGTTATTGATGTTTGAAAATTGAATATTTCACAAGTTATGTGGCTCTGGCAATTCCAAAATTTTACCACAGGCAGCACGCTTGCGCTTGGATGGGATACGCAGTGGTGCATAAAGCCCCTATGTTTCTACGAAACATTTAATACGGGGCTTAAGCACCAGCGTCCCCAAACAGCTGCCTTTTGGTAAAACAT
Source organism: uncultured Lachnospiraceae bacterium (assembly GCA_948794795.1). GTDB lineage: Bacteria > Bacillota > Clostridia > Lachnospirales > Lachnospiraceae > Butyribacter. Next base: position 24,299 of record CAQGLR010000046.1, on the reverse strand, counting down.
TTGGAATTTGCCAGAGTAATTTAATCTTTGTGGAATTTTAATTTTCAAACATCAATAAGTCCTTTAATTTATTAGGTTTTGCTTAACTAAATGACATGATGCTGGGGTCAAAAGCTTTTTTATACCAAATTGTATACAATATATAGTGGTTTGATTATATTTTGCTACATAATATAGGCACCTTTTGAGTAGAAATAACATTTTGACCCCAACATCATGTCATTACGCTTTGACGGGATACTGGGTGGTGCATAAAGCCTCTATATTTCTGCGAAACATTTAATACAGGGATTAAGCACCATCGCCCCAAACAGCTGCCTTTTGGTAAAACACTTGGAATTTGCCAGAGTAATTTAATCTATATACAATCTGACAGTTTAAAAAAATTTTTAAAATACTTTGTGTTACATCTAGTATGTTTTTGGACTTCATACTAAGTGCTCAATAAGTATTTTTAAACCAATCGCTATAAGTATTATTCCTCCTGCAAATTGTGCCCTCTTTTCATATTTATTACCAAATTTATTTCCTATTACAACTCCTGCAAAAGAAATAATAAAAGTTATTATTCCAATCATGTAAACTGTCACAAGAATATTAGTGCCTTCAAGCAAGGCAAATGTAATCCCTACAGCAAGGGCATCTATACTTGTGGCAACAGAAAGTATTATTAACTGTCTTAGGCTTAATACATTTAAACATCCCTCCAGAATATAATACTTTGGCAACTACCGTGCACTGTATATGCCCTTTTTGCACCATCTCTTAAACGTAAAAAAACAGGTACTATACTGTACCTGTTCATGATACTAAAGCACAGTAATAAAACTGTGCAAAAGTCTTGTTATTTAAGATTAAGCCAGGTCTTAAAGCCGGGTTTGTTGGCTTATTCACACATATGTGCTAACTACTCCCTAATGCAACTTGGAATATTATACCAGACTATATTATAAAATGTCAAATATTTTTATGTTTCATCACGTCCGTTTCTCCCTATGTAAGTATCCATAAAACAGCCGTTGATTTTTATTGTATAATATTATGCTTCAAGTAACAATTTACATTGACATAATAATATCTAAGTGTTATACTGGATTTATAAGTTAGACAACCGATTGCGCAGTTGGTTTTGCTTGTAACTGTTGTAAATTAAGTGACTGTACAGAAATGAGGTGCAATATGAAAACAGTATTTAAAAAATTTTTTATTGTTATATTCACACTTGCCGTAACGCTGGCAGCAGGATTATTATCCAGGAACGTAGCAGTATATGCATCAGCGGAAACTTCCATATCTGGAACCAGTCCTGTAACAGGTATGCCTAAGGGTTTTGCAAGAGGGGTAGATATTTCTGCATTGACAGCATTAGAAAAAAGCGGTATACAATTCCATTACCTGGATGGCTCCCAGGGTGATATGTTTGATATCCTGTCAGGAGCAGGGGTAAATTATGTCCGTATACGTATATGGAATAACCCTTATGATTCTTCTGCACCATACAAACCATATGGTGCCGGCAACTGTGACCTTTATAATGCCAAGATACTTGGCAAAAGGGCAACTGATGCAGGCATGAAGGTTTTCATTGACTTTCATTACTCTGACTTCTGGGCAGACCCAGAAAAGCAATTTGCCCCAAAAGCCTGGGCAGATTATAACCTTACATACAAAAAAGACGCTGTATATAATTTTACTTATGACAGCCTTAAGGAATTACTAGATTATGGCGTAAATATCGGCATGGTACAGATTGGCAATGAAACAAATGGTTCTATGTGTGGCGTAGGAGGTCTCTATGATGGTGTGTGGGATTTAAGTTCAGGAGTAGCAGCACTTATGCAGCAAGGCTGTTATGCTGTAAACGACATTAACAAATTATATGGAAAGTCCATGCTTAAGGTACTGCATTTCACTGATTTAGTGGAAAGAGGTGAATGGTATGCAGAATGTGTGGACAAACTTGGTGTAGATTATGATGTATTCTCCACTTCGTATTACCCAATGTGGCATGGTACTGCTTCAGACCTTACTACAAAACTTACCAATATTGCCAGGACATACAATAAAAAAGTTATGGTAGCTGAAACTGCTTATCCTTATACTTACGAAAATTTTGACTCCCAGAACAATAATATCGGTGATGCATCTGGCATGACACATTCTAATTACAATGTAAGTGTATCTGGACAGGCAGAAGCCTTGCGTGATGTTTTTGCTGCTGTTGCAAAGGTTAATGAAAGCAAGTCTGGCTATGGTATTGGTGCATTTTACTGGGAACCTGGATGGATTGCTACAGACAGTTCTACCTGGGGTACTTGTGGCTCTGGATGGGCTACTAGCGCAACCGGTAACTATGAGAAACTTTACAGTAATAGTGTTACTTACTATTCCACTGTAGATGGCGGCAGTACATGGGACAATATGACGCTCTTTGATAAGAATGGCAATGCAATGAAGTCCCTGTATGTATTTAATGATATATGCGGCAAAGCAAGCATAATTTCTTCTGGAATATTTAGTGGCGGTTCATTAGAAGGCACTTATTATATTAAAAGCGCATTTAATGGTTTATATCTTGATGTTGCTGGTGGTTCTTCTTCTGATAATGCTAATATCCAGCAAAATTCTTATCTTGGTAATGGCAGGCAGAAATTTAAGTTCACCAGGAATAATGATGGTTATTATTATATATTTACTGGTGCATCTGGTTATTCCAAAGCACTTGACATTGCAGGCAAAAAGACAACAGATGGTGCTAATGTAGTACAATATAGTTATAACGGCGGTAAAAACCAGATGTTTGAATTAGCCCAGATATCTCCTGGCATATATGCTATTAAGACAAGAATCACTGACAGTGCCTCTTGCCTGGATGTATTTGAATGGAGCCAGGAACCAGGCAGTAATATTGTACAATGGAATTACTGGGGCGGGGATTGCCAGCTTTGGATTCTGGAAGCTGCTTCTTAAGCGGCGTATCTGGATTGCAGATATCCTTTGACAAACTTTTACATGCAAAAACCAGCAAACCCTTGTTATAGAGTTTGCTGGTTTTAATTAAAGTATATTAAGCTGCTATATATGATATGGAATTTTTTCCTTTAGTGCCATATTTGTCAAATGCCCTTACCATATATTCATAATCAGTTCCCTGTTCTGCTTCATAATCTGTATAACTTATATTGTTATTCTTCTTAGTCTTCTTAATGCATACCCATTTGTTAGTTCCTACAACCCTGCGGAATACTTTATAATAAGATGCCTTATCAAGCTTCTTCCAGTCAATTTTTATACCTCCAGGCACTTTCATAACATTTTGTATGCTGCTTGCACCATTTTCAGACCAAAGTGTATATATCCTGCTCTTTCCGCCAGCCATATATTTAACCTGGCCACTGAAATAATTATCTGACTGTAACTTTACGTTCCACCTGTTAAGTGATATCCCCTCTTTACGCATTACTTCAAGTGATTTAGCCTTATATGCAGGGAATATCTTTACTGTTACAGACATATCATCTTCCTTTGCCTTTACAGCAGATGTTATATCTGTATAGCCATCTGTGCCTACAAGCCTTATCTGTGTTTCTGATTCAGGGGCTTTAGCATATTTAAGGGCATAACATATATTTGCTGCTGCATCCCTGCCAAGCTCATTGTAGCCAAGCTGTGTATAGTGTACAGACTGGTGTACATCTTCTACCTGTGAAGGGATTTTTACATCCTGTTTTTTCATATTGTTAAATTCCATATACTTTTCAATAGTTGGATATTTTGATTTAAAATATAAATCAACACCTTCATCTGTCACCCAGTCTTCTGAAATATGGCTTGCAAGATAAATATCCTTAAACTTTTCTTTTGATGAATTACACATATAATACTGTGCTTTCCTTGGTCCTGTCATATATAAATCAGAATTATCTGTAGGGTCACCATGTGCCCTTACCATAAGAATACCTGCAAACTCTACTTTCTGGTCTACATTTTTGTACTTCTTTACCCTTCCAGTCCCAAGTTCATTCTTAATTCCATTGTGCATTTTTAAAAATTTCTCCAGGTATTTTTTAGCACTCATATTGTCATCAGTTTCACCCTGGAGCCAGAAATAACCCTTATGGCTTAATTTATAATGTCCTGCTTCAATCTCTTTATTAAGAAGCTGTTCACATGTCTTATATAAGGATACTGCCTGCCAGAAATTATTATTAATCCTCTCTTTGCCTGGCAGCCATGTATCAATAGAGCTTCCACTGTGTGCAGCATTGACAAGCCACACTTTCTCATCTGTCCTTTTTACCCATTCTTTGGCAAGTGCACCATCAATACCAGTCTTGCCTGTTGCCTGTTCTGCATCAGTAAGGTTATTGGTACGTTTCCATTCTTTCTCACTGCTGTTATCAGTAAGGCTTCCAGGTACATATTCGTCTGGGTTCCATATTGTAAGTTTAGGTGAAACAGTCTGGAAGCATCCGTTTGTAAGTGAATGGCTAAGGGTTGATGGTCCATATGTACTATATACTTTGCCTTCTTTATTTAAAACATACTCATTCTGGTATTCTTCAAGACTGCCAAGCTTGTCAGGACTTCCTTCCATGTTGCTCTGCCCTATAAGCAGCAGCAGGCTTATCTTAGCTGCTTTAACCGTAACTCCGATTTTCTTGCCACTTTTAAGCTCTACAACTGCTTTTCCACATCCAGCAGCAACTATTTTATTATTACTGCCTTCCTGGATTTTTAAGACTTCACTGTCCTTTCCACCTGTCTGTACATTATCAGATTTAACTGAAATTGTTTTAATTTCCTTTATTTCTTTTTTAAAAGTATATCTGTCATCATATTTTAATGTTATTTTAGAATCTGTATTTTTCATTGACAGCTTTGCTGCCTCTGCTGTTTCTGGAAGTATTATAAATACTCCCAGAAATGCACATAACATAAATAATCTTTTACATATATTCTTCATATCACTCTACCACTTATTTTGTATTTATTTCTTGCATACAATATTTACTATACGCCCTGGAACATATATTTCTTTTACAATATTTCCTGAAAGCCTGCTGCCAAGGGCTTCCTTTGCCTTTGAAAGGACACTTTCCTTATCTTCATCTTTGGCAATGGAAATTGTAACTTTGGTTTTACCATTAATCTGTACAGCAATCTCTACTGTAGATTCTACAGTTTTAGCCTCATCATACACAGGCCACTTGCTTTCATAAACCCTTCCTGCACATCCAATAATCTCCCAGAGTTCTTCTGTAATATGTGGTGCAACAGGGTTAAGCAGTGTAATAAGTGTTTTATACTCTCCCTTTGTAACAGAATTTTTCTTATAGAAATCATTAATAAGTGACATCATTGCTGCTATTGCTGTATTAAATTTAAGGTTTTCAAAATCACTGCTGACTTTCTTAATGGTCTGGTGCATCTTAGTTTCCATATCAGCAGAATAACTTTCTTCACCAGTCATTATCTCCTGCAGCTTCCATACCCTTTCAAGGAAACGGCGGCAGCCTTTTACACCATCATCAGACCATGCTGCACTTAAATCAAATGCACCTATAAACATTTCGTAAGTACGGAGTGTATCTGCACCATAATCCCTTACAATATCATCCGGGTTAATTACATTGCCACGTGACTTGCTCATCTTTTCGCCATTACTTCCAAGAATCATTCCATGGGAAGTACGCTTCTGGTATGGTTCTGGCACAGGCACTGCTTTCTGGTCATAGAGGAATTTATGCCAGAAACGTGAATAGAGCAGATGGAGTGTAGTATGCTCCATCCCTCCGTTATACCAGTCTACAGGAAGCCAGTATTTTAATGCCTCAGGACTTGCAATACATTCTTCATTATGTGGGTCTGTATACCTTAAGAAATACCATGAAGACCCTGCCCACTGTGGCATTGTATCAGTTTCACGTTTTGCTGGCCCCCCACAGCATGGACATTTGGTATTAACCCAGTCTGTCATTGCGGCAAGAGGTGACTCACCATTATCTGTTGGCATATAACTTTCTACTTCTGGAAGCAGAAGAGGAAGCTCACTTTCATCAAGCGGCACGAAACCACACTTCTCACAATGTACAATAGGAATTGGCTCTCCCCAGTATCTCTGCCTTGAAAATACCCAGTCACGCAGTTTAAAGTTTACTTTACGGTTTCCTATGCCTTTCTCTGTAAGGAAATCTTTAATCTTTTCCTTTGCTTCTTCTACGGTAAGCCCTGTAAGGAATCCTGAATTAACCATTCTTCCTGTTGCTACATCTGTAAATGCTGCTTTATCTATATCAACAGTACCTTCGCTGCCTTCAACTACCTGTATTAAAGGAAGCCCGAATTTCTTTGCAAACTCCCAGTCCCTTTCATCATGTGCAGGTACTGCCATAATTGCGCCTGTACCATATGTCATAAGGACATAATCTGATATCCATACAGGAATTTCTTCATTATTTACGGGATTAATTGCTTTAATGCCGTCAAGTACCACACCTGTCTTATCTTTGGCAAGTTCTGTACGCTCAAAATCAGACTTTTTAGATGCCATTTCACGGTATTTTACTACTTCGTCCCAATTCTTTATTTCATCTTTATATTTGTCAACAAGTGGATGTTCTGGTGAAACAACCATATATGTTGCACCAAATAATGTATCAGGGCGTGTTGTATATACACGCAGTTTGTCTTCTTTATCTTTAAGCCTGAAATCAACTTCTGCGCCCTCTGAACGTCCAATCCAGTTTATCTGTGATGTCTTTACACGTTCGATGTAATCAACATCTTTAAGCCCTTCAAGAAGCTTGTCAGCATAGTTTGTAATCTTAAGCATCCATTCGCTTTTAACTTTGCGCACAACCTCTGAACCACAACGTTCACATACACCGCCAACAACTTCTTCATTGGCAAGCCCTACTTTACATGAAGTGCACCAGTTAATAGGCATTTCTTTTTTATATGCAAGCCCTTCTTTAAAAAGTTTTAAGAAAATCCACTGCGTCCATTTATAATAACCTGGGTCTGTAGTATTTATCTCCCTGTCCCAGTCAAATGAATATCCAAGTGAACGCAGCTGTGATTTAAAATGTTCTACATTTTTCTCTGTAACTTCCTTTGGATGGATTTTATTCTGGATAGCAAAATTCTCTGTAGGAAGACCAAACGCATCCCATCCCATAGGATACAGTACATTATATCCCTGCATCCTGCGCTTACGTGCTACAATATCAAGCGCTGTATATGGCCTTGGATGCCCTACATGAAGCCCCTGCCCTGATGGGTATGGAAACTCAACAAGTGCATAAAATTTAGGCCTTGTATAATCATTCTCTGTTTTAAAAGCCTTCTCATCATCCCAGGCTTTCTGCCATTTTTTTTCAACCGTATGGTGGTTATACATTTCCATTCTATTACCTCTTTCTAAACTAAATATCTGCAAAACCTGCCACGCTGCATAATATGCCAGCAAGTGCACCTGCTATTACATCTTTTGGGAAGTGCACCCCTGCAACTACCCTTATTACAGCAAGCAGTACACCCATTATATAAATAATAATGCCTGGCAGCGGATATATATAACTTACTGCCCCTGCACATATAAATAACGAAAATACATGCCTGCTCGGAAAGCTTTTCCCATGTGTATCTTTAGGAAAAAGCGGCTTAAAACCATATTTTTCATAAGGTCTTTCTGCGTTGTACTTTGCCCTGGCAACAGACAACAGTATAAATCCTGCCGCTGGCACTGCAATAACCCTTATAACCCTTATATCTTCCATATATACAAGCAACGCAGCAGTTATAATATAAACCAAAGCAGTTAAAAATGTTATAATCTTGCCAGTTATATAAATAATGCTTATGCCATGTTTTTTAGAACGCACAAAATCCATTACCTTAATATACTGTTCCCTGTCCATAACATCCTCCGCTTATAATGTACCTTTATGTTATTCATCCTTGCCTGTAACCTGGATTCCAAGTTCTTCAAGCTGCACATCTTCAACAATATCTGGTGCATTTGTCATAAGGCATGATGCATCCTTAATCTTTGGAAATGCGATGACATCACGTATATTATCTATTCCTGCCATGCTCATTACAAGACGGTCTAAACCATAAGCAAGTCCTGCATGTGGAGGTACACCATATTTAAATGCATCAAGCAGGAAGCCAAACTGTTCATGTGCCCTCTCTTCTGTAAATCCAAGTGCCTTAAGCATTGTCTCTTGTATATCATCCTGGTGGATACGCACTGAACCCCCACCAATCTCTGAACCATTAAGTACTATATCATATGCCCTTGCACGCACTTTCTCTGGTTCAGTACCAATATATTGTATATCTTCTTCAAATGGCATTGTAAATGGGTGGTGCATTGCAAGATACCTGCCTTGTTCCTCTGAATATTCAAATTCTGGAAATTCTGTAACCCATAAAAACTTATATTCATTTTTATCCAGAAGCCCCAGGCTTTCCGCCAGTGCAAGACGTATATTTCCAAGTACATCATAAACTACCTTGTCCCTGTCTGCCGCAAAAAGCAGTAAATCCCCTGGCTTTCCACCCATAGCTTCTACAAGTCTTTTAAGTTCTTCATCTTCCATAAACTTTGCAAATGATGATTTATATGTGCCATCCTCATTTACTGCCAGGTATGCAAGCCCTTTAGCACCAAAGTCTTTAGCTGTCTGTACAAGTGCATCAATCTTTTTACGTGGCATAGCTGCCTGTCCTTCTGCATTAATACCCCTCACTGAACCTCCCGCTCCAAGTGCACCTGTAAATACAGAAAAACCGCAGTCTTTAACAACTTCTGATACGTTCTTAAGCTCCATCCCAAAGCGCATATCTGGCTTATCTGAGCCAAACCTGTCCATTGCTTCCTGCCATGTCATACGCTGTATTGGAAGTTGTATATCTATATCAAGTATTTCCTTAAATAACCTTTTTAAAAGCCTTTCATTAACATCCATAACATCTTCTTCATCTGCAAATGAAAGCTCCATATCTATCTGTGTAAATTCTGGCTGCCTGTCTGCACGCAGGTCTTCATCACGGAAACATTTTACAATCTGGAAGTACCTGTCATATCCTGCACACATAAGCAGCTGTTTGAACAGCTGTGGTGATTGTGGCAAAGCATAAAACGAACCCGGGTGTACCCTGCTTGGTACAAGATAATCCCTTGCCCCTTCTGGTGTACTCTTGGTAAGCATAGGTGTTTCTATCTCAAGAAAACCTTCTTCTATAAGGAACTGGCGGACAATGCCTGCAATCTTGCTTCTTAACATAAGGTTGCGCTGTAAATCAGGACGCCTAAGGTCAAGATAACGGTATTTAAGCCTTAACTCTTCCTTTGTTTTACTATTCTCTTCAACTGGAAAAGGAGGTGTGTCTGACTCTGATAGTATTCGTAGTTCCTGTGCCCTTACTTCTATAGCACCTGTTGCAAGGTTTTTATTCACAGCACCTGAACGTGCTGTAACTTTGCCTTTTACTGCAATGACAAATTCACTCCTTAGCTTTCCTGCTTTATCAAAATATGCACTGTCTGTTTCACCTTCTTCAAATATAACCTGTAATATTCCTGAACGGTCACGCAGGTCAACAAATACAATACTGCCTTTATTTCTCTGCTTCTGCACCCATCCCATTACAGTAACTTCTTCCCCTATATTCTTCTCACTAAGTTCCGCACATCTGCATGTGCGCTTCATGCCTCTCATTGATTCAGCCATAATCTTCCCTCCAGCACTGTTTTATAACATTTTATTTGCATAATCTACATAATACAACGAAATCAGGAATATATCAAGAAACATATGCCAATACATTAATGTTTCATAAATTTTTTATATTATACAGGCACAAATCCACAAATATATTGTGCTTTATGCATATGCACAATTTCCATATACAGGTGTTTGAAAATTAAATACTTTACAAGTTATGTGGCTCTGGCAATTCCAAATGTTTTACCAACGGCAGCCCGCTTGCGCTTGGATGGGATGCGCAGTGGTGCATAAAGCCCCAATGTTCCTGCGAAACAAATGTTTCACAGAAACATTTAATACGGGGCTTAAACACCAGCACCCCCATAACAGCTGCCTTATGGTAAAACATTTGGAATTTGCCAGAGTAATATACTCTTTGTACAAATTTAATTTTAAAACACCCATAAATTCTTTATTCATCAAGACTTGCTTAACTAATAATACTTTACAAGTTTTTTATAAAATAATAGTTTTCAGAATATGAATTCTTACCTTGTTATTTAACTTAAAATAAACATTTATTGAAAAAATCTATAAATTGGTGTTAACTAAATAACACTTCAATTTCTACAGGATACTTGTACACTGGAATTATAAAATGGTATATTTTTATTGTACAAATATTCTTGTATACAGCGTGTTTCAAATGTCCCAGTTAAACATTTTCCATGACAAGGACGCTTTTGAAACGCAAATACACAAAATTTATGCTTTTAAATTTTAAGTTTTATGTGTTGAATCCTGTCTTTTCAGATTCTATGCACTGCCGCGTTTCCATCGCAGCGCAATATCCTTTATTTAAGCAAAACTTAATAAATAAAGGACTTATTGAGGTTTGAAAATTAAAATTCCACAAAGCTTATATTGCTCTGGCAGGTTCCAAATGTTTTACCATAAAGCAGCTGTATGGGGGCGTTGGTGCTTGAATCTGGTCTTCAACGCTTAATAGAAACGCCTGTTTCTATTAAGCGTTTGCGATTCTATGCACCATTGCGTATCCCATCCAAGCGCAAGCGTGCTGCTGTTGGTAAAATTTTGGAATTGCCAGAGCTACATAACTTATGAATATTTAAATTTCAAACATCCATAAGTCCGTAATTTACAAAGATTTGTTTATACTGCTGCCTCTCTCTCAAAAAGTGCCAGATGCTCCATCTGTAGAGGGGTTATATTTTCCCTCAGGCTTTCTATCCCTTTAAACCTCCCATTATGTAGTATACGCTGGAATGACAGGAAAACCTTCATATCATAATCTGCAACCTCATCTATCATTATTTCAACAGCCGTATCTACATCAAATGCCTTTCTGTAACTTCTGTCGCTCGTCAGTGCTGCAAATACATCACATGTCCTTAAAATCCTCGCCATCCATGGTATTTTCTCCCCTCTTAAACTATCTGGATAACCAGAACCGTCATAATTCTCATGGTGGTAAAATACAGCCTTTAAAATATTATCTGGATAACCAGCCTCCATCAGAATTTTATAACTATACAATGAATGTTGCCTGACATATTTTATATGTTCAATTACAAGAGTATCCTCTTCCGAATAAATATATTTTGTAAGTTTCATCTTGCCTATGTCATGTAAGATTCCAGCTATAGACAAATCATCACAAAAAGCAGGGGGTTCCCCAAGTTCTTCCGCAATCATTACCGCAAGATTGCTTACTTCAACCGCATGATGCATTTCCTCACACACTACTTCTTTTACATGGCGTGGAAGTACATCACTTTCCATTATCCTCTTTATATAGTCTGCCATAAATACTCTTCTTTCTGCCAATCATCTCACCAATACGCCTGATATAATCATCTACGCTCTTAACATTCTCAATTCTTTCAACCTGTTTACGGCAGGCATGGTACAGTTTTGTTGATGCACCAGCACCCAATGCAAGTATTGTCTGCTTCTCCTCCATAATAAGTATATTATAAAGACACTCTTTTCCTTCCCTTGCATATCCTATATTTTCCTGTCCTGTGCTGCCTGCATGGCCACAAGAATTTTTCTGCCTGTACATATAATATGGCAGATATCCATTGCATCTTGCAAATTCCTGCCCCATATCCAGCATATTTTCCATGCATAAAGACTTGCATGTTTCTGCTGTCCCATATCCTCCATCTGTATCACGCAGCCTTGAAGCCCTTTTTACAACAAGCGAATGTATAGTAAGGCTGTCTGGGCTTAAGTCCTTTATCTTTGAAAGTGTACCAGCAAAGTCTTCTTCTTTCTCTCCTGGAAGTCCAATAATTAAATCCATATTTATATTACTAAATCCTGTTTTACGTGCCAGGTTAAATGCATCAACTGTCTGTATGGCAGTATGCTTCCTTCCAATAATATCCAAAGTCTTCTGCTGCATTGTCTGTGGGTTTACAGAAATGCGCCTGGCACCATACCCATATATAACTTTAAGTTTCTCTTCTGTAATACTGTCTGGCCTGCCTGCTTCAACTGTAAACTCAATACCATTCCCTACAGGAAAATATTTACAGAGGGATTTTAAAAGCCTTCCTAACTGGACAGCAGACAGTGAAGTTGGCGTGCCTCCGCCTATATATATACTTGTAAGCTTCCTGTCACTAAATATATGTGAAGAATATTCCATTTCTTTGTCTAATGCATCCAGATAAGCATCTGCAAGACCTCCATACCTGTCAAATGGATATGAAGTAAATGAACAGTAACTGCATGTTGTAGGACAGAATGGTATGCCTATATAGAGACTATAACCATTTTCATAATCCACATCTGCAAGAAGTTTTGCTTCACGTACTGCTATCTGCATTGCAAGTTCTGCCTTTACAGGGTCAAGGCAGTAAATATCTTCCAGTGAATTTTTTATTTCTTGTAAGCCAGTTCCATCAAGCACCTGGTCCATTACAATCTTTACAGGTCTTACACCTGTCATTGTACCCCATGCAGGAATCCGCTTTGTAATCCCGTCTGGCAGCATATCTGCTGGAAAATCCCTAAGCAGGCAGAATACAAGTTTTTTTAATACATTTTTATAATAAGTCCTGTAAGGATGTGCCGCCTTATCTATATGTTTATGCCAGTCACCAGAACCTGTTACATCTGATTCATAATTAATCTTGTATAAACTGGTTCTGGCATCTGCATAAATTTTAAATTGTCCCAAAATAATATCCAGAGTAATACCAGGCTTTTCTGTACTGCTTTCTTCCCCATGTGCAATAACTTTTACAGCCTGTCCAGGAAAAAAACCTGTCACAAGTGCCTGGAGTTCATAATCAAAATCACGTTCCGACAATATAATTAAAACCATAACGCCCCTCCAGGATACTATATAGCAGCATAGGGATTCATTATCTTTTCATCACCAATAGTAGTCATCATTCCATGTCCAGGATATACCTTTAAATAATCAGGCAGTACAAAAAGTTTTGTACGTATTGACTGTACAAGTTTACTCATGCTTCCTCCTGGAAAATCCGTACGCCCTACTGACTGTTCAAAAAGAGTATCCCCTGAAAAAAGCATGCCGCTGCCCATAAAGTAAAAGCACATACCACCTTCGGTATGCCCTGGTGTAAGCAAGCACTTTATCTTCTCACCAATTAATTCTATTACCTGTCCGTCCTCAAGCCATTCATCAGCTTCAAGCACAATCCTTTTACCCATAAGCTGTGAAGAAAGATTAATATATGGGTCTTGTAGCGTTTCACGCTCTGCAAGCGCAGCATATACTTTTATTCCATATTTAGCCTTAAGCCCCTCTACAGCCCCAGTATGGTCAAAATGCCCATGTGTAAGCAGTATTGCAACTGGTTTAAAACCTTTCTGGCTTATAAATATGCTTATTGCCTGCTCCTCATCCCCTGGATCTATAATAATACATTCAGATGTGGCAGTATTATAAACAAAATAACAATTTGTCTGTACAGCACCTACCACTTTAAATTCACATTTTAATCCATCCATATAGCCCTCTTTCCTGCAGATATGCCCTGCTTGTTATTTTTACAGCCAGTTCCACAGATGGATAAATACCTGGCTATAAATTATGACTGTGTTCTTTGTATATCTTTTACACTTTCAACGTTGCTAAGTTTCTTTGTAAGCTCATTCAATGCTTCTACACCACGTATAGCAAAACCTACATTAATGGTTGCTATACCTTGTTTACTAACTTTAGTATTCATTGATTTTACATCTATTTTATTCTCAGTAAATATCTTTGTTATATCAAGCAAAATACCCATACGGTCATAAGCATAAATTATTATCTCTGTATCATACAGCTCATCCGGCTTGCCTTCTGGTGTAACCTGCCACTCTGCTTCTATTATTCTCTGGCGGTCTGTTTCTGGAAGGTTCATCATATTAATACAGTCAGTACGGTGTATTGAAACTCCTCTGCCCCTTGTGACAAAGCCAATAATCTCATCACCTGGCACAGGGCTGCAGCATTTTGAAAACCTTACTGATACATCATCAATGCCCGCAACTACAATTCCGCTTTTAGATTTAACTGCTGCTGGCTGGCTTCCATGTACAGCAGGGCTGTTGACAGCTTCAAGTATATCTTTGTCTGTTGTATGTTTAGGGTTCTTTTTATCATACTCATACTGGAGCTTATTAATAACCTGCCCTTCCTTAAGCCCGCCATGGCCTATTGCAGCAAGTACAGAAACCCAGTCACGGAAACCATATTTCTTCTTACATGCATCTGTATACTCAGGTTTCACAAGGTCTGACATAACTATGCCTTGTGCTTTACAATAATTAGCCAGAAGGTCCCTGCCCCTTGTAATGTTTTCTTCCTTAAACTCCATCCTGAACCACTGGTTTATCTTATTCTTTGCCTGTGCACTTTTAACTATTGAAAGCCAGTCACGGCTTGGTCCTTTGGAATTTTGTGAAGTAACTATCTCCACCCTGTCACCATTCTGTATCTCATATTCAATAGGCACCAGGTTGCCATTAACACGTGCACCCACCATCTTATTGCCAACTGCACTATGTACAGCATATGCAAAATCTATCGGTGTAGAACCTGCTGGAAGGTTTTTGACATCACCATCTTTAGTAAAACAGTATACATGGTCTGCAAAAAGGTCTAAATCACTTTTTAAAAGGCTTAGGAACTCTTTATTATCAGACATTTCCCTCTGCCATTCAAGAATACGCCTAAGCCATACAAGCTTCTCCTCTTCACTGTCAGAAGCATTTTTACCATACTGGTTTTCTTTATATTTCCAATGTGCAGCAATACCATACTCCGCTGTACGGTGCATCTCATAAGTACGTATCTGTATTTCAAAAGGCTGTCCTGACGGACCTATAAGTGTAGTGTGGAGTGACTGGTAATTATTTGGCTTTGGCATAGATATATAATCCTTAAAATGCCCTGGGATAGGCTTATACATCTCATGTATTACACCAAGCGCAGTATAACAGTCCCTTTCTGTGTCTACAATAATCCTCACAGCAAATAAATCATATATTTGTTCAAGCTTCTTATTCTGTGTAACCATCTTTTTATATATACTGAAATAATGCTTGGCACGCCCATCTATATCAGCTTTTATCCCTGCTGTACTTATATGGTGCTGTACCTCTTTTACAATCTTTTTTATAAATTCTTCACGCCGTACACGTCCATTTTCAATTCTGGTTACAAGCTCTTCATACATCTCCGGCTGGAGATATTTAAATGCCAGGTCATCTAATTCTACTTTAATCTTTGATATTCCAAGCCTGTCGGCAATAGGAGCATATATATCTATTGTTTCCCTTGACTTCTCCTTCTGCTTCTTAGGTGTCTGGTACTGCATAGTCCTCTGGTTATGCAGCCTGTCAGCAAGTTTAATTATAATAACCCTTATATCCTTTGCCATTGCAAGGAACATCTTCCTTAGATTCTCTGCCTGTACTTCTACTTTGTCTGCCACATAATCAATCTGTGTAAGCTTTGTAACACCATCAACAAGAAGGGCAACCTCTTCACCAAATTCCTGTGTTATCTCTTCACTTGTCATAACAGTATCTTCTACCACATCATGTAGCATCCCTGCCACAATAGTTTCCTTGTCAAGCTCTAATTCCGCAAGAATAATACATACACATAAAGGATGTATTATATATGGCTCACCTGATTTCCTCATCTGCCCTTCATGCGCTTTATAAGCTATATCATATGCTTTCTCAATTAAGGAAATGTCTGTTGACGGATGATATCCACGTATCATGCTTTTAAGCTTGTCATACAAAATTTCTGGCTCTGTAAAATCTTTAGGTGTCATACTTGTATCAAGTTCACCATTATCAATCTTTACCTCTGTTGTCTTTTTAGCATCTTCAGCCATATAACGCCCTCCATAATGTGTAATCATTTGTGCCAGATAAATACTATCCCATACAAGTCCATTTCCTGCAGCGCAGGAATAAAATTTCCAGCCTTTAAATTTATATTATATGATAAAATTATTCAGTTTTAAAGTCAAGCAAAAGAATTTATAATACACGTCCATTTCATAAATTCCAATAATTTCTATTTATTTTTGAGGGAACGGACGTGTATTTACCCCATTATCATAATACAACCTTAAAACACCACCATGTCCATCCACAATGTATTTTAGCCAAGGAATAACTTGATAAATAATAAACTTATGCATATTTGAAAATTAAATTTACACAAAAAGTATATTGCGCTGGCAATTTCCAAATGTTTTACCAAAAAGCAGCTGTTATGGATACGCTGGTGCTTAAGCCTTGTCTTTTAAGGCTTTATGCACCACTGCGTATCCATCCAAGTGAAAACGTGCTGCGGTTGGTAAAACATTTGGAATTGCCAAAGCCATTAACTTGTGAATTATTTAATTTTCAACCCCAGAGCCACATAGCATATAATGTATTTAATTTCCAGGCACTGCATAAGACCATGCCGCCTTCATCTGTTTCTGGAGTTTCTTCAAATTCCAGTGTTTCTCTGAGCGTGTAGCACTATTTGGGTCATTCACTATAATTTTTCCCTTATTATCAATACCAGCCAGTACAATAAAATGCCCCTGGTCTGTAAAATCACCTGGTGCCATGCTGCATATAACTGGTTTCCCGCTTTCCAGTTCTGTTTTTATTGAATTTAAAGAAATCTTTTTGGCATCAAGCCCAAGGTCTTTTGCACCATCAAGCATCATTACCCATGATGTACCTGTATCCTGGCTATAATAATTTTTATCAATACAGTATTCTGCCATATCGGAAGGTGACATAGACGTATTCTTAAAAAGCCCTGCATAAACCATTGACATACATGTTGGCCCACATCCGCTTATTGCAATAATATCATTACCATACTTGACATATCCCCATCTGCCATCCCACTGCTTTAACGCCGGAATACCAGCAATAACTTCCTCATCCAGTATTTCCCCTGAAGAAGCACTGTCATTCTTATGTTTAGGATAATTTAATACAAACTGTAAAGTCTCCTGGTTATTTATAAAAAGATTTAATATTTTCTCAGGATACTGTGATAAATTAATAAGAATATCATTTGTCTCAGGATAATCCTCTTTTAAAAGCAAAAGTTTTGAATAAATCTCCTCATATCCTTCTGGCACAATAATCTGTGGCTCCTTTGTAGGTGCTGCCGATGGTTTAGGGGTTTCTTTGTTATTACCTGCCAGAAAGCGGTTTACTCCCAGACGTACAAGCAGAAATACACATATAATAAACAGTATTCCAATAAGTGCAACAAGTGCCCTTGCAATCATTACCTGTCTTCTTTTTTTCCGTCTCCTTATCCTCTTCCTAAGATATCTCCTGTACTCTATTTCTTCTTGTGTCAAGTTTTCCAAATTTAAATCCTCCGAATAATATTGTGGTTATCCACAATCAATTTCCATAAGTATCCCCATAAGACAATCAAATTCATCTGATGACAGCTTTCCATCATCAAATTCATCTGTTACCAGTTCCTCTATTTCATCCCACTCATATTTACTTTTTCCTTCTTCAAGCTTCTTAAGCTCTTTCTTCCATTCATCTGCCCTGCCCATAATCTCCTCCAGTAATTTATATTACTATATATAATAAAACAATAGTATTTTATCTGTCAAATATTTTCAGGTACGCCTCACATCCGTTTCATAAATTTTCATAATTCCAATTTATCATTTG
The DNA here is from genome assembly GCA_948794795.1 of uncultured Lachnospiraceae bacterium. Lineage (GTDB taxonomy): Bacteria > Bacillota > Clostridia > Lachnospirales > Lachnospiraceae > Butyribacter. The sequence goes on along the minus strand of CAQGLR010000046.1, from coordinate 6,360 downwards.
AAGATGCCAGTATACAGGCACACCTGGACATTCTTACAGTAGCGTGCATTACTACACAAGTTCATTAAGATAATACCTGTAACATGGTAAATACTTACTGCCAAATTCTTCTATTGTATATCTTTCCCATATATTGTTTTCTTCCCCGCTGCACCGCTGGCAGGATGAAGATTTTTTATCTATAATAATATGCCATTTCCCATTATTACCACTTATATATTTATCTTCAATTAAAAGCCACATTTCATGCCTTCTTCCAGAATACAACCCCTGTATAAATGTCTTTAAGTCTGTTATCCTTGCCATAAGGTAATTCTTTGGTTCCGCACAGACTGGAATATTCCAGAAATAAGTTTCATATAACTTTATTTTATAATAATCTTTCTTATGGAAATACTGCAAAATATCCATCTGTATTTTTTCTTCAAATACACTTTCTGCTATTTCTGGAAAATCTTCACACATATATACAATATATCCAAGACACTGTAAACTGTCTTTTTCCCAAAATGTTACTATATTGCCATTACATGCAGCCATTTCCTTATTTAATTCTTCAAAATAAGCAAAGTTATGGTCTGCATAACATGAAAAGTTCTGGGATAATTTGTTTTCTGTATAACAATATAAAGCTTCTTTCTGGCTAGTTTCCAGCATGCTGTATATAATATTTGTACTGCCAGGCATTTCCCTGCTAATATCTGGTATATCCATATCACATGTACTAACTGGATATATCCCAGTAAACCCATATGGCTTATATATTTTTTCAGATGCTGGCATAAGGTAAGTAAATGGTAATTTCTTATTATACATAAATACCAATGCTTCTTTTAGCAGTGTATCCATATAACCACGTTTCCTGTATTCTTTAAATGTACATACCCCAACTATATAATAAAGTGTTTTTTCTTTTCTGTTTATTTTTATATGGTATGGGTTCAGATGTAACATCGATACATTGTCTGATAAAAAGGTTATGCTCTTATTCCACCTGTTATTAAAATAATAATTTATATAATCTGGTGTATCACTAAAATTATCCGTCCACAGTTTTCTACATATATTTTCTACAGCTTCCTGGCTGTCTGGCATTATAATCTGAGTTTCAAACATCTTTAAATCCCCTGTTTAACATTATTTTAATAAGTTCATCCCCAACAGGGCCTTGTGCTTTCTTGCAGTAAAACAGGTTTTTAATCCTTTCACGGTCTTTCTTGGCATAGTTTCTGCCATCTTGTGCAAAAATAACCAGCTCTTTAAGCAGACCGTCAAAATCCCTTGCCTTAACCCCTGGTGTTACATCTTCATATTTAAAATACATTTCCCTGTCCTCTGCAAGGTACTGGTTATAATCATAACAATAGAAAAGCAGCGGCAGGTCAAGCAGCAAGTAATCTATATATATACTTGAATAATCTGTAACCATTGCCTTTGTTTCCATAATAAGGCGCTGTATATCTATATTTCTGCCTGTTATATCAATAATATGTGGGTATTCTCTAAGGTCTTCCTTTTCGTCCCTATGGTAAAAATGCTTTTTAATTATAAAATAATACCCATATTTTCCAAGAAATTCCTCAAGTCTGCCAAGGTCAAATATTTTATTAATATTAATCCTCTGTGTGCCCTCTTTTCTGTGTGTAGGACAGTAAAGTATAATATTTTTCCCTGGAAAATATGGCGCAGGCTTCTCTTTCTGGAAGAAAATATCACTTCTTGGCTGTCCAAGGCATAATATATGCTTTTTATCTGTCCTGAATGCACTCTCATATATTTTTACAAATAACTTACTTGTTGCAACATAATACATATTGCCAAGTGGTATATTTATAAGGGCATCCCTGAATTTCTGCTTAGGGCTGTCCCAGTCTTTTTCATATTTATTATCATAACATATTTTTTTCAATGGTATGCCATGCCACAAATCAATAATAACAGCCCCTCCAAGAAATGTATGCTGCAAATCACTTATACCATTGGACACCACTGCATATTTTGCACGGAGCTGTATCCATATAGCTTTGAAAGTTCCCCATTTATATACTTCATAACCAAGGCTTTTTATTTCATTTACTACTTCATCACTTTTTGTAATCCATACTGCACGCATGCCTTTGTATTTCTGTGCTTCTAAAAAAAGCTGTTTGGAATTATCTGCAAAACGTCCTCCTAGCCATGCACCAAATACACATATTTTATAACTTCTTGGCATAAGCATTGTAATAAACATTATTAAATACTTTAATGCCAGCCTTAATCCTTTAAAAATTTTAACTGCCAATATATTACCCCCATATACATTGCATTATCCTTCTGAAAAACCCCTTCTTCCAGACCCCGTTTCTAAAATAAAACTGGATACGGTAAAGATACCCTTTTTTATGCAAAGCGCCATACTGTGATAAAAATTTATATTCATTGTACATATTCCTGTTATACAAGGTTTTACGGTATATCTTTGCAAATAATGCAGTTTGTTTATATGAAAAAAGCATTGCTTCTTTATATGCTGCCCTGCCATCCTTAAGCCTTTTTAAAAGATACTTAGGGCTGTTATTGTCTTTTGCACCTACACTGTTGCTGCCATGCTGCCTGTAACTTAACAAAGGTTTGTTTATAAATGCTGTTTTTCCAAATACCCTGGCGTACAATGCAATAATATAATCATGCATTATTACGTCTTCCATCCCTGCAATACTTGTAATTCCCTTGCATAATGGCTGGTTTATAAGCATTGTACAGCCTGTAACATTATTTTGTATAACCAGTTCTGCAAGTGAAGGGTGGCGGTTTATATGCGAAAGGGCAAACATTGAGCCTGAAATAATATTCATATCCTGGTCTGCAACCTCCAGGTCACCATGTACCAGAAGCGGCATATCACTGCCGTACTTAGCCTCAAGTTTTTTCATTGCTTTTATACTGGTTTCAATCTTGTCATCTTTCCATATATCATCCTGGTCACAGAACATTATATACTGGCTGCTGGATGCATCTTTTATAAGCCTTGCAAAATTTTTTTTGGCACTGCCTTCTGGAGGGTTATTTATAAAAACCGTTACTTCATTATCTGTACTGGCGGCAAATCCAGAAAGAATTTCTGCTGTATTATCACTGCTTCCGTCATCACGTACAATAAGCTTCCATTTTGTATATGTCTGCCTGCGTATTGATTCCAGCTGTTCTTTTAAATAACTGCCACCATTATATACTGCCATTAATATTGTTACCATGCTTCTCTCCTGTCAGTTTTTTTATATAAAACTAATTCTAACATACTTTTTTATTAAAGAAAACACCACTATAGTTTTTCAACATAAATTATTATATAAGGTGTTACTACAATATGGAGGACTACTATGAACCATGTGGCATCTGTTATAAACTTAAATTATGCCATACGCCAGGGTCTTACCGGACATGGCGTAGGAATTGCGGTAATGGATACTGGCATAGGCAGCCATCCTGACCTTACAGAAGCAGATGGATGTCTTGCAGGATTTTTTGACACCGTAAACGGACGTTCAAATTATTATGATGATAACGGCCATGGTACACATATAGCTGGCATTATAGCTGGAAATGGTTCCGCAAGTAACGGCATGTACCGCGGGATTGCACCTGGAAGCCGTATATATATGATAAAGATACTAAATAATAAAGGAGAAGGAAATACTACTAACGTACTTATAGGTATAAACTGGATTCTGCAGAATTATAAAAAATATAATATACGTATTGTAAATATTTCTGTAGGAAGTACACGGAACAAACATTTTGATGAAACTTCACCTCTTGTACAAGGCGTAAATAAATTATGGACAGCAGGACTTGTAGTGCTTACAGCTGCTGGCAACCATGGACCTGAACCATACTCAATAGGTGCACCTGGCAACAGCCGCAAAATTATAACAGTTGGTGCATCCGATGTAATGCAGTCTGGCAATGGCAAAGACTATTCAGGACGCGGTCCGACAAGTTCTTGTATTAAAAAACCTGATATCGTTGCGCCTGGTTCTAATGTTACAAGCTGTATGCCTGCTAATAAACCTGTATTTCCATCATTTGGCAAATACTTTAACAGGGAGAACCAGGTCAAGTCTCTATACACTGCACGCAGTGGGACTTCAATGTCAACACCTGTAGTAAGTGGATGTATTGCCCTGCTTCTGCAGAAGTATCCAGGTATGACTAATAAAGATGTTAAACTTCACTTACGTAATACTGCATATGACCTTGGATACCCTCACTCACGGCAGGGATGGGGACTGGTACAATGTAACAGGCTGCTTTATTAAAACTAGAATAATTGTGTTGGCTTCTGGCAATGGTTTTCCATAATCCAAACTAATTAAACAGCAGTATACCCCAGTGCTTTTTACTGGAATATACTGCTACTTCTGTAATTTTTATATATAAATTATTCACCAAGGGTTTTTTCTGCAATAATCTCATCTAATTTCTGTATAAATTCACCCATCTCATTTTTGGAAAGCTGTGCATCAGCCCCCAGGCTGTCACCTTTCTTACGCATATCTTCATTAATAAGTGAAGAAAATATAATAACAGGGATATCCTGCAGTTCAGGGTCATTCTTAATAAGCCTTAAAAGCCTGTGTCCATCCATCTGGGGCATCTCTATATCTGTAACAACACATGACACATTCTGCTTAATAGTTCCCTGTTCTTTATATTTCTGTAGCAGGTTCCATAATTCAAGACCATTATTGCATGGCATAAGCTTTGTATATCCTGCTTTAGTAAGTCCATCATATATAAGATTACTAAGTAACTGCGAATCCTCTGCATAAAGAATAGGGACATTATTTACTTTCCTGTTCCTAAGCCTGTCAATATCAGAAATATTAATTCCTATTTCAGGTGAGATATCTGCTACAATTTTCTCAAAATCAATAAGTATAACAAGTTTACCATCCAGGTTAATAATACCTGTCGCAATACTATTGCTGCCGTTGCTGACCATACTGTCTGGCTTAATAATCTGGGACCAGTTCACTCTATGTATTCCAACTACTCCATGTATATGGAACCCTGAATTGCAACCATTGAAATTAGTAATAAGAAACATATCATTATGTGTATCTTCTTTCTCTGGCATGCCAAGGCACCTTGCAAGGTTCACAACTGAAACAGTTTCACCTCTTGTACTAAATGCCCCCTCAAGGTTAGGATGTCCGTTAGGTATAGGGGTAAGCGCCCTGTATGTCATAATCTCCTTAACCTTTGCTACATTTATACCATAATAATTTTTGTCTATCATAAACTCCAGAATTTCAAGCTCATTAGTACCACTCTCTAATAAAATATTTGTCTCCATGCTATCCTCCGTCCTTCATACAAGTTAATAAATAACTTTTATTTAACTATCAACAACTATAATACTATTTTACTATAGTAAACTCCTATTTGCAAGAGAATTACTGGCAAATTACAAATATAGTCCAGGCATTACAGGAACTTGCAGTAACAAAAAAGTATTGTTATAATAGATATTATATAAAATACCAGGAGGCTGTAAAGCTACCATAAATTTATATACAAACAATAAATATATGTGTTTGTGTATATCATTTGGATTATATAGTCAGCCGGATTGCTATTTCACAACTATTTTAGCCGCAAAAGACGCGGTATGGGAGGTTTTTATGCAAAATATTATTCTTATTGGCATGCCTGGTGCAGGTAAAAGTACAACTGGCATTGTCCTTGCTAAAAAGACTGGTTACAAATTTATTGATTCTGACCTTATTATACAGGAAAAATATGGAATGTTACTACAGGATATTATTGAAAAATATGGGATTGAAGGATTTAACAAGATTGAAAATAATATAAACAGCTCTATTAAAACAGACAAATCTGTTATTGCAACTGGCGGAAGTGTAGTTTATGGAAAAGAAGCTATGCAGCATTTAAAATCTATAGGTAAAATTATATATCTTGAACTTCCTTTTAATGAAATCAGTAACAGGCTTGGCAATCTGGAACAACGTGGTGTATCTATGAAAAAAAACCAGACGTTACAGTCACTTTATAACGAAAGAATACCCTTATATGAGAAATATGCTGATATAGTTATTAATTGTAAAGGGCTGGAAATACGGAAAACGATAGATTTAATATGTAATACCCTTAATATTCCATAACACAAAAATTACTTTGTATATATATGAAAGTATATTAATTTTTAAAAATAAAAAAGAACGTTTATACGTTCTTTTTTATTTTGGTATCTTCAAAACTGTATACTGTATCCAGATTTACATAATATATGCATATTATACTTTGGTCAAGCCCTCAGCCTATTAGTGACAGCCAGCTGAACACTTTACAGTG
>CAQGLR010000045.1 GCA_948794795.1 uncultured Lachnospiraceae bacterium | reverse complement strand
AATTATATATATATTATTTGATTTTATAAAATCTTTATTTTATGCGGTTATCCTGGTAAAGTTTTAAAAATAAATGTCATTATTTATCGTTTTAGCAATAAATATACAATAATTATACTAAAATAATCATATATGTCAAGCATAAAATTTTAATTTAAGCTAAGAAAAATTTTTGAATTTATTTATGCTTAATAACTGGGTGAATAAAAACATTTAATAATTATTATTAAATAACATACAATAAGTAAAATTCATGGTTTTGAAAAATACTATTATATTATTTTATTATTATATATATTATATTATAAAAATATATGTTAATTTTTATTTACTAATTAATAATATTTATTATTACACTAACAAGTATTCTATCCATAAATTCTGTGTATCTTTTAAATCTCATCTATTTTATATTTAAAGCAATATTATATCCCAAAAATTAATTCTATCATTTCTTCTACATTTTTATTTTTCTCTATTTTTACACTATTCTGCAAGTTTTTTAAATATACAATAAAAAATAATTTTTAACTCATAAACTCTTATTTTATTGTTTTGCTTAAAATAAGCATTTTCTAAAAAACTTTAAATTGGTATTATTTTATAATATCAACCCTCCTTTTATTTTATTATATTTTTTATTAATAAATATACAGAACATTAAAACTTTTACCTGTCAATTTTACTTTACTCTTCCACCATAAATAACCATATTATTTCTATAGATTACATATATTTTAATTTTTATACATATCTGGAAAAAATATAGCAATTGTTCTACAATTTAACTTAATACCAGACCAAAGGAGATTTTAAATTATGGACACATTAGAAACACTTATACCAAGTTACATTGAATTCTGTAAATGCCAGAAAATGCTTGATGAAAAAACACTAAAAGCATATAGTATAGACTTAAAACAATTCCAAAAATCCATTCCTGCCAGTTCTGTCTTGCAAATAACACCTTGCACTATTGAATCATTTATTTCAATGCTCCACCAGGAATATAAACCTAAAACAGCTAAACGGAAAATATCCTCTGTAAAAGCATTTTTCCATTATCTTGAATGTAAAGATATTATTAAAATAAATCCTATGAATAAAGTCCAGACAAAATTCCGTGAACCAGTTACTCTTCCTAAAATAATTCCATTACATACTATAGAAACATTTCTGTCTGTAATGTATAAGCAAAAAAAACTCGCCAGCAGTAAATACCAGAGAAAATGCATACTACGTGATATAGCAGTTATCGAATTGCTTTTTTCTACTGGTATGAGAATATCTGAATTATGTTCACTTAAACAACAGGATATTGACTTATATGAAAAAAATATATTAATCTATGGAAAAGGAGCAAAAGAACGTAAAATCCAGATTGGAAATGATGATGTGGTTTCTATACTTTCCGAATACCAGAAAGTATGTACAAATGATATACAAAACTGTGGTTATTTTTTTACAAACCGTCTTCAGAAAAGACTGTCTGAGCAGTCTGTAAGAGATATGATTAACAAATACTCTTCGCTAGCAGCTATTGATATGCATATTACCCCACATATGTTCCGCCATTCTTTTGCTACATATTTATTAGAAGCAGATGTTGATATAAGATACATCCAGGAAATGCTTGGACATAGCTCTATTAATATAACAGAAATATATACACATGTTGCTATGTCAAAGCAAAAAGATATTTTAACAACAAAACATCCAAGAAAGAAATTTTCTTTTTAATTACACAACCTTTTCCTTATACAATTTTACAAAATCTTCTGGACAGTATTACAACAGTTCTGCCCAGTAACCAGCCCATGTGTACTATAGATTAACTTACACCCTGCAGATGATATATACTGTCTTTTCTTGTCTGGAACGCATGGGCTTAGCCTGCCTTTCTGCCAACATAAATTTTCTTAATATAGCTTATAGATGGAATTATTCAAACTTTTGCTGGTATAAATAATATACCAGTTATACGTTTTCCACATCCATTTATCTTACAAACGTTTCTGCATTTTAAAAACCTGGTTTTATTAATTTTGCCTTATACCTTGGAAAATTAAAACTCCATTTCATATATCATTGATTTCATTTTGCAGCTTCCATCAAGTTTTTTCCACTCTCCATATTTTACAAACTTTAGTCCACATTTTTTTATAACGTTTCCAGAAGCAAAATTAGGTTCTGCATGGCTTGCAACAAAGTGTGTTACCCCGGAATTCTTACGGGCATATTCTATCATAGCTATAGCAGCTTCTGTTGCATATCCATTTCCCCAGCAGTCATAACGTAGATTATAGCCAAATCCCCAATATTTCTCTTTGCTTTTAAATCCTCTGTCAAGCCCTATATCTCCACTGCCTATAAGCTTTCCATCTGAAAGGCGTTCAAAACCAAAATTATATGTATTTGTATCTTTTTCAACAAATGCAAGCCACTCCTTAACATCTTCAATATTTGTATAAGTTGTATAAACCATATAACGTGAAACTCTTTCGTCACTAACCCATCCAAAAACTTCGTCAGCATCAGCAACAGCCAGGGGCCGCAGCAAAAGGCGTTCTGTTTTTATTTTAATATTATGCATAACATCCTCCTTTGGCTTCCAGGTTATTTATACTCCAAGTGTCTGCTGTCCATGTTCAAATAATGCCAGGTTTATTGTATTTATATTATATATCCCTCTTTTAATAAAATACTCAGTTATTAAATCAAACTTACTACCTGGAGAAAATGACAATCCTGCACGTTTTAAAAGGTCTGTTGTATCTTCAATATTTAATTCAAGTGCAACTGCTAATGCAAGCACTGTCTTTTTCCTTGGTGTATAATTAATATCACATCTTATTTTTGAAAATAATTTACGGTCAATATTTGCTTTTTTATATACTTCTGGGTCAGACATACCTTTTTGGCTAATTAGTTTTAAAAGACGTTCCTGGAATGTTTCTCCAATATTTTCTATAATATCATTAAGGCTTTTATCTTCTCTCCCATTTATATTATCTGGCATCATTCTTGATACTGCCATTCTGTATCCTTCTGCCATCCTGTTATACTGGTATTCATGTATTGCTTGGTCTGCCACATCACATTCATCTATATATTCATGTACATCCTGGAACAGTTTTCCAGAAAGTTCAAAAGATTTCCTGTCAAATACCACAAGGATTATTAACATTTCACATTTAAAAAGAAATTCACTAATTGCCATTACTGCAGTCTGTAGTGCTTTATCCCTTGGAAACTGGTATACACCAGTAGAAATTAAAGGGAATGCTATACTTTCTGCATTAAGTTCCAGAGCTTTTTCAAGGGACTTACTATAACAGGACTTTAAAAAACTAAATTCCCCAGCATTTCCTCCCTGCCAGTCTGGGCCAACTGTGTGTATAATATATTTTGCATTAAGTGAAAATGCAGGTGTAACAGCAATACTTCCAACAGCGATTTCTCCAATTTTCTGCCTTTCAGCAAGCAGCTGCTCTTTTCCTGCTGCCTCATAAATAGCAGCATCAGTTCCATTAGCATAAACAGGTTTTGGATTTGCAGAGTTTACAATAATATCCGCTTTAACCTTTGTAATATCATTTCTAATAATTTTAAGTGGCATATAAATCTTCCTTTCTAATACCAGAAAATTATACCACAAGTACATGTTTTCTTCAATCTGGCATAATAAATCCAATCTGCATTTAACAGTTGGAAATAGCAGAACCACTGCCGTCCCATTAACTGGTGATGGGACAATTAACCAGCTTTTACATTCTATTGGTGTATGGAAAGAACATGGAAAGGATGAATCTAGAAGCCTTGGCCTTCTGCGGTATATATCCAGAAGCCGCAGAAGGTCCTTATAAATCCTGTCCTTTCCATAATAATACTTACATATAATGGTATTTTTTCCTGTTAGCAAAAAGAAATGACTGTGATATAATAAGTGCAAATATTTCCGCTGCAGTATTAGCACACCATATTCCATTAAGCTCCAATAATAATGGCAGAACCAGTACAGCAGCTGTCTGGAATATAAGTGTACGCAGGAATGAAATTGCTGCTGAAATTCCTCCATTATTAAGTGCTGTAAAAAATGAAGATGTAAAAATATTTATACCTGCCAGGATAAATGAAAATGAAAATATCCTGAATGCATGTTTAGTCATATCAAAAAGTTCTTTATCATAACCAGTAAAAATCTTGGCAAGCGGGAATGCAAGAACCTGTGCAAGAACCATCATAATAATTCCTGCTATAACCATAAGCATTAAACTTTTCTTAAGAAGGCTTTTTAACTCTTTGTAGTTTTTAGCACCATAATTATATCCCACTATAGGAGATGTCCCTATTGTATATCCAATAAAAACTGCAATAAAAATAAACTGTATATACATAAGCACACCATAAGCAGCGACACCATTTTCCCCTGCAAACCTTAAAAGCTGGAAGTTATACAACATACTAACAAATGAAGAAGATATATTTGACATAAGCTCAGATGAACCATTGGCACATGCCTTTAATAATATACGTATCTCTAATTTTGTCTTTACCAGCTGTAAAAGACTGTTGTTAGGACGCAGGAAATAAATTAAAGGAAATATCCCGCCTATACATTCACTTATTCCTGTAGCCAGTGCAGCACCTGCAACTCCCCATTTAAACAGCCCGATAAATACTGCATCAAGCACCATATTTGTAACACCTGCTGAAACTGTTGCAATAAGCCCGAGTTCTGGCTTTTCAGCTGTTGTAAGAAATGTCTGGAATACATTCTGCAGCATAAAAGCAGTATTAAATGACAATGCTATCCTTCCATAAATAACACAATTATCTAACATTGATTCTGTTGCACCAAGCAATATTGCTATCTGGCGTATAAAAATAATTCCTATAACAGAAAGTACAATGCCACAAATAGCAGTAAGTTTTACCATCATTGTAAAATAACGGTTTGCATTAACTTTATCACCTTCACCTGCTGTTTTGGCAACAAGGGCACTGCCTCCTGTTCCAATCATAAAACCAAAACCACCCAGTATCATTATAAATGGCATAATAAGATTTACTGAAGCAAATGGTACTTTTCCAACAAAATTTGATACAAACAGCCCGTCCACTACGCCATAAATTGAAGTAAATATCATCATTACAATTGGCGGAAGACAGAAACGCAGTAATTTTTTTAAAGTAAACCTGTCTGATAATTGTATACCCATACTAATCCTCCATTCATTAAAAGTGTTTAAATGCACTCTCTAAAATGTTAGAAATAATTCCAATTAATCCCATTACCAGTCTTCCATGCTGTTTATATTATTTTTCAAAAGATTTGTATATTTATGGAATAATCCAATAAACATCTCTTGTTCTTCCAATGTTAAACTAAGCAGTGCTTTCTGTTCATTTGTGATAACTTTTCCAACTGTTTCATCCACGAATTTACTGCCTTTTTCTGTAAAGTTAATCTGTTTACTGCGGCGGCCAGCCATTGTTTCTAATTCTATATAACCATCATTTTCCAGTTTCTTTAGTGCAGAATTAACAGTCTGTTTAGGCTGGTACAAGACATCACAAATGCCAGTCTGGGTCAATGTACCCTCCTCTTCACACATCGTATACAATATCCAGAAGGCACAATCAGAAAGACCAAATTTCCTGGCAATTTTATGGTATATTTCTTCATTTTCTTTAATAATGCTGTTATACTCTGATAAATTTTTATTAATACTTTTTCCTGCCATTAAAAACCCCCTTTCATTTTATCCATACAAAGGCAAAATAATAATGTATAAACTTACAGGCAGATACTTTTCATATCCGAAATCGGACTATAAAACCAAGTATAGCTTGTTTTTTAATATTTGTCAAATTTATATAATACATTTTTAGCCTTTTGTTAAATTTGCATATTTAATATGACGAAAAATTAAAGCTTTTTAGCCAGAATTATTCATGTAAAATATTCTGTTAGTTTATTGTATAATAAACCAAGCATGTAAATGCACGGTGGTTTATAAGTAATATACAAAACAAAAACAAGGAGGAAATTTCATGAAAAAAGGATTACACAAAAAGGTTTTAGCTGGCCTGCTGTCCTTTTCGCTTGCTGTACCAGCTGGTGGTATTTTTACCATGGCAGGAAGCATAAAAGCAGAAGCAGCAGACGGCAGCACTACCGTACTTAGTAAAATTCTGGGCGCAGAAGATATTGATATACGCATGAAATGGAATGATAAATCCAATATTGGTGACGGACATTCTGTTAAACTTTCCAATGGCAGTACAATTACAGTAAAAGATAATGGTACTATGCGTAAAGAAATGACTGCACAGCAGCTGGCAGACACAGAAATGGGCATGGGTATCAATCTTGGAAATACCATGGAAGCAGTACAGGCAATAGAAAATAAGAAAAATGTCAAAGGAACAGGCTATGATACAGCATGGAGCCAGCCAGTAACCACGCGTGAATATATTGATTTCCTGCATACATATGGAATCAATACTATACGTATCCCTGTAGCATGGTCAAATGGTGATATTGATGACGGTACATATACAATCCGCGGGGATATGCTTGACAGGGTTGAAGAAGTTGTAAATTATGCACTTGACAACGGTATGTATGTTGTTATTAATGACCATTGGGATAACCAGTGGTGGGGCCAGTTCGGTGCATGTAAGAAAGACGCTGATGGCAACAAAGTAACTGATGAGGAAACACGTAAAAATGCATGGACCAGGTATGAAAAATACTGGACACAGATTTGTGAACGTTTTAAAAACTATTCAGACCACCTTATATTTGAAGGTGCTAATGAAGAACTTGGCGAGCGCCTCAATGATGGTATCTGTGTAAACGGTCCTGCAAAAGGATATGCTAAACCTGATAATGCAGGTCCTGATATCCAGGTAGTAAGTGGCAATTTAAAAACTGATGAATTATATGATACTACTAACAAGATTAACCAGAAGTTTGTAGATATTGTACGTGCATCAGGCGGCAATAATACTAACAGGCACCTGTTAATACCAGGATATAATACAGATATATCAAGCACTGCCAATGAAAAGTTTATTATGCCAACAGATATTGCAGAAAATGGCAAGAACAAACTTTTCCTTTCTGTGCATTATTATACACCAGGTGATTTCTGCCTTGAAAATGGCGGCGGTGACTACACTGTTGCAGACCAGGAAGCAACTAAGAAATATTTCCAGGAATTACAGAAGTTCAGTGATGCAGGATATGCAGTTATCATAGGTGAATGTGGTGTCTGCAACCCTTCAAGCGTTACAGGAAGTGTAACACAGTGGTTCTATGATACATTTAAAGAAGCAGCAAAATACCATGCTGTACCACTTCTCTGGGAAACAGGAGCTTTATTTGACCGTACAAACCTTAAACTTAATTACAAAGATATTGCTATTTTCCTTAATACAATAAATGGTACAAATGGTGACACAAGTGCAGACAGGGAAACAGGCGGTGCAGCACCAAGTACAAATGTAACTGCAGCAGAAGTACCAGACTACCTTGATGGTGTTTTATGGGGAACTCCTGGTATCCATGCATATATTTCTTACCAGACAGCTACATGGGATTACCGCAATGCTTACCAGCCAAAACGCACTCTTTCAAACAATGCACATAGCTGGGAATATATCCAGGCAGCTGGTACAGAGGTTACATCTTCTACAAAAGTAACAGATGTACATATTACAGCAGATGGTGAATATACAGTTGCTATTGATGGAATTGACCTTTCAGGAGCTAACTCATTTAAAATGCTTAGTGTAGCTACAGATATAGAAAAGAGCCTCTATCCTGATATTACTGTTACAGACACTGTTATTAAGATGGATGGTGAAGCTGTTACAGATGCTCCATTTAACCTTATTGCAAAAACTGATGACAAATATTATAACTTTATGCTTGTTAATGTTTATGGCAAAGATGAGTATCCATTAGCAGACTTAAATACAAATGAGAAACTTAAAATGCCAGCAAAGAGCATGGAAATTACATTTAAAATCAATGGTTTAAGCAAAGCTCTTTCAGATATTGAAAGTGGAGAATATATTAACCAGGAAACAGGCAAAAAGATTTCTGATGCCCCTGCTAATGCTGTTAAAGTACCAAGCTATCTTGATGCTGCTGTATGGGGCAAGCCAGGTATCCATGCATATATTTCTTACCAGACAGCTACATGGGATTACCGTAACGCTTACCAGCCACAGCGTACTCTTTCAAATAATGCACACAGCTGGGAATATGTCCAGGCGGCAGGTAATGAAGCTACTACAGCTAAAGTTACAGATGTATATGTTTCAGCAGATGGTGAATACACAGTTGCTATTGATGGAATCGACCTTTCAGGAGCTAATTCATTTAAAATGCTTAGCGTAGCTACAGATATAGAAAAGAGCCTCTATCCTGATATTACTGTTACAGATACAGTTATTAAAATGGATGGCACAGCAGTTACAGACGCTCCATTTAACCTTATTGCAAAGAGTGATGACAAATATTATAACTTTATGCTTATCAATGTTTATGGCAAAGATGAGTATCCATTAGCAGACTTAAATATAAATGAAAAACTTAAAATGCCAGCAAAGAGCATAGAAATCACTTTCAAGATTAATGGTTTAGGCAAAGCACTCATAGAGATTGAAAGTGGTGAATACATCAATCCTGAAACAGGCAAAAAGATTTCTGATACAAGTACAGATGAACCAGAAGACCCAGATAAGCAAACAGAGGCAGAAGCTAAAAAGCTTAAGAAAGGTGCTACTTTCACTTCTGGAAATTATAAGTATAAAGTTACAAAGGCAGCAACTGCTTCAACAGACGGGACTGTTGCACTCACAGGATTATCTAAGAAAGGCCTGAAAGCAAAGAAACTTACAGTCCCTGCAACTGCAACAGGCAGTGATGATGAATATTACACAATTAACTCTATTGGAAAGAAAGCATTCAGTGGTGCAAATGCAACATCAATTACTTTAAATAAGAAAATTAAAGAAATTCCAAGCCAGGCATTTGCCAACTGCAAGAAATTAACAAGCCTTACATTAAAAGCCAAACTTTCTAAAGCAGCTAAAGACTCATTTAAAGGATGCACAAAGAATATTACTGTAAAAGGTACTGCAAAGAAAGCTAATAAAAACCTGTTAAATAAAACATCATATAAGAACTTTAAATAATATTTCTTATATGAAAATATCCGGATAAAATAAATTATATAATATTTAACTGGTTAATAAAAAGTAAAATATCTGGGACACTATCCTTATAGATGGTGTCCCAGAACTTTATACCAGGTTTTATATCCGCATTAATATTATTAAAAATCTAACCAGGGAACACTTTTGTACAATTCTCCAGTTTTTTCTCTGATTCTTTTCCAGAAATATATATTTCTGCTGACAAAGATAAGTCATTCCCAAGAAATTTCTCTTCCTGGAATAATTTTATTATAACAGGATAACTTTTATCTGCTGATTTTGTTCTAAGCCATATTCCAAGAATATCATCACGGCCGCCAGTTTCAATATAATCATAACCATTATCCTCAATACGGCCATCTGATATTTCCTCAATACGGTCTGGAATATTATAACGTAAATCCAAATCAGGATTTTCAAGTTTTGATGGATCTAATAAAATAATAATTGTCTGCATATATTTTCCTCCAATTAATATCCACTGCCTTTAACTTTCCATTTTGAATTCTTATTTCTTGCCAATATCCATTTACATTTGCTATAAACACCCTTTTCAAATGAATTGCCAGCATCTTCACCAGCATATAAATCAGATACTAATACTATAACATAATCTGTACCAAACCTTTTTTTATACTGTTTTTCATACCGCTGGTACAAACCTTCATCATACCACAATTTTTTTAATGTACAGCCTTTTTTATTATTTTTTACATATTTTTTAACTGCTTTTTTAGCATTGGCAATTTCCTTTTTAGAAAAGGACTTTTCATCTGCTTTCTGCTTTTTCATATAATTAATCTGTTTTACAAGTTTTGATGGATTAACCTTGAGAACCCCGTCTTGGTCCGATACATAACCATATTCATTTTCTGGAATTGTATCTGCAATTAATTCAGAATTTTTAAGCATATTATTAAAATATTTATAATACTCTTTTACTTCAAAATTTGAAATACCTAAAGGACGGTTAATATCAAAAGATAATGTGCCCTTGTCAGCTGTTTTTACTCTTCCATCCTCATTAATATAAAATAATTTCCATTCAAAATCACATATATCCTGGTAACATGAAGGCTTCCAGCTTAATAAATATTCTTTTCTTTTTAAATAATTCCTTTTGCTTTTTTCCGTTTTATATTTATAAAGTCCCATCCAGCCGGCATGCACCTGGCTGTTTATATCATAATTATCAAGATGGTAAATTTCTTTTCCTGAACTTCCAGAAACTATTTTTACTGCTTTCTGGCCTTCTGCTAAAGTGCCTTTCTGTATAGCAACACTGTCAACAGTTATTATTTCATCTTTGCCATCACCTGTTATGTCTGCATATACAGGGTTATGGGCTTTATAGCTGCTGTTGCCACCACTCATGCCTTGGCTTCCAGATTTATAATAAGACTGGTATTCAGCCAGGACACCATGTAATAAATCTACAAGATAAGAAGACCCCTGGCTATCCTCAAAATAAGCATAACTATCTTTATTATATGAAGATGGTACAGGTTCTTCATATATATATGAAATATTTTTCTTATGGGTACTATCACTTGATGTAATTATAAAATCCCCATTATTTATAACATTTTCATCACCATATATATCTTTTAATGTTTTATCTGGTGTCACAAGTTCTGTCCCGCAAAACTCTTTGGCAAAATTTATTACCAGTTTTTGTGCTTGTACTTTATTAATTTTATTTTCTGGCAGTTTGTCTATAAATTTACTGCACTTCAATAAATAATGAGTAAGAATATTATTATACTCTTTAAAACCCGCATTCTTCTGGTAACTGAAACCAGCCTGTAATGTTATATCTTCTTTTTTCTTTGCATTTGCCAAGGTATAATCTGTCTTCTGGTCTATTGTTTCTGAATCTTCATAGTGGTACACGTTCCATATACCATTATTTTCAAACTCTGACACTGCTTTTTCTGGCATTATACTGCTTATAGATTTAAGCAGCTGGTTTTCTGTTAAAATATCTTCTTCATTGTTTTTACTAACAGTTTTTGTACGTACATCAGATATATTATTTATTGTACTTTCTTCTTGGACATCTACAAGTCCTTTGGCATATGTATAACCTGATACACCTGCTGCCATTAATACTGTTATTACAGATATCCCAGCAACAGTTTTAATCTTTTTATATCTCAAAATATATTACCCTCCAAATCCTTACAAAAAATATACGGCTATCATCAATCCACATTGCCTGCAAGCAGGCATTGGCTACTTGCTCTTCAATAGGACTCTTGTCTGCCATATTTATAACATCTCTTTAATATTTTATTTAACTTTATAAGGGAAGCGTATGTTTATAGTCCGCTTCCCTTTAATGTTTCCTATAATATATAATTAATTATACCACCATATTTTATAAATTGTCCAGTATAATGTAATTAATTATTCTGTTTGTGTGTTAATATCTAAAGCCACAGATAAAAAACATAGCAGCTAATAACCATGCTGCTATGTTTCCATTTTTATATAATTTACATTTATTCCCGTTTTAAAGTATATTTACTTTAAAACATATTTGGTTTTATTAACTGTAACAGACTCAACATTATCTACATCAACCAGACGGTTAAAAACAAAAGTAAGATTATTTTCTGTATCACCACATGCATAGCTGTTATTATCTGTTTCTACGTCACATGAATGAAGACCTTCCATTTCATGCTCATGTACAATATACTTTGTTCCATCTTTATAATTAACTGATATATAATATGCATTATATGGGTCATATGCTTCTTCTTCAGACAGCCCAAGCCCTGTATTCATATCAATCTTTAATGACAATGGGGAAATATCTGCAACCCCTCCACCCTTATTGGCAAATTCTGTTTTCTGCACTTCTTTGTTTACTGTAATGCTAATGCTGCTTGTTTTTGTCTCTGCCATATATTCCTTATATTTCTTATTACTGGCAGCATATAATTCACCTCTGGTACATGGATACTTATATGTATTAAGAGTAAGCTGTTTTGTCCCGCTATTGTATGTATCCATTGTCATATAATTATAACAATATAATGTATCCCCAGTAGATTTATCAAGGTCTACATATATATTTCCATTACAGTCCTCAAAATCAAAATAAAAATCTGCATTATCAGAAAAATATGCACCTTTACTTTCATTATTAAGCTGGCTGTATTCCAGTGCATCCACCCCGCCCTTTTTCTCCAATGTAAATTCCACAACTGCAGCATTACCATCATAAACTGCTGACAATACAGATAATGTAGTATCCCCAAGCTTTTTAACAACAGGTTTATAAGATACACTGTCCCCAATTAATTCTTCTGCCTTTTCTGGTTTAATTCCTACATATTCTTTTTGTGGATAAGTTACTGTATATGATGTACCTTTCTCCTTATCATATACTACTTCACTATGGGAAGCTATATTTTCTTTTCCACTATTTCCCCATATCCTGTTAAAAAATTCCCCGTTTGTTGCAGCATTTGTTACAATAGGTGCAGATATAATTAATACAACAGCGGCAACTGCTGCTTTATATTTTCCTTTGGATGGTTTATAAATATTTTTACGGTATTCTCTAAGCATTTCTTTTTTATTCTCCTTATATTTTTCTGAAAATTCATGTACACCGTCTAAAGCATCAAATTCTTCAATAGAAATATCACACAGCTTCTGGTTTATGTAATTTGCTTCTTGTTTCATATTCACCGCTCCCTTTCACTAAATTTTTCAATATTAACTTGGCACGTTCAAATCTTTTCCTTACATTTGCCTCTGTAATCCCCAGTTCTAAAGCTGTTTCCTTTACTGATAAATTCTTTACAGTAAGACAGTTTACTACTAAATAATACTTTTCAGGCAGACTGGAAATAATTTCTTCAATATTATTAACCCCGTCATTATCATCCTGTACAGGTATATATTTTATATCTGCATCTTCATCAGAAAGATATATAATTTCTCTTTCTTTCCTTTTTTTGTTATAAATATCTATTGAAGAATGTTTAATAACTGTTATCATATATCTTTTACAGTCATCTGATTCCAGGTCTTCAAAATACACATTATGTTTCATAAGCTTTATAAAAGCTTCTTGTACTGCATCCTCGGCCAGCCCTGGGTCATGCAGTACACTGTATGCAACCTGGTACATCTTTTGTTCATATAATTTATAACTATTTTCAATAAATCTTATGGATGCCCTTTTACTGCGCATCATGCCACCTCCATATATAATCCTGCAAGTATACTGTCTAAAACCAGGCAGCATACCTTGTTACTGTACATGTACATTGTGCTTACACTATATATAACTGTTTTAAAAATGGTTTTGTGACATTTTAAAAAGATTTTTTTCTTTTTTTATATATTCTTTGTCCTCAATGCTTATTTTATATGATTCAAGACATTTTTGCAGGATTTTGTAATATGTTGTGCTGTCAGGCGTATGTTCTTTAAGGAACTTTTTTGTTTTCGTACTATAAGCTGCCCATGCATCTGCAAATGCCCATGCTGTGCCCATTGAAGCATAATATTTTGTTGTATCAATATTTCCAAGTACTTCAAGGGTCTTATCTATATAATTATCATTAATATAATATGTCTTTAGCATAACAGCTACAAATCTTGCCTCAAATTCATTGCTGCTGTCTTTATATCCCATTAAAAAATCCCATACCTCCTGCTGGTATTGTTTTGCTGCTTTAAATGAAGAACATAAAGAATCATTAACAGACCAGTTATCTATATATGGTATAAAACCTGCAAGCCCAGCAAGAAGTTCATTAATATCTGCTTTTGCATACCCAAGAACCATAGCCTGCAGCATAGTTTCCTCAAAATATTTTTTATCTTTCCATGCCATACATAATTTCCAGTCTTCCTTTGCAATTTTCTTTGCAACCATCCTAAGTTTAGGAAGCCTTACTCCCAGTATATTATCTACACCAGGAAGAAGGGAAGCAGAAAAGTGCCTGTATTTCTCTTCTGCCATCCTATTAAGGATTATTCTAATTTCTTCTTGTGTCATATATGTATTACCTCCATTTTATATATTGTCTGGATATCCAGGATTTAGTAATTTGTATTAGAAAATTAAAATTTATATATGGTACCCTGATATATAAAATAAGCTGCTACATTAAGAAAAAACGCCTGTAATATATAGTTATGGAAAGCCATCTGGCTATATTCTATATATTATCTGCTTTACACTTAATGCAACAGCCCATATAAACACTATATTCTAATTTTCTACTATTTACTTTATACTTTATCTAAATAAATAGCAGATAACTCTTTTGGACTACAACCTGGGTTTTCTTTAATTATTGTTATAATATCCTCTAAAAAATTTTCATCTTCAAGTTCTAATTCTTCTTTAATTACATTATATGTTTTACCTTTTTCCATCTTTTTATAAACCAGTTTAACTATACTTAAAACCTCTGTAAATCTTTCAAGTATCTTTGCATCTGTCCTGGCTTTTTCCTTTGCAAGTCTTGCATCTTCCTTTGCAAGTCTTGCATCTTCCTTTGCAAGTCTTGCATCTTCCTTTGCAAGCTTCGCATCTTCTTTCGCTTTCTCTGCTTCCATAACAGCCTGTTCAAAAAAGTCCATAGACCTGTCACCTCTTTCTTCAATATGCTTTTCTTCTAAAAACACTTTACGTTCTTTTGTACTTACTTTATCAGACAACAATTTATACAATTCTAATAATGTATCAAAATTATATGTATCTGCAAATTTTACGTTTCCATTTCCGTTAATATATTTATGTGGATTTTTCACAACTTCCTCAATAGCTGGTACAGAAATTAATATAACACTAATTAAATCACCATCATCAAACTTATGTCTGTTTGAATAAATTGTTTCTCTTTTTCCATTTTTTAAAGTATTATAATAATACTCTTTTTCAGGTTTCATACTATATCTTATTATAGGCTCATCTACACCAGGAACAGGTCTTTTATAACAAATCCATATACTATACACTTTCCTGATATTATAGTATTCTTCCTCTGGTTGTAATTCAGTTGCAAGTAAAACTCCAGCATAATACATAGCCCTTGCAATTAATGAATAAGATTTTTCATTTTTAATTGAAAATGCTTTTTGCGAAGATTGAGGTTCCATGTCTACACGTAAACGTAAAACATCCTGGTGGTCATATTCAAAAACAAGGTCAAGATGTATAGCTTTAGTTTCGGCAGTCCCATATTCAGTAGGTTCCATGCTTAAAAACTGGCTTCCTCCAGTCCTGTTTTTAAAATCTTCTAAACTCACTCCCTCCAGTTCTTTTATTACACGCGTCAACAAAAAACCAGTAAAATTAGTATATTTTAAAAATCCTTTAATAATACTATCTTCATATATAGAAGACCCTTTAGTATTAATATTATCTGTAATTTCTTGTGGTGTCATGTTATATGTATTAGCAGTATCATTTTCTGTATTTTTATAATTTCTAAACCAGGAATTTTCTATTTTATCCATTTTATATAACAACCTCCTTTAACATATTATCACTTATGTAAAACAACAGCAACACTGAATTTTTGTTTTTTACTTATTATTTTCCCAATACTTAACTAGATGGGATTACGCTTGTATACATAAATCTCTAAATATAAAAATTAAAATAATAAAAAGCTTGTACTATACACAGACATTCTATTATAATATTAATATAATTTAACTAGAGAGGATATAATAGTGAAAGATTTTCCAATCTTTCACTCTGCAAGTTTGTGTCTGCGCTGCATCCACAAATTTGGAATGCATAAAAAGCAGCGCAGAAATGAGGGGAAATATGAATAATAAAGCACAATGGATATCAAGTACAGAAAACAATTATTGGAATAACACAGACATATCTTTTATTACCAAAGAAAATATAAAACCAGATATAATTATTAATGAAAATATTTGTTACCAGACAATGGATGAAACTCCATGGGGCGGATGTTTTGCTGACAGAGGTTATATGGCTATGGAGAAACTTACCAAAGAAAAAAAGTATGGATTAATAAATTCATTATTTGGTGATGAAGGCCTCCGTTTAACTACTGCCAGGCTTCCATTAGGAAATAATGATTTTTCAGACACACATAAATCTTATAATGAACATGCAAACGATTATTCCATGGAATATTTCAGCCTGTCTTCTGATGAAAAATATCTTCTTCCATACATAAAAATGGCTTTAGAAACCAGACCTGGCATAAAATTTTTTGCAACTCCATGGTCACCACCTTCATGGATGAAGCAAAACAATAGTATACATGGTACTGGCAACAATAACAAAATTATATTTAAACCATTAATACTTAAAGCATATGCAGAATATTTTGTAAAATATATACAGGAATATGCAAAACAAGGAATCCATATAAATGCTATAACTCCACAAAATGAGCCAACTATGGATACTCTTTATTCTTCATGTGTCTGGACAGGTGAAGAGCTTAATATTTTTATAAGAGATTATTTATATCCTGCACTGTGTACAGCGGGAATTGATAATGTAGAACTATGGCTTGGTACATTTACAGATTCTAATGCTGCACTTGTTATACCAGCACTCGAAGATACCAGTACAAATAAAATAATAGATGCTGTATGTTTCCAGTGGTGGGGCTCTTATCTTGCCAAAGCAGTAAATAAAGGTTATGGCAAAAAAATTATACAATCTGAAACAAAATGTGGCAATGGAAATAATGACTGGAACTATGCAGAAGAACAGTTTGACTGTTTTAAAGAATTTCTTGAAGCAGGAGCCAGCCGTTATTATTTATGGAATATGATACTTGATGAAAAAGGAGCAAACACAGCAGAACCTCCATGGTACCAGAATGCGCCAATAATAATAGACAGC
Organism: uncultured Lachnospiraceae bacterium; assembly: GCA_948794795.1. GTDB lineage: Bacteria > Bacillota > Clostridia > Lachnospirales > Lachnospiraceae > Butyribacter. The sequence continues at coordinate 14,318 of CAQGLR010000045.1, read as the reverse complement.
AAAACTTCAGAAGTAACTTTCTGTCCAAGTTATTATCTTACCAAGCATTTTAGTTACTTTATAATGGGAAATGCAAAACGTATAGATGTACAGGGCAGTTTCCAGGATGTAACTGCATTTAAAAACCCTGATGGCAGAATAATTATTGAAATAAAAAATAGTTCTGATACAAGTATTTCACCAGTAATAAATATTTCTGGCAGAATACTACAACCAGAAACAAGCCCACATTCTATTAATACTTTTATAATTTAAGAAACCATTATTTCTGTGAAACTTTTGTTTCACAGAAATATTTTTTCTTGTTCACACATAAACTTTAACTGAAATAATAACAGTTCCCCTGGCACCAGTTCTTCCTTATATTTTACAGAAAATCCATTATTGACATCTGGTTGTTATGTGGCATATCACCCATCAGGCCCATATCAGCCATCGCCTCAACTACTTTTTCACTTACCTTACAGCGGTTCTTAAAATCTTCACGTGACAGGAACTTTCCTTTAGCCGCCTCATCTTCTATCATTTCTGCTGCCTTATCACCAAGCCCGTCTATTGTAGAAAATGAAGGCATAAGCTTTCCATCCACTATCTGGAACCTGTTTGCCTTTGACCTGTATATATCAAGTTTCACAAATTCAAACCCTCTGGCGTACATTTCCTGGACTATACGCATGTCTTCATATGTATCTTTTTCCTTATCTGAAAGTTCATTTTTACGTTTACGGTAATCTTCCATATAATATTCAAGCCTTTCCTTGCCAAGGCACATAAGCTCATAGTTAAATGATGTAGCACGTATACTAAAAAATGCAGCATAATATGCCAATGGGTAGTACACTTTAAAATATGCTACACGCAGCGCCATCATAACATATGCCGCAGCATGTGCTTTAGGGAACATATATTTAATACGTTTACATGATTCAATATACCATTCTGGCACGTTACATGCCCTCATGTCCTCTTCCATATCAGGTGTAAGCCCCTTGCCTTTACGCACACTTTCCATTATTTTAAATGAACGCTCATTTTCAACACCCATACGTATAAGGTATGTCATAATATCATCACGGGTACATATTGCAGTTGAAAGCGTACAGTCACCATTTGCAATAAAATACTGTGCATTGTCAAGCCATACATTAGTACCATGTGAAAGCCCGGAAATACGTACAAGGTCTGAAAAATTCTTTGGTTTTGCCTCCATAAGCATTCCATGTACAAACTGTGTGCCAAATTCCGGCAACCCAAGGCAGCCAAGTGTACATCCTCCAATATCCTCTGGTTCTATGCCCAGGGCTTTAGTATTTTCAAAAAGTGAAAGTACCTTTTCATCATCCATCCTTATCTTTGATGCATCTACGTCTGTAAGGTCTTCAAGCATACGTATCATTGTAGGGTCCTGGTGTCCAAGTATATCAAGCTTAAGCAAGTTGGCATCTATCTTGTGGTAATCAAAATGTGTTGTAATTATCTTAGTTGACATATCATTAGCCGGATGCTGTACTGGCGTAAATGTATAAATCTCCTCACCCATTGGAAGTACTACTATCCCGCCTGGATGCTGCCCTGTACTTCTGCGCACACCTGTACACCCTTCTGAAATACGTTCTATCTCTGCTTTACGTTTTGTTTCATCATGTTCTTCATAATATCTTTTTACATAGCCATATGCTGTCTTATCTGCAAGTGTCCCGACTGTGCCTGCCCTGAATGTGTGTCCTGCCCCAAATATTACTTCTGTATAATCATGTGCATTACTCTGGTACTCACTTGAAAAGTTAAGGTCTATATCAGGCTCTTTATCCCCCTTAAATCCAAGGAATGTTTCAAATGGAATGTCGTGCCCGTCTTTTTCAAGCATATGCCCGCATTTAGGACACTTTTTATCAGGCATGTCACATGCAGAGCTTCCTGCATATGCCTTAATATCTTCTGAATCAAAATCATAATAATGGCACTCCGGACAGTAATAATGCGCTGAAAGAGGGTTTACTTCAGTAATCCCTGCCATTGTAGCAACAAATGAGGAACCTACTGAACCCCTTGAACCTACAAGGTATCCATCTTCATTTGATTTCCATACAAGTTTCTGTGCAATAATATACATAACAGCATAACCATTACTAATAATTGAATTAAGTTCTCTTTCAAGCCTTTCAACGACTACAGGCGGCAGTTCTTCCCCATATATAGAATGTGCCTTATTATAGCAGATTTCCCTTAAATCATTATCAGAATTTTCAATTTCAGGCGGACATTTCCTTGGACTACATGGTTTTATATAATCAATCATGTCTGCTATAAGGTTTGTATTAGTTATAACAACTTCTTCTGCCTTTTTAGAACCAAGGTACTGGAACTCTGAGAGCATTTCTTCTGTAGTCCTGTAATAAAGTGGTGCCTGGTTATCAGCATCAGCAAACCCCTTTCCAGACATTATAATACGCCTGTATACCTCATCTTCTGCATTAAGGAAATGTACATCACATGTAGCAACTACAAGTTTATTATATTCCTCTCCAAGAGAAACAATCTTCCTGTTAATTTCCATAAGGTCATTTTCATCCTGGATATGTGGGAATTTATTATTATCACGCAGCATAAATGCATTGTTTCCAACTGGCTGTATCTCAAGGTAATCATAAAACTTTACAAGCCTGTCTATCTCTTCCTCTGGACGTTCTTCAAGTATAGCCCTGTAAAGCTCCCCTGCTTCACATGCAGAGCCAATTATAAGCCCCTCGCTATACTCAAGGTAAAGGCTTTTAGGCAGTTTAGGACGTCTGTTAAAATATTTAAGATGTGACTCCGAAACAAGCCTGTACAAGTTTACACGCCCAGTTTCATTTTTAGCAAGGATTACTGCATGGTATGATGGGAGCTTTCTTATAGTTTCCTCTCCAGGCCTGCCAAATTCATTAAGCCCTGCAAGTGTAGTTATCCCCTGGTTTGCAAGCCTTTGTACCAGCTTTACAAATATTTCTGCCGTAGCACCTGCATCATCAACAGCGCGGTGGTGGTTCTCCAGTGAAACACCAAGTGTTTTTGCAACAGTATCCAGCTTGTATTTCTTAAGCTCTGGAAGCAGTGCCCTTGACATTGAAACAGTATCTATAACTGTAAAATCTGTATTAATTCCCCTGTCTTTTGCCTTCTGGAATATAAAACCTGTATCAAATGAAGCGTTGTGTGCCACAAGCACAGCATTCCCGCAAAATTCAAGGAAATCTGGAAGTGCCTTGTCTATAGATGGTGCATCTGCAACCATTTCATCATTAATACTTGTAAGCTCCTGTATATTATAAGGTATTGGCCTGCCTGGGTTTACAAATGTACTAAATTTATCTGTAATTACATTATTTACCACCTTAACAGCACCTATTTCTATTATTTCATTACTTGTGGCACCAATACCTGTTGTTTCCAGGTCAAACACAACAAATTCACCTGTAAAGTCCTGTCCTTTGCCATTTACTACTGTATCTATAAGGTCATCTACAAGATAAGCCTCAACACCATATATAATCTTAATATCGTCATCTGGCTTTAGTGCATGGTCTGCATCTGGGAATGACTGTACAACACCATGGTCAGTAATTGCCATTGCCCTGTGTCCCCATCTTCTGGCAGTATTTACATAATCACCAACAGACATTACTGAATCCATCTCACTCATCTGTGTATGTGCATGAAGTTCAACACGTTTCATCCCCTGGTAATTATCCATGCGCTTTTCACGCCTGTCTGTACCTGGCTTAATTCCACGTATAGAAGTTATACCAATTTCTTTACTATATGTGTCATAAAGAGGTACTCCCTTAAGTTTAATAAACTTTCCTGTTTTAATATTTTCACGTACTATATCTGCCTCTTCTTTTAAAATAAATATTTTTGCAGAAATTGTATCTGTAAAGTCTGTTACATTAAACATATATATAATTTTTTCATTCTTAATTTCACGTTCATCTGTAGATACGACTTTACCCTCAATTACAACCTCGCCAACTTCACCTTGTATATCAGCAATTTTAATAATATCCCCTTCACAGTTCCTTCCATAGAAACATTCTTTATCAGTAGCACCTTTGCCAAAACCCTGGCTTTTATAACTACCTTTTAGCTGATGGCTGTTTTCCTTATATCTGCCAGCTGTCTTCTTTTTACTATTGTCATTATTAATACTAACCTTTTTGCCTGAGGGTACATGGTCTGTCCCTGCATTAAACATTTCACTTGCAAGGCTTGTCTTTGCCAGGTTTTCATAATAATCCTGTTCTGGGGAATTTCCAGGCATAGTATTTTTACCAGTAATTTTCTGGTGCTGGTTATTTCCAGGTAACGCTGTACTACTTTTTCCTGTCTTAGCGGCAATACCTGCAGGCGGCTTATATGTAATAATGTCTGCGCCATATGTGCCAGTAGCAGGAAGTTCTTCTATAGTAACAGGTTCAGTATATTTAATATTTACTGATACTTCAAATGCAGCCTTCTTTTTAAAAATCTTCTTAATAATTTCTGCCAGTTTTTCTTCTCTTGCCCTGTACATACTGTCATCTTCACAGGAAATATTTATAATGCTGCCTTCAATATCTGTAACTCCGCTATATACCATATTAAATTCAAGTATATTTTCCTCTTTTAAAATAAGCAGTATACTCTCCTTATATTCATTCCAGAAATCCAAAGGGGAATACTGTAAAGATAACTTAAAGCTGTCATAAACCTTAACTTCATATCCTGCACTTTTAAGAACATAGCTTAAAGCATATTCAAGCAGCCCTATTTCGCGGTATGCAATAATATGGCTGCTCTCAATATATATTTCTATTTTTTTAGTTTTTCTTATTACTACAATCCTTGAAACCATAACATCCCTGAAAAGCTTTGCCTGCCTGTCTGTAAGGTTTAAGTTATCAAATGTTTCAAGTAAAGGCTTCTTCATCAGGTTCCTCCCCTGTCTGATATAAATTTATTCTACCATTTCCAGTAACTTCCCAGTAATATCTGCCATATTTGATGACACCTGTTTTGTATTATGTGAAATCCTTACATTATTTTCAACAACACTTGAGATTTTCTCAATCTGGCTTGCAGCATGGTCTACAATTTTAACATTGTTTTTAACCATATCAGTAATTTTCTCTACATCAAGGTTTGCTTTTTCAATATTTCCAACAGCAATATCAAAAGCTTCTGCTGTTTCATTAGTAATCTGCTTTCCACTTTCCACTGCACGCATTGAATTAGTTATAAGTTCATTAGTTTCTTTGGCAGCTTGCGCACTTCTTGCTGCAAGTTCACCAATCTGCGTTGCCACAACAGAAAATCCTCTTCCCATTTCGCCTGCCCTGGCTGCTTCAACAGAAGCATTTAATGAAAGCATATTTGTTCTTCTTGCAATAGAATTAATTTCACCAATAATTTTTTCAATCGCTTCTGACATTTCACTAATTTTCTGCATAGAATCTTTTAACAGTTCCATCTGTGACTGTGTCTGTAATATTTTATCTACAGAATTTCCTGTTGCCTCTGTAATCCCAGCAGAAGCACTTGCACTCTGGTCCAGTTCTTTTACCAGTTGTTCCATAATCTGCTTTAAATCTTTTACTGCCTTTTCCTGTTCACCAGTACCTGTAAATATATTATCTGCATTTTCCTGGGTTTCATCTGATACCTGTTCCAGGTCTACACATGCATTTTTTACATTATTTATCAGTTCCCTGTTATGTTCCATATCTTCTTTCTGTTGTTCCAAAAGTGCTTCATTTTCTTTTATATTCCTGCTGGTATTCTCTACCATTATATTAATATTTTGGGAAAGCATTTCAAATTCGGGGTTTCCCTGTTCATTGACAGTAATACCAAAGTTGCCTCCTGCGATTTCTTTCATAGAACCACATATACGGTTAATTCCCTGGACAATTTTATTATCTACCATCTTATTAATCATAAACAATAATGCACCAAATATAATTAACATACTTAAAGACACAACTATAGTCTGGTTGCGGCGGTCCTTATAATACTCACTTGATGGCATAAATGTACCAATAACCATGCCATTATACTCTTCTGCCATATAATAGCCCTTGGTACCATTAATTACTGCCTTGCCATTTCCAGACAATTCCTCTGGAAAGCCAGCCTCAGAAGCAGGTGTACCAACAAGTGAAGCATCCTTATGCGCCAGTATCTCACCATCTGTACTTAAAGCATATACATAACCTTTTTCACCAAAATCAATACTTTTTAAAACAACATCTATTTTTGTGCCTGCAATCATATTTTCAAGCACTTCTGGGCGCACACCAACCTGTACAAGCCCCTTTGCATCAGTTCTTGCTACACCAATATACTGCATTACAACACCTTCTGCCACATTTACTTGTGGTTCCTGTACAATTTCAATAGAAGGGTCATCTACAATAACCATAAATGCATTAGATTGTTCACCACTTTTCATATCAAACCCAATATAATCATCTATTGTACTACTGGTAATAATACCATTTTCATCAATAATATGTAATTCATTCACCATAAGTTCTTCTTTAATTTCATTAAGCCTTTTTGCATTGCCATACACTGAACGGTCTGCAGCAAGTATATCAGCAAATGCCCTTGTTTTGGCAAGGCTGTTTTCACCAAGGCTGTTTGTAAGCTTTTGAATATTTTCTTCATTACTAACAAGTTTTTCTTTTACATCCTCAAGCTTATTCTGGCTAAGGGTTAAATTGTTGCTTTTACTTATAAACGTCTGTAATGTAAAAATGGCAGTAATTGTAACTATAAATGCTGCCAGCATGTAGATAAAAAGATTTTTTGTAAAAATTTTTTTCATTATGGCAAATTCCTTTCTTTATTCAAGTTATTACTAAAGTAGTTAAAACACAGTATTTTTGCTTGTATGGATTCTTCTGTTTTTAACCATTCCAGCAATAATCTAGTTATGTAATATCCGGTCTGCTATATTCCATAAATTACCATATTTAGTATTTATATACCAGATATATGTAATATCCTGTATTTTATCATTAAAAATGCCAAAAGGCAACCCTCCAAAAAACTTGTAATCTTCATATATTTACTATATAATCCTAATAAAATAAAGTTACATTATATTTAAAGAACCTCCAGTGTTCTTATAACGGCATGCAGGCCAGCCTGTAGCTAAAATCTGGTATAAAATTAAGAAAGGGATTATTAATGATTACTATATATGGAAATTATGCAAATGCAGTTGTCTATACAACAAATAATGAACAGTATGCTATTGATGAGTACGCAAGAAAACAATTACAGATGCTTTGTAACCATCCAAGTGCTGCTGGAAGCAAAATAAGGGTAATGCCAGATGTACATCCTGGAAAGGTATGCACTATCGGTCTTACAATGACTGTGGGCAGTTCATTGCTTCCAAATCTTGTTGGTGTAGATATTGGCTGCGGAATGACTATTGCAAAAATTAAAGCAAAAAATATTGAATTCCAGAAACTTGATAAAATTATAAGGGAAAATATACCTTGTGGCGGAAAAATCCGTAAAAATGCACATAAATACAGCCATTCTTTAAACCTTGAAAAACTTAAGTGTTATAAAGAGGTTGATATTGCCAAAGCGGCACTAAGTATTGGCACTCTTGGAGGAGGCAACCATTTTATTGAAATAGACAAAGATGAAGATGGATGCTTGTATATTGTTATACACTCTGGCAGCAGGCACACAGGTATGGAAGTTACTACATATTATTTAAAAAAAGGCCAGCATGAACAACAAATGAAAGGCACAGGAGGATATGCTCCTTATGAGATGACATGTCTTTCTGGCGGGCTTTTAGAAGATTACCTGCATGACCTTGCTATTATGCAGGAATTTGCTGCTATAAACCGTGAAGCTATGATTGATGGGATTACAAGAGGTATGAAATGGCGTATTACAGACAGCTATTCCTGTATACACAACTACGTTGATTTCTCCACAGATATCCCAGTTCTTAGGAAAGGTGCTATAAGTGCCAAAGAAGGTGAAAAAGTTATTATACCTGTTAATATGCGTGATGGCATTATACTTGGGACAGGTCTTGGGAATGAAGACTGGAACTGTTCTGCACCTCATGGTTCCGGACGTATCTACAGGCGCTCTGAAGTAAAGGAACACCATACTTTGTCTGAATTTAAAAAGGCAATGGAAGGAATATATTCCATATGTATAAATAAAGATACTTTAGATGAATCACCTTTTGCATACAGAAGTATCCAGGATATAACAGATGTAATAGGTGATACTGTAAAAATTGATAAAATTATAAAACCTGTATATAATTTTAAAGCAGGTGGAAATAACTAAAATTTTTCCAATACACACTGGCAATGCAGCGGACATATAAAATATAATTACCTATTGCATACCCATTCCTTAAAGAGAAAAAAATTGTGCCATATACAATACTTATATAAACCTGCTTAATAAAAGCCATTTTTCACCAGTAAACTAAAATACGCCTGGAAGTTATCCTTATATACTTCCAGGCATATTTTTAATCCATAGACAGACAAATCATACATAAACGCATATATGGCATGTTATACTAATTACCACTCAACCGTTTCCTATACTCTTTTATAAACTCTTCTATCTCCTGCAAGTCTTTATCAAGCCTTTCAGGGTCTTCTTCTGAATCCAGGAAAATAGCAAGTATAGCAGCTTTTGAAACCTTCTTACCCATAGACTTATACTGGTATACCAGTTTCTGGAGTAGAAATTCCTCCTGGCATATTACAGATTTGTAACTTCTTGTCAGTACAGTACCACTGTAAACAATATCTGCTATTTCAATTAAATTATTTTTCAGCAGTTTCCTAAGTACAGCCTGTGTAGTATTCATTGTAAGGCCATCACCAGCTTTTGAAATCATCGTAGCAGTCTTAGGTTCATCACTTTCCCATAATATGTTTAATACATCCATATCACGTCTTGTTAAGTTAAGCATAATGTTTAATTCCTCAGTTTCCATAATTAATCCTCTCCTTAAAGTAATATTTAGATTAACATATAACCCATTATTTTATGTATAAATTTTAATCTATATATATACTATATATTGTTATCGTAAAAAAATCAAATATTATTTGTGATTTAATCAAAAAAATATTTTATATTCCCATAAACAGTATGCTATAATCCCCGTTATAAAAGCCATATTCCAGTATTAACAAGGTTTTCATACATTGAGAAATCTTTTTAAGATAAAAAATTCATATATTATTTATTAATTACAAAAAATTATAGCAGTTTTTGGTAAAAACTTATAAATTTTTATTTGGTATCTTGCGTTTTATTGTATGCTATGATATAGTCTGCATATAGTATAAATTGTTATTAAAAAAGAAAGGAGTAATCTATTATGTCAGGAAAAACAAATTTTAAAACTATTACACTAAAGAGTATGTTTTTAACGTTGATTGCTGTAATAGCTGTAACATGTACACTTATTCATGCTAGCTGGACGGAAGCAGCATCGCCTGAATGTGGATTTTATGTGGATGGCACAACTATAAGGGATTCAAAAGGAAATCCTTTTGTTATCAGGGGAATAAATGTTGCCCATGCATGGTATCCATCAGAAACAGAAAGGTCCATCAAAGCGGTTGCAAAAACCGGAGCTAATGCTGTAAGGGTTGTTTTGTCTAATGGAAGTAAATACAGCGAAGTATCAAAAGACAGTGTGCGTGACATCATCGGATGGTGTAAAGAAAACAAACTTGTCTGCATACTTGAAGTACACGATACAACAGGGGATGACTATATAACTTCTCTCCAAAAAGCAACCAGTTACTGGATTAATATGAAAGATATTCTTGAACAGGAGAAAAACTATGTAATTTTAAATTACGCCAATGAATGGTATGGAACATGGAATGGGCAGCAATGGGCAGAAGGATATAAAACAGAAATTCCAAAGCTCCGTAATGCTGGTATTTGCAACCTTATTATGATAGACTGTGCTGGATGGGGACAATACCCTGATTCAATTAAAGGATATGGAAAGTCTGTATATGATGCAGACCCAGACCACAATATTCTTTTCTCTATACATATGTATGAATACGCAGGCGGAACAGAAGATATAGTAGTAAAAAATATTGACAATGCACTTTCCATAGGTGTCCCAGTTACAATTGGTGAATTTGCTGCGGAACATACCAACGGTGATGTAGCAGAAGAAAAAATTATGTCTTACTGTGAAGAAAAACAAACAGGCTATATTGGCTGGTCATGGAAAGGCAACAATTCTGATTTAGCTTATCTTGATATTTCATGGGACTGGGATGGCACATCTTTTACTCCATGGGGAGAAACACTGGTTAATGGGGCAAATGGTATCCGTGAAACTTCAAAGATTTGTACAATTTATACTGATAATGATGATTATGTATCAGTTTTCTGGGGAGAAAACAGTGCTGAGCCATGGAAACAGGCAGTTTCTGTCAAGACTAAAAAGAATGGCGGCTCTTTTGATGCAAATGATATAAAACCTGATGGTTATTTCTATGTAGAGTATAGTTCAGATTCAGCATCAGAACTGATTCTCCAGAAATGGACAGACCCAGAAAAATGGGTAAAAGTAAATACATATGAAACAGGTTATGCAAATGGCCATAAATATTCAAAATTTTCATATAATGACTGTGTTACAGCATTTGGAACAAGCAGTTTTGCAGAGCAGCTTGACCAAATCCATGTAGGAGCTACAGAAAATAATATCACTGTTTATTCTGTCTGCTACTGTTATTCAAAATAATTATCTTAACCAGTATGGATAAATAACTTTGTACAATAAAAGATAAATTTCCCTCAAAAAAACTCTTTCAGATTTTTAACTGAAAGAGTTTTTTGTATAGCCAGCTAAATTGGCAAAGAGCCTGGCTTTGTAGTTATATATATAAGACCACAACCAGTAAATTTTATATTTTTCTTTTTATCTTTTTTACATCTTTATTTTTGTTTTTATCTGTATCCTTTCCTGTTACAGTAACTTTACAAAACTTTATTCTGTCAGACAAGCTGCATTTTACACCAATATAAGCAGTCCCTGCTTTTTTAGCATAGATATATCCTGCTGCATTAATTTCAACTACAGATTCGTCTGATGTATCAAATACATAACTTAACCCAGGCATTCTGGTATTTCCATATGCTGGTGTTATTCTGGAGTAACTTCCTTTTTTTATAGTTATCTCCTTTTCTTTTAATGAAAACTCCGCATTTTGTGGAAATTTCACCTCATCATACCCAATAATATGTACTAGACATTTTGCAGATAATCCATCTTTTGTAGTTGCTGTAATTGTGGCATCTCCTTTTTTCATTGTCAACATTTCTATCTTGTTATTATACTCATTAACATGTATACTTACAACACTTTCATCGCTGCTTGTATAAGTAACTTCTGGTACTTCTGCATTAAATGGTATTACATATACAGGCATCAGAGGTACTGAATCAAACATATAATAACATATTTCATCTTGTGCAAAACTAATTCCTGTTGCTTTTACTGCTTTGCTCTCATCAAGCCATTTAGCATAAAATGTTATATCAGAACTAATACTTATATCTTCAGTTACAGGGCTCTCATACTCCTTTCCGTCTATTATCTTTTTATAATACCATCCTTTAAATATATATCCCTTTTTTTCTGGTGGTTCTGGAAATGTAATGCCATAATTACTGTTTTTTAAATAAGTATCCTTTTTGTATATTTCTCCATCAGACATATATGTTAAATTATATGTAACAGGATAAAGTGTATCTACATTGGCATCTATCCATTCTACACGGTCAGATATCCATTTTTTAAGACGTTCCACTTCACTGTCAAATGTTGCAGAAGATTTGAATTCTGGAATATCTTCACCTGCCAGTGCATAAATCCCATTGTCAGCCAGAATATCACCAGACCATCCTCCAGCTCCAGCAAAAATACCAATTACGTTATAATTTGCCTTTTGTGAATTATAAAGCTGTGCTGCATACTGGTCAATCTGTCCTCCATCCTTACATGCATATAGAAGTTTTTCTTTAAATGCAGGCCATCTTTTTATAAGCTTTTCTACAAATAATTTATCCTGCATAAGCCTGCCAAACCATGTTAAATTAGTTTTACTAAAATCTTTTGTATTTTTATCTGTATCTCCCCACGCAACATAGTCAAAATCCCATAATGGCCCCCAGAACAGTTTACCATTTCTCTTCTTATATAAATATGTACTTGAAGAATAATATGCATCACCATTACTTGATATCTCTTGTACCCAGTAATAATCAATAGCAGCATCTATATCCATATATTCTCCATAATGTTTCCCATTTAAATCTTTATAATCTTTGCCATATATGGCATCTTCTGTCTTCTGTACATAGTCTGAAATATAATTATACTGCGCCTCATTAAAATAATCATCGAAACCTGGGCTTTGTATTGCAAAAGTATTACCTCTTTCTGTAGCAAATACCTCTTTCATATTGTCATTTTCCGTATAAGGTGACAAAGTTAAAAGATATCCCCCTGTAATAGCAGCACCTGTTGTAACATTTTTAGCTGTTTCATCTGCTTCCAGGTCATCAATATTAACACGGTTTTTGCCAACACGTATCTGCTCACATAAGTAATAACTTCCTGCATACTGGTTATTCATAATTACATCTACAAATACACATTTTGGTGTATATTTCATGCCCATTTCTGCACCAAGCCAATAAGTAATTTTATTACGTATCATTGACCCGTCATAATAATTAGCAAGAAGAATCCAGTGTTTATTCTTTCCCATTCCAAAGAAATCTGTACTTGTCTTAAGCTTAAATTTATAAGGCTTTTTATCAGCATGCCATGTTGAATTGCCCCTGCCTCTGATATATTCAAGGTCATATGTACCTGATGCCATCTTTTTACTGTTATATTCAGATTTATACCCATCTGGGACTTCAAGTGACATCTTGCCATAACATTCTGTATTATGGCTTGTGTCCCCGTTCATTTCACCTATAGAACCTTCTGATTCATCAATATTAAAATCCAGTATTGGAATGTCATTATTTGTAAAAAATATACTGCGTAATAGAAATTTTCCACTAAACATATTATCTGCAGCTAATTTAAATGAAACTTTATGTTTTCCTGTAATATTCCTGTTTTTAACATTCTGGCATACGTTTTTTACAAGGTTCCAGTAATCTTTACGCTTCTGTGAATTCAGATTTACTGAAGCAAATGCTTTCTTATCATTATCAAGATAAAACTGGAGCGAAAGCTTTTCCTTTTTACAGGAAAGCCCATCTACAACAATATAACCAGGGCTCTGTGTACCAAAATCAATTTCTTCCTCAAATGTAAATGTACTTCCAGTAATACCAGCGCTGCTTCCTTTTATTAATACACCATTGCCCCTTTGGTAATATTCCATACTGGTTTTATTGTCTGAAACTGTAAATTTCTTCTGTAACAAGAGTTTTGAAATTTCTTGTTTATCTGTGCTGCTATTTGTACTTTCTGCACTGGCAGAAGACAGAGGCACAGCCTCCTGCACCGCTTCTGGTCCTGCTGCTTCTGTATTATCTGCTGCTTTTGTATAAATTGGTACTATCCCTGCAAATTCTAATATTATCGAAATTGTTAAGATAATACTAACTGCAAATTTTATTATACGTTTATAAACCATATTATACATCCCCTTTCTATTGTTTCCTGCATGTCTGGTATGGAAGTAAGTTTGTCTTACCAGTTTACACAAGGTTTCTGGCATATGACATATTAATTATTTTGCACCGCGCGGCACGCTTCCGCTCCGTGAAAAACGCAACAGTGCATAAGTCCTTAATGTTTCTGCGAAACATTTAATACAAGGACTAAGCACTGGCGTTTTTCAAGGGCCGCTATGTACAAAATAATTAATATGGTATATGGTATACTCTTTGTAAAAACTGATAAAAATAATTTACTTTACATAGATACCTGGTTTAAGGCACTTTTATATTCTTATGGCAGTTTAAAGAAAACTTACTTGTAATAATAAGTTCCTTATACTCGTCATATACAGGAATTATTCCATATATATAACCAGATATTGCCACTGCTGGACTAATAGTTATTCTTATATAATAAATAAAGATTATCATACCAGAGTAGTTAAAACAACTCTAATAAGATAATTTTAAAATATTTTTAAAGAATATACAAGCAACTAAGCGGATTGCTCAGGATAACCGCATAAAATAAAGATTTTATAAAATCAAATAATATATATATAATT
>CAQGLR010000044.1 GCA_948794795.1 uncultured Lachnospiraceae bacterium | reverse complement strand
ACTCATATTTATATTTTAACATATTTTATTCCTAATGTAAAGTTGAATTAGTATAAATCCCCTGAACCCGCCTTTTGAATAGGAATAATCAGTAAACCAGCCCGAAAGTTTAAATACTATATCTCTTCCATCCTGTTTAAGCTTAATATCCATATTTTCCTTTGGTTTATTTATATCTAGTGTCTCAAGTACAGATTTTGATACCATTATTTCATCTTCTGCTTCTGGATATGTGCCTTCTATATCACTTATTGCAGGTGTAAAGTTCTTCTCAAATTCTTCTTTATCATACCAGTCCAGAAGTACATTTGTCCCATTTTCTCCAGTTTCTGCTGTCCCTGTCTGTATTTTTATGCCAGCCGCTGCCAAGTATTTGCTGTCTTTTACTTTTGTTATCTGGCTGTCATCTGGATTATTTAAAAAAATACTGCTTTTTGTACCCTGTTGCCTTAGCATCATTATACTAAGGTTTTTAACAAGACTGAAACCAATCCCAAATACAGTTGTAAACATAAATGTAGTCAGGATTATTGCAAGAATTATAAAAATATTTCTTGTCTGGTTATTTTTAAGAGTGCGTTCACTGATTTTATTTATTATTTTCTTGTTATTATTTTTTAACATCAGCCTCTCCCTCCACTTTTCCATCTTCAATACGTATTATCCTGTCTGCCATAACTGCAATTTCTTCATTATGTGTTATCATAACAATAGTCTGGTTAAAATCACGGCTTGTAACTTTAAGAAGGGATATTACATCCATGCTTGTATGGCTGTCTAAGTTGCCAGTTGGTTCATCTGCAAGTATAATAGCTGGTTTATATGCAAGTGCCCTTGCTATTGCTACCCTCTGCTGCTGCCCGCCTGAAAGCATATTTGGCATTGCAGAAAGTTTATTGCCAATACCAAGGGTTTTTATAACTGTATTAACATACTCTTTGTCTGCTTCTGACCCATCTAGTTCTATAGGAAGCACTATATTTTCATAGACATTAAGCACGGGTACAAGGTTGTAATTCTGGAATATAAACCCTATATTCCTGCGTCTGAATATTGTAAGCTCCTCATCTGACATAGAGAAAATCTGCTTTCCTGAAATATTTACAATTCCTGAATCCGGTCTGTCAAGACCTCCAAGCATATTTAACAGAGTTGACTTGCCACTGCCTGATGTACCAACTATAGAGATAAATTCACCATCTTCTATATTAATTGAAACATGGTCAAGGGCTTTTACCTCATTTTCTCCTGAACCATATGTTTTACACAAATCTTTTGACTCTAATATACCCATATCTACACACTCCATTTCCACGCTTTATGCGTAAACGTTTTTTGTTTTATAAATTATATTTGATAATATCATACACTTCTTACAATCTGATTACAGCTTTAATTAAGTTTTCTTAAAATTTATACAAAAGAGACTGGATGTAAGTAAAAGGTTAAATAAAAAATAAAAAACAGCTATATCACTGGCAGTAATATAGCTGTTTTCTACTTTTTATTATTTATTATGTTAATATTATATAATCCTTGTTTTCTTTTGTATCTTTTAATCTTCTATATTATTGTTATCAATAACTTCCTGCATATCCCAATACGGGATTTTAGTAAAAATATTACGCAATTCATCTGTACATCCTAATGCCATGGCAATTTTTGTAAGTGAAAGCAATGATATCTTTCCTGATGATTCAAATCTCCTGATTGAATTATAACTTACATCACATAGCCCGCTTAATTCTTCTTGTGTAATATATTTGCGCTGCCGTACCATACTAACCCGCTGTGCAAGCTTCTTATCAATTTCTTCTGGCTTTTCCCATATTAGCGCATCCATAATTACCTTTCCTTTCTGTAATCCAAAGCCTGTAGATATGTACAATAACAATTATGTTATCTTTTAACAATAATAACATTAGAACAGTTCTACGTCTATTTAATCTATTCGACAAAAAGTGCAAGCCTGCCACATTATATGGCAGGCTTGCACTTTAAATTAAAGGTATCTTTTTTAGATGAATTTTAATATTGTCAGCCTTCTATAGCAATATATTTTGCTTCTTCTGGCTCAGGAAGTGCTTCTTTCTTTGGTATAGAAAGCTTAAGTGTACCATCTTCAAACTTAGCCTTTATATCTTCTTGTTTTACATTTTCACCTACATAAAAACTTCTGCTGCAAGTTCCACTGTATCTTTCACGTCTTATATATTTACCATTATTATCCTTTTCATCATTACTGCTGTTTGTTGTTGCTGTAACTACAAGGTATCCATCCTTTAACTCACCTTTTACATTATCCTTTTTAAATCCTGGAAGATTTATTGTAACTTCATAACCTTTATCTGTTTCAGCTATATCTGTCTGCATTAATCCGTTTGAATTATTTCCTCTTGTGTAATTCATCCTTGGAAAGTCAAAGAAATCATCCAATAAAGTTTCTCCAAAAATACTAGGCATTAACATATGTCATCGTCTCCCTTCATTTCCTTTAAACTGTTTTTCTGTTTCTGTATTATGTTATAACACAATTATTAGCACTCGTCAAGAGTGAGTGCTAATAATTTTTGTGAAAAATTTGTGAACCACCACTTTAATATCCTTATTAATAATTCTATTTAATGTGTATTTATATATTTTATACCTTTTGATATATAATATCCAGAAAATACAAATAATCCCATAATTGCTACATAATCAAATATAAATAATAAAAGTGGTTCTTCAAAATCAAAAAACACAAATTGTATTTCCATAAACATATAACTTAAGATGTTTCTTTTAATAAAAGCATATACACCATAACCTGCTACTAATATAACAATAATACGTAATATCAATTTTAAATGCCAGGAATGTTTGTCCATAAACTTTTTTGTTATTCCTGTAATTATAGCCCAGTGAATACCAAGATGAAGTGACATAAATATAAATCCCCAGTAAGCAAAAACCATATGTAATTTCCTTGCAAACGATATGCTGGCATTTATTGGCAAAAATGCCAGCGCATAACGTGAAAGAATTACACCGCTTACCATAGAACCAGCCATTAACAATAGAACTATAAACACAAATACTGTCTGTATAATCCGGAATATTGTATATTTTCCTTATTGGTCCTGCACAAAAGAGCCCTTACACGCAGAATAAGTTCATCCAGTTCAATGGGCTTTACCATATAATCATCAATCCCAAGCTGGAACCCTTTCTGTTTGGAGGGCAGGTCATCCTTTGCTGACATAAACAGGATGGGTATTGTCTGGTTCACTTTCCTTATTATCTAGGCAAATTCAAACCCGTCAATTTCTGGCATTATAATGTCAGAGATAATCAGTTCATACATATTGTTATACAGCTCATCATAAGCTCATTAAGGAATTACGCTACTTACAGGCAATATAAATGTCCATACTCTCCCCGTCGGTTTCAAAGCAGGGAATAACATTCTTGTCTGTGTGCTCCAGACCATTCACGCGCATATACTCCATAAGCGTTTTATAGGCATTGGGAATGCTCACAAATGGGTTTCCAAAAGGCTCTCCTATGTGTATTGCTGCATATTTGTGGGCTGCTTGCTCATGTATTCCGGTATCAGGAGGGACGGTCCCGTCAGGCAGTATCCATGCCGCTTCATAGCCATGCATATTGAAAACATTGATTTGCTCCTGTGACACATTTGGAAAATCCCAGCCAATGACACGTGGATTGTCCACACCACATTTATGGGCAATGGAACGTACTCTGTCTATAGCATCACTCTCTGGTTCAGCGCTTATAACGGCATACTTTATATAGCGGAAAGCTGGGACAGTTTCAATACGCAAATTTGTATACGCTTCACTACAAAGGACCATATCATCGCGGAACAAGTTATCCAGCGAGCAATTGAATAGTCTGCAAAGTTCTATCGCCTTGTCCATTTCGGGCTGTGCCATATCCAGTTCCCATTTCGATACAGTTTGACGGGTGATATTCATTTTTTCAGCCAAATCCTCCTGTGTCATATTACCTCTCAGATGTCTCAAAAACTGCAAATTTTTTCCAAAACTCATAGAAATACCTATACCTTTCCAGGCAAACTCTTTTGCCCGGGCAAATTTGTCTGCCTTTGGTTCTTCTCTTATTTTCCTGCGCCGCGCCGCATATCTAGTATAGTATTTCCTCTGGCAGGCTGCAACCAATCTGCAAGTGCTATTTATTCAAACTGCGCAACTTCAAAGTGCTAAGAATATATTTATTTTTTGTGTCACAAAAGTGCGGGATTTCCTATAAAGTAAAAAATTAAAGTTATTCACAACTTACCATATTCATTGTAAATTGCAAATAACTTTAATAAAATTTTATGCAAGTCCTCTTTTCTTTAATATTCTCTTTTCAATTACTGAGAATATACACTTATCTATAATTATGCCAACTGCAACTATAACTACCATTACAAGCATAACCTGGTTAATATCTGCAAGGTCACGCCCCATTATAAGCGTCTGTCCAAGACCTATTGACGTTGTCATAACTTCACCTGCCATTAACGCCCTCCATGCAAATGACCAGCCCTGTTTCAGACCTGATACAAGCTCTGGCAGGCTTGCAGGGAATATTACATTTATATACATCTGTTTCTTAGTTGCACCCATTGTAAGTGCTGCTTTTGTGTAAATTGGCTGTATGTTCTTAATAGCATTATCAACTGAAATAGAAATACTAAAAGCTGAACCCATAATTACAACAAACAGTATGGCATTGGTTGACAGGCCAAACCAAAGTATTGAAAACGGTACCCAGCATACACTTGGAAGTGTCTGTATACCTAAAACAACAGGTTTTAAGTTCTTCTGGAGATAATTAAAATGGTTTATCAAAAGCCCTACAAGAATACCTATAACTACAGCTATAACATATCCTCCTATCCCACGCATAAGTGAATTAAAAGTTGCCTGGAAAAGAGTCCCGTCACTACATAATTCAATAAACCTTTTAGCAACTCCTGCTGGTTCTGGGACTGCATATGGCTTCCAAAGTTCCAGCAAGTCCACACCAAGCCAGTACACACCCTGCCACGCCAGTATAAGGACTACAAGAAATATTATCATTCCCATCAGACAGCCTCCCCTCTGACCTGTTCCATAATCTTATGCCTGAGTTCAACAAACTCAGGCGAATATACATGTCTTGGCCTCTCTATATCAATACTTATTATACTTGCTATACGGCCTGTATCTGGCGAAAGCGCCACAACCCTGTCACCAAGGTATACTGCTTCTTCAACACTATGTGTTATAAATAATATAGTTTTCTTTGTTTCCATCCATATCCTCTGGAGCTCTTCCCTAAGCCTGTTAGAGGTCTGCTTGTCAAGGGCTGAAAATGGTTCATCCATAAGAAGCACCTTTGAATCCATTGTAAGTGCCCTGGCAAGTGCTGTCCTCTGCCTCATTCCTCCAGAAATCTGGTGTATAGGATAATCCTTATACTCCTCAAGATGTACCATCTTCAGATAATGCATTGCCTTCTGTTCCTGTTCATCTTTTGGCACACCTGCAAGCTTCATGCCAAATTTTACATTTTCTATAACATTAAGCCATGGGAAAAGCCCATGTTCCTGGAACATAACTGTCCTGTCTGCGCCAGGGCCTGTAACTTCTTTCCCATCAAGCAGTATTTTACCGCCTGTAGGTTTCTCAAGCCCAGCCACCAGGTTTAAAAGTGTACTCTTGCCACATCCTGATGCCCCTACTATACATACAAATTCACCACTCTCAATTTCTAAATCTATCTCATTAAGAGTTGCTTTATCACTATTGTCAAAATGTTTATTAAGTCCCTGGATAACTAACGGCATATCAGTTCTCCTTCCGGCAGTTCAGAGATAAATCCTTCTGCCTTGCTTATATCAGCAAATCCAAGTACAGACTCTTCATTTACTTCTGTGCTTACGCCTATACGCTCAAAAGCCTGGCTTATAATATCATCTCCAAGAGCCTTTCCAGTAGCTTCTTTTAATTCATTATTAATAGTTTTAAGGGAATTTTCCTTATCATCATTAACTTTTTTGGTTGCTGCTTCATGCTGTTTAATAAATTCATCAACAATTTCAGGATTTTCTTCCATAAATTCTTTTCTTACAACAACAACTGCAACATCATATTCCCCATTATCATAAATATCTTTATAATCAAGCACAAGTTCTGCATCATTTGCAAGCAGTGTTGCGCCCCATGGTTCAGGGACAAGTGCTGCATCAATATCCCCACGTTCCATTGTATTTGCCACATCTGCATTGGCAACTGCACTTACTTTAACTGTACCTCCTGCTGTATCAGGTTTAAGCCCGTTGTCTGCAAGAAGCTTTAACAGGCATAAATGCTGTGTGTTTCCAATCTGTGGTATAGCTACTACTTTACCATCAAGGTCTGCTACACTGTTAATATCTGAACCTTTTCTTTTAACAAGCACTGCACCGCCTTTAGTAGCACTTGAAATTATTACTACATCACCTTTTGACTTTACATTGGCACTTATAGCTGGAACAGGCCCGATATATCCTATATCAATATCACCTGAAAATAATGCCTCAACCTCTGCAGGTCCAGCATTAAATGCAGTCCACTTTACATTTACATCATCACCCAGGCTTTTATCAAGTGTACCTTCTGCTTTCATCATTAATGCCTGTGCATGGGTAATATTATTAAAATATCCAACATGCACCTCTTTATTTTTATCATCTTTACTTCCACATCCTATTACCCCAAAAGCTGTGATTGCAATAATCCCTGTTAATAAAATCTTTTTCAGTCTTCCCTTAAACATAATTAAACCTCCATATCAATTACATTACATTTCTTTGTTTTACTGGCTTAACATAGTTTACGATAAAAATGTCCACAAATTAACAATTATTTATGACAACGTTTTCTCTTGCTATTTTACTTATAAAATGGTAAAATTACCACTAAGAATTAAAATTATGTGTATATATGGCACTTATATTTTGATAACGTTTTCAAAATAATTTTTGTTATTAGTTTAGTTTACACATAAAAACTTGTTATATACTTTTTAAAACAGAGAGGATATTACAATGTCATTGAAAAAAATAGCAGAACTTGCAGGTACATCTGTATCTACAGTTTCACGTGTACTGAATACACCTGGTCATTCCTGCCATATACCTGGACTTTCAGAAAAAATATGGGAAATTGCAAGAGAACTTGAATATGTGCCAAATACAGCAGCAAGAAACCTGCGTCTTGGCAGCAAAACAACAGAACAACCTTTTTTTGTTGATATTTTTCTCACCAGGTTTGATTCAATGGATAAAGACCCTTTTTTTGCTGAGCTTTTCAAGCATGTTAAAGAAGAACTTCTTGCAAATAATTTACTGCTTGGGGAAACTTTAAATTTCACAGATATAATATCACTTGGGGAACAGGGCAGCACTCCTGCAAAGGCTGTACCTTATAAAACTTCTTCCAAAGTAATTGCAGAAAATCCAGTTTCTTCACCTGCATTAATTCCTAAGAAACATAATACAGGCCTTATACTTCTTGGTAAATGCCCTCATGGGCTTATGCCTGTACTCAATAAAAGATACCCATATATTGCTGGCATAGACAGAAACCCTACTGATTATGAATATGATGAAGTAATATGTAATGGAACCACTGCTGCACAAAAGGCTGTTGAATACCTTGTACAGCTTGGCCACAACAATATTGCATATATTGGCGACTGTACATACGAGTCACGATATACAGGTTACTACCAGACATTGCTCAACCATAAAATACCATTAAATTATGCCAATGTACACCAGACTGGCCAGACAGAAAAAGAAGGTTTTATGGCTATGCTTGATATAATCCAGTCTTCCACAAAACCTTCTGCAATATTTTGTGCCAATGACATTACTGCCATAGGCGTATTAAATGCGTTAAAAGCTAATAAAAAGAGGGGCTATCTGCCATCAGTAATATCTATTGACAATATATACCCCTCCCAGAAAACAACCCCTATGCTTACTACTATTGACATTCCAAAAAAAGAAATGGCACATCTTGCAGTAACACTTCTCCTTGACAGAAGAAACGGAAAACACAGGGAAAATATACGTGTTGAACTTCCATGCAGGCTTTTAGAACGTGAAAGCTGTACTTATAACCGCTGACCAGTCCTCCTGCTACGCAGTTATTTTATTTACATCAAAGTAGTAAAACCGCCGCCTGATGTCATAACATCTGCTACTGCCGAAGCAGCTACTGTACCGCTTCCTGATGCCTGTGCATCTGAAACTGCCATAGTGACTTGTGCTGCCACCTGTGCTGCTTCTGCTGACATTTCACTGTTTTCTATAAATTTCTCAAGGTTTTCTTTTACTGCCTGCTTCTTCATAACGCTATAAGTTGCATTAATAGCTGTACTCAGGCTTGCTCTTGCCTGGATACTTGCGGAATCTTTTCCGCCACCTTCCCTGATATATTTTAATTGTGCTTTAAGATAATCCATATCTGCTTTAAGAAGGTCTAAATCCTCATCCTTACGGTGTTCTTTCTTGCGGCGTTCCCTTGCTTCTATAGATATTTCATCCTGAAGCCCAACCTTGTCAGCCGTTTCCTCTTCTTTAATATGCGCAAGCTTTGTCTTAGCTATGCGTACCATTTTCCTGGCATGTGTTACTGCCATTGAAATCTCCTGCTGGTCATACTTGCCGCTTGCTGCCTTTCTCTTAAGGCTTACATATGAAGTCTTTGCCTTCTGCACAGCATTTCCTGCCTGTGAAACACTTTTTGCCTGTGATATAGTAGTAGAAACCCTCTTAAACTGGTACCGCAGGGCTTTCTTTGGCTGGTTTTTCTTATCATTCCTTGCTTTATTACGTTCTCTTGCCCTCTTAAGGCTTTCAAGCAATCTGTCCATCTCTTCAATATCTTTATCAGAGAACCATGACTTATCCTTTTTCTCTTCTTCATCCTGTCCAAGCATGGCAATCTCTTCATCTGTCATGCCTTTTTTCTGTGCTGCAGCTGCCTGCTGCCCTTTGCCACCTATCTGTGTCTGTTTATTATACGCTTCCTGTGCCGCATTATAATCTTTGGCACTTCCCTGTGGTGGAACAGGATTACCACCTGCTGGTGCATTTTCATCCTGTGGCATATCCTCCCCCTGCATCCAGTATGCTGCATCTTCTGCAGTTACAATAGAAGCCAGCCTGTTAAACCTGTCTGGCAATGCATATGCCATGCTATTTATGCCAGATGTACTTCCTTGCTGCCTGCTTGCTGGTGCATAAGCACTTGCTGCCCTTCTTCTGTCCGCAGCGCTTGTTCTTCCCCTGTCATTGGCAGAATATGTGCGTCCTGCCTGGCTTTTTAAATTACCATCCGTGGTTATTAATCCATTCATAAGCAACTCCATTTCCTTATATACAGCCACTGCCATTTAATATACCACATACTACTGGCATATAATGGCAGCTGCCCTGATATAATGTTATCCACAAAACCTTCTAAAAATTTGTCCTAAATCCACAAAAATGGATATACTTATTTTACTTATCGGCAATTATCCTTAATTTCTTAACAATTTTAGTACAATTTCGTGGGATTATCCACAAAACAGAAGACTTTTACACAAAACAAGCTGTATAAATATATAATATAAACATATAATGCTTTTATATTAACAGATTTCTGCCCCTGCTGGCATACTCTTTTCAGGTACCATAAGTGCAAGGTTTCCTTCTGCATCCTCTGCACAGAGAAGCATACCTTCTGACAATACTCCTGCAAGTTTGGCAGGTTTAAGGTTTACAAGTACCATTACTTTCTTGCCAACCATCTCTTCTGCTTTATAATACTGTTTTATACCAGAAACTATCTGCTTAACTTCACTTCCTATTTTAACTTGTGAACAAAGAAGCTTTTTAGACTTTTTAACTTCTTCACATGCAATAATCTCACCAACCTGGAACTGCATCTTACCAAAATCGTCAAATGTAATTTCAGGCTTTGCCTCAATATTAATTACCTCTTCATCTTCCTGTACCTCATTATTCGCTGCTGCCTGTGCTGCACTTATTTCTTCTGCCTTAGCAAGGACTTCTTTTATATCATGTCTTGCAAATAATATCTCTGGTTTTTCTGTAACCTTTGTTCCTGATGCATATATACCAAACTTCTCCATATCGCTGGTACTTTTTCTTCCAGCTGACAGTTGTTTTAATATCTTTTCTGTAGTATCTGGCATAAATGGTTCAAGAAGGCTTGCGCCTGTTGTAATACTTTCAATAAGGTTATAAAGAACTGTAGAAAGCCTGTCTTTCTTGCTTTCATCCTTGCCAAGCACCCAAGGTTCTGTCTCATCTATATATTTATTACACCTTTTAAATATGGCAAATACTTCTGAAATAGCATCTGCTATACGCAATGAATCCATTTTTTCTGCAACTTTTTTATATGCACCTGTTACAAGTGTTTTAAGTTCATTATCAACTAGCTCTTGTACCCCTTTGTCTTCTGCTATTCCACCAAGGTACTTGTTTGTCATGGAAATTGTCCTGTTTACAAGATTTCCAAGTGTATTTGCAAGGTCAGAATTAATCCTTTCAGCCATAAGCTCCCATGTAACTACACCATCATTTTCAAATGGCATTTCATGTAATACAAAGTAACGTACAGCATCTACCCCAAATACGTCTACAAGGTCATCTGCATATATTACATTTCCTTTAGACTTGCTCATCTTGCCATCATTCTGTAAAAGCCATGGATGCCCGAATATCTGCTTTGGAAGCGGCAGTCCGAGTGCCATAAGCATAACAGGCCAGTAAATAGTATGGAAACGCAATATATCTTTACCAATAAGATGAAGGTCAGCAGGCCAGAATTTTGCAAAAAGGTCTTCCCCGTCTTCAAGCAGGTTATTTCCATCTACATCATAGCCAAGCCCTGTAATATAGTTGCTAAGGGCATCTATCCACACATATACAACATGCCCTTCATCAAAGTCTACAGGTATTCCCCACTTAAATGAAGTACGTGATACACATAAATCCTGCAGGCCAGGAAGCAGGAAGTTATTCATCATTTCATTTTTGCGTGATTCTGGCTGTATAAATCCAGGGTTTGCATTAATATGCTCTATAAGCCTGTCTGCATATTTGCTTAATTTCAGGAAATATGCTTCTTCTTTTGCTGGCTGGCACTCCCTGCCACAGTCAGGGCATTTGCCATCAACAAGCTGTGAGGATGTGAAAAATGACTCACATGGGGTACAGTACATTCCTTCATAAAATCCTTTGTATATGTCCCCCTGTTTATAAAGTTTCTTAAAAATCTTCTGTACCTGTTTTTCATGGTATTCATCTGTAGTACGGATAAACTTATCATATGATGTGCCCATTAAATCCCATATGGTTTTAATCTGTCCAGATACGTTATCAACAAACTGTTTTGGTGTAATTCCTGCTTCTTCTGATTTAATTTCTATCTTCTGTCCATGCTCGTCTGTGCCTGTCTGGAAACGTACATCATATCCCTGCTGCCTTTTAAATCTTACAATGCTGTCTGCAAGGACTGCTTCATATGTGTTTCCAATATGCGGCTTGCCTGAAGTATAGGCAATCGCTGTTGTTAAATAAAATTTCTTTTTCTCTGCCATTATATTACCTCTCTTTCATAATTATAGAAATACACAAATTATTGAATATAGTCTTTGTATATTTTAACATTAAAAAACGCCTTTAAGAAAAATTCTTAAAGACGGGAAATACCGTGTTACCACTTTAATTTACCTATGCTTCACAACACAGGCCTCTGCCACTGCCATCACAGTGTAGACGCTATAACAGGCGCACCTGCCGCAGCCTGGTGGCACTATGCTTATATATATGGACTGTACAGCCATAATATATAGTAATTTATAATACCACTTCGGTACGTAGCTCCAAGACCATCTTCAGCAATATTCTGTACACCCATTTCCACCATCAGGGCTCTCTGCCAGGATAAAATAATTAAATACCATTTTCTTTGTACATAGGATTGCCTACTCTTCTTTTCACAGCTTTTAAATTATTTGGTTTTAATAATTTTTTACATTTTAATATTTGTATAACTGTTTGTCAAGGGATTTATTTTTTATATTTTTATCTCTCCATAATTTTTTCAATATAAAAAGAGAGATAATCAATACCAGTGGGAAAATGCATCCTGCCAGCATACCCTTTCTTAAATCATTATTTGCATTTTGTGTAATATTGCCAACAATCCCAGGTCCAAATGCCCCACCCAGGTCTCCCGCCATTGCAAGCAGTCCAAACATAGCAGTTCCACCCTCAGGAAGCCGTCTAGAACATATACTGATTGTTCCTGGCCACATAATTCCAACAGAAAAACCACACATAATACATCCAGCTAATCCAATAACAGGATTGTCTGATATAGAAGCTGCCACATAACAAGCCAGGCACAAGCAGCCTGAGCCAGCCATAAATTTCATTAAATCCATCCTGCCGCCATATTTTCCAAAAATAACACGGCTTATACCCATAGTTACCGCAAACATGCATGGACCTGCCAGGTCTCCTGTTGATTTTGATAATCCCAGTGCAGATTCAGCATATGCAGAAGCCCATTGTGCCATAGACAGCTCAGAAGCGCCTGCACAAACCATAAGAATAATTGATATCCAGAATAATGGAACTTTAAACAAATGGCTTATTTTCATGCCTTTACCCTCATCTACAATAGGTTCAATAGGGCATGTTGCAAAATTATAAATATTATAAAGCGGAATAAGAGCCCATATGCAGGCAAGCCATTTCCAGCTGCCAGTTCCAAAAACAGTAAAAAATACAGTAGATAAAAGTATCACACCTACAGAACCCCAGCAATAAAAAGAATGCAGCAGGCTCATAGCAGCCTCTTTATGGTCAAATGGACATGCCTCTACAATAGGACTGCACAACACTTCAATTAAACCACTTCCGACTGCATAAATAATAACACTTATAATAATACCCATTAAAGGTTTATTTAAAATACCAGGCAGAAATGCAAGCCCAATAAGCCCCGATGCTGCACATAATTCAGAAACCACAACGCATTTACGGTATCCAAGGCTGTCTGCAAAATAAGAACATAAAATATCTACAACCAGCTGGACCAGAAAAAATATTGTAGAAATAAGAGCTATTTTACCCAGTGGAATATTATACTCACTATGGAATTTTAAAAAAAGCAATGGTGCAAAGTTAGCAGTAATTGCTTGTGTAATAAAACCAAGATAACAAGCTGTTAGTGTTTTTTTATAATTTTTTGCCATGTTGACATCTGTTCCTTTCATTATTATAATGAATTGCATTATATATCAGAGAAATACATATAGCAATATAATATTTCACAATATTATTACACAATATCACAAAAGGAGCAGTTATCAATGAAAATTAATACAGGATACAGCAAAATAGTAACAGATGAATCATTAAGGGAAACAATCCATCATGGAAGTGAAGAATATCCCTTCCAATACTATCTTGAGGATATCTGGCTGTTTGATTTTCACTGCATAGACTGGCACTGGCATCCAGAAGTAGAATTTGTTTTTATTGAAAAAGGAACAGCAGAATGTCTTATTGGAGGCAGCAGACATGTCCTGGGTGCTGGGACAGGCATATTTATAAATTCCCAAGTAATACATAGATTTGAATCAACAGAAAGCACTATTATTCCTAATATTGTATTTTCACCCTTACTGCTTTCACAGGAAGAAAGCCTTATATACCAGAAATATATACAGCCTGTCCTTCAATCTGCAACCAGGTATCTTATATTTTCTTATGAAAATCCTGAACAAAAAAAGATTTTAGACACACTGGTATCCATATTTACAATCCAGGAACCAGGCAGTATATGTGAAATTAAAACTGTAGAACTACTTTTGAAATTATGGGGTATGTTATATGAGGATATTGGCATAATTGAAAATATTCCTGCACCTCAATCATCTGTACGTACCCAGGCCCAGCTCCAGATTATGATGCAGTATATACATAAAAATTATCCATACCAAATTTCCCTGGAGGATATTGCAAAAACTGTATCATTAAGCAAAAGCAGTGTTCTAAATATATTTAACAAAAATATCCATACCCCGCCTATAAACTATCTCGTAAATTACAGGCTAAAACGTGCCGCAAAGCTTTTGGTTACTACAGAGAACAATATTGCTTCAATAGCCCGGGATACTGGTTTTGAAAATACTGGTTATTTTTGCCGTAAATTTAAAGAAATATTCCAATTAACACCAAGTGGATACAGAAAAAAACATAATAAAATTATTTAGGTTCTTAATTTTAACGTGAGTCTGGCAAAATAAAAATCCATAAATCTTATTCTATTGTATAATTTTACTGATTATTAAAAAGATTACCAAAGGAGAATAAGCTTACTGACGGTTGAATTATATCAGTATTTTACCAAATTGACAACAGAAAAATATTTTATAATATCCTCAAAATCTGTCACTCTATAATTTCTCAAAAGTAATCTGTTAGTTTCTATAGTTATCATCTAAACTCTCTCCTTACTTCTGTTTGTACCATTTTTGCTTTTAATCATTTCTGATATCTCATTCTTTTTGTGCTATATTGATAGTTACTGAAAATAAAAAGGCAGCTGGTTGTCCGTTAAGATAACCACTACCTAAAGGTAAACAACATTTCATTTTCATATCATTTTTCTGTCTTGGTTTTCCCCTGCAAGCTGGAATTTAACGTACCCTCCTGGTATTTGTAATATAAAATCCAACTTTTTCGTATAGCATTAAAGCTTTTTCATTCCATTTAGCAACATGTAACAAAATAGGCTTATTACTAATTTGGCGGATATAGTTCATTCCCCATAATAAAAGTTGTTTTCCATATCCATTATTCTGAAATTTCTTATTAACTATCAAATCATCTATTTCACTTCCATAGCATGCGACAGAACCAATAATTTCTTCTTCATCTACAAGTAAGAAAATATCCTTACTTTTTCCGCTGATTTGTTTATAACTGCTCAAAAAATTATATGGCTTGATATCAAGAGATTTCCGCATTTCATAAAAGCAAGCATTATATATTTTCATGTATTGTTGAAAATACTTTTTCCCAAAGGGAATACACATGATATTACTTTTTTCAATATCATCTTTTACATACTCCATTTCATATGCTATAATTTCCATGTTGTAATCTCCCTCAAATAATGGTCTGTTAAATTGTCCAAATAACCCCAGTTGCTATGTTAAATTAATTTTTTATGTATATTTTCTACTACTTTTTTACCAATCCACCAAAATATAAAACCTGCACATATTCCCGCTAGTGCACCCATGCTGTCAATTCCCACATCTGTAAAATTTCCATCTCTTCCAGGTACAAAAGTCTGGTGGAATTCATCCGTACATGCATAAAATGCAGCAAATAATTCACTTGATAATAACACTTTAATCTTATAATAATTTCCTGTATATATAAATGCAAACGGAAGCACAAGAGTGCACCCTAATGCCATATATTCAAGAAAATGGCCTGCTTTACGTACTAAATGGTGTATTAAACCATAACTTTCAGAACCATTATCAATAGAGATATCCATAGTTTGCTCTATCTTCTGTATCACAACTTCAGCTATCGGAATACTTGTATTGGAAGAATCATCAGCAACCATTGAAGAAAAATTAAAAATTATAACCATAATACATACTGCTGGAACCCATATAGCAATATGCCTTAAAATCCATCTTATGTTAATTATATCTGTCATAAGTAATCCTCATCCAATAGTGTGTTTAAAAATTGCCTTTAAAACATCAGACTGCACAAAGATTATATTACTCTGGCAATCTTGTACACTTTTCATTTTCCAACACACACTGGTATAAATATTTTTTAGCCAGGCGGATATCCGCAATCCGCATTACCTGTAAGCAGGCATTGGCTATTTGCCCACTTGTAAAACAACCTTACTATATATGTTACCCTTTCAGAGATAAGCTGTCAATTATTATCCATAAATTCTGTCATATATTTTCTATAATGTAATGCAAGATTTCCACGTTGCAGTTTATAATTTTCCCTTTCCTCTACAGCAATAGATTCAAAAAATACTTTCCATAAATCTGCATATTTCTCATTATTATCTAATAATGAATCTATCTTTTCTTCTTCTTCTTTTGTTAAAATCCTTATTACACAATTCCCATCAGCGCTATGGAATGAAGCTTCTTTATAACTTTTATCATATATAATAAAATATTCTGCATTAAACCTGTCTTCAAAATGTGATGTTACTAAAGTTAATACCCTGTTCTTAGGCTCCATCTTTGCCATAAGCACCGGCGGGGTCTTCTTTACCTCCTGGAACCTTAAAAATTCTTTATAAAAATGTGCTTCATTATGCACACTGCGCTTTATAGCAAATATCCTCGAAACACAATCCAGCTGTAATGCTTTTGTAATATCCCTGCCAATGGTAAAACCATATGTTACAAACTGGTATATTACATTGCCTCTGTCTGCATCTTCTGAAAGCAAAGCACTCATTACAAAAAAATATGCTTCATGGGATATATTGCTGTCTATTGTTTTCAATACGTTTTCTGCCTTTTCTGGAGAAGTTTCTACCTTTATATATTCTGAAAAAAGTTCTATATTATAAATATACCCTGGTGCTAAAGGCTGTATTTTTATATAATTATGTCCATAGCCTGATATTCCTGCTTCAAATACAGCACTAAGTATGCCATCTGGTGAATTTTCACACTGGTAAATCCTTATTTGCTTTTCCATTGTCTTCCTTTCAATATAACATTTTTAGATATGCCCTAACTGGAAATCATCAAATAAAGTAAGCTGTTTATAAGTTATACTGTCACCAAACCCCTTAACAACATCTGTTTCCCCTGAAACAAGGTTACGTGTTATATAATCCTCTTCAACCTTTAAGAAATCGTACATCATCCTGCCATTACATGTAATAAAATATATAGCTCTTTTTAATACAACACCCATTTTCTTTAATGAAGCAAAATCCAGCCTGCCCGTTTTTCTTGCATTTACTATTCTGCCAGCAGACTTTGTACCTATTCCAGGGACACGCAGTAATGTGTTATATGATGCAGTGTTTATCTCTACTGGAAAATATTCCATATGTCCAAGTGCCCAGTCACACTTAGGGTCAAGATAAGTATTAAAAAATGGCCTGCTTTCAGATAAAATCTCACCAGCAGTAAATCCATAATACCTTAAAAGCCAGTCTGCCTGGTAAAGCCTGTGTTCCCTGTGGAGCGGCGGCTGTCCTCCATTTACTACAAGTGAACTGTCATTGTTGACATTAACAAAAGCTGAATAAAAAACCCTTTTTAAATCAAATCTCTGGTACAGTGCTTCTGTCACAGATAGTATCTGGTAATCACTCTCACCTGTAGCTCCTATAATCATCTGCGTACTTTGTCCTGCTGGAACAAATCCCCTGCTTGTATCATTCCTGTTCCACTGTGCCAGCACTCCCCCGCCACTATTTAATACTATATCTGTATTAGTAGTTATACTTATATTTTTATCCGTAATTTTATTGTTATCTGTATCTGTTGTTATATTAAAGTCCCTTGTACTTCCTGGCAGGCTTTTCCCTAAACGTTTCTGTGTATACCAGTAAGCACTCTGGTTACCTCCCTTCATGCCAAGGACTGCCCTGCTCTCTGCTACACCTGCCTGTATCTGCCTCATAGGTGTTAATATATTCTTACGTGTTTTATTAGGGGCAAGCTCTTTTAAACCTGCTTCTGTAGGAAGTTCAAGATTGACACTCATCCTGTCTGCATACCATCCTGCCATCTCTACAAGTTCTGGCGAAGCCCCAGGAATAGCCTTACAATGGACATAACCATTAAATTTGTATTCAAGCCTTAACTTCCTAAGTGATTCACATATCAGTTCCATTGTATAATCTGGTGACTGCATTACACCAGAACTTAAAAATAAACCTTCTATATAATTTCTCCTGTAAAACTCCATTGTAAGCTGGCATATCTCATCAGGTGTGAAAGATGTCCTTGGAACATCATTACTGGCACGGTTAATACAATACTTACAGTTAAATATACATTCATTAGTAAATAAAATCTTAAGTAACGAAACACATCTTCCATCAGCAGCAAAAGAATGGCATATTCCTGCTGCCTCTGCCGCACCAAGTTCCCCTTTCTTGCTTTTCCTTGAAACACCACTTGAAGTACATGCAACATCATACTTTGCTGCAGCAGACAAAATATGAAGCTTTTCAGACAAAGCTGCATTAAGTTCAAATACCATTTTACACCTCCTGCCATACTGCGAACATAAGTTCTCGTATAAGCATAACATGATATAACTTTTTAGTCAAGATATATATAAATTTTATTATGCCTGTTTCTTTCCCTTAATATATTAAAATCCTGCAAAAGAAAAAAATTATGGAAACAATAAAGAAAGCAGATTTTAAATACACCATATTATATATGTGTAATATATTGTGATAATATTTGACAAATATATACCGGTTAGATTAGTATATATAAAAATAATATGGAATATAAGCAAACAGATGTTTACATAGTATTATTTTCAACAGTTTTATATATATGCATATTTTTGCCACAACAATTATGTATAAATATAAACACAAATACAATATTCCAGATAATTTCTGGAAACTGGAGGATTAATATGAAAAAACATAAAATATTAAGCAGCCTCCTTACGGCTGCAATACTACTTCAAGGTACCGTTTCATATGCTTCTGCTGCTCCAGCAAGTACATATACTAATAACACAATGCACACTGCTTCTGGCAGTGCTGTCACAGGTTCTTCCACAATAGATAATACTGCTTCTTTACAGGCAGAATTACAATCTGGACCTGTACTTAAAAGCAAGCTGAGAAAAGCATCACAGACAGAAGGTATCTTTGACAATAAAACATATACACATGCAGATGTTTTTGATGGCATGAATATTTATAATGGTATTGATGTTTCATACTATAATAAAACCATCGACTGGGAAGAAGTTAAAGAATCAGGTGTTGATTTTGCTATTATCCGTGCTGGATACAGGGGATATGGTGCTGCAGGTACTCTTTGTACAGATGTTAAATTTGTTGAGAATATTGAAGGGGCACTTGATGCTGGAATACAGGTAGGTGTTTATTACTTCACAGAAGCTATAAATAAACAAGAAGCTATAGAAGAAGCAGAATACTGTCTGGATAAGATTAAAGATTATGATGTTACACTTCCTATAGTTATTGACTATGAATTTCCTACGGATTCCAGCGGCCCAATAGGCAGGATGTATAAAGCAAACCTTAGCAAATCTGCTGCTACTAATAACTGTATTGCATTCTGTGAAACAATCAAAGATGCTGGTTACGAACCTATGATTTATGCTAATAAAAGTGACCTTGCAACCCTTATTAACGGAACAAAACTTTCACAAAGTTACAAAATATGGCTTGCTAACTATACTACTAAAACCACATATTCTAACCCATATGAATACTGGCAGTATACAAGCTCTGGTTCAGTAGACGGCATAACAGGAAAGGTTGACTGTAACTTCTGGTATACAGATACTGTTATAGATGGAAGCACTCCTGGCAATGATAATAATAATGATAACAACAATGTTGATGTTACTACACCACCTGATATTACAGAAGAACCAGCTGAAACGGAAACCCCTGTTATCACAGAACCTCCTGCAGTTACAGAAAAACCAGCTGAAACAGTAAAACCTACACCAAAACCTACAGTTACACCTACACCAAAGCCCACTCCTTCACCAAAACCTACAGCCACACCTACACCAAAGCCCACTCCTTCACCAAAACCTATAGCCACACCTACACCAAAGCCCACTCCTTCACCAAAACCTACAGCTACACCTACACCAAAGCCCACTCCTTCACCAAAACCTACAGCTACACCTACACCAAAGCCCACTCCTTCACCAAAACCTACAGCTACACCTACGCCAAAACCTATTGAAAGCATTGATTTATCAAAAGCAAAGATTGTCAAAATTACTGATAAAACTTACACTGGAAGAGAAATAATGCCACCAGTACAAATTTCATTAAATGGCAATACTCTTGTAGAAGGTGAGGATTACGAATTAACATATTCTGATAATATCAATACTGGTACTGCAACAGTTACAATTACTGGAACTGGCAATTATACAGGAAGCATAGTTTCCAGTTTTATAATAAAACCTAAGAAAACAAGTTCATTTTCTGGAACTCCTGCTAATAAATATATAACACTTAAATGGAATGGCAACACGGGTGCACAAGGCTACCAGATTTACAGGGCTGATGTTTATAATGGTACATATAAAAAGATTAAAACTGTTACAAAAAGAACTGTTACATCATTCAAAAACACAAAACTGTTGTCTGACCATGAATATTATTATAAAATACGTTCATATGCAAAAATTAATGGCAAAACATACTACAGCAGTTATGCAACACTTACAACAGCTACAATGAAAACCAGACAGGCTGCTATTGCAACATCAAACTTGTATTTATTAAAAACACCTGCTGCCAAGTCAGCAAAACTTGTAACAATTCCTAAAAAAGCCACTGTAGAGTATCTTGGCAAAACATACTTAAAGAATAATAAAACCTTTATCCATGTGAGTTATGTGGTTAAATCCAAAAATTATAATGGATATCTTTTACCAAAAGCTCCGTTAAAATTTTATTCTTTAGGTAAAACGGTTGCTGCACTTAATATACGTAAAGCAGCAGGTACCAATAAAAAAATCCTGGCAGTTATACCAGAAGGCACTCCTGTTGCAATTTTTAAAAAGGTAATTGTAAAATCTGATACATGGTATAAAACTAGTTACCATGATGGCAAGAAACTTTATAATGGTTATATATCAGCAGATTATATCAATTAATATCCATTATATCACAAAGGTTTTATAAAAAGCAGTACAAACGGCTAGGGCGTGTTTGAAAATTACTTTTAAACCATCAAATTGCACAAAGATTATATTACTCTGGCAAATTCCAAATATTTTACCAAAAGGCAGCTGTTTGGGGGCGCTGGTGCTTAAGCCACGTTTTTTGGGGCTTTATGCACCACTGCGCATCCCATCCAAGCGGGAGCGTGCTGCCATTGGTAAAATTTTGGAATTGCCAGAGCCACATAATTTGTGCATTTTTTAATTTTCAAACACGCCCTAGCCAATTATGGCTAGCCGTTCTTTTTATTTATAGGATTCATCTAAAACAAGGTTATAATAAGTACCATTTATTTGTACTCCATCTAGTTCTGTTGGATTAATTGCTTTGTGCATGTTCCATCTGCTACCATCTTCGTTATAGAAAAATCCTGATGCAACAACCAGGTCATATCCAGGAACATCTAATGCTGGACAAAATTCTGCCATATCATCAATTTTTATTTTTGAACCATCATTCATTATGAAAACAACCTTTTCTATGTCTGAATCTGGGCTTGAAAGGAAATCTTCATTCAAATACCCTCCATTGCTTAATCCAGTATAAACTCCCTGGTTTTTTCCAAAAATTCCATAAGAAAACTTTGATACAAGCAGATACTCCGGCTCATAAAATTTGCTAAGTGGCTTCTCTCCCTCTAAATGGTAAGCAAAGGTATCTATATTGCTGTTTAATTTCATTTTTTCCTCTCTTTTTCCCTTACACATTGGATAAGATAGTATACGCTTAATTCTATTTAAATTGAAATTACCACTGTAATCTACATAAGAGAAAGAAAAATATCTTGCCTGTCCTGTTGCCATATCTTTATATTCTTGCAATGCTTGTCTATAAGCAGTTGTCTTTCCAATAATATCTCCCTTATACAGAAACCCTATGGAATCTACCTCCATTTTTACATTAGATAGCCAGTCTTTTCCTATATCATCCAGTGCTTCATAACAAATATCAAGATAGGCACAAGCCCCATCTGAAAACATTTTTGTTATCTGCATTTTTACATGTCCGTCGTTATCTTCGTATATATTTTCCACAATGTCCTGCTTAATACTTGCAGGCTTGTCAAAATACTGGTCCAGAAAACTTTTTATACCATCTGCAAAACCTGTCTGTGGCAGACAGAGGATACAGACAAAAATTGCAGCAACAATACTGCCTGCCCGGCTGGCTATATACCAGTGGTTAAATCTACGCTGTCTTCCATCAGCTTTTTTTTCAATTATACTCCATATTTCATCCTGTTTTTCCTTTCCAGGCAAAATTTGTTCCTGCATTCTCTGATACTCCTGTTTCATGTTCACCACGCCTTTCTTATTTTATTTTCTGGATTTTTTTCTATCGCAAGTTCACAACGTAGTATACTGCGTGCCTTTGAAAGACGGCTCCGCACAGTAGATGCATTAATATGAAGCATCTTTGCAATCTCTGCACTATTATATCCCTCAAAATAATACAGATATACTGGCAACCGGTATTTCTCATCTAACTCTTCTACCATCCGGAGCAATAAATTGTCAGAATATTCCATACCTGTATCATGAACCTTGGCATCATATATTACTTCTCTTTTTCTCCAGCTTCTTCTCAACTGGCTTTTACAACAGTTAGATGCTGTAATAACCAGCCATGCTTTTGTTTTCTCATCATCTTTATAATTGAAATGACCCTGCAGCAGCCTAAGAAATGTTTCTTGTACCATATCACAGGCATCTGTTTCATTTTTCATATAAAGAAAACAAACGCTATATATTGCCGCAAAATGCTTGCGATACAAATTTTCAACTTCCCTTGTCTGCAATTTCCCACTCCCTTTCATGTAAATTTATAAGCGCTTACATAGATAAAACGTTTTAACATCATAATTTGTCCACAATAAGTTAAAAAAATTTATTAACTTAAGTAAAAGCCAGAAGCAATTCCAAAGCTTCTGGCTTTTTTTTAAATTAATAAATTTTTTTATTTGTCTTCTTTATAATCAAATTTATAAATTGTTACAGATAATGGTGGGAGATTCATTTCTATTGAATACTCTGACCTGTCACTTTCAATCTCCTCAGCCTGTACTGTCTTTGAATTCTTTACACCTGTCCCGCCATAGCATAAATCATCAGAAGACATTATCTTTGTATATTTACCAAGGCAAGGAACACCTGTCCTGAAACCATCATATTGCACAGGAGTAAAGTTACAGATAAAGAGAAGCTGGTCTTTCTTAGTCAGTCCACGTCTTACAAAACTTACTGTACTCATCTCCGCATTATCACAGCTCATCCATTCAAAACCAATAGGGTCATAATCATTTACATACATTGCCTCATACTCTGTATAAAGTTTGTTAAGGGCTTTTATATACGTCTTCATCTTTACATGCAAGTCATAATCCAGAAGTTCCCAGTCAAGGCTGCGTTCTTCACTCCACTCACGGAACTGTGCAAATTCTTGTCCCATAAATAAAAGCTTCTTGCCAGGATGTCCATACATAAATCCATACGCAGTCCTTAAGTTTGCAAATTTATCCTCATATTCACCAGGCATTTTCTCAATCATAGAACCTTTGCCATGTACTACTTCATCATGTGACAATACCTGTATAAAATTCTCGCTATAAGCATAATGCATACTAAATGTAAGCTTATTGTGGTTAAATGACCTGAAATATGGGTCAAGCTTCATATATTCAAGGAAATCATTCATCCAGCCCATATTCCATTTGAATAAGAAACCAAGCCCTTCAAACTGTACAGGTGCTGTTACCCCTGCCCATGAAGTAGATTCCTCTGCTATTACAACAGTTCCAGGAGCCCTCTTCTCAAACTGCTCATTCATATGCATAAAAAGCTGTATTGCATCAAGGTTCTCTTTGCCTCCCTTTTCATTTGGAAGCCATTCACCATCATTTTTGCCATAGTCAAGATAGAGCATAGAAGCTACAGCATCAACCCTGAGACCATCAATATGGAACTTATTAAGCCAGAAAAGTCCGTTGGCTATAAGGAAGTTTTCAACTTCCCTGTAAGCATAGTTAAAAATATAAGTACCCCAGTGAGGATGTTCTCCCCTGCGAGGGTCTGGATGCTCATAAAGAGGCTGTCCGTCAAATCTTCCAAGACCATGTGCATCCCTTGGGAAATGTGCTGGTACCCAGTCAAGTATTACATGTATACCCTTTTTATGCATATAGTTGACAAAATACATAAAATCTTTTGGGTCACCATAACGCTTTGTTGGCGCATAATATCCTGTAACCTGGTATCCCCATGAACCATCAAATGGATATTCAGCAATACCCATAAGCTCTATATGCGTGTACCCCATTTCAAGCAGGTAATCAGCAAGCATTGGGGCAAGTTCCCTGTAATTATAAAACCCGTCTTCTGTACCATCATCTTTCTTCTTCCATGAACCAAGATGTGCTTCATAAATTGCAACAGGTTCTTTTCTAAGAGTATCCCTGTCTTTCTTAGCACGTTCTTTCATCCATTTGTCATCTTCCCATTCAAAACCTGTAAGGTCTGCTACAACTGATGCATTTTCAGGACGCATCTGTGCAGAGTTTGCATATGGGTCTGCTTTAAGAAGAGTCTCACCCTGTCTTGTAAGAATTTCATACTTATATATAGCACCTGGCTCTACTCCTGGTATAAACAGCTCATAAACACCTGATACTTCAAGTGTCCTCATAGGATGAAGCATACCATCCCACATATTAAAGCTTCCAACCACACTTACTGCCCTTGCATGAGGTGCCCATACTGCAAAATATGTTCCATATACCCCATTAATTGTCATAGGGTGTGCACCAAGCTTGTCATATATCTCATAGTGGTTGCCTTCTGCAAATACATATAAATCATCACTTGTAATCTGTGGCTCAAAACAATAAGGGTCAACAAATTCTACTACATCATTATCTGAATACTGTACACGGACTTTATAAGGCGCCTTATACTTATGCCCATCTACATATTTGCCAAAAAATCCTGTTTCACCCTCAACTTGTTCAAGCTGTACTACATTGCCGCCATTCATATCTGTAATAAAAACATTCTGTGCATGTGGCCTGAATACTGTAAATACTTGTCCTTTGTCAAAATCATGCAGCCCTAATATATTATGGGGTGCATTGTGTTTGCCAGATACTACTTCATCAAATTCCATCCAGTTTATCCAGCGTTCTAATTTTTCCTGCATTACTATTCCTCCGTATAACTATAGTTTGTATTACGAATATTTTGTAAATCAAACAAAGCATTTCAAACCTATAAAGAGCCGCCATATACGGCAGCCCTTTTAAATTAGCCTGTAATAATTTATTAAAAATATTCAGTTTATGACATCTTTCCAACCATATCAGTAACAGCTTTTGCCATGGCTTCTGACTTCTTATCTGCATCATCAAGGGAACTTCCTACGACGCCATAATAAAACTTAATCTTAGGTTCTGTTCCTGAAGGCCTTACACACATCCATACATTGTCAGACATATCAAAATACAGTACATTTGACTTTGGAAGCCCAGTAGGCTTAACTTCCCCAGTCTCAATGTCTTTAATTGTATCTGCCTGGTAATCACGGAATGAAAGAACTTTGTGCCCGTCAATCTCTTTAGGTGGATTTTCACGGAGTTCTGTCATAATCTCCTGGATTTTATTAAGTCCTTCAATACCCTTCATTGTAACTGACTGTACTCCATCCTTATAATAACCATATCTGTCGTACATTGCAATCATTGCATCCCAGAGAGTCATATCTTTTGTCTTATAGTATGCTGCTGCTTCACAAAGTGCCATAGTTGCAACAATAGCATCTTTGTCACGTGCATGTGTACCAATAAGGCAGCCATAGCTTTCTTCAAAACCAAAGAGATAATTCCCCTTTCCTGTTGTTTCAAAGCCAAGAATCTGCTGTCCGATAAACTTAAATCCAGTAAGTACTTCAATAAGCCCTACATTATAATATTTTGCTATTGCATCTGCAAGGTTTGATGTAACAATAGTTTTTATAAGCTTTCCATCTTCTGGAAGCCCTTTTGTCTCTTTAATCTGTGAAATCTCATAATCTGCAAGCAGGCATCCAGACATATTACCTGTAAGTGTAATATACTCCCCGCTCTTTGTATCTTTTACATATACCCCAAGACGGTCTGCGTCAGGGTCAGTTGCAAGTACAAGGTCTGCATCTTTTTCCTTTGCAAGCTTAAGTGCAAGTTCAAAAGCTTCTGCTGCTTCAGGGTTTGGATAACTTACAGTTGGGAAATCACCATCTGGAAGTTCCTGTTCAGGCACAACGTATACATTTTCAAAG
Organism: uncultured Lachnospiraceae bacterium; assembly: GCA_948794795.1. Lineage (GTDB taxonomy): Bacteria > Bacillota > Clostridia > Lachnospirales > Lachnospiraceae > Butyribacter. The sequence goes on along the minus strand of CAQGLR010000044.1, from coordinate 5,406 downwards.
CCTATTTCCTTAAGTACACGCCTTGCAGGAATATTTCCTGTACCATGCAGAGGTGTATAGACAATCTTTAACTTGCTTCCCATCTCCTTAATGCTGTCCCAATGGATAACCTGTTTCTTAAGCTCTTCAATATATTTGTCATCTATTGCTGCACCAATCTGCTCATACAGTCCTTTTGATATAGCATCCTGCTTGTCCATTGTCTTAACTTCTGCATAATCTGTAACAGCCTTAACCTCTGCCATAATGCCAGTATCATGTGGAGGTGTAATCTGTGCACCATCTTCCCAGTATACTTTATAACCATTGTATTCAGGAGGGTTATGGCTTGCTGTAATATTAATTCCAGCAGCACACTTTAACTCCCTTACTGCATATGAAAGTTCTGGTGTAGGCCTTAATGACTCAAACACATATGCTTTAATTCCATTGGCAGCAAGGCACAGTGCAGATTCATCTGCAAATTCAGGTGACATATGACGTGAGTCAAATGCTATTGCAACACCCTGTGCAGCCTTTCCTGCTTTGGTTATGTAGTTTGCAAGCCCCTGTGTAGCCTTACGTACTGTATAAATATTCATACGGTTTGTACCTGCACCAATTACACCACGCAGGCCAGCTGTTCCAAATTCTAACTCCTGGTAGAAACGTTCTTTAATCTCGTTGTCATCACCACCTATTGATTTCAGCTCATTCTTTGTATCCTCATCAAAATAAGGGTTGCCAAGCCATGATTCATAAACCTCTTTGTAATCCATTAATCATATCCTCCTCTTGTTTTATAAAAAATAATTTAAAGTGTATCTATTAGTCAGAGTCTTCCATCAATTCAGAAAAACCCAGCTTAACATTTTTATCATCATCCAATATATCTACTGAATAACTCTTTGTTACGTGGCCTGGCTTACTTAAAGTAATAGTCTGTGAACCTATAACTTTTGTAAAAGTACATGGTGCTAAGCCTTTATACACATTGTCAAGGTAAACTTCTGCACCATCTGGCGCAGATACAGTTATGGTATGGTTGCTGTCTATCTTCTTGGTAGTTACTTTATCATCTGCTTTCTTTGTTGGTGATGGTGTAGCAGTTGATGCAGAAGATACAGACGCATCCTTTTCTATTAAATCAATATTAATGGTACTTCCTGGTTTCTCAACATCAAGAACCCCTGTATAAGCAGTATATCCTGTCATCTCTACCCTTATATTATATTCCCCATAATTAAGGGTAACAGGGTTGCTATAATCAACATTTGAATTATTAATATATAAATCAGCACCATGAGGTTCTATATTAAATTTAATAGTACCAACATTTTTTACCTCTTCTTTATAATCACTGAAATCAAGTATTGTTTCCTTGCCATCTTTTATAATAACATTTTTAACAGCTTTTACTTTTCTTTTACTAAGTGTTACACGGTATGAACCCACACCTGCAGTAACCAGCATATTATCTGTTATAGGAAGCACAATATTATTGCCTACACTTATTGTCCCGCCTTTAAATGTATCATAGTTTGCGAGCCTTATATATCCATGCCCTTTAGTACGTGTAACAGAATATACTGTTATTCCAATACCCCTTACTGTAATTACATCATGGCTTCCAAGCTCAGCTAATTGTATTTTGCTCTCAAGAGAAGAAAAATATGTCCAGCTGGTATACTGGTATTTCTTTCCTGCAATACTTAATGCATTGGTATCACCATCAAATGAAAACTTGTCAACTTCCTGGTATTCCCATACATCTTTTGGAACACTCATTTTAATAATATCTGCATTTGAAGTATTGTAAGTTACCTCCATTATCTGGCCAGGCTGCAGTTCATCCCCTGTTATTTCACTGCCATACTTATCTGTAACCACCGATGTTGCATTATAATCAAGTATAGAATCAACATCACAGTCAAGTTCGCGCATTGTAACCTGCTTTAAATCTGTATCTATATTTGTCACAACACCTGTCATGCTATGGGAAGGGACTTCACCCTGGACAGCTGAAGCATTTATGCTGTTGTTATTATTATTTTTACTGCGTTTCTTTACACTGCATGATGTAAATACACACAGGACAAGTACCAGAATTATAAATGTTGTTATCTTTTTACCATAAAACCTGTTAAAAAACATGGTTTCTCCTCCTTATCACAAGCCCATGCACCATATATAACTGGCTCATGGATTTATCCAGCTGTAAAAGCTGTATCTTTTGACTATTATACTACATAAAAAGCTAAATTAAAAGCTTTTTTACCTCTTTGAGAAATTTATGGCGTTCCTGTTCCTGGCTGCATATACGCTGTAATTTCTCATAGTTTTTAGCAGACATCCAGGACTTTTTTCCATTATAATAAAAATTTACCAGCTTCCAGTATTTTTCAGGATACAAAAGAAGTGCATATAAAACTTTCTGCTCTTCTTTTCCAAGTTTTCTTTCCTTATTATATTCCTCTATTATCTGTATTCCTGTTTCCATGTTCCAGCTATTTTTCTCCATGACTTTTCTAAGAAAATCATATAAATCTATTATCTGTATGCCAATATCTGATTTTTCAAAATTTGTAGTTATAACTCTGTCACCAGACAATATTATATTATGATAGTTATAGCTTCCATGAACAATTTTTCCTTGTCTTACAGTTTCCTCATATAATTTGTCATAACCACTGTCTTTTAAAAATTCTTCTGCTGCATTTCCCTGTTCAAAGAAATTCTGGTAAGAATTTAAAAGACATATTTCCATTTCATTTTTTTGTCTTTTTTCACGTATATAACTATGTACTCTTTTTATTTCTTTATTATGGCGCAAGAATATACTTTGCAGGTCCATTTTCTTTGTTTTTACTGGCATTCCTTCTGCATCCTTTTGCCCAATAACCATTATTTTATGTAAAACTGCCATATTTGCTGACACAGGCAGGACTTTATGTATATCCCGGATATCACATTCCTCACCATTATACCATTTTTTCATAAGCCATCTGTTGCCACTGTTATCATCCGTCAGCAGTTCACCGTCAGTATTAGGTATAACATAATCTACATCACTATATCCGCCATTAATCAATAATTTTTTAATATTTTCTTCAAATAAAAGCCTGTTTTTACCTGCTGCATATGTTTTTATCATGCATATGCCCTTGTCTGTGTCTAAAAGAACAGCTCCCCTTATCCTGCGTTTTGATTTCACTGTTACAGGATATCTTTTAATTATTTCATCAAGTTTGTCATCCATACTGCTTTCTCCTTCCCTCGCTGGATTACATTTAGACTGCATGTTTAATCCTATGCAAAAAGAAGAAAAAAAGAACCGTTATACTTAAAATCTTTAGTATAACGGTTCTTAAAGTGCAATTACATGTTGTTTCAAACTTTATGCTAATATAAATATGGCTTATTAACCACCTGCCACTATCATTATATTATATAGTGCTTTATACTATGATAATGCATCAACAAGCTTCTGTACTGCTGCAAGTGCCTCATCTGGAAGCTTATCATATCCACTATTCTTTTCAGCAAATCCTTTAACAGCATCTACACGGTTCTGCATAGCACCCTTTAATGCTTTTTTGTATTCTGCATCATCAAGGTTTGGAACAAAACCTTCCCAATCCATGATTTCAATATCATCAAAGTTGCCCCATTTCTTGAACTCTGCTTTGCCTTCTACGATTGATTCAAGAATTCCAAGTGTATCTTTAGGCTGTACTTTCTTGCCCATAAAATCACCTGTATTAACAATATAGCAGTCAACGTTTTTCTCTTCTACTAACTTCTTGAACTTCTCATAGTCATTTACAAGAGGATAAGTCCTGAATGGGTTAGCATATGGCACAATACGGAGTGCGTTCATGTCTGTTCCTGCTGCAACACGCTCTGCTGTAGAAGTCTTTGTTGCAAGTGTAGCACCCATAACTGATGCAAGTGCTGAACCTTTTAACTTAACTACAGGAGGTATTGTAGGGTCCTTCATAATCCAGATTATTGAATTAACAGGTGAGTTAATCTTATCTACGCGGTTTGGTGACCAGAGTTTAGACTTAATAGCACGTCCGTTACCATTACGTATATCCTCTGTAACTAACTGTATCTTGCCATCCTCATCCATTGTAGCTGAACAGTTCTGTGCTGTAAGCAGATACTGGTTATCAGGGCATCCTGTTGGATAATCTGCTGTCTTGTCAAAGTAAGTTGGTTCAAGTGCTATTGATGCACATGTATCTGAGTTAATGATAAATGCATCATCATGGAGAACTGTAATAGCATTGTCACCATACTTATTGCCATGCTTAGCATGTGTAAGTGTAGACTTTCCTGAACCTGAAAGCCCAAATACAGATGCAACATATTTCCTTCCATCTGGAAGTGAATATTCTTTCTGTCCACCATGGCATGATGCATAACCATTACGGTTAGCAATAGCCCATGCCATTGTAAGTGTACCCTTTTTATGCTCACCAAAATACTTCATACCAAGAATTGCTGCACAGTTTTCATTGGTGTCAAAGTAGCAGAGAGTCTGAGGGTCACTTAAGCAGCTGTAATCAACGTCAGGTGCTGGAAGTGGAACCCACTGTGGGTCAGAGAAGATATAGATATCTGCCTCTTTGCCATCACCAACAGGTTTAGACTGCTTGTACATCTTTACATACTCATCTGACATATACTGGAAGTTAAGCATCCAGTTATACATAAGCATTTCTTCGCCTTCTGGAATAAGAAGATGTGCTTTAACCATAAACTCAGGGTCAAGTCCAACGAATACCTGTGCATGGTATAACTTCTTAAAACGTGTCTTATAAATAGCATCCATAACTACTTTGTCAAGCTTAACCTCATCAACACCAGGATATCCTTTAATGCGGCGTGCTGCTGCATAACGTCCTGTTACAGCACCATCATTAAATAATAATACCTTAGCATCTGAATCAAGGCCAAACTCCTCACCTCTGTATACAGGCATATCTGTAACGATAGCGCCAGGTGTATTTTTTGCTAAATTGTAAGCTTCTTTAAGAGTATTTACCTTTACTACATTGTTTCCATAAAAAGCACCCTCAATGATAGAACGTGTTCTTGAAAAACCAACTTTACCAGCACCAATTTCTTCCAACTTGTAATTAGCTTTTGTTGCCATTTTATTATAACCTCCCTATGTTATTATTTAAACTCCAATATGGCAGAGTTTACTTATTGAAATAATGGCTATCAGCCTCATTGCCTGTCCCACTCTTAAGAAGTGTATGTTTAAAAGGCTTCCATTATGTATGAGGACAGATAATTGCCATTTTTATCTAAGTATAAATTTTTTATGGTAAAAAGTCAACGGGATTTACTACTTTTTCCACGTCCGTTTCATAAATTCCAATAATTTCTATTTATTTTTAAGGGGGACGGACG
>CAQGLR010000043.1 GCA_948794795.1 uncultured Lachnospiraceae bacterium | reverse complement strand
GATTGCTTGCTTAAGTTCGCACTTATGGTTAAAGTACCCCTTTTGTGGAATTATTACTGGCATCTGTCATCGGAAACCTGCATACTAGCACTCTCAAAAGATAAATAAAAATTATTATATGAAAATTTATGAAACGGACGTGGATATATTATGTAAGTTTAATGTTATAATGTTTTCTTTTCTTGGAAGAGAAGAAGATACAACAAAGGAGGATTTTATTTCATTTATTAAAAAACATATTGATGAAGGATATCCATGTATTGCATTAGGAATTATTGGCCCGCCAGAAGCATGTATAATTACTGGATACCGTAATAATGGAGAGGAACTGCTTGGATGGAATTTCTTCCAGGAAGACCCAGAGTTTTCATCTGGAATTAAAATTTATGAGAGTGGTTATTTTATTTGTAGTAACTGGTGGGAAAATACGGATACCTTTCTGATGGAAGAAATTGTGTTTCTTTATATTTTGGAAAACTTGCAGACAAGGAGATAAGGAAAAAGACATGTGAATTAATAAAAGCTGCACAAAAGGCAGATTTAGAAGCATTGGAGATAATGAAGTCTTTATAATAAATATAATATTTTAAGGAAGTGGCACTTATGCTTGCAGGCAATGTCATTTAGTTAAGCAAAACTTAATAAATAAGGGACTTATTGACATTTAAAAATTGAAATTATACAAAGAGTATATTACTCTGGCAAGTTCCAAATATTTTATCAAAAAGCAGCTGTATGGGGGCGCTGGTGCTTAAATCTGGTTTTTTCAGATTTTATGCACCATTGCGCATCCCATCCAAGCGGAAGCGGCTGCTGTTGATAAAATTTTGGAATTGCCAGAGCCATATAACTTGTGAAATATTTAATTTTCAAACATCTATAACCTTGCCATAGACAGGAGATTTGCTTAACTAAGTGGCACTTGTGCTTATAGGTACAGGCGCTTTTTATCTTGCCTGTATAGGAATTTTAGCAGTAATTATTTGAAATTTATAGGAAAAATATGTATACTCTAATTATAATTAAAAATAACTATATGAGGAGTGCAGTAAAGTGGAACAGAAAGATAAACAAAAAAACAAAATGCCAGTGGGAGAAAATCCTCTGGGTGAATTGCCTGTAAACGGGCTTTTAATTAAATTTGCAGTACCAAGTATTATAGCAATGCTTGTAAGTGCACTTTATAATATTGTTGACCAGTTTTTTATAGGAAGAAGTGTGGGAGGGCTTGGCAATGCTGCTACAAATATAGCTTTCCCGCTGTCAATTACATGTATTGCCATAGCTTTGCTCTTTGGCATAGGCGGGGCTTCTTCATTTAATCTTTCAATGGGTGCAGGGGATAAGAAAACAGCAGCATATTATATAGGAAATTCCGCAGTTATGCTTTTGGTGCTTGGAACTGTGCTATGTATATTTACACAGATATTTATGACACCACTTCTTAAATTCTTTGGTTCACCTGATGATGTAATAGGTTATGCTATAACCTATACAAGGATTACATCTATAGGTTTTCCATTTCTTATATTTGCTACAGGTGGCGGGCATCTTATAAGGGCAGACGGAAGCCCTGGCATGACTATGGTTTGTAATATGGCAGGTGCAGTTATTAACACAATACTTGATGCAATATTTGTATTTGGATTTAATATGGGAATGGCAGGCGCAGCGCTTGCAACTATAATAGGACAAGTAGTTTCAGCAGCAATAGCAGTTATATATATCTGCCACTATAAAACAGTTAAAATAGAGATTAAGCATTTAAAACCACAAGGAAGATATCTGTCAAAAATTATTTCGCTTGGAGCATCACCATTTAGTAACCAGGTTGCAATGATGGTGGTACAAATTGTAATGAATAAATCTTTAAAACACTATGGTTCATTATCTGTATATGGGGAGGCAGTACCTATTGCGTGTGTAGGTATAATAACAAAAGTAAACCAGGTGTTCTTTTCATTTTTAATAGGAATTTCACAAGGATTACAGCCTATTGCAAGTTTTAATTATGGAGCTAAAAAATATGCCAGGGTTAAAAGTGTGTATTTAAGGGCGGTGTTTTATGGTGCTGTTTTATCTGTAATAGCATTTGTTATGTTCCAGGTATTTCCAAGAAATATAATAGCAGTATTTGGTGATGGAAGCGAAGAATATTTCCAGTTTGCAGTTAATTATTTCAGGATATTTTTGTTTTTCACATTTTTAAATTTTATGCAGCCTATATCGTCAAATTTCTTTACAGCAATAGGTAAACCTAAAAGAGGTATTTTTCTTTCTCTTACAAGACAGATAATATTTCTGCTGCCTTTACTGGTTATATTACCACTAATTATGGGTATAGATGGTATTATGTATGCTGGGCCTGTGGCAGACTGTATGGCAGGGCTGGCATCAATTATCATGGTATCACGTGAACTTAAAAACCCAGATTATAAAAAATAACTAAAAATAAATTGACCATTTTCTTCCCTGGATTGTATATTTAGTAGAATGTATTTAAGGTGTTGTGTAAATTCTACTGGTGAAAGGAGGAAGTTAATGGATGATATTATGAGCGGACAGGATTTTGAATGTATCTATAATAAGTATAAAAATATGTTATACCGGATTGCATTTACTTATGTAAAGAACCAGCCAGATGCAGAGGATATTTTACAGGAAGTATTTACTGCAAGAATTTATAAAGCACCTGTATTTGAATCAGATGAACATGAGAAGCGGTGGCTGGTGCGTGTTACGGTAAATTATTCAAAGAATTACCTTAAGTCATTCTGGCATAAAAACATTAGTTATATAGAGAATGGAGGAACAGATATTTTATGGGAAGAGTATAGTCCTAAACGTGAACTTTTAAAAGAAGTGCTTTCCCTTCCAGATAAATGTAAAGCACCAATGTATTTACATTATTATGAAGGATATACATGTAAAGAAATTGGGCAGATACTTGGTTGTAAGGAATCAGCAGTAAAAATGCGGTTAAAAAAGGGCAGGGAACTGTTAAAAATTTGTCTGTCGGATGGAGGTGTTTTATGTGGAACTGAAAGATTATAAAGAGGTATATGATTCACTGGTGCTGACAGAAGAAGCAGACCAGAGAGTTTTGAATGGAATCAGGGAGAAGGGAGGAGAGGCTATGAAAAGAAAATATTATAAACCAGTCTTGACGGCAGGACGTATTGTGGCAGCATTGGCAGCAATTATTATAACAGGGACAGTTGTTTATGCGGCAACAGAGATGTGGGATATTAATGTTGCAAAAAAGACTGGGGTATCAGACAAGCCAGAGATAAGGGAGAAAATGTCTAATGAGGGGTTTTCACAATATACAGGGGATGATAAAATAAATTATTCAGTTACAGATAAAGATATTACAGTAAGTGTTATCCAGACCTTGGCAGACAGATATTGTGCAGATATTTATATTGAAGCAGATTTTGGCAGTAAATACATTACTGAAGGAAACCTTTTGGATTTTGGCGGAATAGAAGCAGAAGTAGGAAGTATAGAACCAGAGGTTGTTTTTAAATGTAATGGAAAGGTTTTAGACCGTGCAATATTAAATGGGGTTTCAAAGGTGGTAAATAACCATAAGGCTGTTTACAGATACCAGGCTGGATACTATGGGATGGAAGAATTACCAGAGGATGCAGAAATAAGCATGCAAATAGATAATTTTGTTGCCCATAAGGGAGAAAGGAAAGGTTATTATAAAGTAGTTACAGATGGTAACTGGGATATTAAATGGAAATTATCATTTGGCACTGAAAGAAGAATTTATAATCTTGACCATAAGATAAAAACAATGGATATGAATTTTAAATTAAAAGAATTTGATGTTTCACCATTGTCATACTCTATTCTTCTTGAAGAAGATGGATGGACAGCAGAGGAAAGGGAACAATTTAAAAAATGCCATAAGAATAATGCTGGAATTGTCCTGCCTGTAAAAGGGATTACAACGGGATACTCATCTTTTATGTCTGGAGGTATATGCTATTTAGTTGTTGATGAAAATAAGGAAGGTAAGTTGTTTATAAGGGAAGGTAACCAGTTTGGGCAGATACTTGACTTAGAAAAAATAACAGGAATTTCAATATATAATAATAACATAGTTGAATATATATCCTTGGAAGATTGTACTTATAAAATTGAAAAATAAATAATGTCATCCAGTCCAGTAAATCCTAATAAATAATGGGATTATGAGTGTTTGGAAACAAAAAGTTATACAAATATTATATTACTCTGGCAAGTTCCAAATGTTTTACAAATAAAATTCTGGAATTGCCAGAGTAAATGGTTTTATACACTTTTTAACCATTAAGTGCTTTGTTTAGTTCTTCTGTGCCTGGAAGTACAAAGTATCCGTTTTCAATAATTTTAACAGAAGTACCATTATTTGTATGGACTATAATATCTCCAAGTTCATTATATGGTATTGTTATATCTGTATGGCAGTTAAAATAAGCATTCATGCTGTCTGTAGTGCGCAACATTGAATAATCATTTTCTTTGCATTTCATTTCTTTGCCATCAGGGTTAAATGTATGCAGTTCTTCTTCATGTGAAAAGCATGTATCCCCAATAGCAAAGTGTGGGCCTGTTTTTTCTGTTATTAATATTGGCAGAAGATGTGATATATTGTATTTACGGCCCATCTGGTATGCTGTAGTATTGGTGCCAATGGCAAATTCACCCATAGGAAGTGTTTTATGCTGGTGAAGCAGGTTTTCATGTATATAACGCCTGTTTTCTTCTTCTAGTTCAAAATTTTTGCATGAATAATCTGTAATTATCCCGTCTTTAAAGTTTAGTTTTAAATCTGTATACTGCAGGCCATCAAGGTATATTGATACTGCATGTAACAGCCCGTTTGTGCCTTTTAGCTTAGGTGATGTGAATACCTCACCTAAAGGAATATTTACATCAGCAAGGCAGTTTTCAAATTTTGTTTCTTTTTCAGGATTATTTAAAGGTGAAAGTGCAACAGTAATATTTGTAGTGTTTTTTCCACGTCCAGTTATAGTTACATAATCCCCCATATCAAGTGTATCAATAAGACATGACTGGATTTTTTCATATATTGCAGAATCCAGGGTATTTACTTTTATAGTATCATCAAATATTTTTTCATAATCTTTTCCAATCTCTGGCACGGGATATGATATTATTGTAAAACTTATAGTATCACCTGGTATAAATTCATTAACCAGGAGTGATGAAGCTGCCTGGTAACTTGTGCGTTGTTTCTGTTGTTTTTCATTAAAGCGTGGGCTTTCTTTTTTATCTGCAGCAAGGAAATTATCTTCACCAAATGTTTCTATAACTGCAGGGCCAGCATATTCTGCAGCAAGTCCTGCCATATCTTCAAAAGCCTGGCGCTGTGCGCTTAAACGGCGGTCTGCAAATGCTTTGTCAAATATAACAGCTTCATCCATGCGGTGGTCATAGTTGTATTGTTTATTAGGACATCCACCATAATAACCATTTTTGCCACCGGCAGAACGGTTTATAAGGCTTGTCCCTGCCCTGTATATACAAGGTTCTAACCCCATTTCTTTAAACTGCAGTATTGCTTCATATATAATTCTTTCAAAGCCCAGGGCATAACGTATATTTACAGTTTTTTTCTTAGAAATATCAATATGGTATGCATCAAATCCCTTTTTATACCCTTGTGTAAATGTTGATGCCATGCTTTTTATTTTATCTTCTGGCAGTGTGCTTAAATATTCTGAAGTTTTATATTCATTTTCAGAAATATATTCTCCAAAAAGATAAAGATATGCAGGATTAGAAAGGTCTTTTTCCATAATAATATCTGTGGCAAATGACATTCCAGGGTCTGTAAGGGAACGTATCTTATCGGCTGCTGTAATATCAGCATAGTCAAAGAAGTGGTAATATATAGCATCACGCAGCTCATTGGCAGTGCAGTCATTATCTTCTAGCAAGTTATATATTTCAATATATAATTCAAGTGACGTTGTTAAATAAAAAAGACGTTCTTCAAAAGCATATGCAATATTTCCACGCAATTCTGTATATAGTACACAGAGAAGTGTACCAATGCTATCACCAAGCTTTTCTACAGTAAAAGCAGGGTTTGCATAACTCTGGTTATAGTTGTCACCTTCAATATCTTTATATAGTGACTTGTTAAGGTGTTTTAATTCTGGAATATCCAGCTGGTTTATTTCACCTGTACTAACAAGTTTATAAGCTTCGCATACCTGTATAAGGAAACGGGATGTCTTCTGGAAGTATGCAGCAGTTTCCTTGGAAAGTGGCAAAGTATTTGCATTACTTGTTTCAGAATTTATTGATATAACCCGTCCATAAGCAAGGTCAAATCTTTCTGTATAAATCTGGTTCTCTTCTTTTATATATTTATTATTTGTCATTTTAATATTTCCTTTCATATATCCAGGCTGGACTGGATATAATTATATTTCTTTTGATATTGTTTGTAAAATATTTTCAATTCTGTTCTGGCAGGTGTGTCCTTTTGAAATTTTGTTATATGCATTTTGTGCAATTTTATTTCTTATGGTATCATGTGACAGATAGAAACCTGCTTTGTCTTCTAGTTCATATGCATCTTCAAATATTACAATATCTTCACCAGGTATAAAGAAATCCATAAGTTCTATACGGAAGTCTGTCATAAGGAAACCACCACAGCTTAATATATCCCATACACGTAATGGTATGCCTGTCTTGATATTTGGTATTGTCATATTAAGGTTTATCCTGCTCTGTCTGAATATAACAGGCATTTCTGTATTATAATCCACTTTCCCATGGCACTTTATAAATGGAAGTAAGTCTGTATTGCTTCCAGTAAAAAGATGCAATAAACATTTATGGTTATTAAAAAGGTTTTTTTGTAAATATGCAGCAAGGCTGTTAAGATAGAATTCCCTTTGCATTGATGCTGCTTTAAATCCTAATACAGTTGTCGAAAATAAGGTACGTATGTCCGCAAAGGAATCTGGTGATTTCCTGTAGTCGGTTATTTCTTCAATCTGCCTGCATATATCAGGTGTAAGGAGTTTTTCTAATATATTGCCTCCTGATACCTGTAATTGTGCATAGAGTGCACCATCAAAATATCCACATAAGTAGTCTGGCAGGCTTGATGCAATCCTGTCAAAAGAATTGTTTTCATACATGCTTCCAATAAATGATATATCATATTTAGATAATGTAATATCTGTATTATTATATTTTAATATGTCTTTAAAGTGTTCTGTGTTGGCGGCAAGTGGAAGATGGTAAATATGGTTTACTCCAAGGTTTTTAAACTCTTCATAGTTAGAACGGTCAAATGTAAATATAAAATTTGTATTATAAAATACAGCATTGTTGTACATTGCAAGAAGAGGGCTGTCACAGTTCCAGCAGACATAGGGAATACCAGTTTCATGGCATGCTTGTGCAAGAACTGGAAAAAAATTGACAGAAAACAGTATATCAGGTTTTTGCTGTTCAAGCATATCTGATACAGTGTATACATATGCCATATCTTCTTCGATATTTTCTGTCTTTCTTTCAAGAATTGTTATATAATTGCCAGTTTTTACAAAGGCTTCTTCTACATCGTTCTGGTTGTATGAATTCCAGTGGTATATTAATACTTTCATAAATCTGTTCCTTGCTATTTTTTATATGTTATGTTACCATTATACAGTAATATCTGAAAAAATCTATATCTTTGCATGATAAAAATTTTTATTAACAGGAGGATTATTTTAATATGAGTAAATTGAAAATTGCAACTACTATACATATTGCTTTTGCATCAATATTTGTGTATATCCTGGTTCTTGCATCTGGAAATTACCAGATAATACAGACAGAGTTTGAATCAAGTGAAAAACTTTACAATAATTATGGCAAAATACAAGGTGATGTATCAATGGGGTTTGCATATTTCCAGGAAGTAAAGTCAGATTTACGGAATGTTCTCTATCTCTATGCTAATAATCCTGAAAAACAGTCTTCCGCAATAGAAGATATAAATATTGCAAGGGACAACATAGAAACTTTTTGTAAAAAGGCAGAGGCAGCGTTTATAGATGATGGCTTGTTATCTAAATATAAAGACGCACATGATAATATTGAGGTATATCTTTCTGATGTTGACCAGTGCCTTATATATGTTTCACAAAATAACCTGCCAGATGCAAGAAGACATCTTTATAATAATGGTGTTGATTCTGCAAACAGGGCAGAGGCTTTGATTGATGAACTGCTTGGTGACCTTGATGAAAAAGCTAATACAATACTTAATGAAGTAAGGGAAATGCATGGGTTTTCTATTATTGTAATGCTTGTACTGCTTATATTTATTTTATTAAGTACAATATTTGCGGCACGTATAATGTCAAAGACAATATGTGTTCCTATGTTAAAAATTGAAAATATTGCCAAAAGGATATCGTTGGGTGATGTAAGCCATAAAATCAAAAAGATTGACAATAATAATAAAAATGAAATTGCAATTTTACATAATAGTTTCTGTGATATGGTGGATAATCTTAAGCTTCAGGCGGATGCACTTGAAAAGCTGTCCAATGGAGAGTTTAATATAGATTATGTGCCAGCATCTTCAGATGATGTTGTTGGGAATGCAATAGAAAAGCTTATAAAAGATAATAATACTGCATTTGGAGTTATTAGAAATGCTGCAAAGCAGATAACAGTTGGTTCAGAGCAGATAGCAGCAGCGAGCCAGACACTTGCACAGGGTTCAACAGAACAGGCAAGTGCAATACAGCAGATATCAGCTTCGGTTACGGATATTGCCAATAAGACAAAAGATAATGCATCACAGGCTACGGAAGTGCACAGTATTGTCCAGGAAACAAAGGAAGATATTATGCACAGTAATATCCGTATGAATGAAATGGTTGCAGCAATGGAAGAAATTAATGAAGCTTCTGGAAATATCCAGAAGGTTATAAAAGTTATTGATGATATAGCATTTAATACTAATATACTTGCACTTAATGCTTCTGTTGAAGCGGCAAGGGCAGGTGAACAGGGTAAAGGCTTTGCTGTAGTTGCAGAAGAAGTAAGAAATCTTGCAGGGCGTTCAGCTAAGGCATCAAACCAGACTTCTGCTATGATAGAAGATTCTATTGAAAAAATAAAGAAAGGCTCAGAGCTTGCACAGGAAACAGCTAAATCACTTCTTATTGTATCTGAAATGATTGATAAGGTTACAGGGCTTAGTGTTACTATAGCAGAGTCTTCAAATAACCAGGCAACTGCAACAGCACAAATAGACCAGGCTCTTTCACAGGTGTCACAGGTAGTACAGACAAATTCAGCAACAAGCCAGCAGTGTGCATCTGCAAGTGAACAGCTGTCAGGGCAGGTAAGAGGCCTGGAAATGCAAATATCCAGGTATAAACTTAAAGATGTTATAGATGAACCTTCTTCATATAAACTTGAATATGAAGAGCCAGTAATGCTTGGGAACCCTGATGCTAAATATTAATAATATTAAAGTAAATGTGTTTTAAAGATTATTATTTATCTGGTAATAGTATAAAAGGGCTGGATTATTCCAGTCCTTTTATTCCAGAAAAGATACAAATTGTTATTGTTTTTATTAAAAAAATATTATAACTTCAATATTTTTACTTGACAAGTAGTTTAATCCATAATATAATAACAAAGTCGCATGAGATGTTATAATTTTATATAGGGGTGTAGTTCATCGGTAGAATAAGAGTCTCCAAAACTCCAGAGGATGGTTCGATTCCTTCCACCCCTGCTAATGGAGAGCCACCAGAAACCTTGTAAAAGGGGTGTTCTGGTGGCTTTTGTTTTGCCTGTAGGTTTAAGATATAATCCAGATACCATAAAAGACCAGAAAAAGTAAATTGTGGAATGCATCTGCTGGAATATTTGTAAGCAGCATTTAATCCCACAGGTTTGAAAGGGGCATAATGGAAAGAAAATATTATATAGATAACCTGAAATGGGCATGTATACTTATGTTACTGCCTTTTCATGCAGCAATGGCTTTTAATAACTGGGGTGAAGTCCATTATATATGGTTTTGTGAAAACCATATATTAAGTTTATTTGTAATGATGGTTGCACCATGGTATATGCCACTGCTTATGGTACTGGCCGGAATAAATGCAAGGTATTCATTAAATAAACGTGGTATTAAGGGATTTGTGGAAGAGCGTTTTAAAAAGCTGTTTATTCCTCTTGTAACGGGGACTCTTGTAATTGCTGCTGCTTTGTCATATATAGCGGACAGGTTCCATAATGGTTATAATGGCAGTTTTTTTGCACATTATACTGTATTTTTTGGCAGGATAACAGATTTAACAGGGTTTGACGGGGGAATGACACCAGCCCATCTTTGGTTTTTGTTATATTTATTTATTATTTCTATGTTTTGTTTATTGCCAGTTTCAATACAAAGAAAATATTGTCCAGGATTTTCATGTAAAAATATACATATTTTATTTATAGTTTTTATGGGATTTATTCCAATGGCTGTAAACCAGATATTAAATTTTGGAGGCAAAAGTGTTGTTTCATATCTGGTCTTTTTCTTGCTGGGGTATTATGTTATTTCAGAAGATACAGTAACCAGTATAATTGTAAAGTACAGGTTTTGTATACTTGCAGCATGGATTGCTATGGATATAACAAATGCTGTAATTTCTGTATGGGTGGAAAATATAAATAGTATTTTATCCAGGACAGCTGGTGGTTTTGCTTCATGGTTTGGAATTCTGGCTATAATAGGGATGGCAAGGGATAACTTCTGCCAGTGTAATAAAATTACAAAATATTTTACTTCACGTTCATTTGGGATTTATATTTTCCATATGTTATGGGTTGTACTATTGCAGTTTTATTTATATAATATTACAGAAAATATACTGGTTCTTTTTCTTATGCCACAAGCAGCGGCATTTATACTTACTATTGCTACTGTTGAGGTGACAGGAAGAATTCCAGTATTACGTATGCTTTTTGCACAGAATTTTATAAAGAAATAAGAATGGAATATTAATATAAAAAGTGTTATAATTCTGTAAGCTGGAAAATGTGCAGGAACTGGAAACAGTTATGTACTTTGATAAATCTTTTTAAAAGTAAATTATTATTTGGGCTGCCAGAGGCAGTATAGGTGGTTAATATGAACAGCCGTAAGTCGTTTTATGATATTAAGTCATTTTATAATAAAAAAGCAAAGCTGAAAGCAAGTTATAAAGGTATGCGTTACCAGATAGAACAGGAAGATAATGGGGAAGATGGCAAGAAATTGCGGGTATATATATGGCCAGAACCTTTTTGTTATGAAAAGACTCCTGATAATTATAAGATGTCTAATGAGTTCAGCTATGATGAAGACGGGCTTGACCAGGCATATAACTGGGTTTGTGAATGTTATGGCAAAGAAACAGGAAAGTGGGAACATGCTATGAAGTTTCCGCTTGAACAGGCAAAAGAGATGGGGGTAATTTAGAAAAGAGGCATGGATTATATGGCAAAACGTATGACAAAAACAGAAAGAGAACGCGTAAGCAGGATAATTAAGCTGCTTGACAATGAATATGGCACAGAATACAGATGTTATCTGGAACATAACAGTGCATGGCAGCTGCTTATAGCAACAATTCTTAGTGCACAATGTACAGATGCAAGGGTAAATATAGTTACAAAAGATTTATTTGTTAAATATCCTACACTGGAATCATTTGCACTGGCAGACCAGAAAGAGCTTGAGCAGGATATACGTTCTATTGGGTTTTATAGGAATAAGGCCAAAAATATAATTGCATGTACAAAAAGACTTGTACTTGAGTTTAATTCGGAAGTGCCAGAATCAATAGAAGACCTTGTTTCACTTGCAGGTGTTGGAAGAAAAACTGCTAATGTTATAAGGGGCAATGTTTTTAACCATCCTTGTATAGTTGTTGATACACATGTTAAAAGAATATCTAAAAAGCTTGGTTTTACAAATGAAGAAGACCCAGAAAAAATAGAATATGAACTTATGAAAGTGCTTCCAGAAGACCACTGGATATTGTACAATATACATATTATCACATTGGGGCGCAGCATATGTACTGCAAGGAACCCACAATGTGAAATATGTTTCCTGAAAGAGGAGTGTCCAGCATCAGGTTTTTATAAGAAAAAGTAATAATGTCAGGATGTATAATTCTGTATAAGCTGTGTAAGTTTTGATACTATGGAATCTTTCATAAATGAACTGCTATTTTTTGCAGTGTCAATTAGTGGCTGCACTTTTCCAGGTTCGTTTTCGTCAAGGTAAATCTGGGCAAGTGTAGTGTATGTCCCTGTGATATCACTGCCTATTGAGATTGCATATTCAAGTATCTGTTTTGAACGCTGCAGTTCACCTTTTTTGTAAAGAAATCCTGCCCATTTGTCAAGGCAGCGCAGAAGGTTTGTAAAATTCTGGTCATACTGGGAAAGTGCTTCAAGGTTAGCATATCCATATTCCAGTTTTAAGTCTGTGTTACTTATACCTGACAGATTTAGGATTTTTTTGGACATTGCTTTTCTTAAGTTATCCTGGAGCATTGCTTCTTCTTCATCATTGGTTTCTGTAAAAGGAAGGTCTTCTTCTGGAATAACAATATAATCAAGGTTTGATATATCTTTTTTCCGTGTAAGGTTGGCTTCGTGCTCTCTTCTGAGGAAGTCTTCTTTAGAATTTTGTTCCATTTCACTAGCCTTTTTTGACTTGACGCGGAACCACATTATGAATAAAATAAAACATATAAATATAACAGGCATATAAATATCATCCTTTCGTATATAGTGTTATTATCCCATGTCCATTAAACATAATATACCAGAGGTCAGGGACTGATGATAAGTTTTTACAGTTCCTTATGCCGGCAGGACTGGAGGTATATCAGGTGAACTTTTTCAAAAGAAAGAACCAGCGTAAGATTGCGGCAGCAATATGCATTATTCTGATTATTGCAATGATAGTGCCTGTATTACTTGGTTCAGTTTTTTAATTTTTTAAACCTGCATATATATGCAGGTTTTTATTTCACTTTATAGTGAATTAATGTCAAACAGAAATTGTTATGATGGTGGTAGCTTTTTTGTATATATTTAGTTATACAGAATATACGAAAAAAAGTCAAATGAAATAGAAAACTTTGGCTTGCACATTTGTTCATATATGATAAAATGGACTGTATGTTGTAATTATGCCAGATGTTATATGCTGGCGGCAAAATACATATTTAAGTAAAGGTTCAGGTGCATATTATGGGTGTAAAAAATAAAGTTTTAGCAGGAGTTTTTATTATTGGGTGTGTAGTAATAATAGGTATTGCTTCAATAATAGGTATTGCTTCAAAAGAAAAGAATAATGACAAAGTTACAGATAATGGTGTAACTATTGTTGGTACTGGTGATGGGGGAATGACAGAAGAAGAAGCAAAAGAAGCTATTGGCAAATATGTTGAGGAACTGATGGTGCGGCCGGTAAAGATTATTATAAATGACAATACGGTTGATACAACATTTGGAGAGCTTGGTTTCTCATATGATGACAGTGGTGCCTCACAAGAAGCGCTGCAGGAAAGTAACCAGGATAGCTTTATTAGACATATATTTAAACCTGGTGGCGGTGAAACAGATGGAGATGGAGATATAGAATATAAGTTAAGTTTTACAGTTGATAATGATGTTTTAAGGAAGTTTGTGGAAGATAAGTGTACAGTATTTAATGTAAAGGCTAAAAATTCTTTATTAAAATACAAGAAGAATGGAAAGTTTAAAGCAACAAGAGACCGTACAGGACAGAAAGTACAGGTTGATGAAACAATTAGCAGGATTATAAGTACATTGGAAGGCAGCCTGTATGATGGTACTATTGAAATTGAAGCTGTTGTTAAAACTATCCGTCCTAGATATACACGTGAAACAGTATCAAAGTGTAAAGATATGATTGGTTCATATTCTACTTCGTTTGCGTCATCATCATCAACACGTGCTAACAATATACAAGTTGCAGCAAAGTATATTAATGGTACAATACTTTATCCAGGACAGACATTTTCAACTATTAAGGTTATTAAAGACCGTACAGAGGCAAATGGATACCAGTCTGCACCAGAATATTCAAGTGGCAAGGTAGTGGATGGAATTGGTGGTGGTGTATGCCAGGTATCAACTACTTTGTATAATGCTGTACTTAATGCAGAGCTTTCAGTGGTTGAGCGTTCACCACATTCAATGGTTGTTGCTTATGTGGATGTGTCAAGGGATGCGGCGATTTCTGGTGATTACAAGGATTTTAAATTTAAAAATAATACAGATGCACCTGTGTATATAAAGGCAAGTGCTGACGGAGGCTATTTAAGCTTTAAAATATATGGTGAGGAAACAAGGAATAAAAACCGTAAGATAGAATATGTGTCTGAGGTTCTTGAAACAATACAGCCAGGTGCGGATATTATTACAGAAGATAAAAGCCTGCCATCTTCTTACAGGGCAGTTACACAGTCTGCACATGTAGGATATAAGGCAAGGCTGTGGAAGGTTATATATATAGATGGTGTGGAAAAGGAGAGGAAACAGGTAAACACCAGCACATATAATGCTGAGCCCCAGTATGTAACGGTTGGAAACCAGGGGGGTTCATCTACTCCTAAGCCATCAGGTACAGAAGAGCCAGAAGAAACTAAGAAACCAAAGGTAACAGATAAACCAAAGGCAACTAAAAAGCCAGAAATAACAGAAAGGCCTGCGCCAACTAAAAAGCCGGTACCAACTAAAAAGCCAGTGCCAACGGAAAAACCTGTACCAACTAAAAAACCTGTGCCAACTAAGAAACCTGTACCAACAGAGAAGCCTGTTGAAACAGAAAAACCTGTGCCAACAGAAGCTCCAGAGGAAAACAGCCAGACAGATGGGACAGGGGAACAGGAAATAACAGACTGAATAGTACAACAAAAATAAAGACAATTAATATTAAATTCAAGCCAGGAAAATATATCTAAGAAAGTAAAAAGCACTGTTTTTCATGTACTAAGGCTTATATTACTATTTGAGCCGCAGGAAGCGGCATGGGGGATTATTATGGAGATAGGGAAAGTTCCAGAGAATATACTGAAAAGGTCTGTTTTTAAACAGATACACCACCGCAGGCCAGATGTTTTAATATATCCAGGAGTTGGTGAGGACTGCTGTGCAATGACAGCAGGCAGTGATGAAATAATGGTTTTTTCTACTGATCCAATAACGGGGACTGATAAGGGGATAGGAAGGCTTGCAGTGCATATTAATGCCAATGACATTGCTTCAAGTGGTGCAGAACCAGCTGGGATACTTGTAAGCCTTATACTTCCTCCAGAGGCAGAAGAGGATACTTTACGCCAGATTATAAAAGAGATTGAAGAAACTTGTGACAGCCTTGGCATAGAAGTTATGGGCGGACATACAGAGGTATCAGATGTTGTGAGAAGGCCTGTAATAAATGTTACTTGTATTGGCAAGGTAAAAAAAGGAGGTTTTATACCAACTGGAGGATTAAAGGCTGGTGATGAACTTGTTATGACAAAATGGGCGGGGCTTGAAGGTACTTCAATTATTGCAAGTGAAAAAGCAGATATATTAAAGAAAACACTTCCAGCAGGGCTTATAGAAACAGCAGTTTCATTTAAAGATTATCTTTCTGTAGTACCAGAAGCAGCAGTTGCTTCATGTATGGGGGCTACAGCTATGCATGATATTACGGAAGGTGGGATTTTTGGTGCACTCTGGGAGATTGGCGAGGCATCTGGTACAGGCATAACAGCTGATTTGCGCAAAATCCCTATAAAGCAGGAAACGGTTGAGATATGTGAAGTGTTTGATATAAACCCTTATATGTTAATTTCAAGTGGAAGCATGCTTATTGGATGTGCTAATGGCAACCTGTTAGTTGAAAAGCTTGCGGAAAAAGGAATTCCTGCTGCAGTTATTGGAAGGGCAACAGAAGGAAACGGGCGTATTGTTATAAATGGTGAAGAGACCAGGTATCTTGGACCAGCCGTAAGTGACGAATTATATAAAATATACAAGTAGACAGGCATATCTGTATTGCCTGGCAGGGTTAAAATGTATTCTGCTGGATAAAGCTTATCCAGGATAACACAGAACGGAGGGATTTTATGAAGAAAGAA
Organism: uncultured Lachnospiraceae bacterium; assembly: GCA_948794795.1. Classification (GTDB taxonomy): domain Bacteria; phylum Bacillota; class Clostridia; order Lachnospirales; family Lachnospiraceae; genus Butyribacter. The sequence goes on along the minus strand of CAQGLR010000043.1, from coordinate 15,694 downwards.
ATTTTAGATATAATAAGTAAAAACAGCCGTTATTCGTTAGAGGACCTTGCGGCTATGACTGGTACAGATAAAGAAACTGTTGCCAGGGAAATAAAAGAAATGGAAGAGGATAAAATTATATGTGGGTATCCTGCACTTATCAACTGGGATAATACAAGCCACGAAAAGGTTACAGCACTTATAGAAGTAAATGTAACCCCACAACGCGATATGGGCTTTAATAAGGTTGCGGAACGTATATACAAGTTTGAAGAAGTAGAGAGTGTTTACCTTATGTCTGGTGGTTTTGACCTTACTGTAATAATACAAGGAAAAAGTATGAAAGAAGTTGCAAGGTTTGTTTCAGAGAAACTTTCTACTCTTGAATATGTAAACAGTACAGCAACATATTTTGTATTAAAGAAGTATAAAGAACATGGGATAACAATGGAAGAAGAGCATGATGGCAAAGAAAGGATGTTGGTTACACCATGAGAAACCCGTTATCAGAAAAGGTAAAAGGAATACAGCCATCTGGCATAAGGAAATTTTTTGATATAGTAAGCGAAATGAAAGATGCAATATCCCTTGGTGTTGGTGAACCTGATTTTGACACTCCATGGCATATAAGGGAAGAAGGCATATATTCACTTGAAAGGGGAAGAACATTTTATACTTCAAATGCCGGGCTTAAAGAACTGAAAGAAGAAATATCAAATTACCAGCAAAGGCGTTTTGGGCTTAATTATAACCCTTGTGGTGAAATATATGTGACAGTTGGAGGAAGTGAAGCTATTGACGGGGCACTGCGTGCAATGCTTGATGAGGGTGATGAAGTAATACTTCCACAGCCAAGCTATGTTTCTTATGAGCCATGTATAGTGCTTGCGGATGGTGTGCCTGTAATTATTGAACTTAAGGAAGAAGATGAGTTTAAGCTTACAAAAGAGCAGCTTGAAGCAGCAGTAACAGATAAGACTAAGATACTTATACTGCCTTTTCCCAATAACCCTACAGGTGCAATTATGACAGAAGAGGATTTAAAGGGAATTGCAGAAGTTGTGCTTAAGCATGACTTATTTGTTATTTCGGATGAAATATATTCAGAGCTTACATATGGAAGCCGGCATGTATCAATAGCATCATTTCCAGGAATGAAGGAGAGGACTATTGTTATAAATGGTTTTTCAAAATCATATGCAATGACAGGATGGCGTCTTGGCTATGCCTGCGGACCAGGACTTATAATAGGCCAGATGCTTAAAATACACCAGTTTGCAATAATGTGTGCACCAACTACAAGCCAGTATGCTGCTGTGGAAGCGCTGCGCAATGGTGATGAAGATGTGGAAAATATGAGGAATGCATATGACCAGCGCAGAAGATTCCTTATAAAGGCAATAAGGGATATGGGATTTAGCTGTTTTGAACCATTTGGTGCATTTTATGTATTTCCTTGCATAAGGCAGTTTGGCATGTCTTCTGATGAATTTGCAGAAACACTTCTGAGAGAAGAGAAACTTGCTGTTGTGCCAGGGACAGCGTTTGGAAACTGCGGGGAAGGTTTTTTAAGGATTTCTTATGCATATTCAATAGAAGATTTAAAAGGTGCACTTGAACGTATAGAGCATTTTATTAACCATCATAAAGTATAAAAAATATAATAAGTGGCATAATGTTACCATTATGCCATTATACATCCAGGAGGGATGAAATGTTGAATATTGTGCTTCTTGAACCTGAAATGCCTGCCAATACTGGTAATATCGGGCGTACATGCTGTGCAACAGGTACAAAGCTCCATCTTATTGAGCCAATGGGTTTCCGGATAAATGACAAGACATTGAAAAGGGCAGGACTTGATTACTGGGACAGCCTGGATGTACAGGTATATGACTGTTATAAAGATTTTCTTTATAAAAACCCTTTGGCGGCATCAGGAATGTATATGGCAACTACTAAGGCAAAAAAGAATTATACAGATGTAGTATATGGACCAGATTCTTATATAATGTTTGGCAAAGAAAGTGCAGGCATACCAGAAGAGATACTTGTGGAATCACAGGAAACTGCAATAAGGATACCTATGTGTGGTGATATACGTTCTTTGAATCTGTCAAATGCAGTTGCTGTTGTTTTGTATGAGGCACTCCGCCAGAATAATTTTCCTGGAATGGAAACAGAGGGGCAGCTTCATTATTTAAATTGGAAAATGTAAAATAGTTTAGAAAAAAATATAATAAAACAGGGGTCTGATAGTGAAATATAGACATAATTACTTTTATATTTTTGGTGATTATCAATAAAAAAAAGCTAAATTAGAAAAATATGTTGAAAAACTTGTAAAATAACGCTAGAATAGGTTGAGTTGTAAATATCTGGCCTTATCAAATAAATTTTTTAAAGGGCTGCCTGGCAGGGCTGGTTTACAAACAGGCAGCAGATGCATGCCTGCAGGCAATCAGGATTATGGATATCCGGCTGAATAATATTTAATCCTCCCTTCTGGGGATATTACCAGATAAAAGGGCTGGGGGATACATATATTGGAAATTGCTATATAGACGTTGGAAGTATAACGTACATATTTAGTTCCCGTTATAGACGGAAGAAATGGAGGAAGACAATGAGTGAATCAAAGGGTAAGATTGCAGTTTTAACTAGCGGAGGAGATGCACCAGGAATGAATGCAGCTATCCGGGCTGTTGTCCGTACAGGAATAGCAAGAGGCTATGAAGTCTATGGTGTAAGAAGAGGTTATAATGGTATTCTTAATAAAGAACTGTCTTTAATGACATTCCATGATGTTTCTGAGAAACTCCAGCATGGTGGTACATTCCTTTTTACTGCAAGGAGTGCAGAGTTTGGTGAAGAAGCAGGAAAGCAGAAGGCTGCTGGAATATGTAAAGAGCTTGGTATAGAGGCTCTTATTGTTATTGGCGGTGATGGTTCATTTACAGGCGCAAAGAATCTTTCAAAATATGGTGTAAACGTTATTGGTATTCCAGGTACTATTGACCTTGATATAGCTTATACTGAGTATACTATTGGTTTTGATACAGCTGTAAATACAGCTATGGAGGCTATTGACCGTCTGCGTGAAACTTCTAATTCCCATGAGAGATGCAGTGTTGTTGAGGTTATGGGACGTTCAGCAGGATATATTGCACTGTGGTGTGGTATTGCTAATGGTGCAGAACAGATTCTTCTTCCTGAAAAGTTTGATAATAATTATGACAAGCTTATTGAACAGATAAGGAGTAACCGCAAGTCAGGAATGACACACCAGATAATTATAAATGCTGAAGGAATTGGACATTCTTATGGCCTGGCAAAGCGTATAGAGGAAGCTACAGGCATTGAGACACGTGCTACAATACTTGGACATCTCCAGCGTGGCGGAAGCCCTACAGCACGTGACAGGGTATGTGCTTCTGTTATGGGTGCATATGCTGTTGACATTATTGTAAAGGGTGGACGTAACCGTCTTATAGGTTATAAGAACGGCCATGTTTATGATATAGATATAGAAGAGGCATTTAGTATACAGAAGAGTATTGATGATTATGAATACGAAGTTGCCCAGATACTTGATGCAAGATGTGATTACAGTAAATAGTACTAATCCAGACATCGCAAAATTTAATATATAGATGAACAGAGTAGGATGCCATGCGTTAAGTGCCAAAGGATGGGAAGTTGCCTTTGGACGAAAAGCTTAGTCTTGCGGTGTGGCAACCGCATCCGCTGTCAGAAATAAATGGAATAAACACTTTTATTACCGGGATTGTTTCTTTTGGTGTTTTTTCATTTTCTGCTATCTGTTCCATTCATTAAGAAAGGACATGAAGCTTTATGTTAGAGTTATTAAACAAAAGGAAAATTCCAGTAAAAAATATTGCACTTATGGGGATGCTTATAGCACTCCAGATAGTGTTTGTAAGATTTCTGTCAATCCAGACATGGAATTTGAAAATCAGTTTTGGTTTTTTGCCACTTGTTATGGCGGCAATTATACTTGGACCTGTGGAGTCAGCTGTAGTTGGTGCGGCAGCAGATTTCCTTGGTGCAGTAATATTTCCTACGGGACCTTATTTTCCAGGGATGACACTTACTGCATTTCTTACGGGTATAGTATGGGGTGTATTTTTACATAAAAAAGTTACACTTCCAAGGACAATACTTGCAACAGCTGTTAATAATTTTATATTCAGTATGGTACTTAATTCATTCTGGATATCAATGTTGTATGGAAGCCCGTTTGCAGGAATACTTCAGGCCAGAGTGCCACAGGCATGTCTGATGTTTATGGTTGAGATAGTAGTGATATCAGTGCTTCAGGAAGTTTTATTTAAAAGGATTAAGGTTATATTTGATAATCCTGTAGCAGGCTGATATAACGGGGACACTGGTGTACAATCCCGGGCACCAGTGTTTTTTTATTTTGTGTATGTCATGTAATTAAGAACTTCCTGTAAATGGCGGATTTATAGGTGTTTGAAAATTAAATATTTCACAAGTTATGTGGCTCTGGCAATTCCAAAATTTTACCACCGGCAGCCGCTCCCGCTTGGATGGGATGCGCAGTGGTGCATAAAGCCCCAAATGCTTAATAGAAACAACTGTTTCTATTAAGCATTGAAGACGTGGCTTAAGCACCAGCGCCCCCAAACAGCTGCCTTTTGGTAAAACATTTGGAACTTGCCAGAGTAATATAATCTTTGTGGAATTTTAATTTTCAAACATAATAAATCCTTTATTTGTCTAGGTTTGATTAATTAAATGACATTGGAGTTGGTGTGATAACAGGTGGTGCATAAAACACAACTCTGATATTACAGAAATATTTTGTAATTGGGGCTGGTGTGATAGCGGGTAGGGCATAAAATACAACTCTGATATTACAGAAATATTTTGTAATTGGGGCTGGTGTGATAGCGGGTAGGGCATAAAATACAACTCTGATATTACAGAAATATTTTGTAATTGGGGCTGGCATGATAACAGGTGGTGCATAAAACATCAAACTGGTTTTTGTATGTCTAATAATATTTATTATCTGAATGTTAAATATAAAAGCCTGGTTTCTGTATTTATAGAACAATAGTTTTAACTGTATTGTTTTTAGGAGAATTATGGTTATATATATGGTAATGATTATAGCGTGTATTCCTGTATTGGATTTGCACGCTATTTTAGTGTAACTTAGTTAAGGATAAGTGTAAGATGGAAGATGTTGTATTGTGTGTGTAAAGTAATCATTATATAATACAGGCAGAAAGAGAGGAGATGTATTTATGAAGGAAAATACAATTTTAAAAACAAATTCTGCAACCGGTTATATTGGATCTGCTTTATGTGCTTTTGGTGGACTGGGTACCGAAGTATTGGTTATGATGGCTGAAACAAATTTGTATGGCCAGTCTTTTGGATTATGGTCTGATATAAGGTGTATTATTCATTGGATGCTGACATGTTTAATATGGGGATATATTGGAATACCATTAGTAAAAAAATTACCTGTTATTTCTGAAAATAATATTAGAAAGAAAAATCTAATATTGGTATTTATCATTGCTGTTATATCTGTTATTTATACTTCATTGGCATGGAAAGGATTTAAACCAGCAGTAGAATTATCTAACCTGGGTGCAATTAAATTTTTAGCACAATATATTTATTATGCTTTTGAAACTTTATTGGTGATGTTAATTATAGCACATGGACAAAAAGCCTTTGAAAGCTGGTTTGGCAATATTAAACTTATTCCATTTGGTGGTATTTTTCTTGCATTTACATGGGGGCTTGTACATATTTTAACACAGGGTGTGGCAACAGGTATTTTTTCATTTATACAGGCTCTGCTATATGGAAGTGTTTATATGCTTCTTAATAAAAATTATAAAATTTCTTATATAGCTATTGTTATAATGTTCATGTTATAATACCATTCAAGGAGGGAATGGAAATTGAAAGTTAATGAATACCAGCAGAAAGATATTTTTGAAGACAGAATAGATTTTTATTACCGTATAAAAACAAAAGAGGTAAATGAAATTTTGGATTTTCTAAGAAAGAATAACCAAAGACTTGTTGGAAAAATAAATGATAAGCAAATTATGTTTTCTTTAAATGATGTATATTATTTTGAGTCTGTTGACAAAAAGACATTTGCATATCTTGATAATGATGTTGTGAGGATAGATGTACGCCTGCAGGATTTGGAAAATGCTTATTTTGAATTAGGGTTTATACGGGTAAGTAAGTCAACAATATTGAATATTTATAAAATCAACTCATTAAAACCTGAAATTAATATGCGTGTTATGGCATTGCTGGATAATGGCGAAAGAATACAGATAAACAGGAGTTATAAAGCCAAATTTAATTTATTTCTTAATACTATGAATAAAGGAGGATTTCAAAATGAAACTGGTAAATAAGAAAAATGTTATTTCTATTATTTGTATAACTTATACAGTAGTTTCTATAGTATTGGGCACTTTGGAAATTATTGTTAAAAGGGAAATAAATCCTTCACAATTAAATATGTTTTTATGTCTGTTTTTAAGTATTTTAGGAGTTGGTGTTCTTTCACAGCATTACAGGTTAGAAAAATTTTCGCCTTTAACTATGGTTATTATTCAATATCTTGTTGCTGTTGCCATAATTTTAATTTCTTTAAAAATTGCATCTTATTTTACAAATATTCATCCGGATGGATACAGGGATATGACAATATCATTTTCAATACCATATTTTATAGGAGCAGTTATTTATTATATTTGTTTAAGGCTGGAAGTCCGTAAGCAAAACCAAATATTAGAAAAGATTAAGAATAACAGAAATAAAAGTTGATAGAAATAACTACATAAAATTATATGGTATTATTTAGTTAAGCAAAAGCTAATACATAAAGGGCTTATGGATGTTTTAAAACTAAATTTATACAAAGATTATATTACTCTGGCAAGTTTCAAATGTTTTACCAAAAGGCAGCTGTCTGGGGGGGGGCTGGTGCTTAAGCCCTGTATTAAATGTTTCGCAGAAACATTAGGGCTTTATGCACCACTGCGCATCCCATCCAAGCTGGGCGGCTGCTGTTGGTAAAATTTTGGAACCTACAGAGCTGGTAATTTAAATTATGCATTAAGTATTTAAGGGGATGCTGATGGAAGTGAGAAGATAAATTCTGTCCCAGCCCCCTCTGTGCTTATTACATTTATATTTTCACCATGTGCCTCTATTATTTCTTTTGTAATTGAAAGTCCTAGCCCTGTGCCTTTTTTATCTTTGCCACGTGAAAGGTCTGTTTTGTAAAACCTGTCCCATACCTTATTTATACTGTCCTTGGGGATTCCTATTCCATGGTCTTTGATTGATACAAATATCTTTCTGTTGCGTTCTGTAGTGTGTATTTCGATAACAGAATTATTGTAACTAAATTTAATTGCATTATCTAACAGGTTTTGTATAACTTGTTCAATTTTACTGATATCGGCTTTAACCATTAGTTTTTTTGTATCAAATGTAAGTTCTATTGAAATCTGCTTGGCAGTACATCTCTGTTCAAATGTTTCAGAGCATCTTTTTATTTCATAATTAATGTCAAAAACAGATATATCTATTGGTATGCCGCCATTTTCAAACTGGTTTAATGTAAGCAGGCTGCTTGTAAGCTTTGTCAGGCGTTCTGTTTCAAAAAGTATTATATCAAGGTATTTATTCTGCATTTCTGGCGGTATTGTGCCATCCAGCATTGCCTGTGTATATCCTTTGATAGAAGTAAGTGGTGAACGGAAATCATGTGATACATTGGCAATAAATTTGCGCTGGTAATCATTCATATCTGACATTTTGGCAGCCATATATTTTATTGCACCTGCAAGCTCTGACTGGTCATTTCCTGTAATTCTCCCCATGGGATAATTAAATTGTCCTGCTACATATTTTTTTGCTGCCCTTGTCATTGTTTTTATGGGCAGTGCAGTCTGTACATATAAATAGAACATTACAAGCATAAGAAGGCTGGTAAATATTATATAACATAATACTATAGTATCAATATATCTCATTGCAGCATTTTTTATTGGCTGTAGTGGTTTTGTAAGTACAGTATAAGCGATAATTTCCATGGAAAATGTTACAGGATAAATAATTGCAACTGCTTTTTCTGATAACATATCGTTTAAATCTGTTTCTGAGACTGTCTGGTTTGACAGCAATGTGTCATCATAGTCATTAAGGTATTTCCCTTCGCAGTTATATATTGTATCAGAGTCAATTATTATTTCACTGTCTGGTCTTGTTACTAATATACGGACATCTGTGATTTTCTGGAATGATGAAAAATAATGCCTTAATGACGGAAAAGAACTGCTGGCAAGGTATGTATTTGACAAGTATTCCATTGAAATCATACTGGCTTCATTATATAGTGATGAACAAGTTTCGTTTAATAATTTATTGTACATAAGTGAGTATCCATACGTATTTAGGAGTATGAGTATTGTTATTACAATAAATACATACGAGAAGAAGAATTTTTTTCTAAGTGAAATTTTCATCTATCAGCTCCGTTTCCCATGGTATTCAAATTTGTAGCCTATGCCCCATACAGTTTTAATGTCCCAGTCAGGGTGGTCTTTAAATTTTTCACGGAGCCTTTTTATATGGACATCAACTGTACGTGTGTCACCAATGTAATCATAACTCCATATATGGTCTAAAAGCTGTTCTCTTGTAAATACCTGGTTAGGATGTGACGCAAGAAAATACAGCAGCTCAAGTTCTTTAGGAGGCATTTCTATTTTCTGGTTATTGTATGTTACTGAATAATCTGTCTGGTTAATAACAAGATTAGGAAGTGTTACACATTCCTTAGGAAGTTCTTCTGGTGCAGGAGAAGTTTTCTCATGTGTAAAACGGCGCAATACAGCTTTTACCCTTGCAACCATTTCTTTTGAATCAAATGGTTTCATAATATAGTCATCTGCACCTAATTCAAGACCAAGCACTTTGTCAAATGTTTCCCCTTTGGCAGAAAGCATTATTACAGGGAGGGAAGAAGACTTCCTAAGCTCCCTTAATACTTCATAGCCGTCAATGCCTGGCAGCATTATATCAAGCAGCATAAGGTCTGGCATATATGTTTTTACTGCTGTAAGTGCGGCTTCACCATCACTTGCTGTCATAGTATCAAAACATTCTTTTGTAAGATAAAGTGATATAAGTTCCGCAATATTTTCATCATCATCTACTATTAATATTTTCTGTTTTTCAAGCATTTTTTTACCTCTTTTATTTAAATTCTGCTATAGTTACACCCATATCACCTTCTCCAAATTCACCAAGGCGGAAGGATTTAACATATTTTGTGCGTTTAAGGTGGCCATGTACTGCATTACGTAAAGCTCCTGTGCCTCTGCCATGGATTATTGTTACCTGTGTCATATGTGCAAGGTATGCATCATCAAGGTATTTGCCAAGTACAGGCATTGCTTCATCAACAGTCATTCCTATAAGGTTTACTTCACTATATATTGAAGATGCCTTGTCCATCCTTATATTGCCGCTTCCAGAGTGTTTCTTGCTGGATTTGGCAGGTTTGTCTTCTGGGGTATTTATAATTTCTATATCTTTAATATTTACTTTGGTTCTTAAAAGACCTGCCTGTACAAATAAATCCCCTTTATCATTTGGAAGGGTGCTTACAGTTCCTGTAGAACCAAGTGATAAAATCTTTATATCAGTACCAATCATAAGGTCAGATGCCTTAACAGTTTTAGCTTTTGCTGCACTTTTTTTAATAGATGCTTTAGCCTGGCTGCTATTCAGCTTGTTTCTTAAATCTGCCCTTTGTGCTTCCATTTCACGTATATGCTTGTCGCTTTGTGCCCATTTTGTATATTTACGTATGGTTTCATCTGCATATTCTTTGGCTTCATTAAGAATTCTTGAAGCTTCTGTATTAGCATTCTGTAGTATACGTTCTTTAGAACTTTCAAGCTTCTCTGTTTTTTCACGCAGTTCTTTTTTTAGTGCAGATATTTCTTTTCTGCTTTCAGATGCTTTTATACGTTCTTGTTCAAGTTGTGCCCTTGTTGTTTCGAGGCTGCTTATAACATCTTCAAACTGCTGTGCGTCAGATGAAACATGCATCTTGGCATCTTCTATTATATCATCAGAAAGACCAAGCCTGCTAGAAATGGCGAATGCATTACTTTTGCCGGGTACGCCAATTAAAAGGCGGTATGTTGGGCGCAATGTTGTTACATCAAATTCACAACATGCATTTTCTACACCAGCAGTCTGTAAGGCATAAAGCTTAAGTTCACTATAATGTGTAGTTGCCATAACTATTGAACCACGGTTGTGAAGGTTTGTAAGTATAGCTGTTGCAAGTGCAGCACCTTCAACAGGGTCAGTTCCAGCACCAAGCTCATCAAAGAGAACAAGGCTTTCTTCATCAGCCTCTTTAAGGATTGAAACAGTATTTACCATATGTGATGAAAATGTACTAAGGCTTTGTTCAATGCTTTGTTCGTCACCTATATCTGCAAATACTTCTTTAAATATCCTTAAACATGAACCATCAAATGCGGGTATATGGAGCCCAGACTGTCCCATAAGTGTAAAGAGTCCTGTAGTTTTAAGTGATACTGTCTTACCGCCAGTATTTGGACCAGTTACAACAAGCAGTGAAAAGTCTTTGCCAATATTTAAGTCTATAGGCACTACCTTTTTGCTGTCTATAAGCGGATGGCGGCCTTTTTTAATTTCAATATAGTTTTCCTCAGGAAATTTAGGTTCAGTTGCACGCATTTTCTTAGAAAGCATTGCTTTAGCAAATATAAAGTCAAGTTCTGAAAGTATACGGAAATCCTGGTCAATATAAAAAATCTGTTCTGCTGCCTGGTTGCTTAAATCTGCAAGGATTTTCTCAATTTCCTGCTGTTCTTTAATTTCAAGTTCACGTATTTCATTATTCAGTTTTACTATTGCTGCTGGTTCTATAAAAAGGGTAGAGCCAGTAGAGGACTGGTCATGCAACATGCCATTAAATGAAGAACGGTACTCTGCTTTAACTGGAAGACAGTACCTGCCATTGCGCATAGTAATAATAGCATCCTGTAACATATTGCGGCTGCTGCCATTTAATATGCTTCCAAGCTGTTCATGTATCTTGTCACCTGCTGTTTTAAGCTTGCGCCTTACTTGTGAAAGACCTGGGCTTGCATCGTCTGCTATCTCATCCTCTGCAAGGATACAGCGTCTTATTTCCTGCATAAGCGGTGAAAGAGGTTCTATAAGCTGGTATCTTTCATTTAATGAATCACCTGTTTCATCAGAGTCATTAAGGCTCTGCCGGAAGAAAGCTTTAACCCTGCCTGCTGTGTTTAACAGTGAAGATATTGCAAGCAGTTCACCAGTTCCAAGTACTGAGCCTATCTCCAGGCGTTTCAGGCTTCCCCGGATATCAGAAATGCCGCTGAAAGATATTTCACCTTGTGTAAGTATGTGGGTAAGTGCATCTGATGTTTCACGTTGTGCTGCTTCAATCCACTCCCTGTCACTTTGTGGAAGGAGACCATGGCAATACTCCTTTCCAAGTGGTGAGAGAGCGAGGTCTTCAAGCATTTTTATAATTTTATCATACTCTAAAGTATGCAAAGTTTTACTATTCATAAGAATACCTCCATTTTTAAAGATTTATGGTAATATAATACACTAGAGTATTATGAATTATCAATAGATAAAGAGTTGTTTTTTTACAACTTATTCATAATATATTCATATATATATGTTACATTTATACTAAAAAAGTATAAAATCTTTATATATTTTGTTGAAAATACTCATATCTTGTAATAAAATTTAGATAAATATTATAATTATGTTTATAAAAGGATGTTTGTTTATGTATATAATAAAAAAGAAAAAAACCAATGCAAAAAAACATGAGGAAGAAAAGTATAGTTTTATTAAGGAGCAGATACGTCCACAAAGAAAAAGACATGCAATAAGGTTTTTGGGGAAAATTCTGGAATCTGTAGTGTTTGCAGTTATATTTGGTGGTGTTGCTGGTATTGTTTTCTGGAATGTTAATAATAAATTAGGCAGCAGTGCATCTTCAGCAGACAGAACGCCTGTAAAGTCTTATATTTCCACTGCTGTACCAGAAAGTACAAATGTGCCGGAAACGGGCAGCAGCAATGAGGTTTCTAAGAGTGATATGGCAATAATAGAAGAGCATAACAGAGTGGCAAAAAAACTTTCATCTATTGGTGATGCTTTTTCAAAATCTCTTGTGCGCGTTATTAATAAAAATAAAAAAGCGGCATGGTACCAGTACAACAGCAGTTCCAATGCAGATATAAGTGGCATGTTTATAAAAGAAACAAGCAGGTATTATTATATACTTGCTTCTGAAAGTGCACTTGTGCCAGAGGCAGTTGCTATTGAATTTGATGATGGTGAAACTGTTGATGCAGAATATCTTTCGGGTGACAGCAGTATTGGGCTGTCCGTAATAATTATTGCAAAAAAAGATGTCAGCGGCCAGAGGAGAAAGAAAATTGTAATTCCTGAGTTTGGAAGTACTATGAGTATTCCAACAGGTTCTAATATAATAGTTACAGGTGCACCAAATGGAATAATATATTCTGTAATGACAGGTAATATTATAAAGCCTGATATTGATATGCCTGTAACAGATAACCTGGTTTCTGTTTTTGCAACGAATATATTGTATACAGAAGGATGTAATGGTGTAGTCCTTAATACTAAAGGAAGGGTTATAGGGTTTACTACAAGCCCATGTGAAGGGGTAACAGGAAGGAATGGTATAAGTTTTATTGGAATATCAAGTATACTTGATATTATTAATAGTATGGTATTAGAAGAGGAAGTTGCATACTTTGGAATAGAAGGACACAACGTAGATACCAAAACGGCACTGGCACATAAATTAGAGGAGGGTATCTACATTACTTCTGTCTACCCAGATTCCCCGGCATATTCAGGAGGAATGAGGGTAGCAGATGTTATTACACAAGTTGGCAGTGAAGAGGTTTCCTCTCTGCCGGTTTTCCATAATATATTAAAGAAATATAATAAAGGTGATACTATAACAGTAACAGTCCTTAGAAAATCTTCTGATAAGAATAACCACCATAAGAAAATAGAAGTGGTTTTAGGTTAAATTTCTTAATGGCTTACATTATCATCTTTGATTATCTGTACAAGTTTATGGCGGAATGCCTTTTCTGTAATGTTTTCATCATGGAAAATAAGGCGGTTAAAGTCAAACTGTGTGTCACAAATCATATCATGTGTAAATATTTCAGGTCCTTTTCTGCTTTTGGCAGGCCAGAATATACATGTACAGCCATCTGAAACGCTAGGTGCTATATTGTTATCCTGGGCAAAGTTTTCTGAAAAACAGCGGTCAGCCATATATACATGTGAGTAACTTCCAATAACTTTGGCAAGCCTTGTTCCATTTACGTAAAATGTATTCATATCATATCCATCTTTGAAGCTGTTTTCTGTATAAGACCCGTCACTTGCATTGTTTCTCTGCATTATAACTATTATAGGCAGTGTCCTTGCAGGGTTTTGTATAAATTCTTTTATTTTATTGTATTCTTCCTGGTTTGTAATAAACTGTGCCATACAACTTAAACGGTAAATATCAACAAGACCAGTTTTATTGGCAAGGTCGTTTATAAAGGATGGTTTACAGAATGTAGAACGCTGTGTCATGCCTCTTGGCATATCACGTGATGTCATATGGTAAAAGTAAAGTTTTTGGTCTTCTAGTAAAGCTATTGAGGAATGTACATGCCACATAGTGCCTGCAGATTTGCTGTCAATGTAATTTATCTTCATGCTGTATAGCATTTCTTCTGGTTTATATATTATTTTCAGGCTGTATCCAGGAAGTTTGTTATAATATGATGATATTTCCTCTGGCATATCTTCAAATACAGGATTTAGTTTAAAACGTACCCATCTGTAAAGGATAAGCGCAGAACTGTTAAACTCTGACTTAAACAACCGTGTTTCTTTGTGCATAAGAGGGAGTTCAAGGTGGAACAGTATATTTGATTCAAGACGTGCAAAAGTAGTTCTCTGGTAGGTATGTTCATCAAACTGGGTTTCTATATGCTGGCAGGCTTCTTCTATTTCAGGGTTATGCACAATGCGGCTGTTAAGAAGTTTTATAATAAGGTTATAGTCAACATGTGGGTGGTCAAGTGCCAGCAGGCTGCGTATAAGTTTACGTCTTGAACATTTAAAAAATTGTTTGGCAATTTTTTTATTATTATTAAATATTTCTAGTATGTCTGGATGGAGTTTTTCTGAGGCATCAATTTTAATCCTGAATTTGCTTTTCAGCATAAGTTCCCAGTTGCCTGTTTTATAATGGTTGTATGAAAGCTGGTCGAAAAGCTGTACAAGAGACCAGTCGCTTAATTCAAGATTGGCAAGTATACAGTTAAGCATGCGTGACAGTTCTTCACTTCCTTTCCAGAACTGGTCATCCGAAAGCAGGCTTTTATAACGCATATCATGTTCTATTTCATGCCATCCTTCAAAAAATACAGTGCGGAACTGGATTTCAAATGTTGTGTCAATAGGAAGTGTCCAGTGTTTCTTTTTATACAGTTTAAAGTATTCTGCTGGAAACCTGAACACGCCATTTATTTTTGTTGCCCTGAACTCATCAGAATTAAATGTGTTCCGTGACCATGTATCAACCATCTGGAATGTGCTTTCCATAATATCCCTGCATATACTTAAGTCATCATAATAGTATAATACTACACGCAGTCCAAGAAGGTCCTGCATCTTTTTAGGATTGCCAGCGGAGCCATATTTGCCACGTATAAGTTTTGATGCAATTGAGCCTGGTGATTTGACACGGGAAAATATACGGAAATACATTCCGCATGAATCAAGTATTTCGTTAATTGCATCAGTTATATGGCCACATAGTTCAGATAATTTTTCAAAATCTATTTCATGTTCAATAAAAGCTGCAAGCTCTTCTTTTGTAATATTATCTATATTATCCATTTCCAGCTCCTTTCTGTAATATTTTTACAATTATACAATGTCTATGGATAATAATTGTATCATAATAAAATCAAATATGGAATACGTTATATCTGTTTTTTCACGTCCGTTTCATAAATTCCAATAATTTCTATTTATTTTTAAGGGGGACGGACGGTTTCCATGCCAGAGCCAGCATATTCCACACAGGGGTACGCTTCCGCTACGATAACCCACGCAACAGTGCATAGTATCCTTGTTTTATAAAAGAAATTGGCATTTCTTTTATAAAACCTAAGACAGGATACAAGCACTGGCGGGGTTAAAGTACCCCTTTTGTGGAATTATTGCTGGCTCTGGCACCGAAAACACTGTGTAATGGCACTCTCAAAAGGTAAATAGAAAATATTGGAATAAAATTTATGAAACGGATGTGTCTGTTTTTTCATGGCCTTTTCATAAATTTCAAGAATTTTTATTATCTGCTTTTATGGGGACGGGCAGTTTCCCATGCCAGCTGCCAGAATATCACACACATGGGTACGCTCCGCTACGATGCAATGTCATTTAGTGAAGCAACTCCGCTGTGAATGGAAAGGTTATGGATGTTTGAAAATTAAATATTCATAAGTTATGTATCTCTGGCAATTCC
>CAQGLR010000042.1 GCA_948794795.1 uncultured Lachnospiraceae bacterium | reverse complement strand
TATAATGGTATAAATAAATCACATATTTCTTATAATGGTATAAATAAATCACATATTTCTTATAATAATAATGTTTTATCAGATTGGAAAATTAATAATGAAATAAAAGATTTTCTGGAAGATGCATATAAAAGCAGGAAAAAAGAGAACAATATAATTTATACAAAATATCCAGAATTAGATGAGTTATATTCACTTATTAAAAATAATATATGGTTTTATTATTTTAAAGAGAGTGATAAGCATGGAAAAGAAAACTGGATAGATTTTGAGAATGAAATATCAAAAGTAATAAAGTCAATAACACAAGTAATGGAAAAATTTGAAATTTCATTATATAGTGAAGAACTTAATTATATGGATGGAAATTCATACCCTGGTATAGATTCTGTGTATTATAATATTTTAAATATAATGAAAAAATATAAAAAAATGGATATGTCATATAAACTTAGTTATTTAGAAATAAAGAATTATTTATTAAATGATTTGAACTGTTTAACACGGGCATTAGAAATATATCTTACAAAGGTTATTTGTAAAATTGAAACAGGAAAAATATCTTCTGATATAGAATCTATAGCTGGACCATCAACTAAGGTATTAAACTTTAATTATACGGATACTTATTTTAGAAAATATTCAATTTATAATGAAACAAATATTGATTATATTCATGGTAAAGCTGATATAAAAAATACAATAGAAACAAATAATATGGTTCTTGGTATAGACGAATATCTTTCAAAAAAGAAGCGGAACAGTGATACAGATTTTATTGCTTTTAAAAAATATTACCAAAGGATTTTTAAAGGAACTGGATGTAAATATAAAGACTGGCTGGATATAATGCATGAAGATTATAAAGAAATGCAGATAAAATTAGAAAAAAGAGCTATGGAAATATCTGGTTTTTTTTCGAAAAAACAAATTAAAAAACAAGTAAAGAGAGAGTATTTAAATAAACATAATCTTTATATATTTGGACATTCGCTTGATGTAACTGATAAAGATATTCTTAGGGATTTAATATTGAATAATATTTTACATACAACAATATTTTATCACAGTAAAGAGGAACTGGGGAAGAAAATTGCAAATCTTGTTAAGATAATAGGACAAGATGAGTTAATTAAAAGGACTGGTGGAAATACAAAGATTATTGAGTTTGTACAACAAAATGAAATGTAAAACAGAATAGAAATTTTGTAATTAAAATCTGTTTTATAATTATGTATATAAATTTGTTTAAGGTTGTTACTTAGTTTTAAAAATATACAGTTAAATGGATAAACTGGACTATTGATTTATAAGTATATGATAGATATAAAAATTTTATTTTTCATAAGCTAAAGAAATCCACATACGGCGTTGTATTTAAAAAATAGCAAAATATATAATAGATGGTTAGCCTGGCTTATAAGTTGCTGGAACAGCCGCTCAGTTTGTACAGTGATATGCTCCTTGTCAAGTAGACAGGAGAAATATCTAATTAATACAGATGATGTCTGCATTTCGTTTTGGAATGCTGGCAGGTTTCTTATAATATTTTTAAAAAATTAATTGAAATATTTCCAAACATGTATATTTTATAAATTTGAATAGTTTTTATTATCCATTTTTGTGGGAACGGACAGTTTTCCCATTTTTCAAATTACACAAAGACTATATTACTCTGGCAAGTTCCAAATGTTTTACCATAAGGCAGCTGTTTGGGGGCGCTGGTGCTTAAATCTGGTTTTTTCAGATTTTATGCACCACTGCGCATCCCATCCAAGCGGAAGCGGCTGCCGATGGTAAAATTTTGGAATTGCCAGAGGCAAAATACTTATGTATTAAAAACAGGAAATTCAAAAAACTGTTGACAAATAAAGGAAGCAGTGATAAACTGTCCTAGTGTGCCGCTTAGTGAGGTTATATTAAGTCCTGTATAATACCATACAGGCGCCAAAACTAGCGAGTAATGATAAATAGGAGGTGCAGATATGTACGCAGTTATTGCAACAGGTGGAAAGCAGTACAAAGTATCTGAAGGTGATATCATTAACGTAGAAAAGCTTGCTGCCCAGGCAGGTGAAACAGTTACTTTTGATGATGTTATTGCTGTAAATGATGGGACAATGAAAGCAGGTGCTGACGTGTCTGGTTCAACAGTAACAGCTTCTGTAGTTAAAGAAGGACGTGCTAAGAAAGTTATTGTTTACAGGTATAAGAGAAAAACTGGGTATCATAAAAAGAATGGCCACAGGCAGAGCTATACACAGGTTAAGATTGAAAAGATTAATGCTTAGCCAGAAGGTAGCATAATGGTAAAGGTTACAGTTTATCAGAACCAGGATGATGTATATTATGGTTTTCGTATGGAAGGACATGCTGGATTTGCAGCATATGGTAATGATATAGTATGTTCAGCAGTATCTGCACTTGTCATTAATACAATGAATTCAATAGAGCAGTTTACTGATGATAAATTTGATGGGGCTGTACATGAAGAGAAAGATATAGTTTCATTTAATATTACGTCAAAACCAGTCAGTGCATCAGCAGGACTGTTACTTGATTCACTTGTTTTAGGACTTAGTGCTATACAAAGTGAATATGGAAAGAAATATATAAAGATTAAAATTAAGAAAAAGCAGGAGGTGTAATAAAATGTTTAAAATGGACCTTCAGTTATTTGCCCATAAAAAAGGAATGGGTTCCACAAAGAACGGCAGGGACTCAAAATCAAAGAGATTAGGGGCAAAAAGGGCAGACGGACAGTTTGTGCTTGCAGGTAATATTATTTACAGGCAGCGTGGTACAAAAATCCATCCTGGCGTAAATGTAGGCCGTGGTGGTGACGATACATTGTTTGCTTTAGTAGATGGTGTACTCCGTTTTGAAAGAAAAGGCAGGGATAAGAAGCAGGCTTCTGTATATCCAGTAGAAGCTAAATAGACTTTTATCTGAATTATAACAGAGATTTTAGAGGGGCTGTTTCTACAGCCCCTTTATTGTATAATAATATGTAATCCAGAAAGAAGGTGGAATGATGTTTGCTGACAGTGCTAAAATATATATACGTTCTGGCAAGGGCGGTGACGGGCATGTAAGTTTCAGGCGTGAGCTGTATGTAGCAGCAGGTGGTCCAGATGGCGGCGATGGCGGCAAAGGTGGTGACCTTATATTTGAAGTTGACACTGGGCTGGATACCCTGGGTGATTTCCGCCATAAAAGGAAATATTGTGCAGGTGATGGTGAGCCAGGCGGCAAGAAACGCTGCCATGGGGCAGATGGTGAAGACCTTGTTATAAAAGTGCCAGAAGGAACTGTTATAAGGGAAGCAGAAACTGGAAAAGTAATTGCAGATATGTCATATGGATGCAAAAGGGAAATTATATTGAAAGGCGGCAGGGGCGGTAAAGGAAATATGCACTATGCCACACCAACAATGCAGGTGCCAAAGTATGCCCAGCCAGGAAAGCCTGGACGTGAGCTGTATGTAACGCTTGAACTTAAGACAATAGCTGATGTAGGGCTTATTGGTTTCCCTAATGTAGGCAAGTCAACATTTTTATCACGTATAAGCAATGCAAAGCCAAAGATTGCAAACTATCATTTCACTACGTTACAGCCAGTCCTTGGCGTTGTAGACCTTGATGGTGCGGCAGGGTTTGTTGTTGCAGATATTCCTGGGCTTATAGAAGGGGCTTCAGAAGGAACAGGCCTTGGACATGAATTTTTAAAGCATATTGAGCGTACAAGGGTATTTATCCATATGGTAGATGCTGCATCAACAGAGGGCAGGGACCCGCTTAATGATATAAATATAATTAATAATGAACTTGCAAAGTACAGCGGGGAGCTTTTAAAAAGACCCCAGGTCATAGCCGCTAATAAGACAGATGTATTTTATGGAACAGAAGAAGAAACAGTTATAGAGCTTTTGAAAGAAGAATTTGAGCCAAAAGGAATAAAAGTATTTCCGGTATCAGCAGTAAGCGGTAAGGGAGTAAAAGAGCTTTTATATTATGTAAAAAAGCTTCTTGATGAAACTGGCAAAGAGCCTGTAGTATTTGAAAAAGAGTATGAAGACAGTGATATTACACTGCCTGATGAACCATATACGGTAGAATATGATGCAGATGAAGATATGTATGTCGTTGAAGGGCCACGTATTGAAAGGATGCTTGGATATACTAACCTTGATTCTGAGAAAGGGTTCCAGTTCTTCCAGAACTTCCTCCATAAATCGGGAATTATAGAAGAATTAGAGGCACTTGGCATAGAAGAAGGTGATACAGTAAAAATGTATGGGCTGCAGTTTGATTATTATAAATAGTTAGAGGTGCCAAGTGAAAGAGATTGCATTAGAAATCCTGCTTTGTATTATTGCCGCATCTGTTATTATGGTAATACATGAACTTATAAAATCTATAGTGTATCTCTGTGTACGTAAAGTGCAAAAACAGCCAGCAAGCCATAATAACAGCATACTGGCTGTATGGAGATATATTGACCCGTTAGGCATACTGCTTTCAGTAACGTCTTTTGTACCGTTTTCAAAACCACATTTATTCAGGATAAGGGATAAGAAAACTAATATGATACTTGGAATTACAGGTTTTTCTGTAATAATTTTTTTATTTGTTTTAAGCATTGCTGTTTTAAAGACAGGCTGCCTTGGAATGGACCGCCTGCTTAGTGCAGGCGGTATTAAAGCCCATATTGTTTCACTCTTCTGGCAGTATATGGCAGTGTTAAGTTCTGGCATGTTTATTGCAAATATGTTTCCAATATCTACATTTGATATGGGGCTAATAATAGCTGGAATATCAGCAAAGTATTATCTCAGTATTATAAAAGCTGATTCTTTAATAAAGCTGGTTTTTATAATTGCCCTGATGTTTGATATAATCCATTATGGAAGTATAAGGCTGCTCAGGCTGATATTGTGGTAAAGGAGATAATTTATGGGAATCCCTGTAAAGCTTGATGTATTTGACGGGCCTCTTGACCTGCTGCTGCACTTGATAGAGAAAAATAAAATTGATATTTTTGATATACCAATAGTGGAAATTACTGGACAGTATATGGATATTATTACACAGATGGAAAACAAAGATATGGATATTATGAGTGAATTTCTTGTAATGGCAGCAACTCTTCTTAAAATTAAGTCCAAAATGCTTCTTCCCAAAGAAAAGAAAGAAAACGGGGAAGAAGAAGACCCAAGGGAAGAGCTTGTGGAGAGGCTGCTTGAATATAAGACATTTAAGTATGCAGCGTTTGAACTGAAAGATTTACAGCTTGATGCTTCAAAACAGTTATTCAGGAAAGCATGCCTGCCTGATGAAATAGCTTCATATAAGGAAGAAGTTAATACCAGTGAGCTTTTATCTGGCATTACGCTTAATAAATTACAGATTGTTTTTAATAGTGTAATGAAAAGGCAGATTGATAAAATAGACCCTGTAAGAAGCAAGTTCGGGCAGATTAAAAAAGAAGAAATAAGCCTTGAAGAAAGGGTAGTTTATATTGAAGATTATGCGTCTTCACATGGAAGGTTCAGTTTCAGGGCAATGCTTGAGGATAATGCCAGCAAAACTATGGTTATAGTAACATTTCTGGGCATACTTGAACTTATGAAGGCAGGAAAGCTTGAAATAGTCCAGGAAAATATTTTTGATGATATTCTGATTACATATAATACTGGAGGATTAGTATGACGATTTCAGAGCTGGAAGCAAGGATTGAGGCTATACTTTTTACTATGGGTGATGCTGTAGGTCTTGGACGCATAGCGGTGGCTACAGAACAGGATGAAGACACATGCAGGCGTGTAATCAGGAATATGATGGACAAATATTCTGGAGAAGACAGGGGCATACAGATAATAGAACTTGATGGTGCGTACCAGATGTGTACAAAGACGGAGATGTATGAAACACTTGTGAAAATTGCACATGTCCCAAAGAAACATGTGCTTACAGATGTGCTCCTTGAAACTTTGTCCATTATAGCATATAAACAGCCAGTTACAAAGATAGAAATAGAACATATACGTGGTGTTAAAACAGACCACGCAGTAAATAAACTTGTGGAATATAACCTTGTCTGTGAAGCAGGAAGGCTTGATGCGCCAGGAAGGCCTATACTTTTTGCGACTACAGAAGAATTTTTAAGGAACTTTGGAATAGAATCCCTTGATGATCTGCCAGTTATAAATCCTGACAAAATTGAAGACTTTAAACTTGAAGCAGAGCAGGAGGCACAGCTGGAACTTGACATATAAGGAAAATAAGGAGGCAGATTATGGATTTAATACTTGATACACATACACATACCATTGCAAGCGGACATGCATATAATACAATAAATGAAATGGTGAGAAGTGCTGCAGACAAGGGGCTTAAGCTTCTTGGTATAACAGACCATGCGCCTATGATGCCAGGCTCATGTTCTTATATGAATTTTCTTAATTTCCGTGCATTAAGACGTGAAAAGTACGGGGTTAAACTTCTGTTTGGCGCAGAGCTGGATATACTTAATAAGGATGGTATGCTTGATTTGCGGGGTGATGCAATAGAAGCCCTTGATATAGGAATTGCGAGCATACATGAACCATGTTATAAACCAGGTACAGCACAAGAGAACCTTAATGCATATATAAAGGCTATGAAGAACCCACATGTAAATATAATAGGGCATCCTGATGACGGGAGGTTTCCTGTTGATATGGAGAAGCTTGTGCTGGCTGCCAGAGAGAACCATGTACTTCTTGAATTAAATAATGCTTCTCTTAATCCAAATGGTTTCAGGCAGGATGCAGAGAAAAACGACCTTGAAATGTTAAGGCTGTGCAAGATATATAGACAGCCTGTAATAATTAGCAGTGATGCACATATAGAAGAGGAAGTCGGGAACTTTGGACGTGCAGTGAAAGTAATTGAAAAAGCGGGATTCCCAGAAGAACTCGTAATTAACACTTCTATAGATAAGTTATATGAATACCTGGGAACTGGGAATTAAACTGTGCAGTGCCCTTATACAAAATAATTTCTGTATATTCAAATCTGGAAATCTAAGGGCTGTTGGTAATTGCCAGAGTAATACAAACTTTGTATACTTCTTATTGTTTTTTGGGTTTCCCCATTTTTTTAATACACAGGTATTTTGCCTCTGGTAAAACATTTGAAATCTGCCAGAGTAATATAATCTTTGTGTAATTTAAAAAATGTGGAAACTCAAATTATTATTTATAATGACACTTTTATTTTCTGGTAGTATAATGTAAATATTTTATTTTTTCTTACCAAGGGTATCATCAATTATATTTTCAATAACCGTCTTTTTTACCCACACATCAAAACTTAACATACATATAAATGCAAATTTTGACAAAATATTCTTTTCTTCGGGGTCTTCTACATCTGCATATGTTTCATTTGACTTTTTAAGTTTACGTATAATATCCCTTAATTGTGAATCTACATTATCCAGTTCTAGTGAAACAATTTCTTTATAAAGGCTGTCCAGGTTACGGCCGTCATCTGCCTGGAAGAACTTATCTGATATAGGTTCTAATACACTTTTAATATCATTAATAGCAAGAAAATTTTTGAAATAATATATAAATATAAGAAGAAGCATATGTTCTTTTGTATATTTTTTCTTATCAGGAGGAGGAAGCAGGTTATTCTTAGTATAATTGTTAATCATTGTCTTAGTAAGGATTTTATCATCATCAAAACGCTTAGAAGATTTGAGGTGTTCATCCATAAAAGTAGTAACCTGGTCCATATATAAATCTATATTTGGTATATCTTCTGGGTTAATATAATCTATATTCTGCATGCTTCTTATAAGATCCAGTATTTCTTTATTGTATTTTTCATGCATAATTATTGTATTCCTTTCTATAATATAATAGGACGGTTGTTATAGATAGCCAAAAAATTTAACTATAATTATACCATAATTATTACAAATATAGCAAGGAATTTTATAGCTGTAACCACGTCTGTTTCATAAATTCCAATAATTTCTATATTATTTATTTTTGAGGGGACGGACGTGTAGCTGTAACAGGAGAACCTAATAAAATTAAAAAGTATTAAATCCTGCTTCTATAAGTGGTTTTTAGATTATAATTTTTAAAAATTTAAATCTTTTTATTAAAAACTATTTTATAATGCTAATTTTATATATTGTTACAAGCACAATATTATTTAGTCCAATAAACATAGATAAATAAAGGGCTTATATGTGGCTAGAAATTAAACTTACACAAAGATTATATTATTCTGGCAAGTTCCAAATGTTTTACCATAAGGCAGCTGTTATGGGGACGCTGGTGCTTAAATCTGGTTTTCAATGCTTAATAGAAACTTTTGTTTCTATTAAGTATTTGCGGTTTTATGCACCACTGCATATCCCATCCAAGCGGAATGCGTGCAAAGCCATGTTGCACATGGCTTTTTGGGAGTAAAACTTTGGAACTGCCAGAGCCATATAACTTGTAATATGCTTAATTTCCAGACACATGCCATATAGTAACAATTTTGTATATTCGTGCATAAATTAGTAGGAAATATTATTGGCACCGGTAAATATATAGTAACCAAAGACCGGGCAGGGAGGGAAACAGATGCTTAGAAAGGACAGGAATAAGCCATCTGTACATAAGCACAGCAAAAAACCTGCTGCAAAGCCTTCGATGTGCGAACCTGCCATAGCAGAGCGGATATCGAGGAAACTAAATATGACAGAAGACATAATAGCCAAAGCACCAATAATTACTGGATATGGCAGGCACAGGTTCTGTGTTGAAAATTACAGGAATATTATTGAATACACAGAATGTCTTATAAGAATCCAGACAAAGACGTGCAGGATACATATACTTGGCGAGAAACTTATAATTGCATATTTCAGGGAAGATGGAATGTGTGTGACAGGTAATATAAATTCAATAGAGTATCATTAGGAGGCATAGATTTAAACATGGTACATAAAGTGACAGGCTGGTTCAGTGGTTATCTGTTAATACGCATAAACGGGTATGGAAGCAGGCGTTTTGTCAATCTCTGCCGCAACCATGGCATAGAACTGTGGATGATACGGCGTGACAGCAGTGACGGGGTATTATACTGCAGGATTTTTCTTAAAGACTTCTATAAACTGCGTCCACTTGCGAGAAAATGCAAAGTAAGGCCTGTTGTAATTGAACGTACAGGAGTTCCATTTATCCTAAGTGAAATGTATAAAAGGATAAGCTTTTTTGCAGGGGTAGCAGTATTCTTCAGTCTTCTTCTGTTCCTTGCAAGCCGTATATGGGGAATCTCAATAGAAGGACAGTCATACCATACAAAAGAAAGCCTTCTAAAATACCTTGAGGGGCAGGATGTATATGGCGGCATGGCAGTAAAAGACGTAGAATGCAGCCAGATAAGGGAAGATATAAGACACAGTTTTGAAGATATAGGATGGGTTTCTGCACAACTGAGGGGAAGCAAGATATTTATAAAAATAAAAGAAGCACAGCTTGTCAAAGAAAAACAAGAGGAAGAAGAGCCTGCAAGCCTTATAGCAGAAGACGGAGGCACAGTTATATCTATTGTAACAAGCAGAGGTACAGCAAAAGTAAGGGCGGGGGATAAAGTTAAAAAGAATAAAGTGCTGGTTTCAGGCATTGATAAAATTATAGGGGACGGGGATACACTTATACGTAAAAGAAAGGTAAGGGCAGAAGGAAAAGTAGTTATTGAAAGCATTAAAAAATATGAGGATATCCTTGAAGAAGACTATTCCAGGAAAGAATATACAGGAAGGGATAAGTATATTTACAATATTGAACTGTTTGGCAAAAATGTTTTTTTCTATAATCCCTTAAATAATTTGGAAACTTATGAAAAATGTGATATAATTCGTGAAGGTGGACAAATTTTACCAGAACTGTCGTTAAGGTTTCCGGCATATTTCTGGAAACAGTGCTTTGCAGAAGTAAAATATACACATGCCAAATATTCACTTAAAGAGGCAGAAGCACTTTTAAATGAGAGATTTGGATATTATTTAAAAGAGCAGGAAGAGCTTGGATATAAAATAACCAGTGCAGAACTTATAGTGAAAAAATCTGGCGGAAGCTATATTGCATCTTCAAATGTAAAAGTCCAGAAAGAACAGGATAATTACCGCAAAATTAATAAAAAGAGGAAAGAACAAAATGGCAATAATGGAAACGATAATAGAGATACCAGTGGAACATGAGAGAAATATATTTGGCAGTTTCGATATCAATATAAAGAAAATTGAAAAGTCGTTAAATGTTACAATGGTGGCAAGGGACGGGGCACTTAAACTTGTAGGCGGCGAGGCAGGCGTAAAACAGGCAGAAAGCATACTTATGCAGCTTCTGGAGCTGTCTAAAAGAGGCAATGAAATTACAGAGCAGAATGTTAATTATATACTTGCCCTGGCAGTGGAGAACCGCGAAGGTGAGCTTGTAGAACTGGATTCTGACATTGTGTGCCGCACAGTACAGGGAAAACCTGTAAAACCAAAGACAGCAGGACAGAAAGAGTATGTTGACCTGATAAGGAAGAAGATGATAGTTTTTGGCATAGGGCCTGCTGGAACAGGGAAAACTTATCTTGCAATGGCAATGGCAATAGATGCATTTAAACGTGATGATGTCAGCAGGATTATCCTTACAAGGCCTGCAATAGAAGCAGGGGAGAAGCTTGGCTTCCTTCCAGGTGATTTACAGAGCAAAGTAGACCCATATTTAAGGCCGCTTTATGATGCATTATACCAGATTATGGGTGCTGACAGCTATCTGCGCAATGTAGAAAAAGGACTTATAGAAGTTGCACCACTTGCATATATGAGGGGACGTACATTAGACAATTCATTTATTATACTTGATGAAGCACAGAATACAACACCAGCACAGATGAAAATGTTCCTTACAAGAATTGGGTTTGGTTCAAAAGTGATAGTTACGGGTGACCTTACACAAAAGGACCTTCAGGCAGATGTAAAGTCTGGGCTTGAACATGCAGTTGAAGTGCTTGGCAAAGTTAATGATATAGGATTTTCATACCTTACCAATAAAGACGTAGTAAGGCATCCGCTTGTACAACAGATTGTAACTGCTTATGATGACTATGAGAAGAGCCAGCAGAGAAAAAAGGCCGCCAGGGAAGCAAAAGAAACTGAAAACAGGCAGAAGAAAAGGCGTGTAAACAACAGATAATACAGGGCCGGAGGCAGGGATTTTGAGAAAAAAGGGAGATAAAAGCAACAGGGCAAAGAAACGCAGGGAGAAAGCATTATTCACACTAGGGATTTATTTAACAGTACTGGCAGGCACAGTCTTAAGTGGCATTATATCAGGTGCAGCATTAAAAGAAGTTTTTGCCAATATTTCAACATCCATTGTGGGTATAATGGTGTTTGTATATTATTACTTAAAAGATAATGGCAAAATGATAGAAAATATTTTGTCTAAAAGAATATTTATTATATTTTTTATGTTATCTAATGTAATTGTGGCATTAGAAAGCGTGGTACAAACTGGCACTATATGGATGTTAGCAGTAGCAGTTATAGCTGTAAGGGAGGGTATGGGACATGCAGTGCCATGCCATGCACTCCTTATGCTGCAGTATATGGTTTTATCTCCAGGTGCTGCTGGTAATATAAGAAAAGTTATTTTCCACGCAGTCCTTGGAATACTGCTTTCATTTATTATGTCAGAAGTAAAAAGAAAGAAGCTATTTGTATATGCAGCGGTTATATTAACTGCACTTACAGCTGTATTGTTATTAGTTTTGTACAGATTTGACTTCTATGAATTAGCATGTAATAAAGAGTATGCTGGTTTGTGCATTGCAGGGAATATAATGCTTTTAACAGCTGCCTGGATTACATACTGTATTGATAAAAAATATGAACATATGGTTTTGTCAGGACTTTTTGATATAGACAGTGAACTTATGCAGAGGATAATGGAACATTCCAGTTACTTATACAGCCACTCTGTACAGAATGGAAGGCTGTCATATAAAGCAGCAGCATTTATGGGGTTTGACAGGCTGCTTGCAGGTACAGGCGGGCTTTACCATGAAGCAGGAAGGATTTATAGTGGAAAAGGGGATATAGATGCATTTAACAGGATTGCCAGGGAATATAAGTTTCCAGCAGTGCTTGCCAGTGCGGCAAGGCAGAACAGTACATCTTCTGAAAAGCCTAAGTCCCCTGAAGAAGCTATTGTAATGTTAAGTGACTGTATTATATCTATAAGTGAATATCTTGAAAGAAAAGGCAAAAGGGAAGAGATAACTGATGAAAAAATTGTAAAAAACATATTTAGTAACAGGATTGCAAAAGGAAACCTTGATGAATCAGGAATGGACAGAAGACAGCTAAATAAACTTATGGGATTTTATATTGATAATGCTTTTAGTGAAGAGCAGAATCTTCTGGATATGGAAAGGTATGGTTAGCAGAATGACAATACTGGTAGAAAAAGAAACAGATGATGAGATTGGTTTTGACTATGAAGAAATATTAGGTAAAGTTATCAGGAAAGCAATAGAACTTGAAAAGTGCCCATACCAGTGCGAAGTAAGTGTTACATTTACAGATGATAATGGTATACGTGAGCTTAACAGGGATTTCAGGAACCTTGATGTACCTACAGATGTCCTTTCATTTCCTATGGCAGATTACAGCCCCCCAGCTGATTTTTCCATTCTTGGGGAAGATGAAGCAGCTGCCATGTATTTTAACCCTGAAAGTGGTGAACTTCTGCTTGGGGATATTATAATATCACTTGAGCGTGCCAAAGAACAGGCAAATGAATATGGACATTCATTAAAACGGGAAGTATGTTTTCTTACAGCGCATAGTATGCTGCATCTTATGGGGTATGACCATATGGCAGACGGGGACAGGGAGGTAATGGAGAGTAAGCAGGATGAAATATTAAATGCACTTGGGATAACCAGGGATTAGAAGGGGGACAGCAGGATGGGTTCTTCAAAGGAAAGCACCACAGGCGGATTCCTTAAACAGGGCACTATCCTTGCCGTAGCATCTATAATGGTCAGGATAATCGGCATGATTTACCGTATACCTATGGCCAATATAATAGGTGATGAGGGCAATGGAATATATTCAGCGGCATATGAAATCTACAATATACTTCTTATTATATCCTCGTATGGAATGCCTATGGCAGTATCTAAAATGGTATCTGCCAGATGCGCACAGAGAAGGTATAAAAACGCATATAAGCTTTTCAGGTATTCAATGGCTGTATCTGTAGTTACAGGCGGTGCAGCAGCATTATTTGTCTACTTTGGGGCAGACTGGCTTGAGAACCAGTTTTTCTCAAAGTACAGTGGTGTGGCAATCCCATTAAGGATACTTGCGCCGACTATATTTATAGTAGCAGTTATGGGTACTTTAAGAGGGCTTTTCCAAGGCAGGAAGACAATGCTTCCTACAGCTGTATCACAGATATTTGAACAAGTGGTAAATGCATTTGTCAGTGTCTCTGCTGCATATTTCTTTATGCGTGCACATAGTGCATCAGACCAGCTTCCTGCATGGGGGGCAGCGGGTGGTACATTAGGTACATGCATGGGTGCAGTTGTTGCCCTGGTAATCCTTTCAGTTATATACTTTATGTACAAGCCTGTTATGAGCAGGCAGGAGAGCAGGGATAAAACTTCCAGGACTATTTCTGCAGCACAGTCATATAAAATAATAGCAATAACTGTAATACCAATAATTTTAAGCCAGACAGTATACCAGTTAAGCGGAATTGTAGATGTCACCCTTTTTAATGCAATTATGGGGCTTAAAGAAATCCCTGATAAAGTGGTAAGCACAATGCAGGGTATATACAGCACTAAATATAAACTGCTTGTAAACGTGCCTGTAGCTGTGTCTACAGCTATAGCTTCATCAATGATACCAAGCCTTGTAATATCCTTTGCATCAGGTGATACAGAGAGTGTAAAAGGAAAAGTGTCAATGGCAGTAAAATTTAATATGATTATAGCATTTCCATCTGCAATGGGGCTTGCAGTCCTTGCAGAGCCTGTTATAAGGCTGCTTTTTCCAGCAGCAGACTATACGGTAAGCGCAATGATGCTTATAACAGGTTCATCATGTATAATATTCTATGCTTTGTCTACAGTTACCAATGGTGTATTGCAAAGCATAGATAAAATGGGGCTTCCTGTCCTGCATTCCCTTATATCGCTTATTATACATGTAGGAATAGTGGCGGGGCTCCTTATGTGGACTAATATAGGCGTATATGCACTTGTAGCTGGCAATGTAACATATCCTATGCTTGTGTGTCTGCTGAATAACAGGTCACTTAAAAAATACCTTGGATATAAACAGGAGATTACAAGAAGCTTCTGTGTGCCATTAATAGCATCATTTATAATGGGAGTCATGGCATTTGGTGTTTATTACCTGGTATTTATGCTTACACACAAGATTTATATAGCTATACTTCCATCTGTAGCCCTTGCAGTGTTTATATATTTTGTACTTGTCCTTAAACTGCAGGGATTAAACAGGCAGGAACTTTATGAGTTTCCTATGGGCAGAAGGATGTCTGTGTTTGCAGATAAAATGCACCTTTTAAAGAATTAGCCAGGAATTTTAAATATATTTTTAAGCATGGAAGAAACTTACAGGCTTTATTATTAATAGGGAAAGAAAGGCATGGGATAATATGCAGAAAATCACACGGGAGGCAATAAAACATCTCGCATCCTCTGAAACAGTATATTTCAGGGGTATGCGGTATTATGCAGCACATACAGTATCTAATGTGACATGGAATGAAGGAAACAGGCAGTACAAAGGTATTGTTAAAGGAAGCAGCCAGTATATAGTGACTATACAGGCAGAGGGAGGGCTTGTATATTCATGTAACTGTCCTGCATATTTAAAGTATAATGGGGCATGCAAACACGTTGTTGCAATGCTTCTTTTTATTTCAGATTACCAGCAGAGGGAAAAAGCCAGGGAAACCCTTAATAGTGAAGATAAAGCAGCATACCATGTTATTGAATATTTCAGGAAAAGGGAATACCAGGACCAGATACCAGAATACTGCCATATGGAAATAATGGTAAATATACCCTCATTTATGAAGAAAGAGGATACAAAGGCTTATGTTTCATTTATGGCAGGTTTTTCAAGGATGTATATGGTGCCCAATATAAAAAAATTTATAGAATATTACTGTGAAGAAAGGCGTATAGAACTTGGAAGCCAGTTCAAGTATATACCAGGTGAGTGTGAGTTTGACAGCCAGTCAGCCGGTCTGCTTAAATATCTTACAGAAATATATGAAATACATAAGATGTATGGACAGCGGAATTTACATGGGATTTTCAGCCAGCATGAGATTGTAGTGCCACAAAGCATACTGTGTAAGCTGCTTTATTTTGCAGAAGGGCTCAGCTGCCAGCTTAAATATCTTGGCAATGACTATGCAGATATAAGGATAACACGTGGCAATCCAGAGCTTTCACTTTCCATAAGTTTAAAAGATAATGTACTTGAAGTTGGTAATGCTGGCAGTAAAGTAGTGTCACTTTGTGAAGATGGTTCAATTATTTATTACAATGGCTCAGTTTACCTGCCAGACAAACAATTTATTGGAAAACTGCTGCCATTCTATGCTTCAATATTTAATAGTACAGACAAGAATATAAAGTTCAGGGGTACCAATAAAGACGGCTTTATTGAGGAAGTGCTGCCAGTTATTAAAAAATATATAAAAGCAGATATCCCACAGGAAATAACGGACAATTATATTATAGAAAAGCTTGTGCCAAGGCTTTACCTGGATATAGGCAGGAATAAAAGCGGGTATATTATAATTGCAACAGTTAAGTTTATATATGGTGCATATGAGATAAACCCACTTGAAAATGTACCATCAGGAAGTTTTATAATTGTGCGTGACTGGAAAGAGGAAGAACGCCTTACAGGAATGTTAAAAGCAGCAGGGTTTAAAGCTGGTGCTGGAAGCTTTTTCCTTGGTAATGAAGAACAGATATTTAAATTAATGGCATATAAAGCCAGGCAGCTTTCAGAAAATTTTGAGGTATTTTATTCAAAAGAATATAAAAAGGTGTCTGTAAAGAAACCTGGAAAGATGTCTGCAAATATAAGAATTAATACAGATATAAACCTGCTTGAAGTAAACATTGGTTATTCACATATACCTAAAGAAGAAACTGACGCTTTTTTTAATGCAGTAAAGCTTAAGAAAAAGTATTACCGCCTGAAAGACGGGACATTTATTAACCTTTTAGATAATAGTATTATGGCAGGCACTCTTGGCAGGCTTATTGAGAATGGAAGTAAAGCAGGCAATGGCATTTTACAGTTTAACAGTGCATCAGCTGTATATATTGACAAGCTTCTGCCAGACAGCAGTAATATAAAAAAAGATGAAATATATTTAAAACTTATTAATGATATTAGCCATCCAGGAAATACAGTGTGGGAAGTGCCAGACATTATAAATGCAACACCCAGGGATTACCAGAAGACTGGATACCAGTGGCTTAAAACTCTTGCAATGTATGGGATGGGAGGTATACTTGCAGACGATATGGGACTTGGAAAGACATTACAGGCAATAATATATATATGTTCAGACAGGGCATCCAGGTCTCTTATAGTATGTCCAGCTTCACTTTCATATAACTGGCAGGAGGAGTTTATGAAATTTGCACCATCTGTAAAGACATGTATAGTAGCAGGAACTCCAGAAGAAAGAAAAAATATACTAAGCTGCCATATGGAAGAGTATGAGGTATGGATAACAACTTATCCTGTTATACGTAAAGATGTGGATTTTTACAAAGATATAAAATTTGACAATATGTTTATAGATGAAGCACAGTTTATTAAAAATCCAGCTTCACTTGGTGCGAAAGCAGTGAAATGTATAAAAGCGAAACATAAATTCGCCCTTACAGGCACCCCCATTGAAAACAGGCTTGCAGAATTATGGTCAATATTTGATTTTGTAATGCCAGGGTATCTTGGCAGATATCCACATTTTTCAGAATATTATGAGAAACCAGTGCTTAATGGGAATAATGAAGAAAGACGTGAAGAGCTGCGTTTTAAAATACAGCCTTTTATATTAAGAAGGATGAAAAAAGATGTATTAAAAGATTTGCCTGATAAAATAGAAACAAAAATAATGCCAGAAATGACATCAAAACAACGTAAAATATATTTGTCATATCTTTTACGTGTACAGCCAGGAATCAGGGATGGCAGCAGTTTAGACAGTGGAAAAGGCAGGATGCAGGTACTTGCAGCACTTACAAGGTTACGGCAGATATGCTGCCATCCATCAGTATTTATTGATAATTATACAGGCGGCAGCGGCAAGATGGAACTGCTTATGGAACAGCTTCCAGGTCTGCTTGATGCAGGCCACAGTGTAATAATATTTTCACAGTTTACTTCAATGTTGTCAATAATAGCAGATACTCTGGAGGACAACCAGATACCTTTCTTTTATTTATCTGGCGCAACAAAAGCTATAGACAGGAAGAGATATGTTGAGGAATTTAACCAGGGAAGTGTAAAATTGTTTCTTATATCGCTTAAAGCAGGCGGGACAGGGCTGAACCTTACAGGGGCTGATACAGTTATACACTTTGACCCATGGTGGAACCCAGCAGTAGAAAACCAGGCAACGGACAGGGCATACAGGATAGGCCAGAAAAAGAAAGTAAATATAATTAAGTATGTTATGAAAGATTCTATTGAAGAAAAAATATATGAACTCCAGAAGAGAAAGAAACTTTTATCAGATTCTGTTATAGAGGCAGAAGAAATATTTGTAAACCAGCTTACAAAAGAAGAAATTGTGGGGTTATTTGAATAATGTATACAAGGTTTGTTTTGCTTCACAACCGTTTACATGTATGATAAAATATTATTTAAAAGAGGCCGTTAATATATAAGACCAGAATGGGTACTGCTTATGGGCGGTGCCATTTCTGGTAAATAAAAGCTGGCACTGCCAGCTATAGAAATGAGGTATAATATGACACATAGGGAAAAAGCGGAGCACCTTCTGCAGCAGCAGTACCATTGTTCACAGGCATTATTTGGAGCATTTGCAGACGATTTTGGATTAGATTTAAAAACTGCATTTAAAATAAGTACATGCTTTGGCGGAGGAATGCGCCAGGGAGGGATATGTGGCTGTATTACAGCATCACTTCTTGTACTTGGCATGGCAATGGGTTTTTATGATTCACAGGACAGGGAATTAGAGATATATGGCAATAAAAAGACAGATGAATTTATAAAACGTTTTACAGAAGGCATGGGTGGTATGACTAATTGCCGGGATATTTTAGGACAGGATATTTCAATGCCAGACGGAATGGCAGCTATACGCAAAGAAGGGCTTATTTTAAAAAAATGTCCGAATGCACTTAATATAAGTATTGAAATATTAGAAGAAATGCTTTCTTCTTATCTTAAGGATATAACAGAGAGCAGCATAGATTTAGAAGATATACCAGAGAATAATGAAATGCAAAGCATTATTAAAAGTGTAAGCAAGCTGCGCCGTTTCAGGAGAAATGTCAACAATCTTTTACTATCTGCTACAAAAGAAGTTGCTTTTATACAGTTTGATATACGTAAATTTAAAATTGTAAATGATTTATACGGTGAAAAATTTGGTGATGAAATTTTAGATTTCATTAAAAAACAGCTGGGCATCCATTGTAGTGATGAACAATATTTTGTAAACCTTAGAAGTGATGTATTTATGATAGTGACAGAATATGACAGTGAAGAATGGCTTATAAGCTTTATACAAAATCTTGACCAGAAGATAAGTAATTTTAAGGATGTAAAACTGCAGCTGTCCTATGGTGTATATACAGTAGAAGATAAGAGGATGGAACTGCGCCAGATGGAGGACAGGGCGGCTATGGCAAGGAAAGCTGCCAAGAATAATATACTGGCTAATATTTTATTTTATAAAGAACAATTTAAGGAGTCTTTATATAACAGAAAGTTTATTGAAGAAAATATGCAGGCAGCAATTTCAGAGAGACAGTTTATGATGTATCTCCAGCCTAAATACAGTATTGCCAAAAATGAAATTATAGGGGCTGAGGCCCTTGTAAGATGGCGCCATCCTGAACGTGGCATGATTTTCCCAGACCAGTTTATTCCAATTATTGAGGAAAACGGGTTTATCAGGAAAGTTGATTACTACATATGGGCTGAGGCATGCCGGTTTATTAGGAAATGTGAAGATGCTGGGATTATGACATGTCCAGTTTCAGTAAATGTATCAAGGGTACACCTGAGGGATGATGAATGTATACATGTACTTTCAGATATGATAAAGAATAATAATATACCTAAAAACCTGCTTGAACTTGAAATAACAGAAACTGCAGATGACCAGCAGGTAAGCTTAAAAGCCTTACAGTTAAAAGAAGAGGGCTTTACATTGCTTATGGATGATTTTGGAAGCGGTTATTCTTCATTAAATATACTTCTTGAAACTCCATTTGATGTTATAAAACTTGACAAGAAGTTTATGGAGAATATGATGGTTTCAGGTAAGGGAAGGCTTATACTGGAACAAGTAGTTTCAATGGCAGATAAACTTGACCTTGGGCTTCTTGCAGAGGGTGTAGAAACTAAAGACCAGATAGAGCTTTTGCAAAGTATTGGATGTGACCAGGTACAAGGATATTATTATGCGAAGCCTATGCCAGAAGAAGAATTTTTTGAGCTGTTAAAGAAACAGCAGGCATCATAATGCATGGCTGGTATATAGTTATGGGACTTGCTATAAATATATAGGACAAAATGGAGATGTAAATTTGTGGATGAATACAGAATTATGATTGTTGATGATGAACCAGATATTTTAGACTTAATTGAAAAGGCTTTAAATATAGAAGGATATTATAATATTATTAAAATTAGTAACGGGTTTTCTGCTGTGAAAGCCTGTAAAGAAACTAAGCCTGATATTATTATTCTGGATGTTATGCTTCCAGACATTGACGGATATAAAGTTTGTAAACAAATACGTGAATTTTCTCTTTGTCCAGTTTTATTCCTTTCCTCCAAAAATGATGAGCTTGATAAGATACTTGGTCTTGCTGTTGGAGGAGACGATTATGTAACAAAACCATTCAGCCCTAAAGAAGTAGCTTACAGGGTAAAAGCGCAGTTACGCCGTGCCGGATATAAACAAAACCCATCAAAGAATTTTAAAATTGGCGGACTTGTGATTGACCCAGAAGGCTGTATGGTAACAAAAAGGAATATACCTGTAGAATTAACTGCAAAGGAGTTTGAAATACTACAATACCTGGCAGAAAATAAGGGACGTGTAATAAGCCGTGAACGGTTATATGAAGCAATATGGGGCGAAGAAAGTTCTGGTTGTGATAATACAATAATGGTGCATATACGCCATTTACGTGAGAAAATAGAAGACAACCCAGCCGCCCCAGGATATATTATTACAATGAAAGGTTTAGGCTATAAACTGGAAGACCCATATGAAAAATAAAACTAATGTTAATCCATTTCTAAGAATATTTATTTTTGTGGCAGTTTTAGGTTTTATAGTAATAGTTTCTGCTATTTGTTTATTTTATTATATTTTTGGCATACCTGAGCCAGATGGCATAAGTTTAGCTTACTGGCCTGATAGATTTACAAATAATTTCTCAGTGTGGATGGAAAATAATAACGGAAACCTTAAGATAGAAGATATAGCACTGGAACGGTTAGATGAGTATGGGTTATGGATACAGGTTATTGATGAAACAGGAAAAGAAATATTTTCCCATAATAAACCTGCTGGATTTCCTATAAGTTATTCTGCATCAGAACTGATAAAACTGGTTACAAGTGACTACAGAAATGGCAACACAGTTTTTACCAGCTGTTTTGAAGATTCTGGCAAGACCTGGAGTTATCTGGTTGGTTTTCCTTATGATATAGGAAAATATATGTTGTATTATAATGGAAAAAATGCTGGGCGTCTTTTTCCTGTTTTCCATATGGGTATATGTTTATCAGCAGCTTTAGTTATAATATTTGTCTTTGTATATGGTTTCTGGCTTACAAGACATCTTGGAAAGATTACAAAGGGAATTAATAATATAACACTCCGTTCTTATTCCAGGCTTCCAGAAAAAGGTATATTTAGTGGAATATATAAAGAACT
This sequence comes from uncultured Lachnospiraceae bacterium, assembly GCA_948794795.1. Taxonomy (GTDB): domain Bacteria; phylum Bacillota; class Clostridia; order Lachnospirales; family Lachnospiraceae; genus Butyribacter. The sequence goes on along the minus strand of CAQGLR010000042.1, from coordinate 12,338 downwards.
TAATAAAATGTATGTAGAAATCTGTAGTAGTGATAAAGTTAAGAAAGATACAGAAAAGACACGGAGAGAATGGATTACTAATATTACACATGATTTAAAAACGCCTCTTTCCCCAGTTAAAGGTTATGCGGAACTGCTTGCAGGCAGTAATATACAAGATATGGCAGCTGTGCAGGAATATGCAGGAATTATTTTAAAAAATACATGCCATGTTGAAAAGCTGGTTAATGATTTAAAAATAGTTTACCAGCTGGAATCTGGTGTAATGCCGTATAATCCTTGTGAAATAAAATTTATCCGTTATATAAGGGAGATAGTTATTGATATTGTGAACGACCCTGTATTTATCAACCGTAAGATAGAATTTGAAAGCAGTATAGAGGAAATAATAATTTGCGCAGATACTGGTTTGTTGCGCCGTGCAATTAGCAATCTTATTGTAAATGCCCTTACACATAATCCTTTAGAAACAGAAGTAAAAGTTATTGTAAACTTAACTAAATCTGGTAAAGTATCTGTTATTGTAAGTGATAATGGAAGAGGGATGGGTATTGAGGAACAAGAAGAAGCATTTAACAGGTATTACAGGGGCACAAATACAGAAGAAAAACCAGAAGGCAGTGGTCTTGGGCTTGCAGTTGCAAAACAGGTTATAACACTTCATGGAGGAAGTATTTCTGTGAAAAGCAATATTGGACAAGGTACAGAATTTACTGTTTTACTTCCTGTTAAACAATAGATTAAACTTATATTATTTAAAAATACTATTATATTAATTATAAAGGTTTTGTATAGATTAAAAGATATTTGGCAAGAGCTTGTACTCTTGCCAAAATTATGTAGTTAAATATAACTGTTACTGGGATTTGCTTGAATCATAAGATTCAATAATTTTATCTGTTTTGTCGTTTATATAATCAAGATGGACATTGTCTGCTTTTGTGCCATTAAATATATTATACATTCCGCCAAATGTATAAAAAACAAGGCTTGATATTGATTCGTTTAAATCTAGTTTTTTAGATTTTGTCCTAATCTCAAATGAAGTGAAATCATCATTTGCTTTTATCTCTGTAAAATTAGGATAGTCTTCTGAACCAATCATTTTTTCTAGTTCTGAATTTATATTTTGAACCATTTCCTGCATAAGTTCTTCATGTTGTGCTTTTGTCATTATGTAAGTTGCACTGCCATCATCATTAAGGGTAATTGACTGGTATCCATGTTCTTTAGCAGTCTTGTCCAGTTCTTCCTGTGTAGTTTCACCCATAAAATCTGCTGGTATTTTAAGTTCTACAGAAAAAAGGTCCTTTTCAACTTTAACATCACCAATTGATTCTAAATCATCCAAACCATCTGATGATGAAGTATCTTGTGGTGCTTCTGTATTTAAAGAAGAAGCAGTTTTAGAATCTGTAGTGCTGGATGTACTGGTACCAGACTTACCACCACAACCCGAAAAAATAATTGATGAAGTTAATAATACTATAAATAATTTCTTTCTCATGTTATCTCCCTCTTATTAAATTGTTTTATTTATTTTATTTCTGCAAAGGAAAAGGAGAATATGCAAGCAGGTCTGTATAATGCAGGTCTGCTTGCAGAAACTTTACTCCTGTGTTTGTTTTAAAACCATTCTATTTTAACATTAATACATTAGTTATGTCAAATTTAATAAGTATCCTTAAATTTCCAAAATTATATATTTGTACAGTATTTAATCCAGATACATTTATTAAAAGTAATTATTAAAATATATTTCCCGTTATATAAATTTAAGGTTAACTTAAGATACAGAAAAGCCCAGCCTAAGATTAACAGTTTATACTGTCAGGTATAAAAGAAATATTTTATTTTTATAAAAACATACAGGAGGTTTTATATGGAATTACAATTACAAAATCTTAGTAAACATTATGGAAAAAAGTGTGCTGTTGATAATATAAACCTACATTTGGTACCTGGAGTATATGGGCTGCTTGGGGCAAATGGAGCAGGAAAAACAACACTTATGAGGATGGTTTGTGGTGTACTTAAAGCCACTTCTGGTAATATCCGCCTAAATGGGAAAACACAACAGGAACTAGGGGAACGGTACTATGCAAATTTAGGTTATATGCCACAGGATTGCCGGTTTTATCCTGGTTTTACTGCACGTGAATTTATGTTATATATGGCAGCAGTAAAAGGACTGGATAAAAAAAAGGCAAAATCCAGGACAGAAGAACTATTATATATGGTTAACCTGCAGGATATTGCAGACAAAAAAATAAAGTCATATTCTGGTGGAATGAAACAACGCTTAGGAATTGCACAGGCAGAGCTGGATAATCCGTCTGTACTGGTATTAGATGAGCCAACTGCAGGACTTGACCCTAAAGAACGGGTGCGTTTCCGCAACCTTATTTCAGGTTTTGCAAAAGAAAAAATTGTTATTCTGTCAACACATATTGTATCTGATGTTTCTTATATTGCAGATACAATTTTAATAATGAAAAATGGCAGAATTATATTACAGGAACCAATGGGGTCTGTTACCTGTGGTATAAAAGGCAAAGTATGGGAAGTGCTGGTTCCAGAGAGTAAAGCAGACATGTATAACATGCAGTTTTCTGTTGTAAACCTGCACCATGAAAATAATATGGTACGTCTGCGTATTGTAAACAGAGAGCCACCAGCCCCTGGTGCTGTTATTGTAGAGCCAGGTTTAGAAGATTTGTTTTTATATTATTTTGGAGAGGAAGCAAAGGAGGAAAAATTACATGTTAATTAAATACGAATTTTTGAAAATATTGCGCAAAAAATCTACAATTATTATTATGGCAGCCAGTTTTATTTTAACAGCATTATTATTTGGAATACAAATTATACAATACCAGGTTTATAATGAAAATGGTGTAATAAAAGGACTAGCAGGTATAGCTTATGAAAAAGACCAGTACAAGGATTTGTCTGTTTCTTTGTCTGAAGAATATATTACTAAAACAATTCTTGAGGTACAGCAGCTTTTTAAAAACCCAGATAATATTGGATATGACGGGAATGAACAGTTTCTAATAGGAGATGCTTACTGGAACAGCATTGCACCAAGGGAAAAATTACTTAATACAATTTCAAAAGCTTATGACAGCCCGGATGGGACATTAGGTTATAATAAATTCCGTAATTTAGATATTAAAAATGGTGCAAATTTTTACCAGGCAGTAAAATTAAAAATTAAAACTTTATTGGATGACCCATCTGGCAATTTATCTGCCTGCCAGAAAGAATATTGGAGCAGTATGGCAGAAAAACCAGGTACACCATTTCAATATGGATATTATGGAAGCTGGGAAATTATTATAAGCAGTTTTGAACTTTTAATTTTTGCAATATTAGCAGTCTGTATTGTAATTGCACCCGTATTTTCTGGTGAGTACCAGGCAGGTACTGATTCTATAATTTTATCAGGGAAATATGGTAAAACGAAATTAGTAACAGCCAAAATTATTTCATCATTTTTATTTGGAATAATAGCTTTTACTCTTCATGTTGTACTGGCATATGGAATAATATTTGCAGCATTTGGTACAGATGGATGGGCACTTCCTATACAAATTGCTAATATAACAATCCCTTATCCATTTACATTTCTTCAGGCAGCGCTTATAAGCATTGGGGTTATTTATTTAATATTATTTGCAATGGTAAGTTTTACACTTCTCCTGTCATCAAAAATGAAAACCTCATATCTTGTATTAGCTGTACTTGTGCCTGTTCTTTTTATTCCAGTGTTCCTTACACCAAATGGAACAACAGGGGTATATAACCTGGTATTGTTTTTATTGCCTTACCGTGCTGTTATGCCTGAAATTGGTAAATATATTTCATACCAGTTTGGAAGTTTTGTTTTTAATATATTTTCTGTAAGAGCAGTTTTATATGTGGTTTTAACTTTAATTATGCTTCCATTTGCAAAACTGGGATTTAAGAAACACCAGGCTGTGTAGGACATTTAAAACCCATAATATTATAAAGTGGTTGTCTGTTTTAAATGGAATTATAGTAATACTGTATACCTGTCTTGTATACGTTTGTCCTGCTCAAAAGAGGAAAATTTTGAGTTTCCCCATTTTTCAAATTGCACAAAGACTATATTACTCTGGCAATTTCCAAATGTTTTACCAAAAAGCAGCTGTTATGGATACGCTGGTGCTTAAGCCTTGTTTTTTAAGGCTTTATGCACCACTGCGTATCCATCCAAGTGAAAACGTGCTGCGGTTGGTAAACATTTGGAATTGCCAGAGCCACATAACTTATATACTAAAAAATGGGGAAACTTAAAAGGAAAATATATAGAAAAAAAACAAATGGCATGGTATAATTAATCTAAGTAACGTTCCAGTACATTAGTGGCAGGATTTAGATAATTATTATTTATGGAGGTGGATATATGAGGTTAGCAGGTAAGGCAAGTATATTTATAATAACAGCTGTTTTTTTGGCAGGATGTGCCAGACAAACAGGCAAAACAGATATTACAGAAGAAAAACAAGTTATAAATGCTGTAGAAACGAACGTATATAATAGCAATAAACAAAATAATACAAAGACATATACACTAAAAGATGATAGTGAAGAATTTATTTCACAGATTATTATTGATGAAAGTGATAATACTTTTATGTTTTCTTATGATGTTATGTCTTCTTATTTAGCGTATGGCCAATATACAGAGAGTGAAGGACAGTTAGAATTAAAAACAGATGATGGAAAATATCATTATACATTTGACATAATAGATGAAAATACATTGAAATTTAAACAGGAAAATTCATCACGTATTAAAAGAATTACAGGAAAGGGAATCGAAGATGGGGCAGAATTTGTAACTGGCACATTATCTGGAAACATAACAAATACAGATGGATTGGAAATTCTACGTAAACTATATATTGATTTCCCGCAGGATGCAAGTTACCAGGAAGCTATATCTTTTGTCCAGGAATCAGGACTGCCTTACTCTGAAAGAAAGTTAAATGGCAGCAGATATATAAAAATTGCATTGGAAAAACATGATACATTTATTGAAACCCCAGTTGTTGATACTTTTAAAAATTATGATTATATTAAAGCCAGTTATATGTATCCTAAAAAGGAGAATAGCAATAATGATGAGCTGGATAAGTATTTTTTTGCAGGAATTATATATGTATCAGCAGGAGGGTACCAGTTAGAGAGCCATGACAATAGTACATTTATTACTAATAAGGATGGAGAAATAGCAGATTCCAAGATGGACCGCCAGGAACAAATGTATTTTCTGGAAAGCCATACAGAACCAGCTATAGAATAAAATATATATTTTAGGGAATTAGATATTGGATAAATATAAAAGGTATATTGAAAAGGCAGAGTGATGGAATTAATTATTTGTAATACTTTCATGCCCCGTTGTCCTGCGGCGGGGTATTTGGCTTGCGTATTTGCTTGTTTATATTAGAAACAGTATAATATAAGTAAATTTAGTGGTAAAAATTATACAAGATAGTAAATTTAAAAAGGTGTGGAAATGAAGACAGACAGATTATATGCATTAACATTATACCTTCTTAACCATGGCAAAACCCCAGCTTCAGAACTTGCAAAATATTTTGAAGTATCCGTGCGGACTATACAAAGGGATATTGATGCGTTATGCCAGGCAGGTATTCCAGTTTATGCTGTTACAGGCATTAATGGCGGATATGGGATTACAGATAATTTCAGGATGGATAACCAGCTGGTATCAAAAGAGGATTTTGCTTATATAGTAACTGCACTGTATGGGTTAAAGACTGTAACAGGAAACTGGATGGATAGTAGTATTTTTGAAAAAATAAAGGCTGTATCTGGCAATAGTAATACAGGACTGGTTTTAGATTTTTCTGTGTTAAGGGAAGGGGATAGTTTATTGCTTCAGTCTTTACAGTCTGCAGTATTAAACCAGAAGGTTGTGAAATTCTCTTATACAAATAATAAAGGTTCTGCAAAGGTACATTTTGTAGAACCAGTTGCAGTTATTTATAAGTGGTATGTCTGGTATATGCTTGCATATGACAAGGTGAAAGGAGATTACAGTACATATAAACTTGTACGTATGGATAATGTTAATGTGACTGGTGAAAACTTTTCAAAAAAACATATTCCAGCAGAAGAAATATTATTACGTTGTGAGAATAATTATAAAAACAGCAGTACATATACAAAAGTCCGGTTACATTGTTATAATAATGCTATATACAGGATTAAAGAATATTTAAATGGTAAAATAATTAAAACATTTGAAGATGGTTCTGCTATTGTGGAAACAGATATTGTAGAAGATGGACAATGGTGGGCTGGTGTTGTTTTATCACAAGGTAAGGATGCTAAAATATTAGAGCCAGAACATATAAAGAATAAGATTATTGGATATGCGGAAGATATTCTTTTTTTATATGGGAAACTATGACATACAGGTGTCGTAATTTATATTGTATAATGCTTATAAGTGTAAAACATATAGATTATGGAGGTATAATAACATGGCTTTTGATTTTAAAAAGGAATTTAAGGAATTTTATATGCCAGCAGGTAAGCCCCAAATTGTAGATGTCCCAAAGATAAATTATATTGCGGTACAGGGGAAAGGTAATCCCAATATACCTGGTGGTGAATACCAGCAGGCAATAAGTATTTTGTATGCAGTTGCATATACTTTAAAAATGAGTTATAAAACAGATTATAAAATCCAAGGATTTTTTGAATATGTTGTACCACCATTAGAAAGTTTCTGGTGGCAGGATGGTATTGAGGGAGTAGATTATGGAAATAAGGAATCTTTTAACTGGATTTCTGTTATACGTCTGCCAGATTTTGTTACACAGAAGGATTTTAACTGGGCAGTGGAAACAGCCTCAAAAAAGAAAAAGACAGATTGTTCAAAAGCAGGGTTTTTAACGGTAGAAGAAGGATTATGTGTCCAGATTATGCATACCGGGCCATTTGATGATGAACCAGGGACCGTTGCGCTGATGGATATATTCTTAGAAGAACAAGGTTATATAAATAATATTAATAAAGAACGTCTGCACCATGAAATTTATCTGTCTGACACAAGAAAAATAAATCCTGAAAAATGGAAGACTGTAATAAGGCATCCAATAAAGAAAAAAGATTAAATTTCCTGGGAAAGGGCGGCAGTGAGGTTATTTTGCAAGTGGGCAAGTAGCCAATACCTGCAAGAAGGTAAAGTTATATAACTTTTAAGCATGGATATATATTCTTTATAAGCATTTGATACTTATAAAAAGTTTATTTATAATTAATTGTAACCAGCAAGGGTTTTATAATTTGTTGTTATATTATTTCTTGTGGATATAGTATTTAAAAAATGGAAAGTGGGTAAGTGGTTATATTGTGTGGCAGACAGGAAACTAATTAAGTTTTTAAAAATATGTTTTTTAAACAATAATATCTTGCCTGGCAAGTGGCCAGCCATTTGTTTTATTGGAAAGGGGATTATGTTTGTATGGATTTAAAAAAGACAGATGGAGAATTTATTGGACGTTTCAATTATTTCGCATATAAAGAAGTAGTTGAAGAGGAAGGGCAGCAGCTTGATGAAACTACACGTTATATGGTAATATTGGCAGCATTGGCTGGATGCCAGGGTATTGAAGAATACAAGCTGGTACTTAAGGAAGCATTAGAAAGAGGATTTAACCCAGTAATGGCAAAGGAAATTGTATACCAGGCTGTAGCTTATCTTGGGATTGGACGTGTCCGTCCATTTCTGGATGCTACTAATGAAGTTTTTCAGGTATGTGGTATTATGCTTCCTTTGGAAGGGCAGGCGGTGACAACATTGGATGACAGGCTGGAAAAAGGTGTACAGCTTCAGTCAGAAATTTTTGGAGAACATATGAAGGAGGCATGGAAAGCAGGGCATATAAACCGCTGGCTGGCAGCTAATTGTTTTGGTGACTATTATACAAGAAAAGGGATGTCACTTGCACAACGTGAAATTGTTACTTTTTGTTATCTTATGGCACAGGGTGGGTGTGAACCACAGCTTACAGCCCATGCCGCAGGTAATATTAATCTTGGCAATGATAAGGAGTTTTTAATCCGGGTAGTGTCACAGTGCCTTCCATATATTGGTTATCCAAGAAGCCTTAATGCTATTGCCTGTGTAAATAAAGCAGAAGAGAATGTACAAAAACAAAAATAACATGAACAGTGTTTTTCTAAAGCAGGCTTGTCCTGATATGCTATTTGGGACGCAAAAGGCATAGCATGGGGGATTATTATATAAAACAATAAAAGGGGGAAAACATAATGAAGAGAAAATGTATATTATGGATAAATTTATTTCTTGTATTTATGCTTGTGGCGGGGCTTGTAGTTCCACATACAAGTATAAAAGCAGAAGCCAAAACAAAGAAGAAACAGGTATTGATTGTTTATTTTTCAGCAACTGGAACAACAAAAAGTGCAGCAAAGAAAATAAAGAAAGCAACAGGTGGCAAGTTATACCAGATTAAGGCAGCAGAACCATATACAAGTGAAGATTTGGATTATAATAATGAAAACTGCAGGGCTAATAAAGAACAGAATAATGAAAATGCCAGGCCTGGAATTAGTGGAAAAGTGAAAAATATACGTAAATATGATTTAATATTTGTAGGTTTTCCAATATGGTGGGGAAAAGAACCTATGATTATCCGTACTTTCCTTGAATCCTATAACCTGGAAGGTAAAAAAGTTGTAACATTCTGTACAAGTGGAGGAAGTGGTATTTCTGGGAGTACAGATGGAATAAAAACAGCAGCTAAGGGTGCAGAAGTTATAGAGGGAAAAGATTTAACGGATGTTCCATATAAAAGTGTACAGAAATGGGTAAACCAGTAAATTAAATAAATTAAAAATCCCAGCATATTTATGCTATTATATTATGGCATAGATATGCTGGTTTTATATTATTTATATCTGTCTGTTAGATTTACCTGGTTATCAAACCAGGCTTTTTAATAATTGTGTACCCTGTGTTATAATTTTCTGGTATCTTTTTGCATTTACACTTTTAAGCCATGCAATTTTTCCTGAAATTTCCTGTATTGTATGGTTAGATACAGAACCTCCCGACTCTTTTAATTTTTGTGCATTATGTATAGAAGCTTTTAATATCTTAACCCATTTTTTAGGAACGCCAATTTCTTCATTGTTAATTACAATGCCAGTAATGTACTGTCTGTTGTTTTTTCTTAATATATGGGTTTTTTCTTTTTTCATATGAAAGCCTTCTGCTTCTATAATTGTATTAATACTTTTTAAAAAGCTTCCTATGGCAAAATTACCTGTATCACCTGTATAGCTGAAACTCATATCATCTGCGTATCTTGTATAAGTAATCCCATATTTCTGGCATAAACCGTTGATACGTTTATCCATGTTCCTGCATATAATATTTGTAATCATAGGGCTTGCTGGAGAACCTTGTGGCAATATCCTGTCTGATGTCTTGATATATTTTATCTCTCCTTTGATTTCAAGCGGCATTCTTTCACAGTAGGTACAAACCATAGCAAGCAGTGATGATATATAACCAGAGTAGCCAAAGGACTGGTATAAGCCTCTTACACGTTCAAATGTAATTGTAGGGAAGAAGTTTTCCAAATCAATATTTATCAATAAACCAGGGCTTGTGTTATGTGTTTTTGCACTTGTAAGGACAGACCTTGATTTGATAAAACCATGGGCCTGGCCAGAAATCTCTACATTTTGCAGGATTTGTTCTAATATTTGCCTCTGGGCTGCTTTTAATTGTGTTTTAGGTGCAGCTATATGACGTGTCCCGCCGCTTTTTTTCGGAATATCAAAACGGTAATAATTATCAAATGTAATAACATCCCTATGATATACCAGATAGCGTAAAGTGTTGTATTCTATCTGCAGGAATCTGGCAAGTTCCTTGTCTGTTTCTATTACAGGCATATGGTTTTCTTTTAGTTTTTGTATATTTGTTTCTTTTTTTCCTAAAAGGCTTGAATATCCTTTGCCAATAAATATAATATTTTCTGCTTTGCGTTTATTCCACGCTTCAGATTTTAACTGTTTTTGACGTTCTCTCTCTGCTTTTCTTCCAGCACGTCTGGCTATGGATTCTTTCATAATTTCCTGGGCAACAACGGAGCGGATTTTCTCATAATCCCATGTATCCTGGTATTGTTTCTTTAAATGAGAAAGTTTTTTTTCAATTTCCTCTCTTTCATGGCAGGCATCCGATATTTTTTCAGAAAGTTTTTGAAATTCATCCAACAGTTTTTTCCTGTTTTCAAAGTCTTGTTCTGACTCGTTTTGCTGGCGTTCATATGGTGTTGGCAGGTTGCTGGGCCAAAACCCGTATTCCTGCATTTTAAGAAAAGTAAATTCTTTTTTACCCATATTATTTACCAATTCTCTATATCCGGCTCTTGTATCCATTATAATAACATCTCCATAATATCGTTGATTTTATATTCTTTTTCGTATTCCAGGTTTTTTAGTTTTAACAATTTATAAGAAGCAACGTAAAGTGCAAGAATGTGGGCACATGGTTCTGAAAGATTTCTTTCACCTCTTTTAAATTGTCTGCAGCTGCAGTTTATTTTTGTGATTTGGCCATCCTGGTCAATAACAATTTCAGTAGAATCACTATTGTATATGGTTGTGAATATAAACTCCTGTTTATGCGAATATCTTACCTTCATATTGTCAAATGTAAATTTGCTGTATTTTTGTACATCAGTTTCAATACCGGAAACTTCATAAAGCTCTTCTGGAATTGGGGCATTGCATAAATGACGGAAACGCACTTTGTCATTTATAATATCAAAATAACCCTCACCACGGCGGAACAGCATACCTATGCCAGATTTTATTTTATCGTTCTTCTGGCCTGGAAGATGTGCAGAAATTTCCTCCATAGATAAACAACGTTTATCTTTCATTAACTTATAAATATCTTTATAACAGCCTTCGCCTGTAAATCCTGCCATAATATTAAATGCAGTTCCTTTTACCCAGTCATTGGAAGACCATGAGGAAAAGCCAACTGTCATTTGCATTGTACCCATATCAGCACGGATAAACTGAGGCATTCCAAATCCCAGAATACGCACATAAAATGCTTTTGATAATGGAATTAATTTTTCAACTACAAGCCAGCGCCTTCTGCCCCAGATTTTTTCTTCCCTTCTTTGGTGTCCCTGGTAAATAGCATTCAGGGTAAGGATTGTTCCAAAAGGCTCAAATACAATCTGTACTCTTTGTCCAGGTTCTAAAATCCATTTCATATAACGGGGGCTTTTCTTTTCTTTATGCTTTCTTAAAAATGCACATATATCATACATATCAGAAGGGGAAAGTGCAAGTTCAGTCCCAGATAATGCTGCAGCAGAAGATACCTGGTTAAAGCCTTTAATCCAAGTTTCAGGCAGGTCAATTTTCTTCTCTATATACTCTGGCACAATATCATTGTCTATCGTAAAACCTTCTGGATTAACAGATAATGTAACATCTGTATAGCTTCGGAATCTTTGCATTTCTTTTTCTAATTTGGCAGAAAAGTCAATATTTGTTGTTCCAAGTTGTGGTGCCTGCAATAAATCAAATTCATCCATAGATACAGACAGGCAGCCATAAATTGACTCATCAACTGAAAATGCTTCAAATGAAACCTGGTCTTTATGTACGGTAATTACAGGGTCTAATACAAACCATAAATCGTAATCCCTGTCCTTTATAAACTTCCAAAAGTCCCGTTCAATTTTATAATAGTCCCTCCATGCATCATACTGGTCAATTTGCTTTTTTAAATTCCTTTGTATATTTAATAACTGGTTTATTTCATTTTTTTTGCTGGAAAGCTCAGAATCACAAGAATCCATTTGCTTCTGTAAATTTTCCCTTACATGTGGCATGTACTCTTTGTGTGCTTTTACACGCCGTTCAATCTCTTCATTAAGCCATGTAAAATAATCTGTTCTTTCTTTTTGCTTTTTTCCTGCATCAGAAATAACAATTTCCCTTAACATAAGCATGGCATCACGGAACAACAAAGGATGGTTTAATTTCCCACAGAAAGAAACTTTTTCATCACGGGATAAGTCGGGGCTCAGCCCTAAAGTTGCCTGGTTGTTAACCTGTGTACACCGGGAAGGGCTTGCGTATTTATAACCTACTTTCATAAAATGCCTACCTCCTTCTGTATCTGGGCAAATGCTACAAGTGCTCTTTCAGAATCTATTTTGCTGTTTGTGCTTCCAATATCAAGAAGTATATGCTCTATTTCCTGC
>CAQGLR010000041.1 GCA_948794795.1 uncultured Lachnospiraceae bacterium | reverse complement strand
TGAAGGCATCTAAAAGCCTTGTTTTGTATATTTTTTTCTTAAGTTCGCACTTATGTTGGGGCTGCCGATGGGGCATTCGTCATGCAGAAGGAAAAGAGGACAGGCAACAGGGCATTTTTAGAAGTGGCAGGGCGAGACCAGCAGGAGCAGAGGCTCTTACTGGATTTTAACCGGGAATTGTGCCAGTGGGAGCTTGTCAAAGCGGAAACGGAACTTTGGAAAGAGCCTGAGGATCCGGTACTTGTATTGATTGCTGAATTTATGGAACAGCAGAAGGAATGGACTGGGACAGCCACAGAATTGCTGCAGCAGATACCGAAACTGGATATGCAGCCTAATGTATTAACGAGGAAACTGAATGTCAGCATAGAGAGACTGTTTGTGGATTATGGCATCCGCTATGAAAGCACAAGGGAACACCGTTCCCGGATGATTAAGCTGGCATTGGAACAGAAAGCGTGACGATAAGTGACGGTTGCGACGGTATTTTATATATCGGTGCCGATAGCGAAAATACCGTCACAATCGACGCAACCGTCACAGATAGTGAAGGAGAGGTTGATTATGATGGTAGGAAGATTGGGCTATAACAGTGAAAACGGACGTTATGGTCTGCTGGTGTCAGACCTGTGGGAAGATATGGGATTTCATTGTGGGGAGTGTCTGGAAGTTATGGTGGATGGCAAATGGGTGGCAACCAGAATGGAGATGTCAGCGGAACAGAAATGGTATCTGGCAGATACCCCTTACTATGGCAATCTGGAATATGTGCAGGCGAGGATATGAAAAAAGAGAAACAGGCTTTTGGAGAGTAGATAGTTGCAGATGATTTTAGGTATGTATGCCGAGCAGACAGCGTGGAATATTTGGGGTTGTACGACAAATATTCCATCGGCTGGATGCGGAAGTATAAGCCTTCGGCAGGACGCAAAACCCGCTTGCGGGCTTGGCAGCTTTTGATGCGGAGCGTCAAAAGTGCTTTTACGTTACTTTTGACAAAAGTAACAAAACATATTCCGCCTCAGACTTCGCCTGTCGGCTCGTCTTTGGCAGGAATATGGTCTGCTGTGGGCAGATTTTTATGTAAGACAGTGTAGTACAGTTTGTAAAACAAAGCAAGGGAAGATTTGCCCGTCAAAATTGGTGTCGGGCAGATATATTACAAAGTGTATGACATGAAAGAAGTTTGTTTCACAGTATGTCAAACAAATTTAAAAAGGAGATTTTAGAACAATGAGTAGAGGAATTTTAGTATGGGCATTTACAGATAAAGACAGAAAGAAGGGGCAGTATATATGGAGAGAACGATTTCGATGATGGTGGGAAAGGGTTCCTTAAATCATAATAATCGGACGTTTATTGCAAAGAATGTAGACAGTGAGCGTAGCAAAGGTAATAAAGTCTATATGAAAGAAAGTATCAAAAAGGTCTACCATACACTCTTTGATGAGGCACTGGAAACTTATAATGCAAAGCAGACTAGGGCAGACCGCAGGATTGACAATTACTATGAAAAAATACGCACCAGCAGGCAGGAAAAACTGTTCCATGAGCTGATTGTCCAGATTGGCAACAGGGATGATACAAACTGTGGCATGGTGGAAAGTGTTTATGCCCAACTGGCATTGGAAGATTATATGAACGGATTTCAAGAGAGAAATCCCAATCTTCGGGTATTTAATGCGGTCATGCACTTGGATGAGGAAACACCGCATCTGCATATTGATTATGTGCCGTTTTCAACCGGAAATAAGCGTGGGCTGGAAACAAAGGTGTCCTTAAAAGGTGCATTGAAGGCACAGGGATTTGTGGGAGCAGGGCGGTTTGATACCGAGTGGAAACGCTGGGTGGAGAGCGAAAAACAGTGTCTTGCGGAGATTATGGAACATTATAAGATGGAATGGCTTCAAAAGGGGACGCATGAAAAGCATTTGTCGGTTTACGATTATGAGAAGAAAATGCGGAAGGCAGAGGTAAAAGAACTGGAGCAGGAGATTTCCGGGCAGAAAGACAAGATAGCGAGCCAGAGCTTTCTGATGGAGGTCAATGAGGAGGCATTGCAGTCCCAAGAGCAGATTTTGGAGGAAAATGAGGCAAAGGCAGAGAAAATTCGGTAGGAGACGGAGCGGGCGAAAGAAAATTGGGAGAAAGTACAGACAGATAAGGACAGGATGCAGGATTCTTATGAGTTTTATAAGAGCCTTGAGAAAGATACAAAAGAACGGTATGAACTGTATCATTCATGGTATGAGGATAAGAAGAAATCCTATGAGAAATATGCCGAAAAGAGCAGTATGTTTGAGGAAAAAGCAAAGTCCCTTGAGGGGCAGATAAAAGAATTGGAACAGAGAAAAGCTGATAAAACGGAGGAAGTACAGGCAGAGGAGATAAAGCTGGATATTGTGAAAATACAAATACAAGAGGCTGTGAATGATTTTGAAGATATGCAGAAACAAACAGATTTTGTGAAAGAGGAGGCAATGCAACAGTATGAGAAGTACCGCAGGGTTGAGCCAAGCGAAAGGGGAACGGCTATGTTTGATGATATGCTTAGGTTAAAGCGGGAAAATATGATATTGAAAGACGAAAACAGAACGCTGAAGGAGAAGTTGCAGAAGGCATACGATTTCATGAAACAGTTTACCATTAATGGATTGAATATGCTGGAGCGTTTTCTGGAGTCTGTTGGCGAGAAGGTGCAAAGATTTTCAGAGAGTATTGGTTTTAGTAACAGGAGCAGGTAGTTGTAGTATGGGTAACAGAAACGGATAAAGGAAAAGAATTATCTTTCTTTATCCGTACATAAGAATGGAGGAAGATTATGAGTAAAGAATTAGCAGAAGTTATTGTGGAAAATGGTATTGTGTACCGATTGGGAGAGCATGATTTGTATTATCCTGATTTGGGGTTGCCAGAGGGAACACACTACAATATAGGAAAATATGGACTTATGCGGTGGGAATATTTAAAAGTAAATCATAGAGCAGAATATCTCCATCTGTTGCTGGATGGCAAATTGAATGAACATCTGCATGAGGTAGACGAGGAGTGCCATGCAAGAGTGGAAAAGATTGTAGAACAGATGAAAGCGGGGGCAGGGATTACAGAAGAATTAAAAGCTACAGAGCAAATGAAGTGGGTTGGACTTATGAGTAATGTGAGGAGTGCTGCGGAGGAGGTAGTGCTAAGAGAGATGATATATGTGTAAATCTGTGCGGAGTGGGAAAACTGAAACTGCTCCGCATTTTGATTGCGGAAACTGTGGACTTATATAAAGTGACGTGGTATACTGTTAATATTGTTAAGAATGGCAAATCGGGCTTTGGAGGATTGCATGGAGATAAATGTTAGACTGGAAAAAGAAAAAGATTATCGAAGGGTAGAGGAACTAACAAGAGCCGCCTTCGGGTATCCTGACAGAATCAATCGGGGACAGATTGGCTGTCCTTATGAGCATTGGATAGTTCATGAATTGCGGCACCGAGATGGGATTATGGCACTCAGTTTAGTTGCGGAACTGGAAGATGGGACGATTGTCGGACATATTATTTGTAGTAATGCGGTTGTGAAAAAAGAGAACCTGTCTCTTCCCGTTCTGAACTTTGGACCATTGAGTGTATTACCCGAATATCAGCGGATAGGCATTGGTGGGAAACTGATTCATGCCATGATAGGACGGGCGAAAAGGCTTGATTATGGCGCAATCCTGTTTTTTGGAAGACCGGAGTATTATCCCCGGTTTGGATTCAAGGAAGCGGAAGTTTATGGAATAGCAGATGCAGAGGGGTACAATTATCCGGCATTTATGGCTATGGAACTAAAGGAAGGATATTTGCAGGAGGTTTGCGGAGGAAGATATTTTGAGTCGGATATTTATGACGATGAACGGAATCGTAAGACAGTTAGAGCTTTTGACAAGGAATTTACAAATGGATAAATTCTATTTTTGCTAGGGCGTTTGAAGGGAATGGAAAACTGAAGTTTGGCAAAATGAAGTGAGAAGAAAAGTGTACTATAAGATTATTTCCATAGATGATTTTGAAGAATTGGCAAATGCAATGATGAAAGCATATCAGGAAGAACCTTGAAGAGAATACCGCAATAAATCAGCATTTGCGAGATAGACTTTCGGTTTTTGCTGTACTTAAAACATTTTGATGATAAATAAAAAAGAATGTGCTATCATGGATTCATGGCACATATTTAAAAGAGCTTGGCTTTTGGAGGAATATATCATGGAAAAACCTCAAATATTACTTTTTGATTTAGATGGCACTTTGTTAAGAAATGATAAAACTTTATCTGAATATACGCTGGAAATATTATCCAAATGTAAAGAATGCGGGTATATAATCGGTATTTCAACATCAAGGGGCGAACAAAATTGTTTGAGCTTTTTAAGAGAACTGAAGCCGGATATTCTTATTTCCAGCGGTGGGGCATTGGTACGGGTAAACGGAAAAATTATCATTTCTTCTTCTTTTTC
This sequence comes from uncultured Lachnospiraceae bacterium, assembly GCA_948794795.1. GTDB lineage: Bacteria > Bacillota > Clostridia > Lachnospirales > Lachnospiraceae > Butyribacter. The sequence continues at coordinate 29,463 of CAQGLR010000041.1, read as the reverse complement.
AGTAACAGAGACAAAGGGCTTTATTGAATCAGCAAGAAAAATATGCGGTATGGATTGCGAAATTACGGTTGATACATTAGACGCACATTATTGGAATTATAAAACGAATCCAAAAGAGCAGGACCAAAGCTGGGGAGACAGCATATATACGGACTTTACAGATTTTAACCATGAAGCTTTGAAGATATGTGTTGAAATACACCAGCCCGGCTTGGCGCAAAGATTATGTGAACATTTTTCAGGACTTGACAGCCAGCATTTTTCGGATGGCGATTGGTATAAGTTTACGAAAAGCGGAATTACAAAGGAAAAAGCAATATTGGCAATATGTGAAGCGTACCATGCAGAGGTAGCGGAAATTGTTGCTTTTGGGGATGATTATGCAGATATAGGTATGTTAAAGATATGCGGTATCGGCGTGGCAATGGGAAATGCAGTACAAGAGGTCAAAGATATTGCCGATGATATCACACTTTCAAACGAGGATGATGGCGTAGCCGCTTATTTGAAAAAATGGATAATCTAAGGTATGTATATGAACAGACTCGATATATGCTTAAACAAAAAATAAAGGAATTGTTCGCAAATGATTGTTCAGGACATGATTATTGGCATAGCGTGAGAGTCTTAAATAATGCGGAGAAAATTGCAAAGATAGAAAAATGTGACGAATACATAGTGATGGTAGCTGCATGATGCAGATCGATTGGATGCAATGGGGGCGATAGGAATTGCGAGAGCATTTGCTTATGGTGGTACATACGCATATAAAGATATTGCGTTTGAGTTTGCAAGCTGGGTATCTCCGCAATTCAAATTATATCTTATCAAGGAATTTGAGTGGCTAAAGAAAGAAGAACAGGCCTTATTTGGATGGAGTGCTAAGAGAGAATTGGCAAAAATTAACTACCGAATACATACAGATGCCATTAAGGTTAATCTTATTCCGTCGGAACTTACACCACAGCAAATCTCTGTTATTTACGCATCTGAAGCTGATGTGCTGAATATGGCATTATTTGGTATGACAGCTAGACAATGGCAAGATAACCCGGATAAAAAAGGCAATATCAGGGATTATGCGAGTATAAATGAATTGATATGCCTGTCAAATATGGAAAACATCAATGCAGTCCTGATTGAAGATGGGCTGAACCAGAAAGAACGCTTAATAAAACTCAATAAAATTGTAATACATCAGATGTTAATTTTGGAAGAACAGACTACAAAGATTTTGAAGTGATTTAATTCCCCCGAATTCGGGGAATTAAAATTAACACAGTTCAAAACTGTCTTCCGCATCCACCCACATTTGCATATTTCCTTCAAGATACAATCTTGCGTATTTAAGCGGTTCATCTATTGCCAAAGCATTTAAGGCACATTCAGAGCAGGGAGTAGTTTTCAAATCTTCTTCTGCTTTGTGGCAGTCTATCCGTAAAAAGTAGCCTGCATAGGTATATATGTCAATACTGTTATGGTGGATATTGTATGTGGCATAAATGATATTCATTTTTTATCTGTCCTCTTTTCATTGTTTTTTTGAAAGCATTTCAATCAGTTCACAATTCCCATATGCTTTGTGTTATAATGTTTTATGTGATTCTGTTGTCTCCGCTCCGCTTCGGTCGGCACAGAGCAGATGTCCATCGGACATCTTGTGCCCTCATTTTTTCCCTTATCAGGGTTCGTAATGCCCTGTGGGAAGATATAACACAAGGGAAACTTTAAGGGAAAGTTCACCTGCGATAAACTTAGTGTTTTCAAGGGTTAGCGGAGATTTTAATAAACAAATATAACAGCTAATGTTTCCCTTAAAAATCATCAAATTACAATCGGGCTTTAACGGTTGAAAGGTGGTAAGTATATGGGAGAATATATGAGAAAAAATATTATACCACTCATAATAGAGGGTGCATTCATTTTATCCTGCTTTATATTTCCAAAGGAGTATTTTATTTATACCAATTTCATATTTTATCTGCTATTGCTGATATACTTCTGTATAAAGAAAGATTTCTCGTTGAAAGAATGGTTGAGTAGCATAAAAAGCGGTAAAAGATTTTGGAAACAAGTAATTATTACTGCATTATTTTTTGTTATCGCATTTATAATAACAATAATTTTAGAAAATTTATTTCCGAATTACAATACAGGAACGATTGCGCTAAGAAGAAACAGTTGGTTGACATTAACAATATTTGCAATATCTACAATAATATTACCTGCAATTACGGAAGAAATATTTTATAGAAAAAATATTATTTCTTTTCAGAATAAAAGAATACTCCTATGCACAACCTTACTAAGTATGTTCTTGTATGCTGTAGAACATTCATTGACGATATGGGGAATATTTTTAACTATGATATGGGCACTGCCTTTAAGTATTTCATACATAAAGACTAAAAATATATATGTACCAATGACAGCCCATTTTATAGGGAATTTATTAGGAAATGGAACAGACGTTATTATGACAATCATTTCAATGGTATAGGCGCTGCAAAATTTCGGTTTGTCTTTTTGATTTTCTAACGAAAAAAGTTGCTTTATTTTCGGACTTTGATATAATGAGTATATGGCAACAATTTGGCAACAGAAAATTAGCAAGCCAAAATAAATTGTGTAATTGAAGTAAAATATCGGCATCTTTACAATGAAAATTAAACAAAATAGTTTAAGATATAAAGTAAACTTGCCGAGTTCGAATAACGGATAAAATCTCGGAAATGCTGATAAAATGGGCGTTTCCGAGATTGCTTTATGCCTGTTGGCTCTAAAATGGCTCTAATTGTTTTCGGAAGCGTTATTCTCCGAGTAATAACGGAACGCTTTTACGATATAATCAGAAGCCTCTTCTCCATATTTGCTGTCAGTCATGCTTTTGATATAATCGTTTGAATATGTGTCGATAAGGACATTGATATAGGGCTTATCGAGAGATACGCTGATGCTGTTTTTCTGTATAAGCTGCAACAGTTCATCTACAATGGATTGTATTTTAGGAGAAGAAACATCTTCTGACAAATCAGCGGTTAGTCTGCCATACAGCATATCAGATTGCTTTCCAATTTCTTTCGCTTCTTCTGTTAATTGTGTTTCCATGAGTTCAGAGAAATGCTCTAAATTATGTTTCATGGCTTCGGTGTACTTTTCAATACTGCCGAATTGTTGAATGGCAAGTTTAGTTACCTCTGCTTCATCATCTTTGATTTTCTGAATAAACAAATTGAAATTTTCAATACTTCCCCAATGTTTGATAACATCATCAGCGCTGTTATTTTTAAAATCCTCTAATGCGCTAATGTAATCAGACAGGTCAAATTCCTTAAAACTCATACATTGTTCTCCTTTCTCTAAGCGGCTAAGAAGCTGTATAAGTCTGTCTGTCCGATTGCGCTTCAGCAGAAGCAGTTCTTTTTGTCTTTTGAAAGCCTTGATTTTGTCAAAGTCGGGTTTTTGCAGAATTTCTTTAATCTCTTTCAGCTTAAATCCCAATTCCTTAAAAAACAGGATTTGTTGTAGCTTTTGCAAGGCTTCATCATCATATAGGCGATAGCCAGATTCGGTCAATTCACTTGGCTTTAGCAATTCAATCTCGTCATAATATTGTAATGTTCGGGTGCTTATGCCTGTTAATTCTGCAACTTGGCTTATGGTTCGCATTCTTATCAGCTCCTTAAATTTGTGAAGAAGCAAGACAGAGATTGCCGGCTTATTTCTATTCTGCTCCTATGAGAAAAGAATACAGTATCACGTTACGTGGAAGTCAATACTTTTATCTAAAAATTTTTCTCATTCATTTTCGGGATATATTTTTACGGATATACCCCTAACGCCCTTTTTAACAATCTTGCTGTCGTCAAGAATACTCTGCTTAACAGCGTCCAAATCCTTTGAGAGTGCTTCAATCGCCCGTTGGTGTTCTTCCTCTGACGAGAAGCGTTCCGTATCATTCAAAAGGTTCTCCTGCAATTCCCTTGCTTTCATGTATACGCCCAACTTATGATTGAGCAGGGAGTTCTGAAAGGATATTTTGATTGTAGCGGGATTGAAACTTCCGTCCTCGTATCTCTCTGCTTCAAAGTTCATATCTAATTGTTCGTCCATTTTCAAAATTAAAGACAATACATCTGACACTGTTTCTATATCAAAATCCATGAAAACATTGATACTGATACCCAAAGCATTTGCAATTTTCAGCAGTTGGTCGGGCTTGGGATTGCGTATGCCATACTCATATTTTTTTATAGTGGCGGAATTGATGTCGGAAAGCTGACCAAGCGTTTCCTGTGATATGCCACGCAAATTCCGAAAGTGTTTAATCTTTTCTCCAGTAGTCATGCCAATACCTCCAAATTTATGTGATTTTCGTTAGTGCTTAGTTCAATTCTATCACATTGGGACACATTTGTGTATAAAAAATTAAAATAAATACTTGACGTTCACAAAAGTGTACCGTATAATAAAAACACAAAGGTCACATATGTGTACCTAAAATAAAAAAGGAAAGGACAGGACTATATGGAGAATGGAAAGAAAATGTATGTAACGGCAGAGGAAGCGGCTGAAATGCTTGGCGTATCAACGGGTTATGCCTACAAGATTATCCGGGGGCTGAATGAGGAACTGAAAGCAAAGGGCTATCGGACAATCTGCGGCAAAGTCCCGACAAAATACTTTGAAGAAAAATTCTACGGTCTGACCGTAGCCATGTAGGAAAGGAGAGATTTTATGTCAGCGACAAGGGACGGAAAGATGTGGCGTTGCCAGTTCTATTATAAGGACTGGCAGGGCGTAAGCCACAAGAAGAACAAGAGGGGATTTAAGACAAAAGCGGAAGCGGAACAGTGGGAGCGTGACTTTCTGCAACAGCAGCAGAGGAATTTAGACATCAATTTTGAAAACTTCGTACAAATCTATTATGAGGATATGGAACACCGTCTGCGTGAAAACACCATGCGTACAAAGAAATTCATTATTGACTTGAAAATCATTCCGTATTTCAAGAAAAAAAATATGAATGAGATTAAGGCTTCCGACATTCGGGCGTGGCAAAATGCGCTGATGAAAAAGGGGTATTCGGAAACGTATCTGAAAACGGTCAATAATCAGTTGTCGGCAATCTTCAATTATGCGGTTCGGTACTATGACTTGAAAGACAATCCATGCCGGAAAGCCGGGAGTATCGGAAAGAGCCACGCCGGGGAAAAGGAGTTTTGGACGAAGCAGGAATTTAAGCAGTTTCTTGTGACTGTGGAGAACAAGCCGGAAACAAAAATGGCGTTTCTGCTCCTTTACTGGACGGGCATGAGGATTGGAGAATTACTTGCACTTACTTACAATGATATTGACTTAGAGAAGCGCACCATTTCCGTAAACAAGTCTTATCAGCGTATAGAGGGCAGGGATATTATCACACCGCCCAAAACGCCAAAGAGCAAGCGTATCATAACGATACCGCCGTTTCTGACAGAGGAATTAAAAGAGTATACTTCGCACTTATACGGAATTATGGCAGACGAAAGAATGTTCCGTTTTACAAAATCCTATATGGAGCATGAGATTATCAGAGGTATCAAGGCTTCGGGAGTGAAAAGAATACGCTTGCATGATATTCGTCATTCCCACGCTTCATTGCTTGTGGAAATGGGTTTTACGCCATTAGCGATTGCGGAACGGTTAGGGCATGAGAAAATCGAAACAACATTAAATACTTATTCACATTTATATCCCAATAAGCAGGGAGAACTTGCAGATAAATTGGAGATGGAGAACAGGATAGTGTCAAATGATTTATGAAAAAACTGAGTAAAGAAAAAAGTTCAGATGAACCTTGAAAACTGTAGATATTTTAGGTTGTGGTAGCTTGCCACCACCCTTGACAGCACGAAAAAGAACTGCTGTAGGTTCATCACCGACGGCGAAGAACTCAAGAACAGTTAGAATTTCTCCGTCGGATACAGCAGTGTAGCAGTTCTTTTTCGTGCCATCAAGGGCAGAGCATAAATGTTCTGTCAGAAGCAGGGCTTCTGATGGCTGGGTTATTGACCTTTGGCTCAGAATCTAAGAACAGTTAGCGGCTTCGCCGTGCTGCTGTATGTTCAAGATTGTTTGCTGACCAAGTAAAATTAGAAGCTGCCATTTTCCAGGCATATTTCCAGCGCCTTCTAAAACCTCAACTTCATTAAGGACTTTGAAGTTATTGTGCTTGTGAGGACGTAGGAAGTTGTAGTAAGCAACCCAAAGAGCCAGGTCGTAGTTGGCGCCGTCAATGTTATCAAATCCGTTGGTTGGTCTGTAGGAAGCTTTGTAGGTTCGATTCAGCCGCTCAATCATCTGTTTGTAAGGTCTGAATTCTTTTGATACTTCATCGTCATTGGTAAGTCCAATTACCTGAGTAATCTCGAACTTAAACTTATTGCCATACTTGTGGAAAAACTGTTGGGCAGCCAATGGATAGGCACTGTATCCATCAGCAATAAATTTAAAATTTTTGGGCAGTTCTTTAAGATGTTTAAAAGCCATACGCATAGCGAGAATACAAGGCCCAACACCGCGGTTATCAGACACCTGATAACCAATGATGGAACGACTGGCGGCATCCATAATGAACCAGATGTAGGCTTTGATGCCTCTGATTTTGATATAGGTTTCATCGGCAGTGAACACTTTGCCAGTGGATGCCTTTACAGTTATGTAATCGTAGTTATCAACAAACGGCTTAATACACATGGCAGCTGACTTGCAGTAATTAGCAATGCTTTGATGAGAGATGTCGATGTTGTATAAATCTTTTAAAGCCTGCTTGGTTTTTCTAAGTGAAAGTCCAAGATTTACACGCAAAGTAAGGCACAATGCCATAGTGTTTGAATTGTGCTTACTGAACTTGAGAGAGGATACATTTTTGGGAAGAAAGTTTAAGTCTAACTGAAAGAAATCTATCGTGAATTCACGGTAGATATAATGCAGCTTATAATTGTTTTTTCCGTAGTCTTCATCCAAGTGTTTCTTATCAACCTTCTTGAGATTATGAAGATAGTAAGGGCATTTTGGATTAACACATTTGTGAATAATAAAGTGTTTGCGATCCTTTTTGTGGACGAGGTTGTGGTTGCAATGAGGACAGCGAAGGACAGTCGTTTTAGAGAAACGATTATCTTTGGTTGGTGAAAAACGAGTCTGGCAGACTTTACAAAGAATCTGGCTTTTCTTTTTACCATCGTTCCACATGAGATAGTCAACAGGAGCATCGCAGGCAGGGCAGGTACAATGTTTAGGAATATCGCATGGGGCACGGCGGAAAACAGGTTTGATAGTCTTATGGTAGCGTTGGTCATAATAGCAGATAAGATCCTTAAAGTTCCATTCTTGTTTGAAAGAGATAATTTTTGGAAGCTGGTCAATCTTAAATTTTTGATACTTAGGAGAATGGGAATCATCAAAAGCCCATTGTTTGAGAGGAATATATTTACAAATAAAATGAATAAACCAGCAAATAAGATTATGTTGGCATTGAATAAGTTGTAGTAAGTAGAGTATAATGTTCATGAGCGTTGGCTCCTTTCGAGGATGTTTGTTAGGCGATAAACATTATACCATAAAAGGGAGGTCAATGCTCTTTTTATTTGCAATCTCCCATAAATCAAGGTTTTAGTAACAAAAAATCAGGTAGGACTTGACACTACCGAACAGAGGGGGGGGAGGGCAGTTTATAACCTGCTGCCTCCCATTTATTTATCCTTTTTATATTTTTTTATAACCCAGTCTTAAAAATCAATCATACCTCTGGTTTCCTCCTTTTTCCTTTGAATTATTATACCATAAATCTAACCATATTTCTTCTGTTGATTTCTTATTTTTAAAAATCGCCCTGAAGCTTCCTCCAACATTATCAAATGCTGCTGGATTTAAAACTACATTTTTTCCATTTTTAATTTTTACAATTTTACCAGAACTGAATCCCTCATTTAATTCTATTCTTTTTAGTTTCCAGCCTTTCTTTGCCTTTATAACTGCTTTCCCACTTATAACTTTCTTCTGTCTTGTTAAATTGTATTGGTAAGTTTTGTCAAACTTACTTTTAAAATCCCTGTTTCCTACCTTAAATGTTTTACATGGATTTACATATGGTTTTACTATAATTCTGGTTGTATACTCTTTGCCACCTATTGTAAAAGACAGCTCTGCTTCTGATTCTTTTTTTACCTTGGCAATTTCAATGCTTATATGATAAGTACTGCCTATTGTCTGTTCTTCATCAATAGTAAATACTTCTTCATCAGAAGATTCTGCTGCAGTAACAGACTTATTCCCTGCATTATTAAATTCTATAGTCCTGTCGCGGTCATTTGATGAAGACGGCAGTTTAGGGTATACATAAAAAAAATACTCTTTCTCCAATTTTACCTTTTCTTTTGCCTGTATCTGGTATTCTGGAATTATAGCTGTTAATGCCAGGATAAATGATATTATAACAGAAAACATTATTTTGATATATTTTTTAGTAGTATTAATTTTGTTCATTTTAATCCTCCTTATGCAAAGTAAATATAAACTATTTCTAGTTAATATGCCAGGGCATATTTACCTGGACAAACATTTGTTTAATTATATCCTTACCTTAATTATATTACTCCATGCGCTATATACTTTTAAACCATCACCTGTATTTTTATATGAACGCATTTTTACATAATATGTTTTTTTCTGTTCCAGCCCATAAAGCCTGTATGAATTTGTATCTGTTGTTACTTTCTGTGCTTTTTTGAAATTACTTTTTTTTGAGTAAACTATTTCATAACCATCTGCTTTTTTGGCCTTTTTCCATGATAAATCTGTTCCTTTTTTCTTTAAGGCTGGAACCTTGGAAGGCACTTCTGCTCTGTTTGTAACAGATACAATATATTTTTTTAATAATGGGCAATTATAATTTCTGGTTACTTCAATATAATATGTACCTTTTTTCAGATAAGTTTTTATATCTGTAACAGATTTAACATCATTTTCTGATGCAATTTTTCCTGATTTTGTGAGAATGTTTACCCTGTAACCACTACCAAGATTATCCTCAACATCATCTGGGTCAAATTTTATAATTGCATACCCTGTTTTATTTAAACTGAATTTAAAAAGGTCATTATCATCCTCTGTGCACATATTGCCATAATATTTCTTTCCTAATGCTATTGAAGTTGAATCTTTATTTCTAACACTCCATGCCCCAGCCCCATTTATTAGTGTTTCCTGCTCCCAGTCTGGTGCATCTGTGGCTTTTATATTAATAGAATATTTCTGCCGCAATGGAACATGTATATCATCCCCGTTTTCTTCCGCTGATATAGCAATATATAATTTCATTCCTTTTTTTAGGTTAAAATCAGGAAGTGTTGTATTTGTTTTAATATTTGCTGAATAAATAATACTTCCTGTATCTCCATTATACAGGTCTATTCTCCAGCCATATTTTACATCTGCTGTAATGTCTTCTGGTGAAAATTTAATATTAAAATACCCATTATTTCCTACTGTATATTTATAATAATCTACATCTTCCCTGTAATATAAATTACCTGAATATTGTTTGCCTGCAGAAATTAATGTAGCATCTGCAGAAACGTTGTTACTTTCCTGCTCCCAGCTTTTATTCTCTGATGCCTCTATATCAAGTATATATTCCTGGCATAATGGAACATGTTCATCTGACCAGTTACCTTTTGCTGATATGGTGATATATAGTTTTGTCCCTTTTTTAAAGTTAAATACTGGCAGCGTAGTATTTGTTTTAACTTCTGTTGAATAAAAACTTTCTGCTGTATCTCCATAGCATAAATCTATTACCCATCCATATTTTACATCTGCCGTAATATCTTTTAATGAAAAGTTAACATTAAAATACCCATTATGTTTTATTGTATATTCATAATAGTCTATATCTTCCTTGCAATACAGATTGCCATGCCATGTTTCATCTGAATTAATTAATGTGGCATCTTTGGAAGTATTATTGCCTTCCTGTTCCCAGCTTTCATCTTCAACAGTTTTTACATTAATAGTATACATATGTCCGGTTGGCGCATGTTCATCAGACCAGTTGCTTTTTGCTGAAACAGCAATATATACCTCTGTCCCTTGTTTAAAGTTAAATACTGGCAATGTAGTACTTGTCATAGTATCTTCTTCATAAAAACTATTTCCTGTATCTGCATAACATAATTCTATTGTCCATCCATGTTTTACATCTGCTGCAAAATCTACAGGTGAAAATTCAACATTAAAATATCCTGTTTTATCAACTTTAAATGAATAATAATGTTGTGTATCACTTGTTTCCAATGTACCATAAAAAGTTTCATTTGGCGTTACTGGTGTTATATCAGCCGCATATGCCTTTTGTGGGAGCAGGAATATAACACACTGCATACATACTGCCAGCAGTAACGTTGATAATAATTTTTTTGTTTTCATAAAAATCCCCTTTACTGTGTCTTATCTAGCCATTTAACCTCATCAAGTAGTGAAGCGGATTGCGGATATCCGCTTGGCTTGCCTTATTGTAAAATTAGTAATAAAATATGTATTATGAGCAGAAAAATTTCATTTTACTTACTTTGCCATCCTCAAATTTATACTGTATTGGCATATATTCCAAATATGATAATTCAATTTTTCCTTTGTTTTTTGATGCTTTTACATAGAATTTGCCATATTCCTTTTCAAGTTTTTTCTGGACGTTTTTAAATGACATACCAATTTTTATTCCATTTAAAGCAGATTTGCCAGATGTAATTTTAATATCCAGTCCCTGGATAAAAGAGGTTCCTTTCTCTACATAAAAACTAAACAAAAATCCTTTTTCTTTATATTGGTAAAAATCTTTATTACCAGAACCCCCTATTCCATCTGGAGAAATAAATTCTGGCTTTCCAAATGCTTTTTTAATAGTTTTGTACTTTGCAAAAAACAATCTTGGTTCTTTCTCATCTGAGTTTATGTCTAAACTGTTAAGTACAACAGTATTGCTGTTATATGTCATTTTAAGTTTCCCTGATTTTGCCATTGCGTTTGTCTGTGGCAATACAGAGGCAAGTATGGCTGCGCATAAAACTGTTGCCATTATTCTTTTAATAAACCTGTTTCTTTTCTTGTTAATATTATTTTGTTTCATTTTTACTTTTCCTTTCTAAAATATATCTTGTAATCTACTGTTGCATATATACTAAATGTTATTGTTTGTTATCACCTCCTTTTACTTATTATCAGGTTTTAATTTCCATTATTCCAAAAAATCTTCCAAATTAAACTTTTTCATACTTGTTCCACCATTTCCTGTACTGGCCAGATTTCTTAATTTTGTATTCTGCATAAATTTTTCTGTATTAAACATTACCATTATATCTGTTATATTTTTATACTGTGTTATAATATCTTTTACAGGAGTTTTGCCATACCGGTAATCAATCATTATAATTTTGCTGTAATCTTTTGTTAAAAATGGTACAAAGCAGTTGGCAAATGAATCTTTAATTAGCAAAAGGGTTTTACCTGTATCTGTGCTTGTTGATATTTCAATTTTAAATGTATTTCCAGAAAAAAATATTTCATATTTGTTAAAGCCCTTTTTGGCTTCTTCTGGAAAATACATTGAAGCTGCCAGGTTTTTCCCATTGTCCATATTTATTTGTACCCTTTCTTCACCAGGACTATGGAAAAGTTCCACATTGTCAGGGTTTACATTTATATGTGCTTTGTTATATGTAGTGCCATAAAATTTGTCAAATACTATTTCCCGCTTATAATATCCTGGTTCTTTTACAGCAAACCCGGCTTTTCTGGCAAATTCTGCCCATATATAGTATGCACCAAGGGTAGTCCAGTGGTGGTCAGTACGGTAATAAATGTATTCTTCCTTATGGTCTTTTAATATATCCCTGGCATCAGTTAAAATGTCTGGTTCTTCCAGTTTGTTTTTTAATGTTTTTATAGTTTTTAATGTTTCTTTTATACCTGTGGTTTCTGCAAATGCTGGCATTTTTTTATCCAGTATTTCTGTTTTTGACGGAAGCATTATGCAATACACATTGTCTTTACCATAATTTTTTACTGAATAATCCAGAAAATCCGAAAGATATTTTATATTTTCTTCTATTTGTTCTGTGTCAAATTCCTTTTCATTGTATTTCTCCAGAAGATATCCGTCTTTGCCAATATAAACACCGTTAATATCTTTCTTTCCATATAATGCCTGTAAATTTGCTGCAATTAAAGACCACCCGTCACGCCATGGGAACTGGTCATTTAGCCACTTCCCATAACTATCCTGGTATTTGCCATCTAAAAAAGACTTTACCGAAAATAAAGGTTTTTGTGCCAGTTTCCTGTTTTCCATATCTGAAAATTCCCTGCCAGGCATTACACCCGACATAACAGGGAAAAATAAAAGGATAAATAAAAAACAGATAATTGTAAATATTTTAAATTTTCTCATAAAAATTCCCCTGCTATACTTTGTGCCAGGCAATATACATATAACTTAAAGCATGCTTCATTTATACTTTTAAAAACGGAAATATAAAAACGGGCTGTAAGATGAATTTACAAGCATTGCAACGCATGAAGCAGATATAAATGCCACAAATACTATCCCTGCAACTTCCCTTTTTACTGTTCCTTCAGGAAAAAGCCTGCCTGTTATAAATTTTTTTGGTAATGATGAAGAGAAAATAACCGCCACTAAAAGTATAAAAAAATTTGAATACAAAAGATATAAAACCTGTCTGTTAGCAATTCCTGCTTCTGCCTGTAAAAACATTGCTTTCATAAACACAGAAGAATCTGCCATATCCTGCCATGCAAACAGGCTCCAGCCAAATGTAACTGCTGCCATTGTATAAATATGCCTTATGGCAGCAGGAAGTTTTATAAAAAATTTTTTCCATAAAATTTTTTCAGTTACTAATAAAACACCATAATATACACCCCATAATACAAAATTCCAGTATGCACCATGCCACAGCCCTGTGAGAAGCCACACAATAGCAATATTGATAAACTGCCTTCCCCTACCTTTCCGGTTGCCCCCAAGTGGGATATATACATATTCCCTGAACCATGTGCCAAGGGAAATATGCCACCTGCGCCAAAATTCAGTAATGCTTTTTGATTCATATGGATAATTGAAGTTTTCTGGAAATGTAAACCCAAACATGGCACCCAGCCCAATAGCCATATCAGAATAACCAGAAAAGTCAAAATATATTTCAAATGTAAAAGCAATTACCCCAAGCCATGCTGCCACTGTTGTCAGATGCAAATCTTCCATTGCTGCCGTTTCATTCCATAAAATCCCCAGCTGGTCTGCTATTAAAACTTTTTTGCCAAGACCTGTTATAAAACGGAATATCCCTTTATAAAATAAATCTATACTTTCTGTACGTTTCTTTAACTGTCCTGCTATTGTCTTGTAACGTATTACTGGTCCTGCAACAAGCTGTGGGAACAATGAAACAAAAGCACCAAAAGTAATAAAATTCTTTTGTACTTTTGCATCACCCCTGTATACATCAATAGTGTAAGACATTGTCTGGAAAGTATAGAATGAAATACCTATTGGTAATGGAATATCTGCTTCTTTAAGCATAACCCCAGGAAGCATGTTTAAATTTGATATTAAAAAACCAGCATATTTAAAGAAGCCAAGAAGTGACAGGTTAATAATGGCTGAACACACTACTGCTGTAAAAGCCTTTTTTTTAAGCCCTCTTTTTTTATAATGTGATACAGCCATTCCAGTAATATAATCTGTTGCTGTTGAAAAAAGCACCAGGACAACATAAACTGGTTCACCCCATGCATAAAATACAAGACTGCTTATAAACAATACAAGGTTACGGCATCTGCCAGGAAGGATATAATATGCTAAAATTGTAACAGGAAGAAACCGGAACAAAAATAATAAACTGCTAAAAACCATTTAAAATAAACTCCCTTTATATATCTTTGGTACAATTTTTTATAATTTCTTCTTTATTGCTTCCTGCCCGTTTTTATTAACCTGTTTAGAACCAGACATTGCAATATACCATACATACTTGCCTTTCCTGCCATATACAGCATTTTTAAATACTTCCTGTTCTGTTAAAGAATAATCTTTAAGATAAGCACTGCTACAGTTATTTTTTTTATATTTCTTTAACTGTTTACATAATGCTTTTGCGCCAGCAGCATTTTTTGCTTCTATAACACAAAGACTATAACATTCCTTTGAATCACATATATACTGTATGTTTTTTACCTTTTTCCTGGCAGAAGCAGAAAGTGCACCAAAATCAATGGCATCTTCCGATTCATATTGCAGGTTTTCTGAACCACCAGATGCCTTTAATGCAGCACTGCAAAGGGACTTGCATTTGGTTTTACCCTCTGCTGGCACATTAAAAATAACTCCTGTAATAATTAAAGAAAATATCAAAAAAGAAACTATTTTTACTGTTGTATTAAACTTAATTATATTTTTCATAATTTTTCCCCCGTTACTGTATATTTTTATCATTTATTATTTAACAAGCAAATCTTTATGACATGCTACGCATGGCACAAATAGAAGTGGAAAACGCTGTCATTTTCCAGCCTATTCATCAAGTGATTTATCATACTTTGACACTACGCTGGCAAATTTAGGGTAAACTGACGGAACCCAGTGGTATCCGTCCCTTGCTGCATATTGCGTCTTTAAATATCCGCCAGAATCCTGTAAAAAGCCAGTATAATCAAAATACCTGGTATTTGTTTTATCTGCCAGTCCTTTAAGCCTTTTGTTAAATACCGGAAGCTGCCAGAAACCGCTGTGCCTTGCCCTTTCAGTCCTTGTTACTGGTGATATGGCACAAAGTACAATATCTGTACCAGGAGATGATTTTTTTATTGCCTGTATCATACTTCTGTAATCCGAAAGCATATCATTTATCCTTCTGTAATGGACTTCATTAATGCCAAGCATCATATATACCCTTGACGGCTTTTCTGCAATAATCTTCTGAAGACCAGTCATTCCGCCAAATACCCTGCGTGTACGGAATGTAATTGTATTTAAACTTATGGCAGCAACTACCTTTTTTTTGCCTTTAATACTGAACCTGTTTAACATTCCATAGTCCATAATCCCTTTTGTAATAGAATCACCTGCAAATATTGTTTTACGTATATACTTTCTTGTTTTCATATGCACAATTCCTGACGGGTAACTGTCATTTTCTGATACTTTTTTTGTCTTACCTGCAATTACATAAAAATAATAATCTGTATTATTTTTTAAATTTTTAACCCTGTACTGCAAATTCTTTGTAACTCCTGCAAGATGCCCTTTACTATTCTTTTTTCTTGAATAATATACACGGTAAAACTTAGCCTTTTTATTTTTCTTCCATGTAATTTTTATTGAATGTGTAGAATAACGCGTAAGAGATACACCTTTTACCTTATCCAGATGTTTTATATTTTTAACTGGTTCTTTAGAAGGCTCTGGTGTACTTGTACTTTCTGGTTCTTTAGAAGGTTCTGGTGTACTGCTTTCCTCTGGTTCTTTGGAAGGTTCCGGCGTATTTGTGCCTTCTGGTTCTTTGGAAGGTTCTGGCGTACTGCTTTCTTCTGGTTCTTTGGAAGGTTCTGGCGTACTGCTTTCTTCTGGTTCTTTGGAAGGTTCTGGCGTACTGTTTTCTTCTGGTTCTTTGGAAGGTTCTGTAACTTCCTGTTTATTTTCTGCTTGTACTTTTGGCACATAAATAAATATCTCTGTTAATAAAATAATAAGTGACAGTACTATAGAAAAAATTTTTAATCTGGCATGCTTCTGTTCTTTATACATTACTTTTAATTCCTTTCATTTTTAATTTGTTTTTATGTTTTGCTTATATTTTATCTGTTAAAAAACTCCCTCTCTCTTTAAATAATTTTTAAATATTTCTTTTCTTCTTTTCTTATTTATCTAAATCTCTATCAAACTGGTCAACAATCTTACCAAATTCAGTATAAGCAGAAGCTTTCCAGTGATACCCATCGCCTTCTGCATATTCCGCTTTCAGATATCCATTAGAATCTTTTAAAAAGCCAGTATAATCAAAATATTTTACACCAGTTTTTTGTGCCAGCTTTTTTAATTTTTTATTGAAAACTGGTATCTGGGAATATCCGGGATTCTTTGTTTCTTCTGCACTTGTAACCGGAGATACGGCACACAGTATAATATCTGTATCTGGACTTTTCCGCTTGGTTTCCTTTATAATGTTTTTGTATTCTGCAATCATATCACTAATCTTACTGTAAGAAATTTCATTCATGCCAAGCATCATATATACACGGTATGGCTTCTCTGAAATAAGCTTCTGTAAACCTGTCTTTCCATCAAATATCTTTTTTGTATGGAATGTAACTGTATTTAATCCCCTGTATGCAATTACTTTCTTTTTGCCTTTAAACTTCATCTGTGGGATTGCCTGTCCATAACCTATCGCCTGGCAGATAGAATCACCTGCAAAAATTGTCTTATGTACATATGTCCTGGTCTTTATATTTATTTCTTGTGAAGGCTGGCTGTCTATGCCAGATATTTTTCTCTTTTTGCCTGCTACTATATAGAAATAATAAGTGGTATTATTTTTTAACCCCCGGACTATGTATTGTGTACTTTTTGTAATACCTGCAAGACGGGCATTTCCACCTTCCTTATAATAGTAAATACTATAAAATTTGGCTTTTTTATGCTTTTTCCATGTAACTTTTACAGAATGGGTGGAATACCTTACAAGTTTTACTCCTTGTACTGCTTCCAGGATGGCTGTTTTTTTTGTGGTACTTACAGATGGTTCCAGGCTGCTGCCTGCTTTATTTATACTCTCTGGAACTTTTTTCTGCATGGTTTGTGAAACTATAAAACATACTGGCAGCACACAGACCAGCACCAGGACAATGGCTGCTGCCGTGAAAAAGAGCCTTAATCTGTTATGTTTTCCTGTTGTGTTCATTGTTTTAAATTCTTTCTGTTATATATTTTTATTTTGTATTCTTCCAGATTTGTTGAATTTTACCACAGTCAATTATATCATATTGTTGAATTTTGTCAACAAAACGATATAATTAATTTTAGATAAAGATATATTAGATAATTTTGTATCTGCCATCTGCTTATTTTTGCCAAAATAGCATTATCTTGCAAAAATTTGGGAAAAAGGACAAAAAAAGAGGAGGAAATTTCCACCTCTTTAAGATTCTGTAAATCCTTTGTTTTTAGTTAATAAGAAGAATTTTTCATTGAAGTTTTTATACCAGTTTTATTTAATAATTTTCACTTTACTGCTTTGCCCTTTGCCCTTTAGTTTCTTCTTGTATAATTTTACTTTTTTGGCTGGGACTTTTATCTTTGCCGAAGGCTTTATTCCTTTTAGCGCATTTTTTCCTACTGATTGCAATTTAACAGATTTAATTTTAATACTGCCTAGCTTCTTGCAGTTTTTAAATGCATTAGCACCAATCTTTGTAATACTGTTTCCGGTTGTTACTTTTAAGAGATGTGTACAATTTTCAAAAGCGGATATTCCTATTGATACCAGGTTATTCCCTGTTTCAATATTTGTTATATTTTTATTATTTTTGAAAGCATTACTGCCAATGGAGGTTACATTAAATGTCTTTCCGCCAATTTCTACAGTTTTGGGAACTTTAATTTTTGTAATTTTATCGTTTGTTACCCCTGTCATTGACACAGCAGATGCTCCTGTTACTTTATATTGGTAAGAGTTAATTGCATAGACCATTCCTTTATTTATAGTAATTTTAAACTCTTTTGTAACTGTTCCCTCATAATTTCCTTTTCCTGTAACAGTTACCTTTGCTGTTCCTGCATTAATATTGTTGCTATAAATAATGGTATAATCTGTTCCTGCTTCTAAAATAATATTCCCATCTTTAGCTGTAATTGCTGGTTTTTTAGCTTTTCCATCATAAGTATAGGAAGTCTGGCCTACAGTTACTACACATTCTTGCAGTTTCTTTTTTTCCTGTACTGGTGCTGGTGTGGCTGTTTCTGTAATAGTAAACTCTTTTGTAGCTGTTCCGGTATAATTCCCTTTTCCTGTAATAGTGGCTATTGCTGTCCCTGCATTAATGTTATTGCTATAGGTGATTGTATAATCTATATCTTTTACAAGAGTTGTATTTCCATCTTTGACTGTGACAAGTGGCATCTTTGGCTTCCCATCATAAGTATAGGAAGTCTGGCTTATTGTTATTATACATCCAGATAAATTTTTTCTTTCTGGACTTTTTGTGCTTTCTGGTTTTTTTGTTGTTTCTGGTGTGGCTGCTTCTGTAATAGTAAACTTCTTTGTAACTGTTCCAGTATAATTTCCTTTTCCATTAACAGTGGCTGTTGCTGTCCCCACATTAATGTTATTTTTATAAGTGACTGTATAATCTATGTCTTTTACAAGGGTTGTATTTCCATCTTTGACTATGACAGATGGCATCTTTTGCTTTCCATCATAGGTATAAGAAGTCTGGCTTAAAGTTACATTACTATCAGAAATTTTTTTACTCTTTTTACTGGAGTTATCTTCCTGGCTGCCTTCACCATTCACAAGATTATCTATAATGCCACTTCCATCTACTGGAATTCTGCAAAATATTGGTGTTGTATCTCCTTTTTCTGTTCCAGTATAATACCATATTACCTGTCCGTTTTGTACAACCGGGTGGCAGTCAGAAAGCATACCATGAAAAGACTGTCCACTGGTGGTTTTGTTTCCGTTTTCATCAATCATCTGGCTGTGTACCGTTGTTCCAGATGAATTTGTTTCATTCCAAAGTACAAGAAAAGTCTTTTCGTTGACTTTCACCAAATGCGGCGTTGAAACTGTTACACCACTATCTGCACCAAAATCAGTTAAGTATACCATGCGCGTATCTGGATTTTCCAAAAAATCCTTGCCTGTGATGCTTATAAAAATATTACGTATAGAGGAACTGTTATTGTTTGCATAATTACCAGCAAAAATATAATAGTGTTCTGATATTTCTAATCCGCCAAGGCTTGCATTCGTATTATTATTTCCTGCCATGCCTGGGAATACCAGTGCGTTAAAGTGTTCTATGGATGCCCTGGTAAAAGTTGTTTTTCTGATGTCTGGATATTTGATTAATACGGCAGCCCTTGGATAACTGTCGCCGTGGTCAAGTGTAACTAAATCCTCCCCATCCATCTGGCTAAACTGGTTAAATGAATGTGATACATAGCCACCATAGCCAATATTTGCAACACCAGATAAAGTATCTGTAACTTTCATGGAAGACATATCTACAGCAACTTGCAGGTTTGCCTGGTGTCCATCGTACATTAAATGGCTTGTACGGATATAAAGTGTATCTCCATATTCTGTAAATCTGAGGCAGCCAGCATCAAACGGCACTCTGGTATTTTCTCCATATAAAGAACAGGAGGATACCCTGTTCCAGTCCTGGTCATATTTAACAATGCGCATAATTTCTGCGCTGTCACTTTTCTGGCTGTTTGACTGCCCATAAACAATGAACTTGTATGCTCCTGACACGTAGAACCCGCCAGCCAGGGGAAGTTCGTCCGTAATACTGCCATTTTCTTTTAATATCCCATCCATGCTGTATGTTTCATAAACCAGTCTGCCATTAATAAATTCCACACGTGTCATGTATCCTTCTTTATCCATTAGTATATAGGACTTTACAGGGCTTGACCATTTAGTGTAATTTTGTGCGTTGTAATTACTGCTTGCTGTTCCTTCAGATGTTTCTATGCAGAAATTTTGTGTTGCATGGTTTCCTTTTACTGTGACTATACATTCTGCTGAAAGCTCTCCTGCCGTTGCCTTAATTATGGCTGTACCAGATGATAAAGCTTTAACCTGGCCGTCTTTATCCACAGAAGCAATTTCTCCATTTGATGTTTCCCATACAGTATCTTGTATTATGGCATCTTCTGGTGAAACTAAAGTCTGGATTGATACTGTTTCTCCCACATCCAGGAATAATGAAGATGGATTTAGTACCAGCTGCTTTGCAGCAACTGTATCACCATACACAACATGCATCCTGTTCCACGGTGTTACATCATAACCTTGTGCATCTTCAGGAACAAAAATACGCACATTGCTGCTTCTTTTAACCAGCTCTGTTTCCGCATTTTCCCCCTGTATATAGATGCTGTATGAAATAGATGGGGCTTTATGTGGATTTAGATAAACAGAATGTAAAGATTTACCAAAAAAGACACTGTCTGATATAGATGTAATTGTTTCTGGCAGTATAATTTCTGTAAGTAAATCACAACCACTAAAGCCACTAAAACTTTTAACTGGTGCATCTATTTTTACTGTTTTAAGGGAGGTGCATCCAGAAAAGACATTGTTCCCAAATGTTGTCACGGATGATGGGACATATACTGTTTTTGCATTTGCACAGTTTTCAAATGCCTTGTCACCAACAGACACTACTGAATCTGGTATAACAATCTCATCAAACGGCATTCCATAGCAGGCATCAGGTCCAATTGTTGTTACCCCTTCTGGAAGAATTAATTTTGTATTTCCTGCTGCTGCATACTGGATTAATTCAGAGCCATCCTTAGCCAGCAACATTCCTCCTTCGGATTTAAAAGCTGGGTTTTCCTTTGAAATCTCAAATGTTTCTAATGATGCCAGCCCATAGAAACAGTTTCCTCCAATTGATGTTACACCTGAACCAACTACAATTCTTTTAAGCTTGTCACAATTCATGAAATCTCCTGCACCAAGTGATATAACATTATCTGGAATAATAACTTCTTCAATTGGTGTACCTGTAAAGACATATCCACCAATTGTTGATATTGTCCCAGGTAACACAACTGACTTAAGTTTTGATTCATAAAAAATTCCGTGGTTTAAAGTTGTAAGGCTGTCAGGAATATTAATGGAACTGATAGAAGAACCTTTACAGCAGTATGTGCCAATTTCAGTAATTCCATAAGGAAGTATAAGATTTTCCAGATACTGGAGATTATTCATGGCATAACTATCAATAGAAATAACTCCGTCTGGTACAGTAAATGTAATATCCTCTTTAAGAGAAGGATAAATTTTCAATTCTTTCATATCTTTAGAATATAGCACGCCATCGGATGCAGTAATTACTTTATTTTCAGCAGACACACGGTATTCTTTTGTCTGGATATCATAGGTATCATCAGCTTTTATCATATTAATGTCCCTTCCATGCTGGGAATATGTTCCATAGTTTTTACCTAAATACATGAATTCCAGATTATGGGAATGGGCAAAGAATGGTACATTTAATAATCCAGTGACACTGTCTGGAAGCGTAATACTGTCAAATTTGTCTGTATTAACTGTATTCCAGCCGCCTGGTCTTCCGATATACCTTACCACATATCCATCAATTTCCCCAGGAATTACTAATTCCCTGGATGTTCCTTTATATCCATCTACAGATACAACAGTTTCTCCTGAATCTTCATTGACATATTCGTACAGCCACAGTCCATCACTGCTTGTAAGAATACTGTCTGCCGATTTTGCAACTTTTGTTCCACATGCATTTGCAAAAAAAATAACAAGTGCAAAGAACAATATTCCAGATGCTGTTTGAAATAATTTGCTATTTCTCTTCATTATACATTTCCTCCATTTCCTGGTTTTTAGAAGTTATAATTTTCATTTTTTGTCATGTAAATAATTGCCTGGATACCATTTAGCCAGAACAATTATTTTTCAAATAAACAATGTAAACCACCACCTTTGCTGCTTTTGGCTTATATAACGTATAAAGTTTGAAAAGGGTTTTAAAGAACCAAAAAATTTCCATCTATTTAATTATAGCATATTGTTGATGAAAATCAACAATACGTGGATTGCAGCAGAGTATTTTTTGGTAAAAATGTATCCAGGTACTTATGCTTGTGCCCAAAGTATTTATAAGATGTGCAAGAATAAACATCAGGAAAAAAGTAAAGCATAAACTGTTTGCTATTATGAGAATTGTAATGTTTGCAAAACTAGCAAATGTGGATATCTGGGAAGAAATTGAAATTTTTGCAAAATCCAATTAAGAATTTCTAAAGCAGTGTATTGAGTTAGAAAATGGTATTGCTTTGTATGATACAATACAGGGAGTTATAGGAAGTGTTGTACCTGAATATATGCAAGATACTTTGGACACTGGTATCAGTATAATATCCTTTCCAAAATTCTGCTTGTGTTTGAAGCAGTCCTTATGTATTGTCTATATCATCGAAAAGGCTTAACTGTTTTTCTGTTTCCTCTTTTTTAGGTACAGAAGTTTCCCTTGCGGTTTTGTAGTTCTTGTCCAGTTTTTTTATGAAGCCAGCATGCAATTTTATTGCAATATCCAGTACATCCAGATTATCAGTTATGGCACAGGCAGATTTATAAGAGGCACTGGTGAGCATATCAAGAAATATGTCTAAATACTGGAAATACAGTTTCTGCTCATCCTTTGTCTTCAATTTATCTGCACCAGATAAGATTTTATGTATTGACATTATACAAGAGTCAGCATAATAGGCAGTCTCTTTCTTTCCCATCATGCCCATGTGGCTTAGGAACAAATCATACAGTATACGTTCTTCAAGGCTGCGGGTATCTGGTATGTCCGGGGAAGCATGTAATTGTTCCATATATTTCTTTACTTTTTCTTCTGTACCTGGTGTGCATCTGCGTACATGTCCTTCGATACCTTTGACCAGGCCAAGGCTTATACCTATAACCTCTGCCCATTCCTTCTGGTCCAGGCCACATTTTATACGTTTTTCTTTGAAATTATTGCAAGCATATATATCCTTGTCTGTCAATGTTATTTTTGTTTTCTTTTTCATCCTGTTAACCTCCCAGTTAACTTTACATAGAAATTGTATCTATATGTATGTGAATATAAGAAATTATATCATAAAAAGATACAAAAATCTACAAAATATGCTTTCTATTTTTGCAAAACCAGGTGGAATGAAAAAAATTGATACCATATCCCTGTAACAGGAACACAGAAAGCCGGTAAAGTGGCAGAAAGGGCATGGTATATATGGAAAAATTGAATCTTACAGCAAACATTCTGTTTTCTGGTATTGGCTGCCAGGAAAGGGGACTGGAAAATTCAGGGGTGGTTGACCTTGATGTACTTGCAGTTCCGGAAATAGATAAGGAGGCAGTTTGTGGATATGCAGCGGTACACAAAGAACTTACACAGGAGATGGTTAACAGCTATAGTTTTTATCCAGATGAGGAGGAAATGATACAGGAACTTACTGATAAAAATATCGGGTTCAATCCAGAGAAAAGGAAAGCTTATAACTGGAACAGAAACAGGAAAGGCAGGGAGTACGAAATCAGGAGGCACTGGCTTGCAAACCGCCTGTGCCATAACCTTGGTGATATCAGCAAGATTGAAGCGCTTCCCATGGCGGATTTCTGGTCATGCAGTTTTCCCTGCACTGACATCTCATGCGCAGGGAACAGAAAGGGACTGGAAGAGGATTCTGGAACAAGGAGTTCACTTGTATGGCAGGCCATGCGGCTGCTGGAAAGGGCAGTACAGGATGGCACACAGCCTGAATACATCCTGTTTGAAAATGTAAAAGATCTAATAGGGAAATTTAAACAGGATTTTGAAAAAATACTTGCTGCCCTGCGCAGGCTTGGCTATAAAACATACTGGAATGTAATAAATGCAAAAAACTGTGGCATACCCCAGACAAGGGAAAGGGTATTTATTGTCTGCATAAGGGAAGAAACCGGGCTTGGCAGGTATACTTTTCCGATACCATTTGAGTGCAGTATGAAAGTTGGGGATATACTAAGCCCAGGCTCAGACATAAGCCATCCCATCCATGATAAAAGGCTGGTTACACTTCTGGATATACTGGATGGGGACGGTGTACCTTCTGGCATGGCATTGCCTGTTGTACAGGATATTCCAGTAAATGAAAAAACAAAAAAGAAGCATTATTCTGCAGAAAGGCTTACACCAGCACAGTGCTTCCAGCTTATGGGGCTTACACCAGAAGATGCAGATAAATGCAGGGGACTGGGTATAGCCGGCGGGCAGCTCTGCAGGCAGGTGGGGAATGGGATTGTCACAAACTGCGTGCAGCTGATAGGGGAACATTTATACAAGCTTGTGAAAGACCCGTCATTTGTGTGTACAGATGAAAGGATGAATGGAAAAACAGCTGTTCCAAAAACTTATAACCATCTGTATATGGAAACAGCATAACAACAGGAGGAGGGATTTTAATATGGGAAACAATATTTATTTGGAAGGCCAGTCTGGGACAGTAGCAATTCCATGCAGTAAAGATGTATGTGATACAGGATATGGAAAATCAGTGGATATTATAAGGACAGAACTGAAAAATATTAAAGAGTCATTTGTCAGGATTGGATGGCATCTGAAAAAGATAAAAGATAACGGCTGGTATCAAAAGGAAGGATATAAGAACATATATGAATTTGCAAAAGAAAAATTTAATATTTCCCAGCCAACAGCAACAAGGTTTATTAACATCTGCACCGAGTTTTCAGAAAATGGCAGTTCACCGGAACTTGATGCCAGATACCAGGGTTATTCATTGTCGTAGCTGACAGAGATGCTGAATGTTGGTGCAGATAAGAGGAAGGAAGTTACACCAGAAATGACAGTAAGGAAAATCCGGGAGTTTAAGAGAAAAGACAGGGAATTACAAAAATCCAGGACGGAGCAATTGCCGGGACATACAGAACAGGATGAGTTTCATGCGGTGCCGCATGTAGATAGTATTTCCAAAGTATATATACAGGCAGTCCTGCCAGGGCTTAAAAGTGATGAAGACCGCATGGAGTGGTTAGAAAATGTGGAGGACTGAGGGCTGTGGTATGTAGACCAGAATATCCATGCAGCATATTATAAGTATGATTTTCCAGATGGAAGCAGGCTTATAGCTGTGGAATATGGTTATGGTGAAAAGCTTTGTTCAAATAGTAAGAAATATAGTTATCATATGGTTTTTTCTGATATTTACTACAAAAAACATATGGAATCTGGGAAAAGTTCATCCTATTTTGGATACTATACAGAGCAGACGGCTGAAATTGGTACGCTGGTAGAGTTTCTCAGGGAACGGCAGGAGGAAAACAGTGCAAATGTTGGCACATTGGAAGATAATGGTGGATATATTTCCAACGGATATATAATCATGGAGTTTGATCCAGACCATTTGGAAAAGGGGGATAACAAAAATAAAAGTTATGTGACCAGGCAGTATATAGAGTTTTATAAGAAAAATAATTATATGCCGGAATATTTTAATGCAAAAGACAAAAAAGAAATTACAGACTATGCCCTGGCATTGACAACAAGCAGTGGCTCTTATACAGGGCTGGGTTCCATTATTGTTTTTGATGCATGGAAAGAAATGGAGAGAATTGATGAAAAACTGCTCCAGGGTGGCATTACATGGGAAGAGGTAGAGAGGACAGTCTGCAAAATATGGCGGGTTGCGAAGCCAGAGGAACAGGAAAAAATAAAGAAAAATTACAGGCAGGGTGTGGGCTAGAACAGGAAGGTTATACTTGTAATAGCACGTCCGTCCCCCTCAAAAATAAATAGAAATTATTGGAATTTATGAAATGGACGTGTTGTAATAGTATTTCTGGTTGACATAAGAAGGGTTTTGGAATATTATAAAAGTATCAGTTGATACTACAACAAAGGAGACTGGATTGGCAGAAGAAACAAGAGAGCGGATTGAAAGCAGGTTAGAAGTAAAATCCTATATACAAAATTTGAAGTATGCACTTAGTAATGGTGCAAAGATAAATTTCCAGGTACACAGGTTGGTTGACAGGCAGAGGGATGAAAAATTTACCAACCAGTATACAATGGATAAATTATTCCCAGATGAAAATCCGGTGGATGCCTTGAAAAGGGAACTAATGACCCTCACTGAAGAAGAATATATAAGGACAGTTACAGACACCAGGTTTCCAAAAAGAAGTGAGATGAGGGAATTTGGGAAAGTTTACAATGGCAGGGATGATGTATATATCAAAATCAGGGTGGAACTGCTTGGCATGTATGGGTATCCAGCAGCTTTTGTGATGTCTTTCCATTTTGCAGAAAGGGCATTTACACCAGGGATGTTCCCATACAGGAAGGACTGAAAGGGGGTGTTTTCATGGATATGGAAGTGGTTTATAGCAGGAAATGTCTGTGTACCTGCTGCATGGAAGAACATGAGGTGAAAACAGTCCGTGTAATAGAACGGGCCAGTTTTAAGGATGTACCAGTGGAGTATGAAGCGGTGTATTTTTATTGTGATGAAGCAGAAGAATTATATATGGATGAAGAACAGGCAGGCCGGAATACTGTTGCTGTCAGGGATGCTTACAGGAAATCACAGGGGCTTCTTACTTCTGGGGAAATTGTTGCTATCCGCAGGAAGTATGGTATCAGCCAGAAAGACCTCTGTACCCTTCTGGGATGGGGAGGCAAGACTATAACCAGGTATGAGGGATACCAGGTACAGGATAAGGCACATGACACTATATTGAAAAAAATCGGACATGACCCTGGATGGTTTCTGGACCTGCTAAAAGGTGCAAAAGACAGCCTTTTGGTGGAATCTTACCATAAATATTTTGAAACAGCTGCAGCCATTTATGAAGATAACCAGGACAGTTACCTGAGAAGGGCGATTGAAGCAAGGTATGCAAAAATCCAGGGTAACAGCATGCTCCAGGGGAATACTGTACTTTCTTTAGATAAAGTTGTGGATGTAATACGGTATTTTGCTGCTGCAGACAAAGTGACCAGCCTGTATAAGGTAAAATTGATGAAACTGATGTGGTATTCAGACCAGCTTTCTTATAAAAGGAGGGGCAGTGCAATAACAGGCCTTGCATACCAGGCCCTGCCTATGGGGGCAGTCCCGGTAGGGCATGGTTCAATTATAAATCTGAAAGGGGTTCCTTGCGAAGAAGTAGATATGGGGGAAACATATGCATACCACTTCAGCCTGCAGGAAGCATCTGCTTATCCTTCACTTAATTATGTGGATAAAGAAATACTGGATATGGTTATCAGGAAGCTTGGGAAGATGACAAAAAGGGAGATTGTGGAATTTATGCACAAGGAAAAGGCATATACAGAAACTGCACAAGGGGATATTATCAGGTATAAGTATGCAGACAGTCTGCAGATATGAATATATGCTGGCAAGATTACAGGTTTTCAAAGAACATCAGGAAAAGGTATTTACAGCTTTTTCTGATGTTCTTTAATCTGGAGGGGTTTTCTTATATTGGGTGCATGAAAAAAATAACTGGTATTTCTTCTGCGTTTTTCCTTTATTTTTCTGCCTTATTTAGATGGAAGGTATTTGTTTTTAAAAAAATTCTGGTATGTAATATAACTGCTATAAATTAATAAAAAACATAAAAAGAATAAGATTTTAATGAATAGAATATAAAGTGGCTTAAAAAAGTTTATAAACATCTGCCTAAAAGCTCTGCTGGGACATTTGTGAGGATTAGCAGGAATATGGTTTTAACATAGAACTTGTTCTATAAATCTGATAATGGTATCTGGTTATATTATATGAGGATATGAAAACTAAATTTTTGTGTTTTACCAGTAAATATGGAATTTTCTATATGCAGTCTGCTGCCCTGTAGACTTTACATATATAGTTAAGCTTGTATTTGTTGCAAGCAGGAAAATCTTCCTCTTTTTTTCTGTTTATATATTTCATCTTTAAATTTATATCAAGAATTTCCAGCAGTCCCCAAAAGGCAAAAATGTATTAAAAAGTAAATGAAGATGTTTTTTTGGATGGACTATAAAGAGGATTACAGAGTATTACCAGAATGTGTATTGAAGTATTATGAGGATAATTTTATGGATTAGATGGATAGTAATGGTTTCTATATAAAAATTGCTCTGTGAGGCTTGGAATGTCCATGATATAACAGTTAATAGAAAAAAATGATATAAATAATCTGATACTTTAAAATGTTTAAAAATAGGAAAAGAAGGGCAGCAGGCAGTCAACAGGGTGATCAATTATATGTATCTACAGGTCAGACAGCAAGGGATGCTGACAGGAAATATATCAAAGGCACAACAACCTTTACACCTGATACTGCAGATGGCACAACAGAGGTTGTATTTACCTTTAATGCAGAGGGGATGGCGGAAACTGATTTAGTAATGTTCGAGGAAATCTTCTACCAGGGAGATTTGTACGAAAGAAAGAGTGTTGCAGAACACAGCGGTTTAATGGATGAGGAGCAGTCAGTTTCTATTCCTAAGATTAAAACAGATATGCTTGATGCAAAAACTGGGTTAAAACTGGCAAATGCGGAAGAGGATATGGTGTTACATGACACTGTAAGATACAGTGGGCTTGTTATTTATGCTCCTTCTATTTTTCCAAAAATCCTTATTTTAAACAACATTATCTGAAATTGCACAAAAATGTTGAAATAAATCAACAATATATAATGTAATGGCAATATATTTTATAAGTCATCCTGTATGTAGCATTAGCTTGTTAGAAAATTGGAGGAGGAAGAAAGGAAAAAGAGAGAACTATGGCAAGTGGAAATAGAAAAATTCTGCTTGTGATGTAACTTTAAAAGCCTATAATTTTGATTAGATTTATGGATAACAGGCAATTCTAACAGGGTGACTGTTATTTTTAGAAAATGGAAACAGATTAAAATAAATTATAAAATTAATTCCGGGGAGGTGATATGATGATAAAACCATATGTATTAGATGACCGGATTGTTGAAATCCCTGAAGAAATCAGGAATATGTCAGAAGAAGAAATGGACAGGCAGATTGCAATTTTAGAAGAAGCTGGCAGAAGGGAAGCTGAAAATCTTCCAGAACCCACTTGGCCGACAATTTAGACTGAAAATATAAATTAAATAAAACAGGCTGAGGAAGAGGATTTCTTGACCTGTTTTTGTTGTTTAAAAAATTCTGTAGGATTTTAATGAGTTGAAATATAAATTTGATTCAAGAATTGCTATTAGAATGTGCTTGCAATACACACAAAGCAATTTTTACAATATTAGATATAAAGTGTTATGTAAACCTGCTGCCATATATATTTTACAGATATAGTGAAGCCTGTATTTGCAGCCATTCCCCCTCCTCCTCTTTTTTCGTCTATTTTTCTTCCATGTATCTATCTAATTCTACAGATTATCATCATACTTTTTCTGTTGATATTTTCCATATGTGCATGTGCATCAAAAATATTTGTTGGACAGAAAGAGGTAAAGATATATTAAATTAAAAGAAGGAAGAGGAGGGTTCGGGTGCATATGCACTAACTTACTTGTAAAAAATAGAGAACTATGCCATAATAAAAGCCAG
>CAQGLR010000040.1 GCA_948794795.1 uncultured Lachnospiraceae bacterium | reverse complement strand
ATAAATTTCGTCACATTTCACAATGGTTTATTGGGGGGTGTGAACTGTAACTTTTGCACAATTCCAGATACAATTATTTGAATTTAATAGTATAAGTAACTTTTATGCTCTTCTTAGGCATAGTATACTTAAATGCCGGAACTCTTGAATTCCATGTGTTGATTACCTGGATTTGTGTAAAGTCAGCAGTTGCATCAGGGTCTGGTGTTAAAACTGCTTTTTTAAATGTTTTAACTTTTTTGCCATCAAAAAATACCTGTACATTAGTAACGGTAATTTTATCCTTCATGGAACCTGGAATAGTTGTATCAACAAAAAGCGTATTGAAAGTACCATCATTACCGATAACAGCAGGCTTAAGGCCTGTAAGCGATACAGAATATGTCTTGGCTTTCTTGTTCTTCTTCATAGATGTTACATCAGTAAACTTAGCTTTGCTTGCTGCTGCATCTAATGGATTAGTTGTGTTTTCAAGCTTGTCACTGAATTTATCACTGCTATGTTCATTCCTGAAAGTCCACTTCTCTGTAGAAAGGCATAAGTATGCGCTATAAGATGCTGCCGCTGCTGCCCTCTTCTGCACAGGTGCTGCCAGGACAGAACTTGCAACTACCAGGACAGCCATTACAAAAGATAAAACTCTTTTTACTGTTTTACTGGATTTCATAAATTATTCCTCCTTCTTATATAGATTTAGCATATTAAAAGATAAAACACTTTATACCAGTTATCTCTTAACATAACCAAATGCTACCACACCTTATGCAACTTTTCTACGTTGAAAACAAGAAACCTTTTACACTCAAAATAAGACATTTATCTTGCGAGAATATCAGTTACTGAAGCTATATAAAGAGTATGGTAATCTTTATCCTTGTACCATGTATCATCGATGCCAGGGTCTATAAAGTCTTCTGGTTTTACCAGAGTTGCAGAAAGCACCTTGCAGATTAATACAAGGTCAGCCTGGTCAACATAAGGCACTCCTTTATGATAACCGATTTCCGCACCAGACACCTTTATCTTATCCTCATCCCTGCCTGAAACTGCACCAAGGTATTTCATAAGGTTTTTGTGGGCTTCACTTGGAAAGCTTAAAGAAAACTTTTTCTCCCTGTCTATAAATTCTTTTGTAAAACGGCTCTGCCTTATAACTACAAAAGCAGCATCTTTGCCCCACATCTGCCCAAGTGCACCCCATGAAGCAGTCATTGTATTAGCCTTTTCCTCATTACCTGCTGTAACAAGCATCCAGTCTTTGCCAATTTTTTCAAATGGATTTATCTCCATTATATCTGGCGTAATTTTTTGAAAAGTATGCATATTTCCTACCTCCATAATTTTTATTTTGTACAATAATATGATACCATATATTTATACTATGCGATTACCTTTTTTTTGATATTTTCTAAAATATCTGGTAAACTATATTAACCAGGATAGTAAAATCCTGGAATCCTTATATAAAGATTGGAAATGGAGATTATCTATGAAAGTTGAATTACATGTGCATACAAGTGAAACAAGCCCATGCTCACATATAAATGCTGCCAGGCTTGTACAGATGTATGAAGATGCAGGTTATGATGCAGTTGTTATTACAGACCATTACAGCAAATGGGTTATGGAGCATAATAATATCAAAGACCCACAGGAATTCACAGAATTTTTCTTAAAAGGATACAAAAGCGCCCTTTTATATGCACAAAATGGAAACCATACTATAAAAGTGCTTCCTGGTGCTGAGGTTAATCTTCTGGAAAGCCCCAATGATTATCTTTTATATGGTGCAGATAAAGAATTTTTCTATAATAACCCGTTATTGTTCCAGATGTCCCTTGCAGAACTTTACAATCTCTGCCATAATAATGGCATACTGCTTATACAGGCACATCCATCCAGGGCATACTGTACACCTGCAGATACACATTTAATTGACGGGGCAGAGGTATATAATGGCAATCCACGCCATAATAGTAATAATAGCAAAACTTATAAATGGGCATTAGAAAATAATATGGTTATGGTTTCTGGAAGTGATTTCCATGAAGAAGAAGACCTTGCAAAAGGCGGGATAATTACAGAAGCAAGTTTCAGTTCAATAAAAGAACTTGTAGAAATAATTAAATATGGAAATTACAGCATTATAGAAAATTAGGCCCTTACAGACACAGCCCGCCACTTCCGTCTTTGCGTCTTAGAAACGGGGGCTTCCCTGACAGGTTAAAGAAAGGATTGCTTTTATTATGAAATATAATATTTTAATACGCTGGTTTTACAATATATATAACCTGGTTAGTACCATACTGAAAGAAACAAAAAGGTCTGCAATCTCTGCTTTTTCGGGACAGTCTGCTTTTTTTATGATGCTTTCGTTTTTCCCATTTTTTATGTTTATGTTTGCAATCCTTAAATTTACCCCATTTACAGAAACAATGTTCCTTAATACACTTCAAGTATTTATACCAGATTCGTTCCATAAGTTTATGGCAACCCTTATATCTGGTATATATAACAGCCAGTCTGCTACTCTTCTTCCTGCCACTATTATTACAGCCATATGGCTTGGTTCAAAATCTTTTCTTTCTATTGCTGGCGGGCTTAATTCTGTATATGAAATAGAAGAAACACGTAATTATATACTTATACGTATTTATGCTGCTGTTTATACAATAGCATTTGCACTTCTTATAATTGCAACACTTGCATTTATGGTATTTGGAAATACAATATACTTTTATACATGCCAGTATTTCCCGTTTCTTGAAAATATACTGCTGCCAATAATAAGTTTAAGGCCTCTTATAGGTTTCCTTATAATGTTCTGCTTTTTTACAATTATGTACAAAGCCATACCAGACAGGAAATGCAGCATTAAAAGCCAGATGCCTGGTGCTGTTATTGCAACAAGCGGGTGGCTGGTTTATTCCGAATTATATTCATATTATGTAGACCACTTTAATAACTATTCTGCATTTTATGGCACAA
Organism: uncultured Lachnospiraceae bacterium; assembly: GCA_948794795.1. Taxonomy (GTDB): domain Bacteria; phylum Bacillota; class Clostridia; order Lachnospirales; family Lachnospiraceae; genus Butyribacter. Next base: position 32,901 of record CAQGLR010000040.1, on the reverse strand, counting down.
TGACTGTAATTGCACTCCTTATGGTATGGCTGTATGCATGTATGTATATACTTTTCTTCGGAGGCCTTATTAATAAAATGCTAAGCCATGGCAAACCTGCAGAATAAAATACTAAAGGAGCTGTTATAAAGCATGACATATATAGTTTTTGCTTTATAACAGCTCCTTTTTATTAATTATCAGCACTTCCAGTCTTTTTTACACTCTTTACTTTTGCTCCTGTAAAGAAATGTTCAAGTATATCCACATATTCCTTGCCAGACTGTGCCATGGCTGCTGCCCCAGACTGGCTAAGGCCTGCACCATGCCCAAAACCTCCGCCTGTTATTTTAAATGAAACACCTTTTTTTGTCTTTATATCATCAATATAAAATGCTGCACTTGGAAGCATAGAATATGAAGAAATACTCTCACCACTTTTTCTCTTTATCTTTTCATATACTGGAGCAAGCACTTTCCTTATATTGTACTGTGTACATACTTTAACAACATTATTTGTACCAACAATTACAAGCTCTGTAACAAGCCCGCTGTCTTCCCTTTTCTCAACACGCAGTTTCTTTATCCTGCCTATGCTTTTTAAAGGTTTCTCTTCATATTTGCCGTTATTATTCTGGGACAATACAAGTGACTTATCAGACAGATAACAGTTATACAATGCTGAGTCAATCCTTTCACTTAACTTGTCTGCATTAAATGTTATACTCCATCTGTACCAGTCATCACTGCTCTCATATGCATCTTTGCTTCCAGAATTAATAAACTGCCTGAAAGCATTTTCATCTGAAAGGTCTGTACTTGTACTGTCCTTTCCATTACGCAGCTGTGGCCTGCTTTTCAGATAAGAAACTTCACCAGGTGTATTCCACACATCCTGTCCATCTGCTGTATAGCCCCATGATGTAGAAAAGTAATATGCAACAATAATTTTCCCTTTACTTGTAATTACTTCCTCAAATGTAGAATCCACAGCTTTTCTTGAACGTTCATCTTCAGGTATATTATTATATACCTGGCATGCTGTGCTGTCATCAAGGTCTGCATTATATTCCTTATACCTTTCTGCATTAATCTGGTTATATGTATAACTTCTTGCACATACAGCCTGTGCCTTAAGCGCTTCCATACGGTTTCCTGTAGACATCTCACTTGGTACTACAGCATACAGATACTGTTCAAGCGGCAGTTCATTAGTTATAAGAAATCCCCTGCCAGTCCATTTCACTTCAATAGTACCACGGTATAGCGGATTTATTGCCTGCCTTTTTAATGAAAGCAGTTTAATCCTTGCATCACCTGTTGAGGCTACAACAAATTTCTTCTTCTTTACAGACTTATCTGAAAGGTTAAAGGAAACTTTTTTACCTGCTTTGTAAGTTTTTGTACTATCCCCGCAAGTAATTGTAAAATCATTACCACATGTAAGCTTTACTGTATTGTGGTAATAACTGTCAAAATTATTTGTTGTTATAATAACCCTGACTTTCTCAGAAGCTGCAGCACGCCATGCCTGTACAATCTGCACTGGCCTTTTAGTATGCACAGGAACAGCTGTGCCTTTGTTCTCCCCGCTTTCTTCACTACTTGCCACGGCAGGCCCGCTGGCAGCTATTCCTGTACTTACTGTAGTGTCCTGTTGTTCCTGGCGGCTTACCATTACTGTAGTGCTTCCAGTATTTTCAGCAGCGCCTGATTCCTTGTACTCCCTTACTTCTGCTTCTGACACCACACAAATAATACAGAAAACCGACAGTACAAACATTAACTTAATCTTTTTCTTGTCCATTATTTCTCCCCTTATCAATTTGTATTACTCTATCTTATTAATTATATGCTGCCAGATTGAAAATATGACTCCCTCCTTCTTATTTTCTGGCAAATTAAAAAAATTTATATAAAGCACTTATAATATTTTTATTATTTATATAAATTCAGTTCTGCATTTTAAACTGTTCTTCTTGTATAAGTGGATATTTTATTAACAAATCTCCATCAAGGTTTTCATTATGCATATTTATTGCAGTTATCTGGTGGTTATCATAAGTATTGTAATAATAAATCCCTTTATCTGCATTACAATATCCATAAACCATCAGGTTACTCACCAGCCAGCAGGTCTGCTTCCAGCAAAATAAGGTCTTTATTCTTCTTCCATATTTCCCTGAACTCACTTATTGGAAGAGGGCATGGTTTTGTCCCTATTTCAAGTGTAATACTAGGAAGGTTCTTTTTATACATAACAAACTCACGTAAGTTTCCCACTGATTTGCTATCACCTGAATAACCAGCAGAACTTGCATAACCTGTTATATTACATGCAAGTTCATACATATCTGTAATAGCCTTTTTCAAAGGCCCTTCATAATCGCCAAAAATTATTGAACCTGTTGCATGGTAATTAATTTCTCCTCTGACTGTTACACTTTTCTTAAGCTTATTTATCAGGTTTATTATAGCCATTGTTTCAGGTTCACTACACTTCTTAGGTCCTGTATACCCCTGGCTGCCACGCCTGCCCTGCCTTGCAATATATTCATATGGATAATTTTTATTTAAATCTACCCCACGTGCATTTGCTTTCCAAAAAGAAGGATTTCCTGCACCTGGCATTTTCAAAAGTTTTTTCCTCAATGAAGTATTCCTGATAGCAGAAAAACCATACTGTGATATTGCAGCACCATCAGGGTTAGCCATTGGCACATAATGGATTGCTATTCTTCCAAGCACATCTGAAACTTTAACACCGCCAATCTCCTCATTATAATTCTGCAGGTAATACTCTATCTGTTTCATACATAGCTGTGATGTCATATACTCCCTGGCATGAAGTTCTGCAACTATAAGTATTGCCTGGCCCGAATCCTGGTTGCCAATTACAATTTCATAAATATTCCTCTCATCAGCTGACTGGCCTATAATATTATAATTAAAACGGCTTCCATAAAGCTTCTTAAGGGCATTTATATCTTCCCCAAGCTCTTTATAACTATAATTCTGAAGTCCTGTATCTACCTCATCCCTTAAAAAAACCCTTATATATGTATTAGAACCATATATTTTAACCTTATCATTTTCATATACAGGAATAATCTTGTACACATATTTTTTCCCTATAGCTACTTTTAAATCCTTATAGTTTGCTTTATTAATTATAGCAACCTTTTTAAAATTACCATCTGGTGGTTTTCTGTAAACTATAAACTTCTTTGTGCCCTTTCCTTTTATCCATGAAATACTGATTTTACGGCTTGCAATCCTTTTATATGAAATACTTTTTGCATCAACTGGTATACATGCAGTTATAGTTCCAGACCTGCCTATAACTTTCTTCTTGCCATATATAGCTGTAACCTTATATTTATAATACCTGCCTGGCTTTATTTTAACAGTATAATTTATTTTTTTTGTTGTCTTAATTTCTTTCCACTTTTTAGCACCCTGTTTTTTCTGCCATAACTTATACTGGCCAGCAGACTTTCTTTTCTGCCATGAAACAACAAACTTATCCTTGCCCTTTTTACGGACAGATATTTTAATTGGTGTTTTGTCCACTACAGGAGCAGCCGTTGGCCTGGCTGTTGGTTCCGGGGTCACTACTGGTCCTGGAGTTGCCGTTGGCTCTGGTGTTACAACAGGTTCCGATGTTATAGATGGCTCTTGCGTTACTGCTGGTTCTTGTGTCACCTCTGGTTCTTGTGTAACTGCCGGTTCCTGTGTTTCCCCTGGCGGCATAGTAACTGCTGGTTCCTGCGTCCCTTCTGGCTGTGTGGTAATTCCTGGTTCTGGTGTCCCCTCTGGCTGTGCTGTAACTGCTGGTTCCTGTGTCCCTTCTGGTTGTACAGTAATTTCTGGTTCCTGTACTTCTTCTGCATCTTTAGTATCTTCCTGCATCTGGCGGAATATACTGGCCAGGCTTTTTAATGTAGTTTCCAGTACCACATCTTTAAAAGGCTCACTGGTTTCTGCAGCTACTTCTGTTACATTTGAAACAGAACATATCAGTGATGATATAACTAAAATACATACCACCCTTTTATACCATTTGCTAAATTTCTTCATACATTTCCTCCAGTTTGGAATATTCCGGTACATAATTAAATAAGCACCATACATATAACATAAAACACTGATATATATATGATGCCTCCTCTGTACTTATGTGTACTTCAATAGTTTATAAATTAATTTAGCCACCCTTAAAACTACATTCCAGCAAAATCCCTGGTTTTATCTATATGCCTAATATTTTTTCTACAGATTTCTGCATATCCTGTGTTTCACATACTGTTGTATGCAGTACTGGAGCCTGGCGTATCTCCTCTACTGCTTTTGGAATATTTGTCTTTGAAACTTTGCTTAATTCATCAATAAGCACAAAATCGTCCATATCCTTATATTTACTGTCTATAGCCCCCATAACACTTGTACCAAACTTATAAGGGCTTGCTGTTGATGCAATTACTGTTACTGTATTGTCGCCTGTCCTTTCTTTATAATCATGGTATACTGCTGATGCAACAGCTGTATGTGTATCCATTACATAGCCTGTTTCATTATACACTCTCCTGATTTCAGCAAATGTCTGGTCCTCTCCTGCCCATCCGCTTTCAAAATCCTTAAGCTGTGCTTTCATACTGTCTGTAATAACATATTTCCCATTATTTGAAAGGGCGTCCATCATATCTGCTGTTGCCTTTGCATCTTCCCCTGCTATCTTAAATACCAGGCGCTCAAGGTTACTTGAAACAAGTATATCCATAGATGGTGATGATGTAAGTACAAATTCCCTGTTCTTGTCATATGTTCCAGTTTCAAAGAAATCAAATAATACTTTGTTCTCATTTGATGCACATATAAGCTTTCCAACAGGAATACCCATGTTTTTAGCATAGTATGCAGCAAGTATATTTCCAAAATTCCCTGTAGGAACTACAAAATTAACAGGTTCCCCTTCTTTTACTGCACCCTTGGCAAGCAGTTTTGCATATGAGTATACATAATATACAACCTGTGGCACAAGACGGCCTATATTAATAGAATTTGCAGAAGAGAACTGGTATCCTTTGCTCTCCATAACCTGTGCAAGTTCTTTATTATTAAACATAGCTTTGACACCACTCTGTGCATCATCAAAATTACCTGTAATACCTATAACGTGTGTATTAGAACCTTTCTGTGTAACCATCTGGCGTTCCTGTATCCTGCTTACCCCGTTCTTAGGATAGAACACAATAATCTTTGTCCCTTTTACATCTGCAAAACCAGCAAGTGCTGCTTTTCCTGTATCACCTGATGTAGCTGTAAGTATTACAATTTCATTTTTAATATTATTTTTCTTTGCTGATGTTACAAGCAGATGTGGCAGTATAGAAAGAGCCATATCTTTAAATGCAATGGTAGCACCATGAAAGAGCTCCAGGTAATAAACTCCTGCTTTCTCTGCTAATGGTGCAATTTCCTTAGTATCAAACTTATCATCATATGCCTTTCTGATACAGTCTTTCAGCTCTTCTTCTGTAAAGTCTGTGAAAAACAGCTTCATTACTTCATAAGCAGTTTCTTTGTAAGACATCTTTGATACAGTGTCCAAAGAAATATCAAGAGCTGGTATGCTTTCTGGCACAAACAGGCCGCCATCACCAGCAAGGCCTTTTAAAATTGCCTGTGATGCAGTTACCTTTGTTCCTTCACTACGTGTACTTTGATACATAAGTTCCATTATTTCCTCCATTCTGCCAAATAAATATAGCAACATATCTGTATATGTAAGTTATTCCGGTCTTCCTGCTGTTTATTACAGCAGGACAATTTTTTCAAACATGGGATATATTATACAATAACATTATGTATTTTTCAAGAACCCATGTTAAAATTTTATGTCAAAATATTACAAAAGTTACAAATAATTGAACAGGGCATATTAGTATAAAATACAATATGCCCTGGATAAGAACCACAATATTTACAGATGTGGATAATTAGAAATTATTGCTTATTTATTTATAAAATTCATGGCAATGGTAGCCAAATAATCTTGTAAGGCATCTGTCAAACCATGAAGCATTATCTGCATCAGCATATGCCCTTTCCATAAAGTAAAGTGCACCTTGTGAAGGGTCAACACCATTTAATGCATCATCTACAGCATCTTTTGTATCTTGTGATACATCAACTGTATAATATCTTCCATCGTGTATTGGTGAAAACTGGTAAGTTGACCCCCTGTGTGCAAAAACTACTTCCCTGATAGTGGAAGGGAATGACTTGCTTTTAACCCTGTTTAATACAACATTTGCTACAAGCACTTTTCCTTTATGGTCTTCACCACCAGCCTCTGCTTCTACAATCCTTTCAAGTATAATCCTGTCAGCTGCTGATACAGACACGCCACAGCATTTTTTGATACGTGCTGCCTCCTGTATTTGTGCACGTTTTTCATGGTAGTCACTAAGTCTCTGGATTCTGTTATAATTGCCGACATTTTCCATAACACTGCTTTCTGGCTGTAATATAACTACCCTTTGTGAAGAAGCATCATTCACTGCTGCAGGTACTGTTACTGCTGCATTGCTGGCGGCTGCTGGTATAAGTGATACACTTACTGCTGTAACTGCTGCCAATGCTCCTTTTGTTACTTTTTTCATACATTACCTCATTTCTGCGCCTGTTTTGCGCGTAGTACGTTTGTAGTTTCTGTCTTAAAATATTAAATAAAATTAATTTTTGTTACAAAACTATTACAAATTATATGAACTTTTTAAATTTTTATTCACTCTATTTACATTTTTATGAATTTTTTACAAATTAATCTTTGTTTTCTTTGACTATTTACTGAAAAAGGATTATTTATACAAGACTTTATGACAAACAACATGGCAGAACTAAACGGAGGGAGGAAGAAATTTAATGAAAACCAGATAGAAATAGGAGTGTGATTGTGGTATACTGTTAGAAATATAACCCAGGGCTGTAAGTGCCACACGCAAATGGAAAATGTAAAAACAAAAGGAAGCCTGATATTATGAATTATGCAGTAGTATTAAAATTTGACAGAGAAACTGAAAATAAAATACAGGAGCTGATTGATGAAGTTGCAGAGATAACAGGGTGTGATTATATGAAACAAATAAAAATCCCACCTCATATAACTGTTTCTGCCCTTGTTAGTGATAACGAAGAAGCGCTGCTCTTAGAAATGAAAAGTGTTGCGGAATTAGTGAATAAAGATTTTATTTACTTTGCTAATATTGGCGTATTTAATCCGCTTGTTATTTATCTTGGTCCAGTAATGAATGAATTCTTACAAAATACATGCAGGACAGTAAATGAAAGATTATTAAAGTATGCTGATGTTGGCAACAGAGGACAATATCTGCCAAACCAGTGGGTCCCTCATGCAGCAGTTGCAGTAAAGTTAACTCCAGATACATTAAAAGAGGCATTTGCTGTTGTACAGGAAAAGTTTAGTGCATTTGGAGCAGCAGTAGAAAAGATTACATTAGCAAGAACTGAACCATATAAAGAACTTTGTTCATGGGAATTAGAAGAATAAGAGAACTGCTGTTCTCTTTATATGTTATAATTCTTATATACTATACCCAAAATAATATGGTTATATGGAGAAAATTTATGAAGATGCTGCCAGGTGTATATAAATCATCTAAAAAGGATGGAAGTATTTCTTACAGGGCTTCCATAACATTCCGTTCAAAACATATAAGCCTTGGAAGTTTCAAAAGTGAGGAGCAGGCACACTACGCCTACCTTGACGCAGTAGAAATTATTAACAACAGCAATATATTTACACCCGATAATTATTCTGCCAGCTTATGCAGGATGCTTCCGTTTAGTAAATGGGTTGTACTTAACAATTTTAAAAATAACGGGATTTATATTAAAACACCTATATACTTAAGAAAAACATTTTTTAATTATTATATTTCTGAACAGGATGTACTTACTTTTGATGCTGATGACCTGTTTTACTATTCTGACCATTCTATACTGCGGCGGGGCCGCCACCTTTTTGTTACAGAATATGGCATGCAGGTAAATATTGCATCACGTTATGGCATACGCAATTTTGCAAGGCCTGGCAAAGATTTCCGTTTTGTCAATGGCAATAATAATGATTTCAGGTATGAAAATATAGAAATATTAAACCCTTACCAAGGGGTAACTATCGAAAGAAAAAGTGGAAAGGTATGTTATGTTACACGAATACATATTAATGGCAACTTTACTGCTGGCCGTTACCCTTCTATTGAAGAGGCTGCCATTGCATATAATAAAGCAGCAGATTTGCTTGAGAAAAAAGGAGTCACAAAACATTTTGAAAGAAATTATATAGAAGAAATGCCAGCAAAAGAATATATGGATATATACAATTCTGCCAGCATCTCTGAAAAAATAATTAATTATAAATTATATTAGGGAGTGAATGCGGCAAAGCCATGTTTGCAACATGGCTTTTGTGTGGTAAAATTTTGGGACTGCCAGAGCCCGTAATTTGTATAGTATTTTATTTTCAAACACACCCTAATGTTTCCAGCTGTTTAAGCTTTTGCTTTTTTAAGTTTTTCTTTATTATACTTTTTAAGTATAAAGTATTCAAGTTTACGTTTAAGTACAATCTGTATTTCCTCATGCTTTGCAACAGGTTTTACAAGGATTGAATGGATTCCCGCCCTGTTGGCGCCCAGTATATCCGTAAATATCTGGTCGCCGACAAAAAGAGTGGTACTGCCTGAAGTCCCCATATGCTCCATTCCTTCTATATACCCTCTTGCTGCTGGCTTTCCAGCTTTATACACATAATATGACTCAAGTGCATCTGCAAGCGGCTTTACCCTGTATTCTTTATTATTTGAAATTATACATGTTTTAAAACCAGCTTCCCTAAGCCTTGCAAAAAGTTCAATAGCACGTATTGTCACAGGCTGCCCATGTTCAACCAGTGTGTTGTCAACATCAAACAGGATACCCCTGTACCCTTTATTGTAATAAGCATAAAAGTCAATATCATATGCCGAGTCATAGTCCTCGCTTGGAAATAAACTTTGATACATTATATAATCCTTTCAGTTATTTGTAATAATAAAATGTACTGGAAACATTTGTATAAATACTGTACATTAATTACATCTGTTTTGCAAGATTAACCATCTCTATTGCGCCTAATGCACAATCATACCCTTTATTTCCAGCTTTTGTGCCTGCACGTTCTATTGCCTGCTGTATATTATCAGTTGTAACAATGCCAAACATTACAGGTATGCCTGATTCAAGCCCTATATGTGCAATACCTTTTGCTGCTTCATTACATACAAGGTCATAGTGGCTTGTTGCACCACGTATTACCGTACCAAGACAGATAACTGCGTCATACTTGCCTGACATAGCCATTTTCTTTGCCATAAATGGTATTTCAAATGCACCTGGAACCCATGCAAGTGTTATATTATTATCATCAACCCCATGGCGTACAAGACCGTCCCTGGCACCACTTACAAGCTTTGACACAATAAATTCATTAAATCTTGCTGCCACAATACCAATTTTTAACCCGCTTTCTGCTACTACATTTCCTTCTAATGTTTTCATAAAAATCCTCCATTCTTCCAAATCATGCCAATACAATATCTGTATAGCTGGCTTTGTATATTTTACTGTCCCATTTAACATAAGGGATTTTATTGTAAATCAAGAATATGCCCCATTTTCTCTTTTTTAGTCCTAAGGTAAAACAAATCATGTTCACCTGGCTCCATCTGGATTGGAACTCTTTCTGTTATTTCAAGGTTATATCCTGCAAGCCCGTATACTTTCAATGGGTTATTAGTCATAAGCCTTAATTTGCGTACCCCGAGGTCTACAAGAATCTGTGTGCCTATTGTATAATCCCTGGCATCTTCTGGAAATCCAAGTTCGAGGTTAGCTTCAACAGTATCCCTGCCTTTGTCCTGCAGTTCATAGGCACGTATTTTATTAATAAGCCCTATTCCTCTTCCTTCCTGCCTCATATAAAGGAGTACGCCTCTTCCTTCCTTTGCAATCATTTTCATGGCAGCATCATACTGCTGCCCGCAGTCACACCTTGCTGAACCAAGCGCATCACCTGTAAGGCACTCTGAATGTACACGGCAAAGTACAGGCCCGCCATCTGTTATATCACCTTTTACAAGTGCTACATGGTGTTCACCGTTTAACTTGTTAATATACCCATATATAGTAAAATCACCATAGCGTGTAGGCATTTTGGCCTGTGCAACACACTCTACAAGCACCTCATGTTCTTTACGGTACTGTATAAGGTCTGCTATCCTTCCAAACTTAAGTTTATGTTTCCTGGCAAATTCCAGAAGGTCTTCTGTCCTTGCCATGCTTCCGTCTTCCTTCATTATTTCACAACAAAGCCCTACAGGTTCAAGTCCTGCAAGCCTTACAATATCCACTGTTGCCTCTGTATGCCCATTGCGCTCAAGCACACCGCCATTTTTTGCCTGTAATGGGAACATATGCCCTGGCATCCTGAAATCCTCTGGCTTTACACCAGGGTCTGTTACTTTCTGGGCTGTTATTGAACGTTCATATGCTGAAATACCTGTAGCTGTATCTTTATAATCAATAGATACTGTAAAAGCTGTACAGTGGTTATCAGTATTTATCTCACACATCTGGCGCAAGCCAAGCTTTTTTGTGTATGATTCATCCATTGGCATACAGATAAGCCCTTTTGCATAGGTCGCCATAAAGTTTACATTCTCCTGTGTGGCAAACCTTGCTGCACAGATTACATCACCCTCATTCTCCCTGTCTTCATCATCAATCATTACAACAATTTTTCCTGCCCTTATATCTTCAAGCAGTTCTTCGATTGTATTAAAATTATTATCCATTTATCCTCATTCCTTTCCTGTCAAAGCCTAAAACCCGTTTTCTAAGAGAAAATCTACCGTAAGCGCAGGGCTGCTGCCTGTATCCATGCCATCCTTATTATTTTGGAAACTAAGAAGCCTTTCAACATATTTCCCAATAATATCATTTTCAAGGTTGACAATATCACCAGTGCTTTTCTGTAACAGTATAGTTCCTGAAGCAGTATGTGGTATTACTGATACAGAAAATGTACTGTCATCAAGCCCTGCTACGGTAAGGCTTGTTCCATCAATAGCAACTGACCCTTTTAGTACAATATATTTTAATATATCCTGTGGGGCATTTATCTTTACCCACACTGCATTGTCTTCTTTTACTTTTGAAACAACTGTACCAGTACCATCAATATGCCCTGAAACTATATGTCCCCCGAAACGCCCATTCATAGGCATTGCCCGTTCAAGATTAACATGGCTTCCCTTAGACAGGCTTCCTAGTGAACTTCTTCTAAGAGTTTCTGCCATAACATCAGCAGTAAAAAAACTGCCATGTATAGATGTTACTGTAAGGCATACACCGTTTACTGCAATGCTGTCGCCTGTCTGGCTTCCTTCAAGCACCTTGGAAGCCTGTATTGTAATAACTGCCGAAAGACTTCCCTCTGCAATAGAACTTACAGTACCCATTTCTTCTATAATCCCAGTAAACATATAAAGCCACCTGCCTTTATTAAATTTGTATAAAATATTTAAATATTGTGTATTACATCATATTCAAGCAGGATATCACTCCCAAACTTTGTTATATTCATATTCCCACATAAATATGCACCACCAGGTGATAAAACACCTTCTCCTGTTACTGGGGTATACCTGCCGCTGCCACCAAATATTTTTGGTGCAATATACGCCTGCACATGGTTTACAATTCCCGCTTTTAATGCACTGCTGTCAAGTGTGCCGCCTCCTTCAAGTAGTATACCATCAATCTTAAGCTCCCCGCATTTATACATAAGTTCTTTTAAATCCACCCTGCCATCTGCAGGCTGTGTCTTTATAATTATAACACCTGTTTCTTCCAGCTGTTTTATTCTTTCCTGGTTATTGGATACTGTTGCAATAATTGTTTTTACCTGGTGTGCTGTCTGCAGGATATTGCATCCGTCTGGTATCCTTAAATTACTGTCACATATAATCCTTACAGGGTTCCTTCCACCTGGGATGCGGCATGTAAGCAGAGGGTTATCGTTAATAACTGTCTGCACGCCCGCCATTATGCCTGCCAGTGCATTTCTTGTTTCTTGTACATGTGCCCTTGCTTCCTCACCTGTCACCCATTTGCTTTCCCCAGTGTCACATGCAGTTTTTCCATCCAGTGTCATGGCATATTTCATTACTACATATGGTGTCTTTGAAGTAATATAATGGAAAAATACAGGGTTTAATGCATCACACTCATCTTTTAATACTCCCCTTTCCACTTTAATTCCTGCCTCTTCCAGCTGTTTTATGCCTTTGCCTGCAACAAGGCTGTTGGGGTCATCTGAACCAATATACACATTTTTAATGTTATTCCCAATAATTGCCTGTGTACATGGAGGCTGTTTGCCGTAATGGCAGCATGGTTCAAGGGTTACATATATATCTGCACCCTGTGCACTTTCTATAAGGTTTTTAAATGCATTACGTTCTGCATGGAGTCCTCCATATACTTCATGGAAACCTTCACCAATAATTTTACCATTTTTAACAATTACGGCTCCTACAAGCGGGTTAGGGTTTACCTTTCCAATACCATTACGTGCCAGTTCTATGGCACGTTTCATATATTTCTCATCCAAAAAAACACCTCTTTCCTGCCAGAGGCTTTTATTTATATAACATAAAATCCAGTTTTTGTGCCAGTTTATATAAAGTGTAAAAACAAATTGAACAGAATGCTGTCCCTGTTATATAAAAATAAGCCCCAGATAAAATCCAAGGCTTTAATAAATCATAAGTACAATATGTTTTGCTTATGCCAGTAAAAATTAATTATATATCTAAATATATTTTATAATAATAACCACAAAACTATAGGCATAAACATTGTACATCTTCTTTCATCCAGACTTTACTGTCGGCTTTGGAATCACACCAAATCATGCCTTACGGCTTGCGGGCTCCACATTTATAAATGCATACCGCCGGCCGGGAATCACACCCTGCCTTGAAGATTATCAATTATACATCCGTTATTATATCCCATAACATATATTAATTCAAGAGGTTTTTCCAGCTCACATACAACTTTGCATTTCTTCCTGTAAAAAGCAATGGCAAAATAATAACAAAACAGTTGTTTGTTTTAACATATATTTCCCTTTCTTTTATAAAATCATTACTGCCTGTTATAATAATCTATCCCATCTTCTGGTTTAAAGTATGTCCTTATATATCCATCTATTGACACAATTACAAATTCATTGGTTTCTTCGAGGTAATACACATCATCACCATCTTCTGCTTCTATTTTATGTAATACATTACTTGAAGAAATTACTTTATTGGCTCCTGCAAGATACTCTTCTTTAGTAGTATAACTAAATTCTTTCCCATGTTTTTCAAAATGTTCCACTAGGTAATTTTCATTGCGGAATTGTAACAGTCCTTTATTTTCCCCACTTTCATAAGAAGGGCTGCCGTTACTGCTTCCAGTTGTCCCATTGCCAAGGAACACTTTTCCAGTTATTACTGCAATAAATAATATAATAATTGCTGCTGCAGTAACAATCCTGCCTTTAAGGCCTGTAAGTTTATTATTGCTGGTTTCTGGCTGCTGGCTGGCAGCACTGTTATATGTACTGTCTGTATTAAAAGCAGTACTTGTAATATCTGTATCACCAGTGTTATTATTGTAACTTTGGTCTGGGCTGCCAGTATTATGGCTGGCAGCTTTGTTCTTATCCCTGCATTCTTTGCACCTTTTGGGTAATGCTAAATTCTTTGATTTATAGAATTTAATTTCCCCAGGCGCAAGTTCAAATTCTTTTCCACATTCTTTACATACACGCATCATAAATTATTTCCCTTTGCTGGCTGTTATTATTTATGTATCTTTTCGACTGCACCTTTAATAATCCCTATATACTCTTCATCACGCCGCCTTGAATTAAATGCGAGTTCAATCATCTCATCATATCCGACAAGCTTTACTTCATCAACTTCTTCTTTCTGAAGCATGCAGTCACTGATATCAAACTTCTTCTCTACAAAATAAATATCAACAAAATTTTTCTTTCTTTTAATACGTCCAATAAGACATAGTTCAGATTTATCAAGCTTAATGCCCACTTCTTCCTCTGTTTCCCTTATAGCGCCGTCAATACTCTCCTCCCCTGAAAGCACAGCACCGCCTGTTACATCCCATTCACCTGGATGTGTTTCCTTGCTCATGGCACGTTTCTGCACAAGAAACTTCCTGTCTGGCGTATACAGGTATATATGTACACATAACATATAGTCACCAGGCCTTGGTTCCCCACGTTCCATTATACGTCCTGTACGGTTGGCGTTCTCATCATAAATATCCCAAATCTCTGCCATTAAACCCTCCATTCTTACAGATGTGTCCTAATTCTGTTTTACACCATCCAGATTTCTTTCCTCCCTTTCTCTCTTACTGAATATACATCCACAATAATCCTGACGGTACAGGTTATACTTTTTGGAATACTGTATTGACTTCTGGTATCCTCCCCTTTTCTTAAAATCAGATACCAGGTACTTTACTCCATATTCTTCACTAATTTTTAACCCTGTTTTGTTCAGTACCTGTGCATTTTTATGCGGGCTTACTGAAAGTGTTGTTGTAAAATATTCAAATCCATGTAAAGATGCATATTCTGCTGCTTCACGCAGACGCATTTCATAACATTTAAAACATCTTCCACCACCTTCTGGCAAATCCTCAAGCCCTTCTGCCATTTTAAAAAATTCTGCTGGCTCATACCTGCCTTCTGCAAAACTAATTTTATTTTTAACTGGAAGTTCCCTGATTAACCGTTTCTGTTCATTTACACGTTTATAATATTCTTCTTCTGGAGAAATATTAGGGTTATAATATAAAACAGTTATAGAAAAATACTCTGCCAGGTAACTTAAGCAGTAACTGCTGCATGGTGCACAACAGCTATGCATTAAAAGACCTGGCAGACTGTTACTGCGCACTATATCTTCTATTATCTTGTCAAGCATAACCTGGTAATTAACTTTATCCATTATAAGCCTCCAGAATATTAATAAAACGCTTTAAGTAACAGTGAATCTTTAACCGCATTCTCTGTCAGGCCCCATCCGTCAAGGGTTTCCTTTGGGACTAAAGCAAAGAAAATACAAGACAAAAGATATATTATTATAAAACTAATTATAAAACCTGCTATAGCGCCTCCCAGGCGGTCAAGCCTCCCAATTACAGGCAGATGGCTTGTAATTTTAAAAACACCCGCCAGATGTCCAAGTATTACAGCAGCTATAATAAAAACTACTGCAAAAATTATGGAATATGCCATGCTGCCAGCAGCATCTGCTGCCACTTCACCAGCAGATATTACAGGGGTAGCTGGTATTTTCCCATAAATAAAACTGCCAAGCTGTGATGAAAACATCTTCGCAATTACTGTTGCAATTACATACGATGCCACAACTGCTGCAAGCTGTGCTGCCCTGGCAACAAGCCCTGTCATATATCCCGCCAGGACAGAACCTATAAGCAGCACAGCTATTGAAATATCTATACCTGTTATAATATCCATTACATCAGTACATCTGCCATATCATAATAACCGGCTTCTTTTCCCTTCATAAACTTTGCTGCTACAACAGAACCCTTTGCAAATACAGCTCTTGAATATGCCATATGTGAAAGTGTTATAACCTCATCTGTGCCTGCAAATATTACATCATGTGTACCAGTTATTGTGCCTCCACGTACCGCAGATATACCAAGCTCGTCCTTCCCGCGTATCTGCCTTGCCTGGGAACGGTCATATACATATTCATACCTGCCACCAAATTCTTCATTAATTGAATCTGCAAGTGCAATAGCTGTTCCAGATGGCGCATCAAGTTTCTGGTTATGGTGCTTTTCAACAATTTCAATATCAAAACCATTGTCTGCAAGCCTTTTTGCTGCTTCCTTCACAAGTTTCATAAGAAGGTTAATTCCAAGTGACATATTAGCAGACTTTAATACAGCAACCTTTTTGCTTGCTTCTGTAATATATGCAAGCTGGCTGTCCGACATGCCTGTTGAACATACAATAACAGGTATATGCTTGTCCACTGCATAACCAATCCTTTCTTCAATACCTTGTGAAGAAGAAACATCAATTATTACATCTGCCATAATATCACAGTCTGATATATCGGTAAATACAGGATAACTATTATTCCTGTTATTAACAATATCAACACCTGCCACTATTACTGCATCATTATCTTCTGCCACAATATCTGTAATCATCTGTCCCATACGGCCATTACATCCTGTAATAATAATCTTCGTCATATGCAAACCAGCCTTTCTTCTTTATATTTATGTAATCCCCCTGGGAAACCTGTTATAAGTTTCCCAGGTTTATAAATTATTCTGTAACCTTTATTCCTGCATCTTCCATTGCCTGGCGTAAAATCTTTTTATTACCCTCTTCCATCTCTGTAAGCGGCATACGCAGAGGCCCTGCATTAAATCCCATCATATTGACAGCAGCTTTGACAGGTATAGGGTTCACTTCAATGAATAATGCTTTTGCAAGCTTAAAATACTTAAGCTGGAGTTCTGCACCTGCACTAATATCACCAGACATTGTTTTAATAACCATATCATGGGTTTCACGTGGCAGTACGTGTGACAGTACAGATATAACACCCTTTCCACCAAGTGCAACTATAGGCACAATCTGGTCATCATTGCCTGAATATACATCAATCCTGCCTTCTGAAAGTGCAAGTATTTCTGCAACCTGGGAAATATCACCTGATGCTTCTTTCACTGCTACAATAGTGTCAACATCTTTAGAGAGTCCTGCTATTGTCTTAGGAAGTATATTAACACCTGTACGCCCCTGGATATTATAAAGTATCATAGGAAGGTCTGTACTTTTTGCTATTGTTGTAAAATGCTTCTTAAGCCCGTTCTGGGTTGCCTTATTATAATAAGGAGATACAACTAATATACCATCTGCGCCTGCCTTTTTGGCTTCCTGTGACAGGTAAACTGCAGTTTTTGTACAGTTCGAGCCTGTACCTGCTATTACAGGCACACGTTTCTTTACCATGCCTGTACACGCCCTGATAGTTTCAATATGCTCTTCGTGTGTCATAGTTGATGCTTCACCTGTTGTCCCACAGACTATTATTGCATCTGTCCCATTTTCAATCTGGTAATCCACAATGCGCTCCATCTCATCATAATTAATAGAGCCATCTTCATGCATAGGTGTAATTAACGCAACTCCTGCACCTGTAAATATAGACATTGTTATATCCTCCTAATCTGATATGTATATTAACCTGTATTACTGCTTATAGAAACATTACATGTATTATTATATGTGCTGTACTATAAGCTGTGACAGCATTTACCCGTTATCTTTTTCCAAGTCAATCTTGGAAACAACATCTGCATAAGCCAGTAGTTCTTCTGGCAGGTTCCTGCCTGTAAGCACCAGCCTGCAGTAATCATCCCTCATATTAATAAGATTTATAATATCATCTGTAGTTATTATATCCAAATCCAGAAGTCCTAACACTTCATCAAGGACAAGCACATCACATTCACCAGTATCTACTACTTTCCTGGCAAAATTAAAGCCATTCAGTATATTCTGCCTCTCTTCTTTTTTCTGTGAAGCAAGCAGTGAATCATAAGACTGTTCTGCTTTCTCAAACCTGAAAAGCTTTATATCAGGTTCAAGCTTGCCTAAAAAACTAAATTCGTCCGAATCTTTTCCTTTCAGGAACTGTATAATAATAACAGACAGCCCCTGGCTTGCCGCACGTATACACTGCCCTACGGCAGCAGATGACTTTCCTTTTCCAGTACCATAATAAACCTGGACAGTTTTCTTACCCATTTTATTCCTCCATGCTATATAGATACAGCAATTATAATATATTTCCACAAAAACGCGAAAATGGCCAGACAGCGGTATAACATCGCTAACTCTAGCCATTCTATCACATCTGTTTATAAAAATCTACTCTTTTTTCTAAAGACACCACATATAGCGCCAGCTTATATTCCAGCCTGGTCATCTTCCTCTGCAATATATTCCAGCTTACTTACTGAAACTTCATAAGCAACACGCTTTTCATACATATCTTCAGATATCTTCTTCTGGTACTCCCTGCTCTGTATCCTGCCCCACAACTGTATATGTGAACCTACCTCAAACTGGTCAGCGAACCTTGCATTCCTTCCCCAGCAGATGCATGGAATATAATCAGATTTGCCATATGGCCTGTTTACTGCAAGAAGTACATCTGCTATTTCCCTGCCTAAAGGTGTCTTCCGGTACACCGGTCTCTTACAAACATATCCATCAAGGAATATATGGTTAGGGTTCTGTTCTGCTTCTTCTGCGTCCACCAGTTCAGCTTCCCTTGCAAAAACAGACAGCACCAGCCTGTTCTTTGTTTCCTCATGCCTGTTATAAGAGCGGAACTGCCCTGTCGCCTGGAGTATACATCCTTTATAATCTTCTTTTACATCCATAAGCCTTTCTGAAACCATAACCGGTATAATGTCATATGAGTTACTTAAACGGCATACAGCAATATTAACAATATAAAAGTTCTCACCGTAAACCTCATGGCTGAATGTAAATTCACTTACTACCTCTCCTGCGATTGTTACCTGGTTGTTTGTAAATACTTTATCCAACATATTTCTTATCCTCCATTTTTCTTAGGGCGGAAAGCCCTATTAGTAATTTGTTTTAATAATTTATACGTTCCAGAAATGGAATTTAGAACTATTATTACCATTTTCTGTATACTTATGTACGACATATTCCGGCTTTTTCCAGTACTGCATACCAGCTAAGCCTGCGGACGAGGCATTTTATATCTGTCACAAAAGTATATACGGAATCTAAATTATTTTTGTTAATTTTTCTTACTTGTATATTCTTCCTGTTATTAGTATACTTATATTTTGTGAATTTGTAATTATATATTTGAAAATTTTTATTAAATTTATATTACATTATGTTACATTTTACGATATACCGCTGTAATGCCATTATTATCCACATAATAGTAACAATAATACCAAAATATTGCATTTACTGCAAGTGGAATTAAAGAAAGGACAAGACATATATGAAAATTAAACGTGAAAATGTCAGGAATATTGCTATTATAGCCCATGTAGACCATGGCAAGACAACACTTGTTGACGAACTGTTAAAACAGAGCGGCGTATTCCGTTCCAACCAGGAAGTTGCTGAAAGGGTTATGGACTCTGGTGATATTGAAAGGGAACGTGGAATAACAATACTATCAAAAAATACTGCAATAACATATAAGGATACAAAGATAAATATTATAGATACCCCTGGACATGCAGACTTTGGCGGTGAAGTTGAACGTGTCTTAAAGATGGTAAATGGTGTAGTTCTTGTAGTTGATGCTTTTGAAGGTGCTATGCCACAGACAAAGTTTGTCCTTAAAAAAGCTTTGGAACTTGAACTTCCAGTAATTGCATGTATTAATAAAATTGACCGTCCTGAAGCAAGGCCTGATGCTGTTGTGGATGAGGTACTAGAACTTTTTATTGACCTTGATGCCAATGAAGAGCAGCTTGACTGTCCTTTTATATTTGCCTCTGCCAAAGAAGGAACAGCTTCTTACAGTGCAGATGAACCAGGTACAGATATGGTACCTTTATTTGATACAATACTTGATTATATACCTGCCCCAGAAGGCGACCCTGATGCAGGCACACAGGTTCTTATAAGCACTATTGATTATAACGAATATGTAGGCCGTATAGGCATAGGAAAAGTTGACAATGGAACTGTAAAGGCAGGACAGGATGTGGTTATTGTAAACCACCATGACCCTTCAAAGCAGACCAGGGTAAAAGTAAGCAAGCTCTATGAATTTGAAGGCCTTAAGAAAATTGAAACTAAAGAAGCAGGCATTGGTTCTATTGTAGCAATTTCAGGTATTACAGATATCCATATAGGTGATACGCTGTGTTCACCAGAAAACCCTGTGCCAATACCATTCCAGAAGATTTCTGAACCAACTATAGCTATGCACTTTTTAGTAAATGACAGCCCGCTGTCAGGACAGGAAGGCAAATTCGTTACATCACGCCATCTGCGTGACAGGCTTTTTGCTGAATTAAACTCTGATGTAAGCCTGCGTGTAGAAGAAACAGACAGTACCGAAAGCTTTAAAGTATCTGGCCGTGGTGAACTCCACCTTTCTGTACTTATTGAGAATATGCGGCGTGAAGGTTATGAATTTGCGGTAAGTAAAGCAGAAGTGCTTTATAAAACAGATGAAAGGGGCAGACGCCTTGAACCAATGGAACGTGCATTTATAGATGTCCCAGAAGATTTCTCAGGAAGCGTAATACAGAAACTTAGCAACCGTAAAGGTGAACTCCTTGGAATGTCTTCTATAGGCGGCGGCTATACAAGGCTTGAATTCCTTATACCTTCACGTGGCCTTATAGGTTACAGGGGAGAGTTTATGACTGATACAAAAGGTAATGGCATTATTAATACCGTTTTTGAAGAATATGGTGAATATAAGGGGGATATTTCTTACCGCAAACAAGGTTCACTTATAGCATTTGAATCTGGCGAAACAGTTGCTTACGGGCTTTTTAATGCACAGGACAGGGGAACTCTTTTTGTGGGTCCTGGTGAAAAAGTATATGCTGGCATGGTTATTGGACAGAGTGGAAAGACAGAAGATATTGAACTTAATGTATGTAAGACAAAACACCTTACTAATACACGTTCCTCTTCTGCTGATGAAGCATTAAAGCTTACACCTCCAAAGAAGCTAAGCCTTGAAGAATCACTTGAATTTATAGATACAGATGAGCTTCTGGAAATTACACCTGAAAGCCTGCGTATCCGTAAGAAAATACTTGATTCAACACAGCGTTACCGTGCATCTAAGAAAAAATAAAAAGCTGGCAGCAGCATAATTTCTTTTTATAATATATATATAAAGTTTCTGGCTTGCAGCAGTTAATTATTTTGTATACAGCGGCACGCTCCCGCTTAATGGAAAACGCAGCAGTGCATAACCCCTTAAAATACAAGGGCTAAGCACTGGCGTTTTCCAATAGCCGCTTATTACAAAATAATTAACTTGCTGCAAGAAATATACTCTTTGTACAAATATATATAAATATAATAAACATATACCAGAAATTACACTAAATAATATACTTATTAAATATAAAATAGCCACTTTAATGTTTTGTATACATAAAAGTGGCTACAATATTTTAATTACTATTCCTGATAAATATTACATTTACAAGTAATGTAATTTAGTTAAAGAAACCTAGATAAATAAAAGGATTAACTGTGTTTGAAAATTAAATTTATACAAAGACTATATTACTCTGGCAAATTCCAAATGTTTTACCATAAGGCAGCTGTTTGGGGGCGCTGGTGCTTAAGCCTCGTATTTGGAGGCTTTATGCACCACTGCGCATCCCATCCAAGCGCGAGCGTGCTGCTGTTGGTAAAATTTTGGAATTGCCAGAGCCACACAACTTGTAAAGTATTTAATTTTCAAACACTGTTTTTATTCCAAAGTCCCGTCTTCTGTTTCTTCCCCATCCTCTGGTAAAGGAGGTTCTTCTGTATTTTCTACAGGAGGCATTGTAGAAACAGGTGCTTCTGTACTATTATCCTGTGGCGGCTCTGTTTCATGCTTTATCTTGTATATACGCACCTTTAATTTATTTGAATCCAGTACAGTACATGATTTGTCCAGTCCTTCAACAGACACAGGCAGCGAATATACACCTTCATCAAGGTTATCACAGTCAATAAAAGGAGTTACACTGCTTCCTGAAATCCCATTCAGTATAGAAATCCTTCCAGATACCAGTACACTTGCTGTATCCGTATTATCTATTATCTCTGCCCCAAATCCATCACTTACTGCTGAAAACTTTATATCTTTCACATCTATTTCAATATTTTTCTTAATAACCTGTTCAAGCGTAATCCTTATTGATACAGTTTCAGACCCCTCAACAGCAGATACACCCAAAGGAAGGTAATCAGAAATATAAATATCCTGTTCAAGCTTTGGTGAAGATGTTGTCATCCCTGTAATATCTACTGGTATAACAATATCCGAAATATTTGAAAGTTTCCTTGATGTTCCTGCTATCTCAACCGTTTCTGGAAGGCAGTCTGTACTTATATATTCATAACCATTGGCAGGTTTGCCCATAATCTTAACTTTTACAGGGACTGATTTATCCTCTAATATTTGTGCAAATACACGTACAAGACCACTGCTGAAAGACAAAGTGCCTGACTCAACCTTATTACCATTCTCATCATATGCAACAGGCGTAAGTTTCTTGGCAAAATCCTCTGTAGCTCCATTTACATTTAAAAATACCCTTACAGAAGTAATTCTTTCCACTGATGACTCACCACCTGATACCTCTATCATATTAGGCTTGGCTGTACATTCACCAAGAGTATACCCCTCCCCAGGTGTACCACTTGAAATAACATTCACTTTAACCTGTTTGCTCTCCCTGTCTTCAAGCAATACCCGGAGTACCTGGCCACATTCCAGAGTAACCTCTGAAGAAGGAATCATGCGCAAAGATGGCTGTATTGTAACTGCATTGACAGCTGAAAGATTGGATAAATCTGCTGTCGCCCTAATATCAGAACTTCTAAGTTTATCCACTACACTTTTTTTGCCCTTCACCTTTACAAGTGCTGTACTGCCTTCAATCACTTCATATACTTTATTAACTGAGTTCAGTGCACTTTCATTAATTGTTTCTACTTCAACATTAAAAGACCTTGTTTTATAAGGGTCATCTATATTTATAATAACTGCCCATACAATTATTGCAATTATAAGAGAGCATATTTTTATGCCAGTATTATGAAATAAAAACTTGTGGAAACCACTGCTGCCCTGGTTTTCCATATCCCTGGCAGACATGTTGTCATTGTTTTTTTTCAACTGAACCCCTCGCTTTCAAATTAAAGCTGAAATGTTTCTTTTTATCTTCAACAGGATTGCCTTGTATCTCCATCATTTTCTTTTTCAGGAGCTCACCATCAATATTCCTTAAAAGCTTCCCTCCAGTTGCAATAGATATCTTTCCTGTTTCCTCTGAAACTATTATTGTAAGGCTGTCACTTACTTCACTAATGCCAACGCCTGCCCTGTGCCTTGTTCCAAGTTCCTTTGAAAGCCCAAGGTTATCTGAAAGCGGCAGGTAACATGTAGCAGCAACTATCCTGTTTCCCCTTACAATAACCGCCCCGTCATGCAAAGGTGTATTATGTTCAAATATATTAATAAGAAGCTGGCTGCTTATTGCAGAATCAATATTTATACCTGTCCTCTCATATTCAGAAAGTATTATATCTTTCTCAATAATAATAAGTGCACCTGTCTTAACTTTTGCAAGTTCAACCGTTGCTTTTGCAATCTCATTTATAGTCCTGTCAGTAAAACGTTTATTTTTATCTTTCTGTTCATCAAAAGGTATAATAGATTTTACAATATTTTTCCTTCCAAGTTCTTCAAGCGCCTTCCTCAGCTCTGGCTGGAACACAATCATTACTGCTGTAATACCTATTGCTATTGTCTTATTAAAAATCCACAATATTACACTCATATCAAGCACATATGCAAAAAGATAGCACAAAAACAACACAAGTATACCTTTGACCAGGCTCCATGCCCTTGTATTCTTTACCCAGAGAATTATACTGTAAATAGCAAATGCAATTAATAGAATTTCCAGCAAATCAACAATACTCATCTTTGGTATAGACAAAAAATAGATGTATTCTTTTAAATTTTCAAAAAATGTGTCCATTATTCCTCCTGCATCTCTAATCTGCTAATTCTCTTTTTCAATTTCCTCCAGGTCTTCTTTATCAAGTGAAACTGTAAAATCAAAATCATGCCCACGGCCTATGTCTTTATTTTCTTTTAAATCCGCTTTATCCTGTGCCATTATATCTGCTTCCTGTTCTTCTGCTTCAAGTTCTTTGTTATCTGTACTATTACGTGTATTAAAATGTTTTACCTTCTTTCTTGCAGCAGTAACATTCATCTTAGGCACTGCCCTTACATAATAATAATACTCATCATCTTCAAACTGCAGGTTCTCTGCACCTGCATAATTAAGAGGCAGCCTGAATACCTGTATAATCCATACAAGCAGGCATGAAACAGCAATACCTCCAAGAAGACTTAATATATTAATATTGATATCCATAAGATAGTTAACAACCAGGAAAAGTATAAGATTTAAAAAAGAACCTGTTATAATTGCCACTTCAAATGCATAATCTGTTTTCCTGTTCCTTATAAAATATACAACAATAGTAACAATAGCAAATATAAATACTGATACATACATCTGTGTATCCGATGAAAGCTGCTGCATAACAAGCTTATAAATGTTAATTGTATCTTCTGTGGAAGTATTTATTACATATACCATATCTGATATAAGATAATAAATTGCAACACCAAAACCTATTGGTATAACAGAAACAGGCGCTGCTACCAGCCCCATAAGTACAGGCAGCACATATGGTATATTTAATGCATATAAAACAGGCATTGCAAGAATTACAAAACCATGTTTTGGTAAAAACCTTATATACATAAAATATAATACTGCCAGCATCATCGCCATTGTAATTGCAAGATAATTTGACACATATGCAATCTGCAGCACTATAAATACAGATGCCAGGAACAGAAGCACCTGCACTGGAAATACCATTGATATACAGCCAGAAAGCACTTCCGCCCAGGTCTGGTTTAACAGCGGGCTGTAGCCAATAACCCTGTTTATTGCATAAAAAACAATAAAACCTATAGCAAAGCGGAACAATGTGTTTAAGACCAGCGCATAATTCTGGTAAAATTTCTGTACTTGTTCTTTAAACACCAGTAACTGTGTCATCCGCTGTCTCCTTTCCACTGTCTGAATAATACTTTTCAAGACGTTTAAGCTCTGAATAATATTCCTTTATTTTCTCCCTGTCTCTTTTGTACTGGTCTGTATAGTAAATACCTGAAACCAGGGCACACGCTATTATAATGGAAAGATATGGCACAAAAATTTCAATAAACAATTTTATATAATTTATTGTAACAAAATTCAAAAATATATAATCTATATTATAAAGGGCAAACAATACAAGTACCAATGCATACGCAACTGAAAAGTTAAAAATAACTGATAATGTATGCAGGCGCACATAATCACTTTTATAATAACTGCCCTCATTAATAACTTTTTCACCTAATTCTTTCTCATGGCGTGCCACTTTAATCATAATACGTGTCTTTTCTTCATTAACCACAACAAAAAATACCATCCTCTTTATATTTTGTAACAAGTCCTTTGTTATATTATAAAAAAATATGTTAAAAATCAAGGCATAAGTAATATTTTAATGTTAAAAGAATGTTAAATTAGTTTTAAGATACCAAGGCGTGTTTGAAATATCTTCTAACCAAACAATGGTGTAGAAAAATATCTTTCTGCAGTATCAGGAAGTACTGTTACAACAGTACCGCCTGGCCCTATTTGTTTTGCAAGCCTTATTGCTGCAGCAACGTTAGTACCACTCGAAATCCCGCACATTATCCCTTCCTTTGAAGCAAGTTCTTTTGCTGTATGTATAGCCTCTTCATCTGTAATAATACAAATATCACTATAAATCTGCTGGTTTAATATTCCCGGGATAACACCATCACCTATCCCCATCTGTATATGTGTACCAACAGAACCACCAGATAGAATAGCGGCATGTTCTGGTTCTGCTGCCCATATTGTTATTCCAGGGTTAGCTTCTTTAAGCACTTCCCCTATTCCTGTAATCGTACCACCAGTTCCTATCCCGGAACAAAACCCGTCTATAGGCCTTTCTGCCTGTTCAAGTATCTCAAGCCCTGTCTGGCTGCGGTGTATCTGTGGGTTTGCAGGATTTTCAAACTGCTGTGGCACAAATACATCTGGATTTTCTTTTGCCATATCCAGTGCAGTTTCAAGACATTCCTCTATACATTTGCCAATATTGCCATCATCATGGATTAATACTAATTCTGCCCCATAATGTGAAATAAGTTTTCTTCTTTCTTCACTTACAGAATCAGGCATTATAATACGGACTTTATAACCTTTTACTGCACCTGCAAGTGCAAGGCCTATGCCCTGGTTTCCGCTTGTAGGTTCTACAATAATAGTATCTTTGTGTATCCTCCCCTCTTTCTCTGCCTCACATATCATATTGTAAGCAGTCCTTGTCTTAATTGAACCTCCTACATTTAATCCCTCAAACTTAACAAGAATGTCTGCTGAATCTGATGGAGCCATACGGTTCAGTTTAATAAGCGGGGTATTCCCCATAGCATCCAGAATATTTTCAAAAACCATTTTTCCCTCCAATAATGGCTATTCCTATTCCGCCCTGCTGCACACCAGTATTTATATGGCATATCCCAGGAACGGTAAACAGCCATATTATATTTTACGCTAAATATATTGTATTTTCAAGATATTATTACTTCGTTTTCTAATGCTATGCTTAACTGGCTGGAATATTAAGATTTCTGTTTATTTGTATAAAACAGGGCGCATAGTTTATTCTATACGCCCCATTGGTATACATTATACAAGAGAAGCCCTGGTTATCCTGCAATCTTAAAAATCTGTATCTGCTGCTCTAAATCTGCTGCAATTTTCTTTAATACTGTAACTTCCTGGGTAATCTTCTTTACCCTCTCATTAAGTTTTGCTGTGGAAGAAGCTGTTTCCTCACTTGCAGAAGCATTTTCCTCTGAAATAGCAGAAAGTGACATAATCATACTTGCCATCTGGCTTCTGGACTCATCAAGTATTTTGGATTTATCACGGATTTGTCCAATTTTAAATAAAGAATCCTGTATTCCACGGTTTACTGTTTCAAACTGCGCATCAGTCTGGAGCAGTTTTTCCTTCTGGCTGTCAACAATGTCCACCACATCTTCCATTGTTTCTGCTGTTGTTTCTGCATCATGCAGAAGGTTTCCTACAATATATGTAATCTGCTGTGCAGATTCAGCAGACTGTTCTGCAAGCTTCTGTATCTGTGATGCCACAACTGCAAAACCACGCCCCTGTTCACCAGCACGTGCTGCCTCAATCGAAACATTTAATGACAACAGGTTAGTTTCATCTGCGATAGCTGTAATCATTTCAACAGCCCTCTGGATTTCCTGTGCAGAAGTATTTGTCATATTTATCTGTTCTGCAATAGTATCAACTGCTTTTGTTGTTTTTTCTGTGTACTCAGACAACTCAGATAAAATACTGCTGGCTTCTGTACCAGCTTTACCCATTTCACTTGCACTTTGTGCCATATCTGAAATATCATCTACCATCTGCCCGATAATTTCACCCATATGTTTTGTATCTTCCATTGCTTCTTCTGTTTCTTCAGCCTGTGATACAGCACCACGGGAAATTTCACTAATTGCAGTATCCAGTTTATCAGAATCACTGCTTGTAAGTTCTGCAGCATGTTCAAGTTCATCTGCTGAACCTATAAGTATGCTGGCAGAATCCTGTATATTCTTAATAATATCACTAAGGGATTTACGCAGTTTTGTAATTCCCTGCAGCATTACACCAATTTCATCACTTCTGCGTATTCCTTTTCCTTCATTCCATTCTGCAAGGTCACCATCTGCAACTTTGCCAAAAAGTTTAATCATATGTTTAAGTGCCCTTGCGATAGATAAAGACATAACAGCAGTAAATGCAAGCGCAACAAGAATAACTACAACACTTAAAAGAACCATCCTTACAGCATCAGAAGTTAATGCTGAATTAACTTCCACACTGTCTTTCCCTGTAAAAACCATGCCAGCAACAGAAGAATCTTCATTTAAAACAGGCAGGTAATAACCATAATAATGTTTATTGCCAAGCACAATATCATCTGAAAAATATTCTTTACCCTTTTTTAATACTGTTTCTTCAATATCTGCATTAACAGCTTCATCCATCATACGGCCACCCTGGCTGTCTTTAAGTGATGTTACAATTATTTTATTTCCATAATATAATGAAACTTCTGTGCCAGATTCACTGCTTAATTTATCAGCAAGGCTGTAATTGCCACTTACAACAAACATACCTTTAATTACATTTCCAGATTCAAGCATTGTAAAATCACCATTCCCAGCAGCATCATATGCACCTTGTACTGCAAAGGCAGCAGTTTTCAAGCCTTCATAAATTTCCTTTTTAATTCCTTTTCTTAAATTTCCTTGTCCTGATACTGTCAGGATAATTCCAAGCAGGATTACAGGCAGCACAGACATGGCAACAAGTTTCATTACAATACCAGTTTTTTTATTATCTCTATCCATTATGTCCTCCCTTATTCTTCAGATGCATGACGGAGTTTTGCTTCTTTTCTGCACCATGCAACACAATCTGCATATCCTGCTGCATCTGCTGACCTGCGCATCTTTGCGGCTTCATTTTCAAATGCTTTTTCAGTTTCTGCAAATATAGCACTCCATGAACCACTACGTATAATTTCTGTAACTTTACTCCATTTTTTAGTTAATTTTGGAGATTTTACAGATGCTGTATAAGTATTTGGTTTTGAAACAGAATACGGAAACCTTGAAAGATACTCCTTAGCACTTTCTGCCTGGTTTGTTTCACGCCAGCGTTGTTCTACCCCGCTTATAGTCTTTCCAAGGACATTCGGCCAGTATGCATAATTATATGTCTGCCCGTTTGATTCAGGGTTACTAGCATTAGGTGTCCATGTAGTATTATTAAATTGTGCTACACCGTCTGCCCATGTTCCAGAATATCCGCTGCCCTCTGCAAATTCTACTGTTTCACCTGTCTTTGCCTGGTATCCAGGCTCAAGCAGGCATGTATTTTTATCCAGGTCATAATCCCATCCAATTCCCTTTGGCCCATATTCTGTAGTAAGATACCCTTCTGGTGTACACAGCCAGTTAATAACTGCCATGGCAAGCTCTGGATATTCAGTTTTTGAGCCAATAGTCCAGAGACGGTTGCCACCATTCTGGTTAAGGCCATAAACCAGGGTATTCTGGTTTTTAGCTGCCAGTGGAAGCATCATTTTGCCATCCGCCGTATGGTTTACTGAATTGTACTCTGGTGCTGCCATCCATCCAAAAATACAGAAAAACGCAGCCCCCTCCCTGTAATCCTGAAGACATGCATCATGGCCCTGTGTCTGTGATTCTGGGTCAAGCAGCCCGTTGCGGTATAAATCATTATAAAACTTAAGTGCCCTTATATAACATCCATCTTTTTCAAGACATCCTTCAAAACTTCCATCACTTACATTATATAAGCCAACACCAAACTCATCCATCCCAAAGAAATTTGTACAAGTAGATTTTACATACATTACCATATCAGAATCCCAGTCACTAAATAAAGAAACCCCATATGTTTCTTTCCCAGTGTCAGATTTTGGACAGATTTCCTTCATTTGTTTTAATACATCAACAAAATCTTCCAGTTCTGTAACCTCTGGCATGCCAATCTGCTCATACAAATCCCACCGGATATCAGGATGGTAATCAAAGTCACCATATTCACCGCCCTCAGTTGCCACATCATAGCCAAAACCATAAATATGCCCGCCAGAATTCTTTTTATTCTTGGACAATGCTTTTGCCATATGTCCATTAATATAAGAACCATATGTAGCAAGCCTTCCATCTTCTTCCCAGTCCAGCAGCAGCCCTTTGGCAATAGCTGAGTGGTACTGGTCAGAATCAGCACCCCATATAACAATATCACCTAAGTCACCACTTTTGGCCAGTTTATCATAAATACCTTCACTGCTGTCATTAGTGAAATTCAGCTTAACATTAAACTTATCCAGCAAAACCTGTGCATACCATCCCTGCTGTTCCCCAAAATATGGCGACAGCTGTGAATATACATCAAAAGTAACAGTTTCATCTGGACGTATTTTTGCTATAACTTCATCTTCTGGACTTTCCTTTTCCGTTGCTTTGCTGGCAGATATACTTTTATCTGTATCTTTTGATACTTCCTGCCCTGTCTGCCTGCTACAGCCGCATAACATAGAAAATGCCAGGGATATGCCAAGCATACATGCTATTTTCCTCAAAAAAATACCCCCTTTTATATCCATATACCATAATCCACCATGGCTATTATAAAAGAGGGTAATTAAAAAACCAACCAGACTTATCAGACATTTTTTACATGCTTTAATACATTTAACAGGGATTTACTTATAAATAATGTTGTCTGTTCTAATCCTTTTCCAAATTTTTACAATGTTTTTTTTATTTAATATTTAGTTATCTTTTATTAATTCTATTACATAATATTTTTCTATATTTTATTATAAAATTTTTATCGACAATCCTTTATATATTCCAACTGGAACATTTTCACCAAAAGAATATTCCTCAACTGTTTCTCTTTCAAATTTGTATACTAAAATACGTTCCTTTTCAGGATCTACAATCCAGTACTCCTTAACATTTGTACTACGGTATTTAAATAATTTAATAAAATAATCCATATGTTTACTTCCAGGAGAAACAATTTCAATAATCCAGTCTGGTGCGCCATGGCAGCCTTTTTCATCCAGTTTTTTTAAATCACAAATAACAGATATATCAGGTTCAACATAATTAATACTATTTTTATCCAAAAATACAGCAAATGGAGCAGCATAAACTTCACACTCCCCATTATTATTTTTTATATAATTATAAATCTCGTTATGCAAATAACCAGATATCTTCTGGTGAAGCCTGTTTGGCGGAGCCATATAATAAATCTGCCCATCAACCAGTTCAGCACGTTCTCCATCTGGCAAAGAATAAATATCATCAATAGTATAAATTTTTTCTTTCTTTAATGTATTCATAAATAGAATCCTCTTATTTGCCACAGGCTTTTTCCCCCACTGCTTCTGGGCAGTTGGAGAAGCCTTATAAATTCTTACAAAAAACACTATCCTATGTTATACATAGAAAAAATATTGTTTAGAACCAGTCCTGTTATAATTTTATAAACAAAAGTATTTTTTGTATTTTTACCGTCTATAACTACACAGAATTTTTTTATTGTTTACAATCTAACACGGCAAATATACATTGTCAATAACTTTTTATTTAAAAAGCATCCATATCAATTTTAAATTTTCTTTTATCCTGCACTGAAATTTCCTTTCCAATTTGTACTTCGACAAGTGTTAATTCTGTTTCAGCAATAATAGTATGTGGACATCCTGCACCCATTGTAATAACGTCCCCAACATGTACGTCTTTCCTAGTTCCATCTATAACAGCTTTACCACTGCCACTTGTTACTATCCATACCTCATCACGGTGCTCATGGCTGTGGTAATTCATAGAAGTTCCTTTTTTCAATGAAACTTTAATTATCATAGCACCATTACCCACATCAAGTACACGGAAATTTCCCCATGATTTTTCAGCAAACATAACCTGCTGTTCTATACTATCTACAAATGGCTTAATATAAGAACTCTGCTCTTTGTCAGATACCAGTATGCCTTCAGGGCTGGCAGATATAACTATGTCATGCAGACCCATTGCCAGTACAGGTACATCCATTTCATTAATAATATGTACCCCAGAACACTGGTCATTTAAAATACCATTACCTATTATATCTTCTTCCATTGCTTCAGTAAGTGTATTCCATGTACCAAGATCCTTCCATTTGCCATGGAAACGCATAACCTGGATTTTATCTTCTTTCTCTGCAACAGCATAATCAAAAGAAATTTTGTCAAGTTCCCCATATCTTTCAAATAAATCCTGGTAACTTTTATAACCAGTTAAATCATATGCTTTATCAAGCACATACCTTAATTTATAAGCAAATACCCCTCCATTCCACAATGCACCCTGTTTAATATATTTTTCTGCCATTGCAGCAGAAGGTTTTTCTTTAAATGCAGAAACCCTGGTTGTCTGGCTGGAGTCTTCTGGAATAATATACCCATATTTTTCACTTGGATAAGCTGGCTCAATACCCATAAGCACGAGATTTGCTTCACTTTTGCCTGCTTGTACAGACAATTTTTTTAATGCTTTGAAATACTCATCTTCCACATAAGGGTCAACTGGACATACAACAACAGGTTCATCCAGGCCAGCATGCATAATATCTGCCAGATATGCTGTAGCAAGTGCAATAGCAGGAAAAGTATCCCTACGGCATGGTTCAACAGATATGCTTGCACTGTTGCCAAGCTGGTTATGTATAGCAGACACCTGTGCCCTGCTTGTTGCTATAGTAACCGTTGCTTCTGGGTCTGCTTTTTTAATCTGGTGGTATACCCGCTGAAGCATTGACTCATAGACACCCTCTTCATTTTTAAAAATTTTAATAAACTGCTTTGACCTTATATCATTTGATAATGGCCATAAACGCTTCCCAGAACCACCAGATAATAAAATAATATTCATATCAGAACTCTCCTTACCAGCAAGTTATTATATATCCTTCTATTTATTGCACCTTAAAGTTTACCATTCTGGATACTATAAAATTTAACTCCCAAATCATACAGATATCCACAGCCATACCCTTATATGATGCAGATTTATCTGTGCCATATCTGTTTTAACTAGGGCGTGTTTGAAAATTGTTTTTAAACCATCAAACTGCACAAAGATTATATTACTCTGGCAAATTCCAAATGTT
>CAQGLR010000039.1 GCA_948794795.1 uncultured Lachnospiraceae bacterium | reverse complement strand
TTGTATTCCCTTAAGCCTGGTAAACACAGGCTTTTTTATATTTTTAAAAATTATTTATCCTGCTTCTTGTATTAATTATTTATTATTTGTTCCATTAAATATTAAAATAATATTTTAATCTGCAAACAATATACACAGCCTGCTACAACATATACCAAGATAGTTTACATTCTTTTACAAAATATATCCTATACTTTCAGGCACTTTCCAATACAAGCCCCATCCTGTTAAGCAGCTTCTGGTGTTCAGTACTTGTTGACTTTATATATCCCCTTGTAGTTTCGATATTACTATGCCCAAGCACATCTGCAAGCTTTGCTATATCTTTCCCAGCCGCATAAAACTCCTTTGCAAACAAGTGCCGCAGGTTGTGTGGGAAAACCTTCCCCCTATATATCCCTGCCTCTTCACCAATAAGCTTCATTTCTTTCCAGATGTTACTCCTGTCTACTGCCTTACCACCAGAAGTACAGAATACAACACCTGAAACAATCCTGTTTTCTTTTATATACCTCTGGAGTTTCTTCCTAAGCTTCCCTGGAAGCAGTATAATCCTCTGTTTACCTTTGCAATAGATTTCTACAACTCCTTCTGCTACACTTTCAAATGTAACACAAGCCAGTTCACTTATCCTCATACCTGTTGCGCATACAGTCTGTATAATCATTGCAAGCCTTTTCTTCCCCTTATTAAGCGCTGCCTTGACAAGCCTTTTATACTCCGCTTTTGATAAATTTCTGCTTTCTGGCACAAACACCTCCTTCTGTATACGGTAAGTCCTCACCTTCATATCATACCATCCCAGGTATTCAAAAAAACGGTTTGCTGCTACCAGAAATGAATTAATACTTGTCAGTTTATATCCCTTTTTCTCTTTAAGGTACTTTTTATACCCTGCAACCAGCTTCTTTGTAACCTCCCTGCCAGCCATATATCCAGCCAGTTTCCTTAAATCACGCATATATTTCTTAACTGTAGATTCTGGTTTTTCTTCCTCATATAAATGTTCCCGGTATTTTAAAAGCATTTCCTCTGTAATAAAACGTTCCATAATATATCCCTTTCCTTCCAAATTAATATTATAATATTTACTAATAATATAAATATCTGGCATGATGTATAATATTTATTTTCCATTTCCGTATTATAAATTATCAGGCTTTCTATGTATACATATTCTTAATGTAATATATACAGCCATGCTGGTTTTAAAATATACCATTACTAAATCTTCCTCACAGATAATACTTTTCAGAATATTTCTAATAATATAAATTAGCAATATATTTTATCCAATAGTGTGCCTGGAATCCACTTCCAAAATTCCAGACACACCCTGACAACATTTCTAATTCTTACATCTTTTCAGTGCTGATTCATGCATAATTACCATTATAAACAGTATTAATATAAGATAAAATGGAAATAACGAGGCATCTAAATGGTTCGCTGCAAGCCCGAATAAAAGAGGCATAAAACATGTTCCCGCATATGCGGCTGCCATCTGTGCCCCTATCATAGACTGTGAATTATCTGTACCAAAATGTTGTGGGGTAGAATGTATAATACATGGATATACAGGTGCACATCCAAACCCTGTTAAAACAAGGCCTATAAGCGGTGTTATCCTTCCAAATGGAATAAAAAGCATAAGGATACCCACAAATGCAATTATTTGTCCCAGACGTATCATTTTTATATCACTTAACTTAATTGATAAAAAACCACTTAATGCCCTGCCAGCAGTAATACCTACAAAAAACAAACCTGCATATCCTGCTGCAGACTCTGCCTGCCATCCCCTGTCCAATACAAGATAACTTCCAGCCCACAAACCAGTTGTCTGTTCCAGTGCACAATAACAAAAAAATGTAACCATTATTTCTTTTGACCCAGGAATTTTAATAATCTCCCTAAGAGAAAGCGGTGTACTGCCAGAGCCACCACTATCTGGTCCGGTCCCATCACCATTATCCTGGTTCCAGAGAGGAAGGCTTACTATTAAAATTCCTGAAAGCATTATCTGCAATATTCCAATATACTTGTATCCCATATTCCATCCCTGCCCGCCTGTAAGTACATATCCCATAATATATGGTCCTGCCGAAGCACCAAGCCCCCACATACAATGAAGCCAGT
This sequence comes from uncultured Lachnospiraceae bacterium, assembly GCA_948794795.1. Taxonomy (GTDB): domain Bacteria; phylum Bacillota; class Clostridia; order Lachnospirales; family Lachnospiraceae; genus Butyribacter. The sequence goes on along the minus strand of CAQGLR010000039.1, from coordinate 35,628 downwards.
TCATATGCCTGCTTGGAAAATGCAATGCAATATAATTATTTAATGAAGCATCTACACTGCCTGCACCAAGACCATAAGGAACCGCCCATAAACACAATATCCCAAAAGAATGGCTAAAAGAAAAACCAATAAGGGCAGCCGCTGTTGTAACCACACTGGCAGCTGTAAGTCCCCCCGTACCAAGCCACCTTACCAGCCTGCTGCTCTGCAGGCTTGAAATAATTGTGCCAGCAGCAATAATCATGGAAATAATTCCTGCATATGAAACAGGTGTGCCAAATTCTTTATACATAACCGGCCATGCTGAACCAAGCAGTGAATCAGGCAGTCCCATGCTGATAAATGCAAGATAAATAATTATTAAAAGCAAATGTATCATATTTTTTATTCCTTTCACTTTCCCGATTTTATGGTATAATTAACCTAGACTTGTATTTCTTATAAAAGATGTATATAACCCAATAGACAAAACAGTATTTAATGAAATATAATATATAATATTAAAGATTTTTAAATTGGTTATCTATTTTATTGGATTTTATAACTTTTTTACTATATAAACCCAATAAAACAAACTTTTGAATGGAGGATATATATGTTCCGTGAAATGAGAAGAAAAAGACAATTATTAACTGACAGTGAGTGTGAAGATATTTTAAATAATGGAACTTCTGGTGTACTTGCTGTATCTGGTGATAACGGATACCCTTACACAGTGCCATTAAGTTATGTATATGACAATAACAGGATTTATTTCCACAGTGCCAATGAAGGACATAAAATAGATGCAGTTAAAAGAAACCCTAAAGCTTCTTTTTGTATAATATGCCAGGATATTGTAGTACCACAGAAGTATACTACATATTTTAAAAGTGTAACTGTATTTGGAGAAATAAATATATTAGATAATAATAAAGAAAAAATGGAAGCAATAACTAAACTAGCGGCTAAATATGCACCATTGGAAAGTGAAACCAGCCGCCAGGCAGAAATAGAACATGGATGGAAAAATTTCTGTATACTTTGCCTTTCTATTAAACATATAAGTGGTAAAAAAGCTAAAGAACTAATAGAAAATATTTAAAATAATTGTAATGCCTGGTTTCTAAAACCCCCTGCCTGTTATCTTCCACTTTACATAAATTGAAAAGCAATTATCACTGATACTTGCTGCTGGCTCTTCACACCCCATTTCTGTTAAAAGCTTTTTAACAATATACAAACCCTGGCCTGAATGTCCGTTCCCAAGTGTCCCGTCTTCCATATAAAACCTGTCAAATACCCTGCTAGTACAAGGTATTACAGAAGCATTTACTGGGTTTCTTACAACAAGGCATATTTTACTATATTCTTTTACAAGCTGGATATCAATTCCACCAGAAGTTTTATCCAGTGCATTAAAAAGTAAATTTTGTATTATGCGGATACATGCAGTTTTATCTGAATAAATATAAACTATTCCATCTGGAATATCTATTACAGGTGAAATAGTTTTTTCTTTAAACAGTGCATAATTCTCTAACAATATCTCTGTTAAAAGACTGCATATATCAATAGTTTCATATTCAAAAGAATAATTATTATTGTCAAGAAGTGAAATCTGGTAATAATCTTCTATAAACCTTCCAAGACGGAAAGCCTTTTTATCCAGCACATTTATATATTCTGGTATTTTATCACTAGGAGAATTTTTCATAAGTTTAAGATATCCCTTAATAGATGTTAATGGTGTACGCAAATCATGTGAAAGGCAGGCAATATTTTCTTTTAATATATTCTCCTGCCTTTTAATATCTATAAGCTGTCTGCTATATTTTATTAAAATATCATTTATTATTTCTGCCAGGTTTTCCAGACATTTATCACCTAATGAAATAGTTACAAGTTCTTTTGTTCCATCTTCAAGAATTATTTTAAGTTTATTTGTAACTTTCTTTATCTGTATTTTAAAGCTTATTAATAAAACAGACAAAATAATAACAATTATAAATAATAACACAATAATAATTATTCCAATTATCTGTTTTATATCCATAAGCTTATCTCCCTGCTGCCTGTCTTGTTATTATTTTAATTCCTGCCTGTTTATAAGAACAGCGGATACTGGAATTAAAAATATGCCAAAACAGAAGTAAATTAATATTTCATGTATAATCCCATATCCAAGCCTTAACGTACCCATATTCATCCAGTAATATAAAGGTGTAAGACGGATTATATACTGAAGTGGTGTACTGTGGAACTGCTGCCAGGTTCCTGTATATATAATTGCCCCAGCCAGTGTAAACAGACAAATAACTGTAGCTATAATACCTGTATTCTTTAAACAGATACTTACAAATATACAAATCATTGAAAATGATACCATTACCATATAGTTTAACATTGTATATCCAATATAAGTAAAAATTTCACCCATTCCAGGAATATAATTTACCTTTATACATGTATACAACAGGGTAATGGCAGAAAATAATATATAAAGAATACCAAAACATAATACTATAACAATAACTTTTGCCAGAAATATCATGTTCCTGCTTATGCCATATGCAACTGGCAGTTTAATTGTCCCCATGTTATAATCATAGTTAAAAAAACAAACTACAAATATAAGCATAAATACCCATAAAAAAACATTACATGACATAACTGACTTCACTATTTCATTAAACTGGGGATATTTTATATTTTTAAAAGTAAATGCAAGAAAACCAATTATCCCCTGGACTGCAGGATTTCTTTCTTCATTGCCTTCTGATATAAAAACCTGTGTCCCACCATCTGAAATACCAAAAACTGTGTATAAAGCCAGTCCCATTCCAAATAGCACCAAAAGCATTGTTAATACATTAGAATATTTTAATTTCAACAACTCTGCCCTTATCTGGTTCATCATACATTACCACCCCCAATAACTTTTGTATAATATGTCTCTAAATCCTCACCCATCTGCACCATCTGGTACAATATAATTCCATTCTTATTAAATAATGCTGGTATCTTTCCTGTGTCATTATTATAATTATATAAATGTATACTTTTATCTGGCATAACAATATAATTATCTGTATGAAGCTCTGTTTCAATTACCCTTGCTGCTGTATCTGTGTCACTAACTTGTAAAAGCAGGTGCTGTTTGCAACGCTCCTCTAATTCTGCTGCTGTTATCTGCTGTATAAGTTTTCCTTTATGCATAATCCCATAATTAGTTGCTAACTGGTGAAGCTCAGTTAAAATATGGCTTGATATAAGTATTGTTATTCCTTTTTCCCTGTTTAGCTGTTTTAACAGGTTTCTTAATTCTATAATTCCAGAAGGGTCTAAACCATTAACAGGTTCATCAAGTATAAGAAATTCTGGATTACCTAAAAGGGCAACAGCCAGTGCAAGCCGCTGGCGCATACCTAGTGAAAAGTCTTTCGCCTTCTTTTTTCCTGTGTCTGTAAGTTTTACCATATCCAGTGCTTTTTCTATACAGGCTTTTCCTGGTATTCCTCTCTGCTGTCTCTGTATTTCTAAATTCTGGCGTGCTGTCATATCCATATATACAGAAGGGCTTTCAATAATACATCCTATACGTGAACGCTGTCTGGCAAGCTGTTTTCCTTTCCTGCCCCAGAGAGCCATTTCACCAGAACCAGGCTTTGCAAGTCCAGCAAGAAGCCTTATAAAAGTAGTCTTGCCTGCACCGTTTTCCCCAATAAACCCATAGATTGCCCCTTGTTCTATTGATACTGATACATTATCTAAAGCAGATATACCTGAATACTTCTTTGTAAGGTTTTTAGTTTCAAATACTATTTCTTTCATATGCCCGTTTCTCCTTTCAAATAACAGTATCCCATATAAATCTATGGAAATTCTAAAGAGAATACTAAAGAAAACCTAAAGTTTGCTTTTGGCAATTTTATATCCCATCCCCCACACAGTTTCAATTATTTTTTCCTTGTCTTTTAACTTTTTTCTCAAATTGCTTATATGTGTATTTATAACATCATTATCCCTTGCAAATGGTTCCTGCCAGACAGTTTCATATAAATTTTTTTTAGAAAAAACTTTATCTGGATACTTCATTAATAGTTCTAAAATCTGGTACTCTTTTGCTGTAAGCACAATTTCTTCACCACAGATACAAACTTTCTTAGATTCAGTATTAACATCAACCCCTCCAATATTTATACAAAGTCCTGGTGTATTCTTTTTATACCTTTTTAAGTTTGCTTCTATCCTTGCCAGCAGTTCATCAAGGTCAAATGGTTTTGTTATATAATCATCTGCTCCTAGTTTTAAAATTTCTATTTTGGTCTGTGTCATGCTTTTAGCTGAAATAACAATAACTGGTACATCAGAAAATGTCCTTGTTTCTGATAAAACCCTGTCACCACTGGTATAAGGAAGCATCAGGTCCAGAACAACAAGGGATGGTTCCAGTTTTTTAATCATATTAATTCCATCTGTACCAGATAATGTATAAAAAACTTCATAATTATATTTTTCAAGATGGGCTTTTACCATCTTACAGATTTCTATATCATCTTCAATTAATAAAATCTTCATCAGCTGCCCCTGTAATAATTTGTATAAATTTATGTTTTCTTATATATATCTAAAAAACTTCCATACAAATTTATTTTTCTAATTTAAAAGTTCCAAATAATTTTTATATTTACAGGTAATACTATATCTAAAAAAATTAATATTTGCAATATACCTGGATTATAATATTATCCAAAATAGCCAGCTGGTTTATTTTTTACCAGCCGGCTATGTAAATTGCATTAATTAAGCGCTTATAATAAGGATTGGAAACGTTTCCAAAAATATTGTAAAAAAAACAGCGTCTGCATATTTACTAATAGATTGTTATAATAATACAAAACATAAATATTACAATTAAATATTTTTTTCTATCTTAAATACGCCCAGGCCTTCTTTTAATTCTTTAGATAATAATGATAAATCCTTTACCTTATGAAGCATCTCTTCCATCATTTCCTCTTGGACTTTAGCATCATTAGATACACCCTCTGTACTCTCTGATACAGTTTCTGCAATAGAAGCAATTCTGCCAGTTGCCTCATATAATGTCCCAGCACCATCTGTTATTTCTTCTGTAACTACTGATACATTAGTCATTTCTTCAGAAACTTTTGAAATTTTCTTAATAATTCCTGCAAAGCTTGCCTTAGTTTCTGCTGCAACATTTATGCCTTCTTTTACAGAACGGTTTCCTTCTTCCATTAACTTCACACAGCCATCAATGCAATTCTGGATATCCATAATAATCTTTGTAATTTCTTCTGTAGCTCTTGTAGACTCTTCTGCAAGTTTTCCTACTTCACCCGCTACAACTGCAAATCCTTTTCCCTGTTCACCTGCCCTTGCTGCCTCAATAGAAGCATTAAGTGCCAGAAGGTTTGTCTGTGAAGCAATTTCAGAAATCAGGCTGACTACATTCTGGATAATATTTGACATTTTAGACAATTCCTGTATCTGGGTAAATGTTTCTGTCACTTTCTGCTCAATTTCTGACATCTGCACTACTACCACTTCCATCTTGTCTGCACCTGAACGTGCTTCCTCAACAGTGTCTACAGATGCTGTACTAATATTTGAAATATTAACAGCAATATCTTCCATTCCTTTTGAAATCTTTTGTGTCATGCCAGAATTAGTTCTTGTAAGCTCACTTTGCTCTTCAGTATTTGCTACCGCTTTTTCTGATATCATAACAATTTCAACTGCTTTTTCCTGTGTACTTTTTGTACTTTCATTTAAATCATCTGATATCAGCATTAATTTTGCCGCATGGCCATCTGTAGCAGCAATTAATTTACTTAGGTTTGCCTTCATATGCTGCATAGAATTTGCCATATTCCCTACTTCGTCACCTCTGTCCAGGAACTTCTTATTAATATTTACTGTAAAATCACCCATTCCCATAGCATCACAGATTTTCACAATCTCATTAATTGCTTTAAATTGGTGGTTACAATACAATATCATAAGGCTTCCGCTTACAATTACCATAACCAGGGTAACAACAATACACACTGTCCTGATTTTTGATACAATAGTATCTACAGTATAATTATAAATACCAATATCCATAGAACCCCATAAACTGCCATTTACATATACAGGACACATAACATCATATGTCCATTCTTTTTGTACATCAGCCCAGAACTGGCTTGTCTTTATTTCGCCATTCTGTGCAGCTGGTACTGTATAACCAGTATCATCCAGGTATGACTTACCTATTTTCTCAGTATCAGAATGTGCAATAGCAGTAACAGATGTATCTATTGCAACTGCATATGCGAAATAATCATTCTCTGAAACACATTCTTCTACAAAAGATTGTAGTTCCTGTGTATCTCCTCCCTTTTCCAGGATAATACCAGCTTGTTTTGCAACCTGGGTATTTTCTTTTACAAATTGCGAAACCATGTTTTCTGCAATCAAATCTTCCATAAAGTGAAGTGAAATAAATACCATTGCTGCAAAACTGGCAACAAATAATATAATTGCTACCATTGTAATTTTTGCCTTTAATGAAATCTTCCGCCCGCTCATTTTTTCCTCCTTAAATTATTGTTGTTCTTTGGCTTCTTTTATCTGTTACTTTCCAGTAACAAACAGGCTTATAATAACATATTAATTGTACTTAAGCAATAAAGCACATATCCTGGTACTATTTTTATATATACCTATCTATATAAAAATAATAATTCCATATAGTAAATATAAACATACCATAGCATTTTTTAAGGAATATTGCACAATTATATTTATAAAATTAAATTTTTAAATAACCAATTTACCATAATATTTATTTAATTTACAATACTGGCTGTAGATTATGACAAATTTAACCAAATTACTACTAAATGTATGCCAGTTATATGTACAGCCAAAAAAGACAAGACAGCTGCCATATAAGGCAGCTGCCATGCCTTTTTACCTTACAGGCAAAACATGGCATTATCTGGACCCGCCTGTACAGGATTTGCTTACACGTACAAAATTTTAAATTATTCTGCATCCCTTACAACTTTTCTTACAGGTAAAACAAATGCTGGAGAAACTGACAGCTCATCTATTCCATATGAGAGAAATGTTTCTGTAAGTGAAGTATCTGCTCCAAGTTCTCCACATATTCCTGCCCATATTCCTGCCTTATGTGCGTTCTCAATAACTGTTTTAATTGAACGCAGCACAGCTGGATGGTGGGTATCAATTATATTTTCCAGTTTTGCATTCTGTCTGTCAGCTGCCAGTGTATATTGTGTAAGGTCATTTGTTCCAATACTGAAGAAATCAGCTTCCTTTGCGAGTTCATCACTTATAATAACTGCTGCTGGTGTTTCAATCATAATGCCTTGTTCAATATTTCTGTTAAAACTAATTCCTTCTGTTTCAAGCTCTTCCATAACATTTTTAACTATTTCCTTAATTTGTATTACTTCATTAACAGAAATAATCATTGGATACATAACAGAAATATTTCCAAATGCACTTGCCCTTAACAACGCCCTGAGCTGGGTTTTAAATATATCCTGCTGGTCAAGGCAGATTCTTATAGCCCTGTACCCCATAGCTGGATTATCCTCATGTCCAAGATTAAAATAACCAACTTGCTTATCTGCACCTATATCTAAAGTCCTTATAATAACTTTCTTACTTCCCATTGTTTCAGCAACTTTCCTGTAAGCATTAAACTGTTCTTCCTCTGTTGGAAAATTATCTGAATCCAGGTATAGAAACTCACTTCTGAAAAGCCCTATTCCTTCCGCATCATTTTCAAGAACACTGGAAAGGTCTGAAGGGTTTCCTATATTAGCATACAGATGTATCTTTTTGCCTCCCTTTGTAACAGTTTCTTTTCCTTTAAGTTCTTTAAGAAGTTCTCTTTTTTCAAGGTCGTCCTGCTGGATTTTTTTATATCCGTCAAGACTCTCCTGGTCTGGTTCAATAACCAGTTTCCCGTTATATCCGTCAACTACGGCAAACTTTCCATTCCACCCACTATCTATTTTAACACCAATAAGTGCTGGAAGATTCATAGTCCTTGCCAGTATTGCAGTATGTGAACTTGAAGAACCAAGTTCTGTAACAAATGCAAGCAGCTTGCTTTTATCCATTTGTATAGTTTCACTTGGAGCCAGGTCCTTAGCAACAATAATAGCTGGTTCTTTAAGCTGGAAAGATGAATCTTCCCCAACAAGTTTTGAAATAACTCTTTCTGAAATATCTTTCATATCTGCTGCCCTTGCCCTGAAATATTCATCTTCCATATTGGCAAACATGTCTGCAAGGTCATCACCTGTTTTGGCAACAGCATATTCTGCATTTACAAGCTGGTTTTTAATTTTTTCTATAATTGCATCATTAAAATCATCATCTTCAAGCATCATAGAATGGACTTCAAAAATTGCTGCATTGCTTTCACCAACTTCCTTTAAAGCTTTATTATAAAGTTCTTCAAGCTCCTGTGAAGCTTCTTCCTTAGCTTTTTCAAAACGTGATATTTCAGCTTCTGCATCATCAATTTTAGTTCTTCTTACTTGTTGTTTGTCTTTAGAGTTAAATAAAATTTTACCTATGGCTATTCCCCTGAATATAGCCTTGCCATAGAAAATTTCCATAAAAATCCCCCATTCCGCCGCCTATGGCTGGTGGCACAAATAGTAATGTGAAACTTAATATATCTTAGGCAGTGTTTAAACCAGGTTTTTCTGGTTTGCTGCCTTAGATATATTTTTCTCCTCCCTGTTAAAATTTCTATAGATTAGCTTTGAAAAATTCTTCCATTTTTGCAGCTGCTTCTGTTTCGTCATCACCTGTTACTTCAACAGTTATTTCATTTCCTTTTTTTACTCCAAGACCCATAACTGCCATAAGCTTTGATGCATCAGCCTCCTTTCCATTAGCTTTAATAACAACCCTTGAAGATACAGCCTTTGCTGCTTTTGCAAGAAGCCCTGCTGGCCTTGCATGAATCCCTATTTCATCAGTAATAACATAATTAAAATTAACCATTTTAAATTCCTCCTTAAATTTGTTTTATATAATTATTTAATACAACTACCTAATTGAAATAATTTTAGTATTAATATCCCCGTTATCATTTGTTGTAACATTAATTTCTGAAAAATCATCAGAATTTGTAACTATAACAGGGGTAACTGTCCTGTAACCTGCCTGGGCAATGCCTGAAAGGTTTACATTCACAAGAAGGTCACCTTTGCTTATCTTCTGCCCGTTCTGTACTTTTACATCATAATACTTTCCATTTAATTGTACAGTATCAATACCAACATGGATAAGAAGTTCAACACCACTGTCTGAGATAAGGCCTATAGCATGTTTTGTATCATAAACCATCTGGACTTCACCATCAAAAGGAGCAAATACTTTGCCATCAACAGGCTCAATGGCGGCTCCGTTTCCAAGCATTCCCTCTGAAAATACCCCGTCGCTTACATCTTCGAGTTTTATAACTTTACCTTTCATAGGTGCAAATACATCAGCCTTTACACTTTTTTTAGATTCTGTTGCACCGCTATTCTCTTTATTATCATATGAAACATCAACTGGTGCATCACTTTCAGGACTTGCAAGATAGTCTTCAAGGTTAGATTTAATTACTGTAACTTTTGGACCATAAATTACCTGGATTCCATTTCCTTTATGGATAACACCAGAAGCCCCTGAAGCTTTCAAAGCACCTTCATTAACAAGCTTTGGGTCAAAAACTGTAGTCCTGAGCCTTGTTGCACAACAGTCAACATCACTTATATTTGCTTTGCCACCAAGCCCCTGCACAATAAGGGCAGACACAGGGTCCGTACTGCTTACGCCAGCATTATTGCTAGCACCTTTCGCAGCATTAACATCTGCACGTGTATATAATTTTGTTTCCTCATCATCCGCTTCACGGCCTGGAGTTTTTAAGTCCAGTTTTGAAATAAGGGCAGAGAAAACAAAATAATATACAATAAAGTAACCTATACCGATAACTACTGTCCATATCCATCTTGTTTTTTCATTTCCCTGGATAATACCAAACAGGAAGAGGTCAATAATACCTCCTGAAAAGGTCATTCCAACACCAACCTTAAATACATGCATAAGCATATATGCCAGTCCTGCAAATACACAATGCACACCATAAAGTAATGGGGCTACAAAAAGGAATGTAAACTCAAGTGGTTCTGTAATACCTGTAAGCATTGAAGTAAGTGCTGCAGATAAAAGAAGTGTACCTACTACCTTTTTCTTTTCAGGCCTTGCACATTTATACATAGCAAGTGCTGCTCCAGGAAGACCGAAAATCATAAGAGGGAACTTTCCTGACATAAATCTTGTTGCTGAAACAGAGAACTCTGTACAACCTGGGTCTGCAAGCTGTGCAAAAAATATGTTCTGTGCACCCTGTACAACCTGTCCGCCTATTTCCATAGTACCACCTACAGCTGTCTGCCAGAAAGGAATATAGAATACATGATGCAGGCCAAATGGAATAAGAAGCCTTTCCATTAAACCATAAAGCAATGTTCCTGCGTAACCAGACTGCATAATTACTTCGCCAACTTTAGCTATGCCGATACCAACATATGGCCATACAAAATACATTAATATACCAACTGCTACATATACTACTGAGCTTATAATTGGCACAAATCTTGTACCTCCAAAAAATGAAAGTACCTGTGGAAGCTCAATCCTGTAAAACTTGTTATGGAGTGCTGCAACACCAAGACCAACAACAATACCACCAAATACACCCATATTAAGTGTCGTAATACCAAGCATATCTCCATATGAGTTTGGTGCTATAAACCCACTTGATACAAGGTTTTCACAAGATTCTAGTACAGTTGCGCCTTTTCCGCCTATAAGAAGCATTGTACTTATAGATGTATGCATAATTATAAAGGAAATAGCAGCTGCCAATGCCGCAACTTCTTTTTCTTTCTTCGCCATGCCAATAGCAACACCCATAGCAAAGATAAGCGGCAAGTTGGCAAATACGGAATTTCCCGCAGCACTCATAACTGAAAGTATTGAATATATAATTGTCCCGGGACCCATTATTCCCATAAGATTGTAAGTTTCAAGCATTGTAGTATTAGTAAAAGAACTTCCTAAACCAAGCAAAAGCCCAGCAACAGGCAAAAGTGCTATTGGAAGCATAAACGAACGCCCTACACGCTGTAAAACCCCAAAGATTTTGTCTTTCATAAATTTTAATCCTCCTTAAAAATATTTAATAAAAAATAAAATTCTGCATTGGTATCTGCTTTTAACAATTATGCAAAAATTTATTTATTTTTTGAAATTCTTCTTAAATGGACGGTAAGAAACATCATTTCTTCTTCACTAATCCTTTTATTGTACTTTGTGGATATATATCCTCTTATTTTAACGGCACATTCATAATCATAACTGTATCTTTCTTTTATCATATTCTGAAGTGTTGTATCATCATCTGCTGCAATTTTATTTTTAAACAGCCTCTGTCCAAAAAATTTCATATGGACAATAAACCTGCTATAATCCAAAGTTTCCGTATCAAACTCCATATTGTAATATTTTTTTACAATTTCTACTATAGACTGTATCATTTCTGTAATAGACACTATATCATTTATATTGGTATCTAAAGATGCATTAACAATATGCAATGCAATAAAACCTGCTTCATCATCTGATAATTTTATGGAAAACCGTTCATTTATCATCTCTGTAGCTTTTTTCCCTATTGCATATTCAACAGGATAAAAATTCTGGATTTCTGAAAGCAATGCATTCTTATACTCCAAAGATTTCTTTTTCCGTTCAATCGCAAAATCAATATGGTCAGTGAGAGTTATATTTATATTTTTATTAAGCTTTTTTCCAAGGGTATTCTCAGCTAAATCTATAATTTCACCACATATTTCTATATATTCAATAGGTATTTCATTAAAAAGCTGCTGCAATTTATTAGATTCTGTCTTATCAACCACTTTATATATTTTTTCTATTTTATCTTCTGGAATTACCGCTCCAATTTGTTTTTTAAATCCTATTCCCAGCCCCCTTAAGATTATTTCCTTGCCATTACTGTCAACTGAACATACAATATTGTTATTGACTATTTTTGTTATTTTAAACATTCCAGCACCCCCAATCATTATAAAAATAAAAAAAAGACCAATCCGCAAACATAAAAAAATATGTTCAACGAAACTGGTCTTGCCCTTTTTACCGGTCACAATCCAATAACAATATTAAATATAATCTTTATTAATATGTGTACATTATATAGTATTAATTATTCTTTGTCAACACCTTAAGTTAAAATTATATGATTTTATAAATTTTGCAGAATGGTTTTTAAACATATTGCACAATTCTATTATAGTATGCTTTTATATCTATTGGAGTTAATCTTATTACTAATAATAATAAAATCCGAAAACCTATTCTGATAAAGTTATATTGTCACAATAAATATATCCATTATAATTAGCATTGTCACTTTTAAATACTAAAACAAGATTTCTAATTGGGACTTCATCACTATAAGGGTAATTTCCATCTTCTGAAAATGGAATTGAAATATGGTATTTCATAAGTTTTGTACCTTCACTGTTTATAATTATTTCCCCTCCATCCACTGGGTCAATAGCCTGTTCTCCTGCCTGGTACCAGTAACCTGCACCATTTGGTATAGGACATGCAATAATGTCCAGGCTGCCTTCAGTAGCATGTCCGGGTTCAAGATAAACGTCAAGTCCAACTAACTGGACTTTTTTACTTTTTTCTAATGTCATATCTTCTTCTGGAAAGAACGGGCTGCTTATTCTTGCCCCATCCTCCCACTCATTGTTTGTGCCATCAAATGCCACAGGAAATTTTAATGCTGTTGTTTCCGCAATTCCTGTTGTAAAATCCTCATAATCAAGCTTGGATGTACCATCAGTTACCCAGCCTTCACGTGTCCCGCTTTCAAATGTAAATGGCATTGATACATATTCCCCAGGGTTATCAGGCAGTTTTGCCTTATACTTAATATCACCATTTGATGAAGAGAAAAATTCCACATTATCAATATAAATACTATTGCATCCGCCTGATGCCAGTAAAAGCATTATATGTCCAAGTGAATCAGCAGGTGAAGGTTTAAGTGGTTTTAATGGGAATACTGCATGGCATATACTGTAACCATCTTTTAATGGCACAAAATTTTCCTTGTTAAATACCTGTTCCACAATAGCATCTCCCCACCATCCTGTTGCCTCACTCTGGATTACAGGCTTTATACATATATTGGCATTAGCCACATCTTCATTCTTTATAACCAGGTCAAATGCCAGGTTCTGGTATATACCATAAGTAGTTCCAAGGTCTGATAAACGTATGCGGTTATCCCATATATTATCTCCTTGTATATTGCTGATTTTTAATGCATTACCAGATATAATCTCCTGTCCAAGTACAATATCCTGGTTAGGGCTTTCTGCATCTACAATACAATTATCTATTCCATTTTCAAAATCAACTGCAATTTCACTTTCTGTGTATACAGGCGCTTCTTCACCCCTTATCCTGGCTCTTACATAATTTCCTGAAATAGAAAGTGTTTTACTGTCCCATTCAGGAATACCATCACCATTTATATCTTCTGGTACAGATAATGTATCTTTGGTGCATGCTGCAGATATTTCATCTTTCTTTGCCATTGACCATGAACACCAGCTTATTTTATTCTTTTCAAAATAATTTAACCAGCGTTCCGCAAAATCAATATAAGGGCCTCCGTCACCAGTTGCTTCACTTGTACCCCATTCAGTACAAAATACTGCCAGACCGTTATTAAGCGCTTCATCAATCTTTGCCCTGAGCCAGTAATCCTCTTCATCATCATAACCAGCATCATGTGTGCCAGCATAAAAATGTACAGTATACATTACAGATTTATCTTTAACAGGGTCACTAACAGGTGCATTAACAAACTGGCTCCAGCTGTCAGTACCACAAATCACAATATTATCTTTACTATCTGCATCATATTCCCTTATTGCTGATATTACATTTTCAAAATATGGCTTTAATTTACTGCTCCATGTCCCGGCAGCATTATCTTCATTACCAAGGCCGTTTGGTTCATTTGCTACTTCAAATAAAATATTGCTTTGGGCACCATATTTTTGGGACAAATATGCAAAGAATAACTGTGGGCCATTATATTCTGGATGTTTTTTTGCTATTTCGTAAAAAGGGCCTCCCTTTTTTGCAAGTTCAAGCCCTGCATCCAGATATGCTTCACTACATGGGTCTCCTGGGGAAAGTATATGCCAGTCTGCAATAACATACATACCACGCTCTGTAGCAAGTTTAATCCCTTTTTCCATCCTGTCCAGTAACTCCTGTGGATGGCTGGCATATCCATCTTCCTGTACATACATTGCAAGACGTATAATATCACATTTCCAGTCATAAGCAAGCGCATCAAAAGCTTTTTCATTTAAAACCCAGTTTCCTTCTTCCCACTGCAGCCCGAATGTACTCATACCCTTTAACTGTACAGGATTGCCTTTGGAATCACAGAGCATCATCCTGTCTGGAGAAGAAGCATCTTTGTCATGGTCTGTATTACATATCTGCAGATTTCCATACTTTGGCTCTGTTTTTGTTACTGGTGTACTTTTTTCTTTTACTACAACATTACAGACTGCTTTTTTAGAATGGTCTGCCACACTTTTTACTGTAATCCTGGCTTTTCCTTTCTTTATTGCTGCCAGTTTACCATTTTTACTAACTTTAACTATACCTGGTTTTGAACTTTTATAAGTTACCTTTTTACTTATATTGCCTTTAACTGTAACTTTAACCTTTAACTGGTATGTAGAACCCTGGTTTAAAACAATGTCTTTTGTACCTGGTTTTACAATTTTAATATCCTTTACCTTTGCAGAAAGTGCTGCACTGGCGGAAACTCCCATTCCACCTGAAAAAACAGACAACACCGTTATTACTGCAATTCCCTTTTTTATATATTTTATTATGCCATGTTTCATTATTACCATGCTCCTTTTTCTAATTTAATTGTTAATATTATCAGATTGTAACTTCTGCCTGGACAGTATTATTTTCAGGAAATAAAGGAATTACACAGCCTTTAACAGGCTTTCCATTGACTGCTAATGACCATGTGCCAGTACGTATTACATGTATAATATATTGTGTCCCACGGAACCGGCGGTGTACAGTATATTCATTCCAGTTATCTGGAATACATGGAACAATACGCAGGCCGTCATATTCTGGCTGGACTCCTAAAATTGCCTGGCTGGCAGATACAAAAGCCCATGAGGCAGTCCCTGTAAGCCAGCTGTTCTTAGCATGTCCAGGAGCCCCGGATGCACGTCCTGTTACAGTCTGGGAATATACATATGGTTCTGTTTCATGTATCTTGCTCTCTTCTTCCTCCAGATAGGCAGGGCATATACGGCGGTAAACATCAAAGGCCTCATTGCCACGTCCAAGTACTGCTTCACCACATACAATCCAAGGATTATTATGGCAGAAAACAGAACCATTCTCTTTAAATCCTGGAGGATAAGAAGATATTTCACCAAGTTCCAGATGGTATTCTTTGTAACATGGGTCAAGGAGTTCAACGCCATATTTCCCAAGAAGCCTTTTTCTTACAGAATTTAAAGCTTTTTCCATCTGCCCGGTTTCTTTTCCTATGCCAGCTAGTGAACAAAATCCTTGTGGTTCAATATAAATCTGTCCCTCATTACATTCATGGCTGCCAACTTTATTACCATATGCATCATAAGCCCTGAGAAACCATTCACCATCCCAGCCATCTCTTAAGACTGCTTCTTCCATTTTCCTTACAGCTGTATATATCTGTTCTGACTCTTTTTCTAATCCCATACGTGCACATAATTCTGCATATCCGGTCCCATATTTAACAAACATGCCTGCAATAAATACAGATTCAGCTATAGAACCTTCTGATGGGCCAGATGTCTGGAAACTCTCCCCAGGCTCTTTTGAAAAGCAGTTTAAATTAAGGCAGTCATTCCAGTCGGCACGTCCAATAAGCGGCAGGCCATGAGGTCCAAGATTATTTAAAGTAAATTGTATACTGCGGCGTATATGTTCCATAAGAGGTACTTCTGAACCAGGTACATTGTCAAATGGTACTGGATAATCCAGAATAGAAAAATCCCCTGTTTCTTTAATATACGCACAAACGGCCCCAACAAGCCACAAAGGGTCATCATTAAACCCGCTGCCTATATCATTATTTCCACGTTTAGTAAGAGGCTGGTACTGGTGGTATGTAGAACCATCATTAAACTGTATAGATGCAATATCTATAATTCTTTCCCTGGCCCGTTCTGGTACAATATGTACAAAACCATATAAATCCTGGCAGGAATCCCGGAATCCCATTCCACGTCCAGTCCCCGTTTCATAATATGAAGCGGAACGGCTCATATTAAATGTAACCATACACTGGTACTGGTGCCATATATTTATCATACGGTTAAATTTCTTGTCACCAGATTCAAGCCAGAAATTACCAAGAAGTTTCTCCCAGTAATCTGCCAGTTCTTTTCTTGCCTGGTCTGTTGCCTCAAAAGATGCAAATTTTCCTAAAATCCTGTGTGCATCATCTTTACGGATAATACCAGGTGAAATAAACTTCTGGTTCTCTGGGTTAGTTCCATACCCTAAGACAAAAACAGCACGCACAGACTGGCCAGGTACAAGTTTATAATCAAGCCTGTGGCAGGCAACAGGATACCAGCCTGTTGTAACAGACCCTGCTGAACGTTCTTCCCTTACCATCTGTGGCGATGACCAGTCTCCCATATGTCCAAGGAATGTATTACGGTCTGTATCAAATCCCTGTGTACTGGCATTAACACCATAGAAAGCGTAATGGTTTCTCCTTTCCCTGTATTCTGTTTTATGGTAAATAACACTGTCCTCTATTTCACTTTCAGCAATATTCAGGTTACGCTGGTAATTCTGGCTGTCATCAACAGCATTCCACAGACACCACTCCATACATCCATATAATTGTACTATCTTTATACTGTCTGTTTCATTAATAAGCTCAATATCATGTAATTCACAATTCTCACCAAGAGGAACAAAGAAATCTGCCTTAACCCTTAAACCATCTTTTGCTGAGTCAAAAAAAGTATATCCCATGCCATGGTGGCATTCATAATAATCCAGGCTGGTTTTAGATGGCAGGAACCCTGGATTCCAGGCTGGCTTCCCATGTTCTTTAATATAATAGAAGCGCCCTCCGGTATCACCTGGGACAGAGTTATAACGGTATCTTAGCAGACGCTGCAATTTGGCATCACGGTAAAAACAATATCCACCTAAAGTATTAGAAACCATGCCAAAAAATTCCTCACTGCCAAGATAGTTTATCCATGGTAAAGGAGTCTCAGGAGTTGTAATAACATACTCCTTCTTTAAATCATCAAAGTATCCATATTTCATAATAATACCCATGCCTTTCCAGTGCCCGCAGACTTTGGACCGCAGGCACAAATCTGCCCTCGGATATCAGGACAACATAACTATAATTTCATTCTGTTCTGATAGTTCATCTGCTGGAATATAATTACCAGGCATTTTCTTTCCATTAATATAAAGGCCTTTAACACCACTTTCGCTATGTAATGGGTTCTTTATTGTAATATCCAGGTGTGCCCCACGGAAATCTTTCTCAATAAAAATCTCTTCCCATTCTCCAGGAACTGCTGGCTCAATCTTAAGCCCATGCAGTCCAGGGCGCATACCAAGTATACCCTCTACACATCCAACCATAATAGTTGAAGCAGTACCTGTCAGCCAGTGGACATGTGAACGTCCGTAATAAGGGCTGCCAGAAGCTTCTGTAAACTGTCCATGGCAGTATGGTTCCATCCTGCGTATTTCTGCATAATCATTCATTGCTGCTGGTGCAGTTTCCATAAAGTATCCAAAAGCCCTGTTGCCATGTCCTCTAAGTGCTTCTGCAAGTATCAGCCATCCTTGTGGCTGTGAAAATATCCCTCCATTTTCCTTAACATATCTGTTGAAACATGTCATAAGTGCACCTTCAAATGCATGGTCTTTATATGGAGGTGTCATAACCATTGCGCCATATTTTGTATTTAACAGGCTGTATACACTTTCAAGTGCTTTGTCTGCCTGCCCGCCAGATGCCAGGCCACTGATTACAGACCATGTCTGTGGATTAAGCCACATGTTTGCTTCTGGGTCTGTGCGTTTCCCTATAACTTCCCCATTTTCCCTGAAACCACGTATAAAACGGTCTTCATCCCAGCAAAGTGTCTGTATTGTTTCTCCAAGCTTTGACTGGTGCTCTTCCAGAAATGTTATATATTCCTTGTCATTTTTTTCTTCTGCAATTTCTTTTAATATTGTAAATGCCAGATAAAACTGGAATGCAACAAATGTTGACTCCCCATATTTGCCAAGCCTTAAACAGTCATTCCAGTCTGCATAAAGCCCTGCTGGCATTCCATGCACCCCCATATTATCTAATGAAAAACTTATTGCACGTTTCAAATGTTCATATACAGTTCCTGTGCCTTTATTAGCAAAAGGCACTTCTTCATCTATAAACGCAGTATCCCCGCTTTCAGCAATATATTTATAAACAGTTGGGAACAGCCATAGTGCATCATCCGCCCTGTATGCTGGATGTCCTGTTTCCTTTACATAAGATGCATCATCTGGAGTATCCTCATGTCCAGGGTTATGTGTATATTTAACAAGAGGAAGCCCTGCACCATTATCAACTTGTGCAGACAACATAAAACGGATTTGTTCTTTTGCCATCTCTGGTGCAAGATGTATTATACCCTGTATATCCTGTACAGTATCCCTGTAACCATAGCCATTGCGCAGCCCGCAGTACACAAATGAAGCAGCCCTTGACCAAAGGAAAGTCATAAAACAATTATATGCATTCCATATATTAACCATTGTATTAAACTCTTTGCTTGGTGTTTTTACGTGAAAATGTGAAAGCTTGCTGTCCCAGTATGAACGTAAAATTTCTATCTCTTTCTTACAAACTTCTTCCAGGTTTTCATATTCCTTAATAAGCTTATCTGCATCTGCGTCTGGTTTTTCACCAAGTATAAAGGCAACCTGCTTTGACTCTCCTGGCTTTAATACAATTTTTGCTGACAGTGCGCCACAGCTGTTACAGTTATAGTTAAGCTTATTTCCAAGGTTTCCAGACTCAATCCCCGCTGGGTTTCCAAAGCCACGGTATTTTCCAGTAAATTCATCAAGGTCCCCACAATAAGAAGACACTTCTGCCCCACAGAGCCCAAAGAAACGTTCTATCTTTCCTTCTTCGTTTTCATTAATTACCTGCTGTATCCTGTTGCCACGGAAATATGTACGTGATATAAACAAAGTATACTGGAGGTTTACAAGGTCCTGTTCATAATTTGGTTCATTGGTAAAACCAGCAAAACCACTGACTGTAAGTTCTCTTGTCTTTCCAGAATCATTTCTTATAATTACACTCCATACTTCATGTTCCTTTCCAAGAGGCACATAATACAACACTTCTGAATGAATCTGTGAATAATCTGCTTCCATCTTTGTATATGCTATTCCATGCCTGCATTCACTTTTATACAAAGAAAGGTCTTTGCCAACAGGCTGCCAGGAAGCAGACCAGTAATCTTCTTTTTCATTATCCCTTATATAAATGTACCTTCCAGGCTGGTCAGAATTATTAAAATAATAACGCAGTATGCGCCCGTTTGCCCCAGACTTGCGGAAACTATAACCTCCAGCATTATTTGAAATAATTGCACCATATTCAGTTGAACCAAGATAATTTGCCCATGGTGCAGGGGTATCTGGCTTTGTTATTACATATTCCCTCTTTTCATCATCAAAATAACCATACTTCATAATAGTTTATTCTCCTTTCATAAACCGGCTTTACTATTTATAATTATCACAAAATACCAGTAGTATTTTTTTCTTGGTTTCTTCCATCAGTAAATACTTTAAATGCCTTATCCAGAAATATGCTGTTTATTTTAGCAGTAAGTGAAAATCCTATTACACAATATACTGGCAATGCAATACCAGATACATAAATACCAGATGCAATACAGATAAAAGGGATACTGTCTGCCAGTACCATAATAACTGTATATGGAAGATATTTAACTGAAAGAAGCAGTGCATTTACAATAGTATTTTTTATACTATTTTCAACCCTTGCCTGCAGCGGGAATACATAAACAAATGCAAAACACCATACTATATCCAGGCAGATAACTGCAATATTTAAACCAGTCCACAAATTCTGGCAGTAAAATGTATCAAATGCCAGAAGGATACCTGTGAAAAGAAAAATAATCCAAAGCTTTGTACTTTGTTTCCACTCAGTTTTACAGGCATGTATAAATTCCCTGGCTGCATATTGGCTTTCTCCCCTTGTCCTGCGCATTACTACCTGGTACATAGCTGTATATGCCATACCAGCAGTAACAAGCGGTAAAGAAGCCAGTATAAATAATATATTAAGTATAATCCAGTCCCCAATTTCCCCCATACGCTCAAAAAACGGATTATTAAATACCATTTTATTCATATACTACATTCCCCACTTCCCTGTTCCATTTTCCTCTGCAAACTTTAAAAACTCCCAACATTCTTCTGTATGCCTTCCACTATCTGGAAAGGCTAACAGCAGCTTTTCATCCTCCTTTCCGCTTATTTTTTGTGTAAAACTGTCTTTACCAAGTATAACAGCTGTACAAATTCCGTTATCCATATAAGGTTCAAATTCTTCTGTTATTTTTCCATTCAGCCCCTTAAATCCCCCTCCTTCTTCTTTTATATACAGATAAAAACTTTCTGGAATTATCACGGCATCTATTTCCTGGTTTTTCCACTGGAAGAAAAACTTTTCATAAGAACTTTCATTAACACCTTCCAGCACTACATCACCATATGAAAAAGTATAATCTGGGCTTATTACCACCTGCTCTTCTGGAAGACCTGAACTTACAGCAAAATCCTTTGCTGTCTTCTGTGCCTCTTCCATTTCCATTTCCTGGTTTACAAGTACACATGTAAATACTGGTTTCTTATTGCCATATGCATAATGTAATATAAATAAAAGAACCAGAGCAACAGTGGCCGTTACTCCAAGAATATGGTACCAGTAGTATTCCAGTATATACATAAACTTTTCTTTTTTACCCATTCCAGAAGTTTTTTCTCTTATTCCTGCAATTATCTCTTTAATATACTCTTTCATAGAAAATTCCACTGCTCCTCCCGTTCTTTTAGCCAGGCAGGAAATACACCTGCCCGGCCTGTGTTTATACATTCCTTTAATAAATCCCAAATATTCTGTTTATCTTATACCAGGTTCTGTATCCTCTTCTGTAAGAACACTATGTTCTTTAATATAAGGTATTATTTCATCTGCTTTGGTAAATGCAAGACCTACATATGTATCAGCACATCCATAATAAATTGCTATCTTTCCACTTGCTGCATCATGTATTGTTGCACATGGAAATGTAACATTTGGCACAAAACCACGTTCCTCATACCATTCTTCAGGTGTAAGCAGGAATGTTTCACAACGGTATTTTACAATAGCTGGGTTATCAATATCTAATATAGCCCCTCCTATGCTGTATATATACCCGTTACATGTACCTGTTACCCCATGGTAGAATAAAAGCCATCCCTCATTAGTTTCTATTGGTGCTGCGCCTCCGCCAATCTTTACATTTTCCCACCATTCTTTTCCTTTGCCCATTACATGGCGGTGCCTGCCCCAGTATTCCATATCAGGGCTTTCTGATATAAAAATATCACCAAAAGGTGTATGCCCGCTGTCGCTTGGGCGTGACAGCATCATATATTTTCCATTAATCTTTCTTGGAAACAATACTGCATTCCTGTTAAAAGGAAGAAATGGGTTTTCAATTCTGGTAAATGTTTCAAAATCCTGTGTTTTAGCCATTCCTATTGATGCTCCATAAAAATCCTGGCACCATATGATATAATATGTATCTTCAATCTTTACAAGTCTTGGGTCATATGCATATTTAGGCATAAACTCATTGCCATCTTTATCTTTAAATGGAATCTTATTCTTTTCAAATTCCCAGTGGATAGCATCACTGCTTCTGCCAAGGTAAATATATGGTATGCCATTAACCTGCTCACCACGGAATACCCCAATAAAACCATCCTTATATGGCATTACTGCACTATTAAAAATACGTGCAACATTTTCTGCCGGATTACGTCCAATAACAGGGTTCCCACTGTATCTCCACACAGGCATCCATTCCTTGCTGTCTGATGGCCTTTCCTGCCAAGGTATATTTGGTACATCTGGTCCTATAATTTTAATACCACTCATAATAATATTTCCTCTCTTTCATAATATCATACAGCCTGCCAATAATGGCATAAGATAAGACTGTATGCCTGCTTTACTGGTACATGGATTTTGCCTGGGCTGCCTATCCCTTTACTGCCCCTTGCGTAAGACCACTATATATCTGCTTCTGGCAAAGGATAAAAACAATTAATGCTGGAAGCATTGTGATAATTACACCAGCACAAATATAGTTATACTGGTTTCCAAGTGGTCCTGTAAACTTAAATAAAGATGTTGCAACTGTGACATATTTATTTTTATTCTGGAGATAAAGATTAGCATTGTAATATTCATTGTATACCCCTACCCCTTTTAAAATCATAACTGTTACAACAGCTGGTTTAAGAAGAGGGAACAATATACGGAAAAACACTCCAAAATAAGTACATCCATCCATAATTGCTGACTCATCCAGTGAAGTAGAAATGTTTTCAAAAAACTGGATAAATATGTAAATAGAAATTATATCTGTGCCACACATCATAATAATGTAACCTGGCATAAAGTTAATCCATCCAATTGAATACATAATCTGGTAAACAGATACCTGCATTGCAATTCCTGGAAGCTGTGAAGCAAAAAGAAATGATGCCCTTATAAATCCATTACCTGTAAATTTAAACCTGCTAAGTACATATGCAATCATAGAACCTGTAAGTACAGAACCTACAAGTACACAGACCAGTATAATAACTGAATTGCGGAATGCCAGACCCATATTAGCCTGCTTCCATGCCTGTACAAAGTTTTCAAGGTACAGCCAGCTTTTTGGAGGTGTCATAACATTAGTAGATGCATATTCTTCTGGTGTTTTAAATGCAGTAATTACACAGACAACCAGTGGAAGAAGTGATACAAATGCTCCAAATACCAGGGTAAAATATTTTAAAACTCCAAGTACAATTTTTTTAGCTTTTTCACCTGACATTATTACACACCTCCTTTTGCTTCCATCTTTTTACGTTTCCTTACCGTCCTTATTGGCTCTTTATCACCTATGCCAAAGAAATACCTCTCTACTCCCTTTTGTATTAATGTTGCCAGCATAATCAATACCAGAAGGACAATAGCCATAGCAGACGCAAGCCCGACTTTCTGGCTTTCATGTGCCAGTTTATGCATAATTACAAAGTAACTTCCTGTTCCAAAGTCACCACCTGTAATAACATAAGGTGGTTCAAATACACTAAGTGAACCCGTAATAGAAAGAATCATGTTTAATACAATAATTGTTTTTATGCCTGGCAATATTACATACCTGAACTTCTGCCAGCCATTAGCCCCGTCAATCGCAGCTGCTTCATAAAGAGTGGAGTCTACTGACATAATTGCACCAATATACATAACCATGCTCTGTCCCATATATCTCCAGATAGATGTCGCTGCTACAGAAAAGTTATTAATACTTGTATCTTTAAGCCAGTATGGCAGGGTGTCCTGGTTAAAACCACACCACTGCAGTACAGTATCAAGTACAAAACCCCTTGTATAAAAGAATTTAAAGACAAAACACATAACAGGTATGGGAAAAACATAAGCCCTTTAAACAGCCCGCTGCATTTTGTTTTAAAACTTAACACTGATGCAAAATAAAGTGCTATTGCAAGCTGGATAAATGATGCCCCTATGTAATAAAGGCTTACTGTTAAAGCCCTGAAACAGTCATCCCTTGTAAATACTTCTTTATAATTCTTAAGGCCTACAAATTCCCTGCTGCCAATGTATTTCATATCATAGAAACTAAAACCAACCATTTCCCCAAAAGGTATATAAGTAAATACAAGCAGCAACGTTACAGGTACCAGCATAAAAGTAATGATACACAGATTTTTGTTTACCTTTCCAGATGTAATCCATTTTTTAAAGCTTTTTTTCTCTGTGTCCACTCCATCCTCCCCCTTTCTTTTATAAAACCAGACAAATACATTTTTACTGAGGAGTTACACCATTAGCTTTCTGCGCATCTGTCCATTTCTTATTCCATTCATCCACAAGCTCTTCCATAGTCTTTGTACCAGAAGTAGCCGCCTCTACAATTCCAGATGGGATTGCACCGAATGCATTAATTCCAAGTTCTGAATCATTATTAATATTATTCCATAAATCTTCTTCACCAGCGGCAGCAGGAGCATTTACTACAAGTTCTACTCCTTCAAGTGATGAAAGCACATCAGGATACTTATCACCGCTTACAACAGAAAGCCCGCCCTGCTCCTGTGCAAAACCTGATTTTTCTACAAGCCATTTAACATAACACATAGATGCAATCTGCTCATCTTTAGAACTGTTACAGTTAATTCCATAACAATAATCAGGGCCTGCTGCTGCATACTGTTTACCATCTACTGTAATTGGAAATGCCATATACCCAATATCATCTGGATGGCTGCCAGCTGCCTGTGCCTGTACAGAAACCCATGAACCAAGAACCATACATCCTATTTCACCATTATTAAGCATTCCCTTGCTGCCTTCCCAGTCAGTTGTAGTAGGGTCTTCTTCTGTAAGCCCTCTTTTAACTGCTTCATAAAGTGTGCTGTAAACAGCATATGGCCCAGTACCGTTTCCTCTGTCTGAAAATGGGTCTTTGCCTTTCACAAGACCTTTATTAACAAAGTCTGCATCACCTGTTGCACCACCATCTATATATGCGTCCCATGCTGTCATTGTCCATCCTGCTGAAAAGTTTGTATACAGTGGTATTGCGTCTGTATTATCATCAATTTTCTGCAAAGCTTCTAAAAATTCATCTGGTGTTTTAGGAAGCTCTTTCACACCAGCTTTTTCAAATACTGCCTTGTTATATACAATTCCTTGTACATTTGACATAGAAGGTATTCCATATACCTGGCTGTCATATGCATAGTTATTAAGCATATCTTTTTCATAAACTGTACCAAGGTCATCCCTGCTGCCAAAACTTATAAAATAATTCTTAAGTTCGCTTTTATCCACAGTAGGAGGAATCATACATATATCTCCCCAGTCTCCTGTAGAAAGCCTCATGGTAACATCATTGGCATAATCTGTAATCCCTTCATATTCAATATTAATATTAGGATACATTTTCTGGAATTCAGTTATATAATCCTTAAGGGTAGTATCTACAATATCTGTCTTATGGGTCAGGCATGTAATGTCTGCTTTGATATCAGTGTAGTCTTCACCCAGTTTAATCTGGCTATATTGTACCTCTTTGCTTACATCATCACTTTTTCCGCTGTCTGCATTATTGTCTTTTCAACATCCTGCAAGTGAAACTGTCATAGCTGCTGTAAGCAGCGCAGCAGTTGTTTTCTTTATCATTGCTTTTCTCATGTTAAACTCTCCTTTTCTTATCAGATTATTAAGTTGCTAAGGTTTATTAAAACTATGATTAATAATTTTCTAAATTGCATTTATAAAGCAGCTGCTCTATAAAATTTACCAAGATTCCCTTTATCTCTATAGATTCCAGGGATTTCCTGTTCTCCAGTGTAATTTCTCTCCAGCCTCCTTTTTATCATTTAGGACATTTAACACACTGGCTGCACTAATATTCCTAAGTGATTAATTAAACTTTTATAAGTTAACTAAACTATACATTATTTTATTTATTAAATCAAGTTAATTTTATTTATTTATCCCACCTAAATTAATTTTCGTCATTTTGTATAATATATACAATGGTTTTTGTATACTTTTCACATTTATGTTGATATTCAACAATTTATTTCTATAATTTATAAAATCTAACGTATTTAGTTTTAATTTTATACATATATTATTGCAAAAATAAAGGGTTAATTACGTCTCTTACTATAACAGAAGCGTAATTAACCCTTTAAATATCTCGTTATCTTTATGTTATTTTAACTTTCTATTTTAATTTATTAAAGTTAAGTATTGACATTTATTTATCTTTGTTATATATTATGTTTATCTTAAATATTTTTTATGCTTATTTAATACATATACTGCATTTCCATATGCCATATATGTACTGCAAGCCGTTTTTCATAATAAGCAGACAAGAAAAAAGAGCGTATATCCGCTCTTTTTTCTTACCAGTTTTATTTTCTGTTTCTAACAGTCTGCTTATGTATAATCTGCCCTGTAACAATCTGTATTCCAGGTACATATCTTTTGTGTTTAATTTTTTTAATAAGTGAACGTACACATAATTTAGCCATATATTCCATATCAACTGCATATGTTGTAATCTTGTGGTCCATTCCTACAGGAAGATAATTATCAAATCCAACAACTGAAACATCTTCTGGCACTGAATAACCTGCATCTGTAAGGTCCTGTATCAACGCATATGCTGTATAATCACAATTACATACAAATGCATCCATTCCGTTTGGTGAATCCAGAATTACTTCAAATGTCTTTCCGCCCTCATCCCTGTCCTGTATTTCCCATTGTTCTTCAAATCTAATATGGTTCTCCCTTAAGGCTCTTCTATATCCCCAGAACCTGTCTGCAATGCTGCTTGTAACATCAACATTTCCCACAAAACCAATTTTCTTATGGCCTTGTTCAATTAAATAATTAGTAAGTTCATATGTCCCATAATAACTGTCTGAAATAACAGTATCTATACCGGCAGATGGCAGATACGTATCAAGGAAGAAAAACGGCACCTCTGCATGTTTTATCACTTCTAATACATATTCTTCATTTATCTGTCCTAAGAAAACCAGTCCATCAACCTTTTTATCCTGTAATACTTTAGGGAGATTTCTGGCTTTTTCATCCTCACTTGACAAAAGTTCAAGTATGCCATAATATTGATTGTCATATAATACCCTTACTACATTCTCATGCAATTTACCATAAAAAGA
Organism: uncultured Lachnospiraceae bacterium; assembly: GCA_948794795.1. GTDB lineage: Bacteria > Bacillota > Clostridia > Lachnospirales > Lachnospiraceae > Butyribacter. The sequence goes on along the minus strand of CAQGLR010000039.1, from coordinate 8,301 downwards.
AACAGAATACCCATAATAGTATTCTGGGATTATTACCCCGATATTCCCTGTTTCTGTTCCTCCAGTCCTTCCTGGACCTCCTGGAAGGTATCCCATTTGCTCGGAAATTTGTTTAATTTTACTCCGGAGCTCTTCACTTACCCCTGGTTTACCTGATAATGCTTTAGAAACAGCCACATTACTTACTCCCACTTCAGCTGCAATATCTGCTAATGTTACATTTTTTGCTTTTGCCATCAGAGCCACCCATCTATATAATTATTGTACCATTTCTGATACATGATTTTTATATCTGTAAATTTACTATTGTATAAATTCTACTATTTTTAATATAAACAAGTATCACTGTATTGTCAAGTGTTTTATCGTCTGGAAGTATTACAGGACCCATTCCTAAACTGGAAAACTATCCCTTAGGCACAATGCTCCCCATCCAGCCTGTGTATTTACTTCTGTCTGCCCTGGAAGCCACCTTGCCCCTTTTATTAAATATGCCTTTAATTTATCCCCATACAAATATGCATCATTTCCTCTTATTATCCCCCACTCCATCATAAGAGCGGCACTTCCTGTAACAAACGGGGCAGCTATAGATGTCCCTGTATTAGAAGAATAACCTCCGCCTGGTGCTGCACTCATAATATCAACACCTGGTGCAACAATCACTGGTTTATATCTTCCATCAGTTGTATTTCCTCTTCCTGAAAATGATGCCATACTGTCAGTCGTTGCATTGTAAGCACCTACAGTTATTACATTTCTTGCTGCTGCTGGTATTGTAATGGTAGTTTCAGGTGATGGTGCAAGGAAACCTGTTGAAAGCCCTACTACCTCTATTGAAGGAAGCCACATATTGACAACCCCATACCTTATATCCACTGGTTCAAAACCAATATACCATACACCTGGCATTATATAGCCATTTCCCCTGTCCGCTGGCAGCCATTGTATAAAAATTCCCTGCGATATTGTATATGGTGTAGGTTCTCCATAGAAAATAATTATTTTGCTGCCGCCAAACGTATATGTAAATGAACTTCCTGCCTGGTAATTTAAGTCAAGCCTGCTGCCATCAGGTGCAGTTATATTAACCCTGAAACTATCCTGGTAATGCTTCCATATCTGTAATAATACATTTCTTTCGCTTTCAGCAATAGCAACAGCAACAGACTGGTTAAGACGGTTTCCAAGTTTTAAATATGCATGGTGTCTTGCGTCACCTTCATTGCCAGCCGCCACTACTACTACATTTTTCCATATACCCTTTATATCTGCTATATAATTTTCAAAAAGGGAATTACCATCATGCGGGCCATCATTATTACCAAAACTAAGATTAATTGCTACTGGCATGTTTAATGAAATTGCTTTTCTTACTGTATAATCTACAGCTTCTATAATCTCTGTTGTAAGTGCAAATGAACTTCCTTGTTTACCAAGTTTTACTACTATAAGACCACTTTCTGGTGCAACGCCCCTGTACCGCCTTCCTGGCGAAGCTGCCCCGTTACCTGCTGCCACTCCTGCCACAGCAGTCCCATGGCCACTGCCCCTGTCAGTAACTGGTACAATCTTAAGGCTTGCTGCCCTGTCTGGCTGTGCAAGTGCTTCATCTATATCCTCCTTACTGTACTCTGCACCTTGTGTATAACCAGCAGGTATCCTGCCATAAGACTCCTCTCCGCCTGCACTCTGGTCCCATAAATATAAAATCCTGGTAGTACCATTATCATTACGGAATCCTGGATGCAGGTAATCTATACCAGAATCAATTATCCCAACTAGTACCCCTTTTCCATCCAGGCCAAGTGAACCCTGGACCGGCCGGCCTGTTACATCTGCCTGGACAGCACTGATACATGAAGCTTCCCTGCCATTATTTACGTTATAATACATTTCCCTTGGTTTCTCTATATAAACTATCCCTTGTGCCTCAGAAAGCGCGTCAAGCTGGGAAGCAGGAACATTTACCACTGCATAATTATTAAAAAGGCTTGTAGCTTCTGCACCTGTTATTCCAGCAATAATACTATTTATATCTCCATAATATTTCACAATTACACGCCATCTGTCTTCTTCTGCATTATATCCAGCCTGGGAACTTCCATTTCCGCCTGGTCCGGGCACCTGAAGTGCAAATTCAAGTGCAGCATCTAATTTCTGGGTATTATTTTCCATATTAACAACAATATCCTTCCAGTACCTGTGTCTATTGGCAACAAGCACAACAAACTTTTAATATATATATATTCTTTACAAAGAATGTCTTATTCATTTATATAATACCCTTGCCCTGCATTATAAACTTAAGAAATATAAAATTATTACTTTTTACCATCAAACACTTTGGCTACACGTTTCAAAAGTTCATTCATTAAAAAAGGTTTCTTAACATAGTCTGCCACTCCTAATTTAGCAGCCTGGACAACATTATCTGTATCACCAGAAGCAGTAATGAAAATAACAGGGATTTCTTCTAATTCTTTCTCCATACGTATATTTTCTAATGTTTGTATTCCATCCATATCTGGCATTTCAATATCAAGAAGTACCAGGTCTGTTTTATTCTCTTTAAGTGATTTAATCCCAAGAGCACCACTTTTTTGCATGTCTACTTTATAACCTGCTCTTTCCAAAACTGTTTTTGCCATTTTTAAATTCATAATATCATCATCAATTATTAAAATATTTTTAAACATATTCTTTTTCTCCTAATCTTTAATAAACATGCCCCGCCAGATGACAGAAGGAACTACATAAAATAAATTAACTTTGCTGTTTCTTGCACCAGCCAAGCAATGCTTCATATGATTTCATTGTGCCAGCATGGCATGTTTTTATAGTTTCTATATCATTTGCTTTAGCAGCCATTTCAAGCTTCAGTGCAGCATCTGATAACTCTGCTGCCCCAATAGAAAGTGACGTGCTTTTCAATGAATGTACCAGAATACGGTAATTATTCCAGTCCTCTTCCTTGTATGCCTTTTCTATAGCATCAAGTTTATCTGACTCTATATACAAACTGTACATTTCATTAAGAAAACTTTCATCTCCTCCACAATATTCCAATGCCAGTTTATGGTCTATATTTACACTTCCATCCACATTACCAGTTTTATCTTCTGCCATCTCTTCTGTTACCTGGTTCTTTTTATAAGTTATAATAACTTTTTCCTTTGGAATATGCTTTAACAAAAGTTTCTCCAGGGCATCAGGATGGATTGGTTTACTGATATAATCATCAAAACCTTCTTTTAAATATTTCTCTTTTGCACCTATTACTGCATCCGCTGTCACAATAATAAATACACTATCTTTGCACATATAATCTGGAATTTTTTTTGCCTGGTGTAAAGTGTCAGTCCCGTTCATCCCTGGCATCATATAATCCAGTAATATAATATCATAAAATTTTATCCTGGTCATTTCCAGGCACTCTTTGCCACTTGCACATGTATCAATATGTACTTGTGTCTTTTTAAGCAGCATGCCAACTATATTACGGTTCATTGCATTATCATCAACAACCAGTATGTGTACTTCTGGCGCATGGAACTTTTCATGGTAAATATTTTTATTTTTTATATACTCCTTGTGTTGTTTCTCAAAATCACCAAGACATTCCTTTGACAAATACTTTTGTGGCAGTTCTATCGTAAATGTAGAACCTTGTCCATATACACTTTCTACATCAATGCTGCCTCCCATTAAATCCACAAGATGTTTTGTAATGGCAAGCCCAAGGCCTGTTCCTTCAATATTTCCTGTATTGTCTAAATCCAGCCTGCCAAATTTATCAAACAGCTTGTCCTTTTCTTCACTATGTATGCCAATTCCTGTGTCTGTTACTTTAATAACAAGGATTACATAATCTGTACCAGGATTTTCCCTCATACTGGCAGAAAAAAGCACACTGCCTTTATGGGTATATTTTATTGCATTACCAAGAATATTTACAAGTATCTGGCGTAGTTTCTTTTCATCGCCCATAAACTCATTATAAATACCACCACTAATATCCAGTTTAAATTCCAGTCCTTTTTGCTCTGCCTTAATACTTATCATATTTATAACATCATTTAAAACAGAACCTATAAAATATGGACTTTCTGCCAGTTCCATTTTTCCAGACTCAATTTTTGAAAAGTCCAGTATATCATTAACCAGGGATAATAATACATTACTGGCATCCTGTATATTTATTGCATACTGCCGTATTTCGTTATCACTGCTTTCCCTGAGAATCATCTCATCCATACCCATTATTGCATTAATTGGTGTACGTATTTCATGTGACATCCTTGCCAGAAAATCTGATTTAGCGTGGTTTGCTGCTTCTGACTTACTACCCAGCTTAGTTAGTTCTTCATTCATCTTTTTTATTTTTATAATTTTTTGCTTATATACCCTGTTCTGCAGGCGTACAATAAGCCCAGTAGACAATGCAAGTACCATAAGACTATGCAGCATATCTGAAAAAACACTCGCCCTGCTTAATTCCGTTACAAAATGCGGACAGAAAAAAGCAACTGCATAACTTCCAAATATAACAATAAGCTGCAAGCCAAGCATTATATAACATGCTATACCCTCAATTAGTAAAAAATCAAAGATAATCCCAATAGCATACCAATACCCCATGCCACTATATGCCCCTCCTGCTGTAAAAAACATAACAGGAAATAAAAATATAGTAATAACAAATATAATAGCAAATGACGACTGCTCCAGCATATTTTTATAATTTCCAAAATACATGCACACAGCCAGTACCACCAGTGCCAAAATAGTTGCTATATCCTGTATTAATGGAAGTTTTGTTACAAGAGAAACCACCAAAGCTATAATTCCACCTATAATCCCGCATATTGTAATAATATTAAACAATACAAGACGCAGCTCATATTCCTTGTTAAACTTCCGTTTCAATACAGCCACCAGCTTATTCATTTACTCCCTCCTTACTTTTTAATTTTATATATCTTTTTTAGTTTTAACCAAAATATAAAACCAGCATATATCATAAATATGCTGGTTTTTACACTTTTAATATATTTTTACTGTTATCCTGCTTTTTAAGGTACTTGTACTCCTGTCACCATACTGCCAGCTTATAGGAATAATAACCTTATCAAACAATAAAAACAGGCTAGACTTTCTGCAAAAAACATATACTCTGTCCTGACACTTTAGCACGCTGCGCACTACTAGCATTCTTGCCGCAGGCTACTTTCAAAATGCTAGTAGTGCGTATAGCGTGCGGGTGACGCAGGACATTGTGGTGTAATGGCTTATATATTATCAACCTTGGAGCTTCCCCAAAGCATTCAGACCAGAAAATCTAACCTTTTCTAAAATTGTACCATATATTACAAAAATGTCAACTAATTTTTATCAGATTTTGTTAAATTACTTGAAAATTTGTCAAAAATATACTATAATTTTATATAATTATTCAGATATCTTTACACCAGATGGGAGATTGTTCCCTCTTCTACCAAGTTATAATTAATAAACCCCCAGTGGCGTTTTGAATTTGTTAATTAAAAGAAAGGAAAAATTATGAGGAATTTAACATCAGAGGAACAACAACGGCTCTGGAAACCCGATGAGCCTCCAGTCCGCAAAATATTGCTTTGGGGATTAGACAGCAAAAAAAATCCCTGCCTGCTTATTTTGTATGGGAAACAGGAAGTTGAACAGGAATTAAAGCATTCTCCCCGTTCCCATTACACAGAGGCATATCTTTTAAAGCCTATGGTAACATATACAAATTATACTGTCTTTCATGGAACAAACGGACACTTACCTTCTATTCCAAATACATACTACTATGAAGAAAAAGGGTTGCTTTGTTATAGTAAAGGTTATAAATCTGCTGAGAGATACTGGGACTATGATGACAGCACAGGCTGGCAGTATTATGTAGAAATTGACGAGAAATATATTATCCAGGAATTCTATGAAATAGAAAAAACAGTTGTTTTCAACTATTATGAACAAAAGAATTATACGGACTATGTTAGTTATTTAAAAGCAAATAAAATTAATTTTAAAGATTTTGAATTAATTGAAAATCCTAGTGATTTATTTGGCTTTAAAGCAGACAGTCCATATATGGAAATAATTGTAAATATGTTCTCAAGGGAAAGGTTATATACAAGAAAAAAATACCTGGACCAGTTTATTAAAATGCAGCCTTCTGCTGAAGAATATGGACGTATCTTAAAAGTAGCAAGTGTAGAGCTGGCATGTGGCATTTTCCAGGAACTTACAATAGAAAAAAATCCAGTTTTATTAGAAACTGCAAAACAAATTGATAACAGTAATGTATTATGGGCAGATGAGGCATACCACAACGGGCTCAGGCGCTGTATCAGCCAGTATACAAGCCTGTTTGATGAGAAATTACTGCAGAAGCAAAAAGAATTTATATATGCAACACTCCCTGAAATGGATTTCCATATTAAACACTTAGAATTAAATGGCAAAAAGCTAAAGGGAGCGGAACTCCAGGAATATTTAAACCAGCCAGGTGCTTACCAAGATATTTTGTATGTTTATGGTGTTTATGGAAGCCAGGACCTTTATGAAGAAAATAATTATAATGATGGAAAAAATGTGAAAAATATTGCATTTAAAAACACAATACAAACAGCAAAAGCATATGGCATGGCTGATGTTATAGGAAAAATAGCTTACTACCTGGATGCTCCAAGAACTACATATTATTTTAAGGGAAGCCACAGGACCAGTGCATACAATTATTATTTACGCTATCTTAGAAGGATACTTGATGCATACCAGGCAACAGATGAAACCAGCTTTATAACAGCTGCACGTGAAATGCTGGTAAGCTATACAGACAATGATAATCTGGATATTTATTGTTGTGGGGATTTTTATTATAATTTCTTTTTTAACAGGTATTTTAAAGAAGTAATTGATAATAAAGATGCAGCAGAAAATTCCATATGGCACAAATATCTTACTGACGTTATTTTTATAGCCCAGAATGCAAAGGCTTTGCCAGTACATAAGTTCTGTTATGCAATATTGCAAAAAGCTTGTGAACATAATAAACTGGACTTATATGAAATAAAAGAACTGGTTGCTTTTTCAAAAATACCTTATGAAGAAACAGCAAAATTATTTGAAAAAATACTGTTACCAAAATTAAAAGCGTTACAAGAATTTGATGCAGATATTATGATTTCATTGATGGATACACAATCGGAAAAATTATGGAAAGCTGCTAAAAAATACTTTATACGTACAAATGGCAAATTCCAGCCAGAACATATTTCTGAGTTTCTTTTTTTAGATACAATAGAAATATGGTACAGCATATTAGAAGATAATATAAACCAATTTACAACCGTGGAATATATAACTTTCCTAAAATCAGTTACTGGAAAAAGCGGGCGTTTTCTGGAACAACATATAGAACTTTCCGGACAGGTTACAGACTTACTATTAAAATCTGTTAGTAAACTGGAGGCCGCAACGGCAGCAGAACAACAAGAACTTTTAAACTATTTTACATCCCTGCTGCTAAGCTTTAAAAAAGTTCCTGGATTTATTTTTGATATAACAGAAAATATTATATTCTTTATGCCATACGATGTATTAAAAGATACTCTAAAGGATATTAATTTACAATATAACAGAATTCCAGAAAGAGAATACAACACTGTCTCCTTACTGAAATCATTTAAAGAAGATACTTTACCTAAAAACAGCTTAATCCTTTCTATTCTGGAAACAGGTTCTAAACGGCTTGTAAAAACACTTACAGAAATTATAGACAGGCAAAAAGCTGCACTAGCTGGAGAAACAGCTGCTCTCCTGCTGCTTTTTGAGTGTAATGTATATTATTTAAATAACATTGCCCAGTCTGTGTTTGAAAGTTTAGAAATTAAAGAAAGAGAAAAACTTCATATGGTTTTGTTGGATTCTCCTGTAGAAAGGGCATACCAGTATGGCCTTAGAAAACTTGATGACTGGTATGGGAACAAAATTCCAACGCAATTTATTTTACGTATGATGGAACACCCATGTGTTGAAGTAAAGGCTTATCTTTCCCAAAAAATGAAATGTGCCTTTTCGGAATTAAATGAAACAAACCCAGATTTATATATTTATTATACAAAAACACTGCTTTATCTGCCAAATAAAGTTTCAAAAGGCAAGGAACATGTATATAACACTATTCCATCGTTTTTAAAATATTATCCTGAAAAACGGCAGGAAATAGAGCATATACTTCTTGATATTGGAAGCACAAACAGCAAAATAGAT
>CAQGLR010000038.1 GCA_948794795.1 uncultured Lachnospiraceae bacterium | reverse complement strand
AATTTGCCAGAGTAATATAATCTTTGTGTAATTTAAAAAATGGGGAAACTCAAAAAAATAAACAACTTGATTTTCCATAATTAAAGAGTATAATAATAACAGGAGGTTAGTACATATGAAAAAATTAGTTAAAATAGCAGCTGTATTTATAACATGTTTTTGCCTTTCTTTTATTTTGCCAGGACACGCAGGGGCTGCTAAAAGAAATGCTGGCGATGTAAAAAAACTACAGAAAATAGTAAATTCACAAATTAAACAGACTCCACCATATAAATCCAGCCTGTCCAAAAATGTAAAAACAGATAAACACTACAAATGGGATAAAAATGGCTATCTCACATCAATATACTGGGACACCAGTCCGCTTTATGGCAGTATTAAAATCCCATCTTTTAAAAAATTAAAATCAATATATATTTATGATACTGTTATGCTTAAAGTCCTGGAAATAGAAGATAATAAATCACTAAAAGACCTTATCTGCCACAATAACCCATTTGGTGCAGATGAACAAGACGAAAATTACGGGTTTAATAAACTTGAAATAAAAGGCTGCCATAACCTGCGCCGCATTTCAACAGGAGGCAACAATAAAAATAGTGTTAACCTGGATTTAAGTAATTATCCAAAATTAAAAGAACTTTCTTTGGACTTAAATTATATTAAAGAAATTGACCTGTCCCAAAACAAACAGCTTGAAAGTTTAGACTTGTCTTATAATGAACTGGAAGAAATTGATTTATCACATAATAATAAACTTAAAAAATTAAACCTTAATGAAAACAAATTAAAGAAATTAGATATTTCAAATTTAACAAACCTGCAGGAACTGAAATGTTGTGATAACCAGATTTCCAGCCTGGATTTAACCAATAATAAAAAGCTTGAATCATTATTCTGCCCACGTAATAAAATTACAGAACTTGATATACATAATTGTAAAAAACTTATAGAAAACAGTGTTTCTTATTACCAGGATTCCCTGATATGTGATAATAATGTTAAAATCAAGAAGTGAACATAAAGCCCATTTGGGATAATATATAAAACATCAATGCGGATACCTGTAATCCGCATTGATGCCTGTAAGTTAAACTGCTAATGGAAGACAGTCCTTAAATGCTGCTGACAGCTTTTCATATTCTTGTGCCACTTGTGGCATAATTGCAGTAGCAGATTCCATATCACCACCCTTAAGCAGATATGTCTGCCTGCATACAATCCTTCCCAGGTTTTTAAAATATAAATCCCCACATAACCCTTTTAATGTATGTGCTGCCAGAAATGCCCCTGAAGCATCCCCACATAGTATTGCTGTATTAAGCTTTGTATAATTCATGTCATTGAGAAATTTTGAAAAAAACTTATCCATAAGGCCGGTATTTCCCATAAACCTCTCAAGAATCTCATCCACATCAATACCTGCATCTTCAAGAATTTTTTTCTTATATTCGTCCATTACTATCTCCATTTCCCTGTATTTTACGCATAAAATTATTTTTTTAAGATATATTTATCTGTGTAAAATACTGCGTAAACTATTTACAAGACATTATTACAGAAGACAACACCTTAACCAGGTGTGCCTTATAGCTATTGTCATAATTTTACACTAGATATTGTGTTTCGTCAAACAAAAAATCAAAATATCCCAAAAAACGACGTCATTTTTTAAAATATTAGTAATTATGCAGGAAACTGGAACACATATAGACAAAATATTACAGTTCTTTACTTATAATATCCAAAAATATTATAATATTTCTTTACATATGAATTATTTTGTGAAAATAATTTGTTTGCTTCTTTATTAGTTATATCCATTTTTTTAAAAAGTGAATACTCTATAGATAAATATTTATCTTTATCTAATGTTTTATATTCCACTTTACATTTCTTTAAAAATTTATATGTCCCAATTTCGCTATAACCTTCCCATGTACTTGCTTTATATTTATCCCTGCTGCTGTCACTATATACATAATATTCACCATCAATAAAAGATATATACTCATAACAAGCATCTCCTTCAATAGTATATTTAAGCACTACTATTGCTGCCATATATTGTCTTGCAGGACATATATGGGCACGGCGGCAGACATCCTCACCTTTCTTTACATATTTATAAAAACTAAGCCATTCATCTTTAAACTTATTCTTCTTTCTGTAATCATAGGATTCTATTACTATACCCATTTCTTTTGCCTTTTTTTCTGTTATGCTGCCAGGCAGTGAAGCAAGATACTTTTTAATTTTATTTTTTTCACTCTTGCCATAAACAGGCACATTATTATACAAAAACACATCACTTTTCTTTTTGCCAGCCATATTTTTATTTACACTGCTGTTTTTTCCAGTCTTATTGTATAATGTCTGTTCTGGTTTTATAAAAGCAGGACTGTCTGTGCCAGTTACTGTGCCGCTCTTAAACATTCCATAATATAAATTTCCCTTGTTAGTATTTTTTCTTCCAATATAAAATATTCCAGCTTCTTTTCCACTGCTTTTTTCCTCTTCTGGCAAATATATTTCTACAAATGCTAATGTATCAATGCCATCACTTTTCCATTCTGGCAGCATGGTATTTTTAACATTATACATTCTATCTTCCACACCAGATATATCAAAATACACCTGGCTTCCTGCATTACAATATATCTTATTATTTCTTTTTATATAGTTTTTGCTGCCATCTTCTTTTAATATATATGTCCTGCCTCCTTTATAAGAAAGATTAAAATAAATATCTGTATCTGCCACAAATACAATATATGTCTTTTTATCATTACTGCTGCCTGGATTTTCCTTTCCATCTTGTATAACTTGCAATGTAAAAGAACTTCCCTCTGTAAATTCCTTTAACTGGTCTCTTATATTTATATTGCCAGTATTACTATCTGTACTGTCATTACTATTATCATAAGATTTTTTTGCATTTCCAGAAGAACTGTCCTTCTCTGTAATATTTTTATTTTCTGTGTTATTCACATCTTCTTCCTTAAATACTGCTGCAAATAAATTTATATTACGGTCTGTATTTTGTGTTTCATCTGGCACATAATAACTAGAATTAACATCTGGCACATTATGGTGTTTTAATAAATTAGAAGAAACCACTAGTACCATAGCACATAAAGCAGCAATGGCAGCATATGTACACCCATGAAATATTCTTGCTTTTCCCCTTTGTTTTTCAAGTCTTTCTGCACCAGCCCTAAGTTCTTCCATATCTTCCCATGCTACCATTTCATCTGGCAGCCCGCCTATTGCTTTTAAAATTAATTCCCCTTTAATTTTCTTTTCTTTCCTTATTTTCATAAAAATCCCCCATTCCGCGCCTTTTGCGGCTCAAATAACATAGCAAGACAAGCCTGCTTTAAAAAACGCTGTTTCTGCACCTGTCATGTCTTAGATTTATTTTTCACATCACTTCTTCCATTTCAAGATAATCCCTCAGCTGCCTGCGCATACGGCACAAAACTGATTTAACAGTACCTTCTTTCATATCCAGCCTGCCAGCAATTTCCTTAATATCTGCAAGATAAAAATATCTTTGTAAGAAAATCCATCTTCTTGTCTGGTCTTGTGAATCCAGATAATCAGATATTACTTCTGTAACCAGTTCCATTTCCATGTTATCCTCAACCCTGCCTCTGCCTGCAATACATTCTGATAATTCATCCAAAGCTACAGCCATACTGCCACCTCCCCTTTTTGCTGCATTTTTCTTGTTATAACGGTTTATAGAAATATTGCGCACTATCTTAGCAAGGTAGCCTGCAAGATTAACAGGACGGTGTGGAGGGATTGAATTCCATGCACTAAACCATGTATCATTCACACATTCTTCTGCATCCTCTTTATTATTTACAATACGGCATGAAATAGCAAAACAGTATTTCTCATACTTGGCAGACATATCTTCTATCCCTTTCTCCTTCCTGTTCCATACAAGCTCCACTATTGCTTTATCTTCCATACTTCCACTCCTTCAAAGTTATATCTGGTCTCTCTTTTATTATAAACAAGTTTTTTTGTATAAGGTTGCAGTTTTTATAATATAATTTCCAATTATTTTTTATTTAACCTAAGAAAACCAGCGTATCATGCTATGCTACTGGATGTGATATTAACAATATGCCACCGTTTATTCCAAAACTTTTATTATCAGTTAATAATATAACTGGCATTAAAGGTAAAAAAATAACTGCAGGAAACCTGCAGTTATTACTTTATGTCTGGTGATAAATATATTTTATTAATTCAATTTTGCACTTTTTTTTATAACATGCAACTCCATAACAATATATTATATCCATTCCATCTTGTTCTAAAGTTGTAATATATTCTTTATTTTTTATCTGTTCTAATGCTTTCTTACATGCTGTACCAAACCTGCCTTCTTCTGCATACTTTACTTCAAATAAACACCCTGTTTTTTCTCTATATATCCAAACCATAATATCTGCATAACCAGTACCAGACTCTCTGTTAGATTTTACTATCCATCCTTCATTTGCACGTAACAGACCTAAAAGAATCCCATGATAAAAATTCTCTTTCATAGATTTGGCTACATTTGTATCATTTATACTAATAGTATCCTTTAAATAACTATTAAATATATCTTCCAGATTTTTAACATCCCCATTGCTGGCAGCTTTACAAAATTGCATTAATTTTCCAGTATTTCCTTGGATAACAGCTGTTTCAATCCATTCACTTATCTGGGTCGTAAAAATATCATGTATCTCTTTATTAGGAATAACAAGTTCATAATCCTTTGCATTACATGACGGGGTTACTGCCGTAAGATATCCTGTATTAAATAACATGCTCCATAGATTATCCCTGTTTATATCTGGCATACCAGCCTTTGGCATATCCAGGTCTGGATAAGACAATTCCATTTTTAGCCTTTTATTTATACTGTTTCCATTTACAAGCTGTTCTATTTCATCCTTCATTGTAAAATCGGCACGTTTAAGCAGCATCCTGATTATATCATTACCACTTGTATTTACCCAGTACATTTTGGCGGGAATATCTTTATCAAATAAATGGTCCCTTACATAATTTACTACATCCCATGGACAGTAAACATTAATTTTACCAAACAAATATCCATCATACCATTTTTTCACTTCATTATATAAACCAGTCATACCATAATATTCAAGCATCTCCCTGGTTTCAGCATCAGTAAATCCAAAATACTGTGAATATTGTACATCTGTAACTGCCTTAACATCAAGATTATTCAATCCTGTAAAAATACTCTCCTTTGAAATCCTAAGACATCCTGTAACAATAGCAAACTGGAGATACTCATTAGTTTTAAATACATTACCAAGTAAAGAACGTATAACAGTTATCATTTTATTATAATAACCATTAGTATATGCTTTATCTAAAGGCACATCATATTCATCAATAAGAAAAATCACTTTACTGCCATAGTGCTGGTATAATAACCTTGCCAGGGTTTTAAGGCTAAAGCATAAATCTGCCATAGATTTAAACTTATTAGTAACAATACAATTAAAATCTTCTTTATCATCCTTATCAAGCTTATTACTACATAAAAGTACCTGTTTAAAATGTCTGGCTTCTTCACTTATAATAAACCCAAGCATACCAAGTGCATCTTCATATAATATGCTGTCAACACCTTTTAAACTGACAGATACTACAGGAAATTTTCCCTGGTACTCTTCACATAGTTTCTTTTCCTTTGAAATATTTAATCCTTCAAACAAAGAAATATCTGTACCATATTCAAAAAAAGATTTTAACATATCAATATTTAAACTTTTACCAAAACGTCTTGGACGTATAAACAAAGTTACTTTACTTCCAGAGTCCAGTAATTCTTTAATTATGTATGTTTTGTCAACATAATAATAACCATTCTTGATAATGTCACTAAAAAATTCCATACCCACAGGTAATTTCTTCAACTAAAGCACCTCCAGACAGATTACTTTATATTTGCAGTATACACGATACACCTGTATTATACAAGGTCTTCCATCTGCAAAATGCTATAATTTCTCTTTAAAATAATACGGAAATTTTATTGGCAATTAATAAAATATCCCTATTGTATCCAATACAAATATTAACTTAATCCCAATAATGGTTTTTCTGGACTAATTCATAATACTCTGAAGCAAGAATTCCTCCAATAAATAAATCATTGTATTTTCCATTTTTATATATATAATTACGTCTGGTTCCTTCTTCTATCCATCCACATTTCATATACATACCTCTTGATACAACATTTTCAGGAAGCCACGCACTATCAAGCCGGTTCAGCTGCAGTTCATCAAATGCATACCTCATAATTGCCATAACCGAATCTGTACCAACACCTTTAGACCTATACTCTTTTTTTGCCAGCTTTATACCATGTGTTGCACATCTGTTTTTCCAGTCAATATCTGTTAGTGTTGCAATCCCAACTGCACCATCTTCTTCCGTTTCAATTACAAACCGGAAATCTGTATTATCATTAAAATGGTTATCAAACCATTTTTCCTGTGCATATAATGATAATGGAAATGCCCAGCCTACAACTAAACTTTCAATCCCAGGGTCATTAAACATCCCACATACCATTTCACAATCTTTCTTTTCCATAGCACGCAGCCTGGTCTTTTTACCCATAATGTCCATAACTTACACCTCTTAACCTTATATTATTTTTTAACCTCATACACAAGTAGCAAAGCGGATTGCGGATATCCGCTTGACATAAAACTATCTGTACATAAGACATATATAATTTATCTTATATATTCTTTTATTTTACTTACAATATATTGCATAACCTGTACAGTGTACCTCTGGTCTGTTGGCAATGGAAGTATATCCATTGCCATAATATATTCTGTTTCTGATGGCAGGCAGATATCAAAAACATCATCCCATAACAATGGTATATAAATTTTTTCACCACATAATTTTTTTCTTATCTCTGCACCATTTTCAATATACAATGGATACATAAAAGCACCTTCTGGGATTTTTAATTCCAGTTTGTTTATATCCTTCAATGTATTATAAAGATACTTGAAATTTTCTGTCCTTCTGTTTTTCACAAACATATAATCAATTCCATGCAGAAGGTTATATGTAAGTTTTGACATCTTCTTAACAGGTTCCATAATGAGCATATCATTATTCGCTTTATATTCTTTATAAAATTCTGATGCGGTGCGTTCATACCTGCCAAGGATAAACCCCATACGGTTATAGGATTCATCTTGTGGTAAATCCCTATTAAGCAAAGTATCTGTATAAAGGAATGCCCCATCTGTAACCCCAAAAAATTTACGGCAGGTATAAATTGTATCCACACCTGGCAATGGCATCTGGTAATAAGCCTGTACATTATCAATAATTATACTGGTGTACTTCTTCACAAGTAAAGCCAGTATGCTGTTACCAAGCTGCCCATAATAATTAACAACATATATCCATTCATCCTCTTCCAGACACAAATCTTCTGGTATAAAGTCCATGCCAACAGAATAAAACCTTGTAATAATATTTTCCCTGTCACATACAGTTTTAGCAGAAGCACACATAAATTTAGGCAGGGCTATTTTTTTAATGTTTTTTGCCCTTATAAGATAAGCAAGGCACGAGCTTGCACTGTTTAGAGCCACTGTAGCATTTTCATGTAACATTGGCATCATATAAGTATCTAACCCTATATAACCTCCTATTTCCTCCATATCCTGGCTCCTCCTTTTAAAAGTACAAAACTATATCCGTAATATCCTGTCTGGTTATTATAAAAAACTTGTCTATCCATCAATAATTTTATAATTACTTAACATGCTTTGTACAGTTTCACGTGGATTAAACATCATAACATCAATAATTGAAAGGTTATTATGGAATATATTTCCAAACTGTTTATATTTTATTTCCCCTGTTTCCAAAAATTTTAAAATAATACCATTTTCCCTGAATACATCAAAAGAATAAAGCTCCATTCCACCTATAGCATTATAATATTCTGTAGCACCTAACCGCTTGCAGATATCCAGTACTTTATCCTGGCCTTTCAACGAACAGTTTTTATTTAATAATGATGAAATAATAAATTCTGTAGTAATCCCTAGATATCCAGCTATAATATGAAAAGAATATTCTATGTATCCAGAAATATTATTTTTCCCACATCTTAATATCTGTTCAACCATAGGAAACACTTCTTTATAAAAAGGAGCTTTTTTGTATGCACCTTCAATAATACGTATATTCTTTTCCACAATCCTGTTATCGTTGTTTACATTAATTTCATTAATTTTTTTATATGGGCTTGCCCCTGCCATTGGTATATTAAAATATTTTATATCCCCATTAACAAGGATACGGTTTCTGTTAATCCAGCCTCCTTTAATAAAATTAACATCATCATAAATTACATACTTGTCCACCAGGTTCATTAACTGCCAGTAACCAATATATGGCACAAAATATGGCTGCATTATACCTATTTTCATTATATACCTCCATAATTTACATTTATTTTTAATTCCTGCACTGCAAAATAATACTGCATATCCTGTCTGCCTGCTCCAGGCTTAAACCAGCATACAATGGAAGTGTCAATACTCTTTTACTAATATGTAAAGCTACAGGTGTCTGGTCCACATTATATTTTCCATGAAAACAAGTAAAAGTATTTGTAAGAGGATAAAAATATTTTCTTGTAAAAATCCCTTCTGTTTCTAATCTGTTAAAAACTTCATTTCTGCTTGCACCAAATAATTTTTCATCAAATACAACAGGAAAATATGCAAAATTAGATTGTACATCTTTTTGTACAGGATTTAGCTGTATACCTTCTACACCTTCCAGACAGTTTCTGTAATATTCTGAAATTATTTTACGCTTTGCAATTTCATCATCTAAATGCCGCAGATTACAAATTCCCATAGCTGCACAAAATTCATTCATTTTTGCATTTGCGCCAACACTGTCTACAATTTCTGGCCCACGTATTCCAAAATTTTTTAAACGGTATAAGTCCAGCCCAAAATCTTTATCTTTAAAACAGACTGCACCTCCTTCAATAGTATTAAATACTTTAGTTGCATGAAAACTAAAACATGATGCATCACCAAAAGAACCAATTCCCATCCCCTTATATTTTTCCCCAAAAGCATGTGCTGCGTCATATATTACTTTTAAACCATACTTTTCTGCAATACGTCTTATTTCCTCAATATTACATATATTCCCATATACATGCACTGGTACTATTGCACAAGTCCTGTCTGTAACAAGCTCCTCCAGCATTTTCGTATCCATTGTAAATGTTTCTGGGTCAATATCACAAAAAACTGGTTCTAAACCATTCCTGACAATAGCATGGGTTGTTGATGCAAATGTAAAAGGAGTTGTTATAACTTCGCCATCTAAATCCATAGCCTGTAATGACAATTCTAATGACATATGCCCATTTACCATAAGTTCAATGTTTTCCACACCAAGATAACTAAGCATTTCTTTCTGGAGCTGCTTATGCTTAGTTCCCATATTGGTAAGCCAGTGGCTTTCCCAGAGTTCTTTTATTTCTTCTACATATTCATCAAATAATGGCAATGATGAACGGGTAACTAAAATCTGGTCTGTCATAATTCCTCCTTATTTCTCTTTATATAAAAGCATCATATTTATTTTTATTACGTTTAAACCAATATTTTTTATATAATCTTTCTCCTAAAAATTTATATAATATAATTTTTAACCAGACTTTAAACATCTGTTTTTTAGTCCTTCTGTCAAAATTGTTCACAACATTTCTATTAGCATCTATATCATTTAACTTATCTTCTATTATTTCTAATGTATCTGAAATACTAATTTCCTGTTCCATAAAAATATTATTGTTAATCCCAGGACATGTAAAACCACTTCCATCAAACCCATTATTACGTACCATAGACTCCACAGGATAAATTATATATTTCCCATACAGCCCTATAAATGTAGAAACGCCAATATCTGAAACTAAAAATACAAATTTATTCTTTTGCCATGAAAGACCTGCATCCACCAAATCAATAAATCTTGCATCAATTAAATTTCTATACTTTTTTGACTTTAATTTTTCACTGAACTGGTAGTGCAGTATATATTTTTCTGAAAGCTGTTTATTTAAATAATAATAACTATCCTTCCAAAAACCTGTTCCCCACATCGGACAGAAGAAATTTTCCTTTATAATTGTTGAACCAGAAGAATATATATAATTACATGGATAACTGTATCCAGTAACTGCTACTACAGAATTATCATTTTCATACTTATCTAAAGCTTTATCCATATATTCTAAAAAACATGGTGAAAATTCAGTATCATCATCTGTACGTATAAACCTGTCATATTTTACAAGTATTTCATTTATTAATTTCTGTTCATTAATAGCAGGTCCAAGATTTTTATTACGCTTAATAACACAAAAAGAATGAAATGCAGAAAAATCATTATTATCTAAATACCTACATATCTGGTTATATCCATATACATGTTTATCTTTAGCTGGGTAATCCAAAGCTATATATACATCTGTATATTTAGCCCATCCATTATTTGCTAGTGATTCAATACACTTCGTAAAATGTTTATATCTGCATAAAACAGGTATAACTACTGGAGCATACTTCATCTTTCTATTCCTTTCCTTTCTATAACGTGTTTCTTATGGAATATTATCCAAAATATTTTTCACATTCCTTTATAAAATAAATTACTTCTTTATGGCTCTCATTATTTTTCTCCCTATATAGTTTTAACAACTTAGGAGCAGTTTTCTTTGCATAATTTATTTCTTGTTCATTAAAGCCAAATGCTTCACCATAACCATTATCATCTCCAAGACGGTAGTCTTTCCTTTTCTTGCCTGGTTCTGGAATTACCACAGAAATGCAGCCACGCAACGCAGCTATCTGTGAATATGCAGTCTGTAAATCATAAGAAATACAATATTCTGATTCATTGAATATTCTTACTTTTTCTTTTTCTGGAAGATTATCTATAATTACACCATTAAATTCTTCTGGAAGGTCCTTTCTGCTATTACCTTTTCTTATAATATAACAACATCCATTTCTCTTTCCAAAATTAGTCTGTTTATACATATCCAGGTTAAAATAAGAAATACATAACCTGTGTTTTCCAGGATTTAATTTCTCATTATCAAATATTTTCCTGTAAGCAAAGAAAAAATCATTTTTTCCATATGCTTCCTCTTCATCTGCAAATTTATAAAAAGAAAGAAGCCATCTTACCACCATCCTGGCATTAAGAAAGTTTCCATAAATCACATCAGGATATACAACAACTGTATTATTATCTATATATGGGATAATTTTTCTTTTACAGCCTGTAATACTTACATCAATATATCCATTAAAAAAACCACCATAACTTCTTGCCTTTTCACCTAATATCTTTACAGCAGCACTTTTAAATAAATCAATAACTGTTCCAATAATCCATTTAATCCAGAATCTTATTTTGTGCCATTTACGGTAAACATAAATATTTGTATAAAAAATCTTTGCATCATATCCTTCATCTGATAAATATTTACAAAGTGCATGTAGTACTATTGCACCTCCATATTTCTGCCTTGGCGACACAATTACATACTTAAGTTTCACTGGTATTAACCCTCCCATATTACAGTTGTTTTATAATATTTATCTAGAAATATCCCTATGTTTTATTATGTCTGATAAGTATTTAAAAGATTTTTGCCTGGTTATAACAGAACTAACCAGGTAAACAATAATCCCAGATATTATCTGTATAATAATTAATAATAAATCTGGCAGCCTGGTAAGGCTGACAGGATAAATAACAGCAGCCATCACTACCGAAAGGAAGAATGGCGGCATCAAATCCATAAACTGTTCTTTATATGAATAATTTAAAAGCCTGCGGTTTGGAGCAGAATTAATAAATGCACTTGCTATACTTGTTATTACCAGGCTCCATGCAATTGCCAAAGGCCCATATTTAACTGAAGCTAACAATGCAATAATGCCAGCTATTTTCTTAATTATTTCTAATCCAAGGTATAAATCACTTCTTCCCATTGCTTTTAATGCTTGTAAATTTGAATCATGTATTGGCCACAGTCCATATACAAAACAAAAAATCCTTATATATGGAACACATGGAAGCCATTTTTCAGTTAAAACTATTCTCACTAGAGGTTCTGCAATTACACCAAGCCCCACCATCATTGGCCACATTACATAAGAACTTACTTGTATTGCCCTTCTTGTCAATGTTTTAACTTTTTCCGTATTTTCCTGCACCTTTGAAATGGCAGGAAATAATACACTGCTAATAGAATCATTTATATTGGCAACAATTAACTTAGGATATTTATCACCCTGGTTATAAAATGCAAGGTCACCAGCAGAATATATCTTTCCAATTAACAGACTCCTTAATTCGTTGTATCCTGTATCTAATAAAGCAGAAAGAAGGATTTTCCATCCAAATGAAACCAGTCCCCTTGCTCTTTTCCAAGAACACTTTAATACAGGCCTCCACCTGATTGTAAACCACAATATTGTTGTATCTATAAATGAATTAGTTAGATATTGTGCAACTAATGCCCATACTCCAAAACCTTTATATGCCATGTACACTCCAACAATACCTGAAATTAAAGTTCCAAACAAAGTTGACCAGAAAAAACGCTGGAATATCATTTCCCTTGAAACATACGCCTGTTGTACAGATTTAATAGCAGCAATGATAACTACAATTCCAAGTACACGTATAACTTGTGATAAAACAGGCATATTATAAAAACCTGCTATAAATGGTGCTGCCAGAAATAAAGCTATATATAAAAATAATGAAACAGCTATATTTATATAAAATACAGAAGAAAAATCAAGATTATCTATATCTTTTTTTTGTACAAGTGCATTGCCAAATCCTGCACTTACAAATACATTTGCTATACTGATAAAAACCATAACAAGGGCTACAGCACCATAATCAGATGGCAGTAATAATCTTGCAAGAATAACAGACACAATAAAACTGGTTAATTGTGCTATAATCCTTTCTCCAAATTTCCATGCAAGGCCAGAAATAACTTTTTTTTTCAATAACTGGTTATTTTCCTGCATTATTTTTTCTCCTATCTGTTTTTATACAAAAATAATTTTATTTTACAAACCACCCTAAACAGAGTCCGCTTATAAAAACCATATAATAAATTAAAACATTTCATTTTACACATAATATCAAAAAACTTTAGTTTTAATTCTGGTTCATTATCGTAGTTTCTTCCATTTCCTCCTGACTTTCCAGAAAATCTTGGATATAATGGCAAGGTACTCCAGCCATGTATTTTTCTTAATGCCTTATAAAATACATCCTCTATAGTATTATCTATCTCCTGTTCTGTTGCGGCCATATAAAGATATCTTAAATGCTTTATATAAAAATCTTTCTGGCATATATAAAATCTTGTATCTATCCCTTTAGCCCTGTAAATATCTAAATTAAAATAACTTCTTTCTGCACTTACCTGTTTCATTATCTGTTTTATATTTTTTATACATAACCTGCCTGTAACCTTAGCAAAACCGCTGCAATTTTTAATAATAGTACAATGGGATAATGCATAATCTATAATTTCACCTTCACCATACCCTTTACCATGTATTACAACTTTTTTATTATTACCCTGGAACTGTATCCACTGGAATTCTTTATTTAACTTTTGTGCTTTTTCTTTTAACCCTGAGTTAATATCATATTGCACATTACTATTATCACAATACACTATTTTTTTAAATGGAGAATTTAAAATATAATATTCTGCTGAATCTATATACTGTTTATATCTTTCATTAATGTCTGATAATAAAAGAAACCTTTGGTTCATATCTGGTTTAATACATCCTGTTATCAACAATACTGGTTCCATATTATTTTCTCCTTTTAAGGATACTATAAGTTTTATGTACTGCCCGGACTGGCAGTGTTAACAATTTATATAAAATAATACCTTTTTTAGCACCCTGTAATTTTATACATTTTCTTTCTGCTTTTTTTAAAAACACCTCATAAGGACTTTTCCATGACATATTATAGTGATGTATGCTTCTTGTATTAGGGGTAATTAATATTTCACCTGTTATATAATTCATTGGACAGAAAAAATCTGCTGGATATATATTTAACCCACCAATTTGCTGCATACAGTTCTGTGGTAAATAGCCATACTTAACCAAAACTTCTGTTGTATAATCTAAAACTGTCTTTTTGTTTATCTCTCCATTTTGCAAAATAAAATGTTCAGAATTATAATAACAAAGTATATCAGAAAATACCTTCATACCCGGTTCCGCTGCAAGGCATAACCCAGGATTTACTTTATATATTAGATTGCCAGAATAGCCAGAAGCATCTTCTATCCCTGTAAATGGACCTTTTTTTGCTAAATCATCAATATTACTGATAAGTTCTACATCTGTATCAAAATACAGCCCGCCATACTGGAATAATATATCAAACCTTGCATAATCAGAAACAAATGCCCACTTTCCCATGGCTGCTGCTTCTTTTATATATTCACATTTACATATATCATAATTTCTTTCATTCCATTCAATAATTTCATATCCATGACAATATTTTTTCCAGCTGTCTATACACATTTGTGCTTCTTCTGGCAAAGGATTTCCTCCAAACCAGCAATAATGGATTTTTTTTGGTATCATATATGCCATTTCCTTTTTATTTTATAAAGTTTTATCAGGCAGACCAGGCTTTTTACTGCCTTTCTTTTTTGTAAAAAACATATAAACCTGTATTTTACAGGAAATTCTTTCCAATTATATTCTTTGAGTATTTTCTGTAAGATTTTATTTGAACATATTTTCTTAATCTGCCTTTCTGCATAACTTGTCCCATTATTATCTATAAACTGCACTTCCTGCATTATTGCAATTCTTGAAAAAACCAGAAAATATCTATAGACACTATTTTTATATTCACTATATTGGTAAATACTATTTAATCTCCTGCACATTTCTTTATATAACTGGATATTTTTCTCAAATCTTCCAGCCTTATATACAGTTGTAAGAGATTGTGGATTAAATCTATAATAATATAATTGCTTATCTGAATGTACTATCCTGTTAGCCAGTGGAATTATATCAATATCAAAAATTATATCTTCAGAAATAAACTGCCTTTCTGATACAAACTTTATATGGTTATCTTCAAGTAAACTTCTTTTGTATATACCACACCATACAGAAGCTCCATATAAATTATCATTTTTTTCTTTTGCAGGAAGCCCTATTCTGTCTAATAAATACTTTTTGATTTTATTTTTTCCTTCCCATATATGGATATTATTATATGTATTTATACTTTCTGCTCTTTTTCCATAAAACTTTCTATATGAACAATATGATATATCTGACTTTGTATTAAGTGCATTAAAATATAGTATTTCAAACATATCTATAGATACATAATCATCAGAATCAACAAAACCAACAAATTCTCCTTGGGCTATTTCCAGGCCACTGTTCCTGCTTAAGCCTAACCCCATGTTTTCCTGGTGGATGACCTTAATTCTTTTATCTCTTTTGGCATAAATATCACATATCTTTCCAGATTCATCCCAAGACCCGTCATCTACAAAAATAATCTCTATATTTTGCAAAGTCTGGTTTAATAATGAATAAATACATTGCCCGATGTATTTTGAAACATTATATACTGGAACAATTATACTTACCGCTATATTATGAAGTTCTCCCACTTTTTCCTCTCCTTACATAAATTGCAGAAATACAAAAATACATTAAATATGCACACTCTATTCTCATACTCTGGTTATAAATATATAAAATTGGTGTTAGAAAACACATAACAGCACCAATAACAATATTCTCTGTATTTCTTTTGTCCTTTTTTAATATAATATATAATGTGCTCTGTATACCAGCATATATAAATGCAACAATATATAAAACTACTCCAACATATCCACATTCCAAATACATCCATGGAGCTGAAAACCAGTAATAATGTAAGTAAGCAAATTTATTATAAAATGCACTTACCAGCAAATCTGATGATGTAGAATACTCTGCCCCTCCTAATCCAATGCCAAATATACGTTCTATAATATTATCTGATGAAAATACTACCCTGTTAATTGTTTTTAAAGCAGTAAACCTGTTTAAATCCCCAGTATGTGAGTATCCATTTGTTTCATCAGTTAATATCCCAATCATATTTTCTACTGAGAAGAAATTGGCAAAATTAGGATAATGCTCATATAAAACTTCCAGTCCAATACTTACAGCAAATATCCCCATAATAACTATTATTAATCCTTTAGCAAATGTTCTTATTTTATTATTTATAATACATGAAATAAAAACTATAAGCGTGATAATAATTACAATTTCAACAAAAAATACTTTTAATTCAGCAACTGCACTTTCAAACAGGCTTATGCCAATTACCATAACTGTACTCTTTGTACTAATTATATTGTTAATCCATCCGGTAACAGCTTTAATTGAAATTATAATAAGAAAAATATTAAGATATGCGTTAGCACCTTTTTCTGTTCCAAATAATCCTCCTAAATAGTCACCACGTAAACCAAGTACAAAGTACTGGATAAAAAATACTACAAAGTTTATATAAAATAAAATATTTAATATATTAAAAATATTATCAATATCTTTTTCATCCAGATACAAAATACAGGCACCTAGAAAAATAACAAAGCGTAAATTATTTCTTAATGCCCATAAAACTAATACTGGATTAACCAGATTAACAGCAGCTGCAAGAATTCCAACTGTGTAAACAATTATATGGATTTTTATAACAGGGTTATTTAAAATTCTTGCCAGCTGTCTTCCTTCTGCTATTTTAAAAAATAAGACCAAATTAAGTATATCCAATATAAATATTAAAAAGTGTGGAAAACCTGCTGATAATAAAAGCTGTATTATACAGACATATAAAATCATTCCATATATTATTATCTGGGAACTTTTTTTTGCTTTTAATCTCATTATCATTTCTTTCCACTTCCTGTCAGATTTTCTTTATGCCTGAACAATACATCATAATAAGTTCCCTTTTTTATTTTTTCACTATTATTAAGCTTATATGTTAATTTATGGAAACATGTCATTTGTTTTACAGCATTCCATATATCTTTATCATATTGTTTATATAACCTTAAAAGAAGTATATGTGGTGTAGAATTACTAACTGGAACTACTTTTTCCCAATCATCTGGATATGTTTCAATTGCTAACTGGAACATATTATGAAAGATAAAATAATTTACCAGATAGTCATTTTCTCTCCAGTACTTGTACAATAATGCCTGGGTAAGCAATAATATCCTGTTATTTGTATAAGCAGTAATAAACCAGTTTGAAATACATGTACAATGGCCATCCAGTCCAGGTTTAAGTGACTGGTATACAAATAAACCAGAATCAAATAAATATTCTGGATAGTTACTACCTGTACATAAAACTGTAGAATCAATCCATGTACCACCATACTTTATAAGCAGTCCAAGCCTGAGCAAATCAGACATATGTGCCCCTTTAATTATTCCAGAATCAATTTTTCTTTGTATTTCTTCTGGAAATAAAACATAATCTTTATAATTCTCATTTGTAATTAATATAATTTCCCTGTTTCTCTTAAGATTTTTCTTTAATGAACTATAACATGCCTTAACAATGCCTGGTGCATTTTCTATTCCTTGTAACCAACAAAACCATACTTTATTTGATTTTATATGTTCTAAATCATCTGGGTTATTTTTTTTATAATATTCAATAAAACCTTTATACTTTTTCCTCATTTTCCCAAGAATTTTATTATCTGCTGAAAGCCTTACTATTTCTAAAGATTTCCTTGAAAATCCCAAAAGCATAGTTTCAATAACAGAAAATAATAATATATGTGCACGCCAGTATTGTTTTAATATCTCTATGCCATCAACTTTTTTAAATAATTTAATAAATGTTTTCATACTCTTTCCTGGTTATTTTAAAAATATCAAATATTGTTTATTTTTCTATACTAATTGGAAACAAATATATTTTTTATTTACTTCCTGTGGTAAACTTTATAATTATGGTTAGTTTTTTTACCAGCTTTATCTGGAGGAACCATATAGTTTCCATACATAGTTTTTAAAAATTTATCATAACCTTCTGGAATATTAAACTCTTTGTCTTCAAACTTATGTTTCATAACCCTGAAAACTTCTTTTTTGAACACATCACGGTTTTTACCATTTTTCCTTCCAGCAGGCCACATTAAACAAGCAACATACTTGCTTTCTTCATATTTATATACTTTAGAAAATTCTGATAATTTATTTATATAATGCCTGTTGCCTTTAAAATTTGCCCATACATAAGCAGGAATTTTAAGCAGCATTTTTGTTTTTGATATAGTATTGTCTTTTGCAAAACCTTTGCGGCTTGTAAGAAAACATAATGATGCTAAAACTTTTGTCTTGTTTACCAGCTGGCAGGCATTACTATAATTATTCCCTACACCATCCAATGGATAAATATCAACAAAAGCGCCAATTCCATAATCTTTTTCGTTATTAAAGACAACCTTATAACGCATATCACTTACCCTTGAAATCATATGTGGATAATTCTTTGTAAATTCTGGGTCAAATAATTTTAAAGGCACCAGTTGTTTAGCATTATTATTAAAATACTTTCTAAGCTTATCATAATCAGGCCTTGGCATAAGAATATCAATATCATCATCCCAGGGAATAATACCATTATGGCGTATTGCACCAATAAGTGAACCATATGCCAGAAAATACCTCCATCCATTCTGGTCACATATTTCTGCAATTTTTTTTAAAACTTCATATGCTGCTAATTGTGTTTCCCTAAATGACAATTTTTTTACCATATGGCAGCTCCTTACTAACTAATTTCCAAGAAAAAGTTTTTCATATTTTCTAGAAATCTTTTCCCATGTATATTCATCACTAATACGTTTTTTTGCCTTACATTCCAATTCTTTAATTCTATCTTGTTCCATTGTGTCAGCCATATCAACCAGTTTTGCAAGATTACCATTTTGTTTATTCCAATACAAAGCACTATCTCCAGCTACTTCCCTGTTAAAACTTACATTTACAAGCAAATTAATGCTAGTGCTTCCCAAAGCCTCTATAAGGCTCGGATTAGTACCTCCAACTGTATGTCCATGAAAATATGCGTAAGCATTTTCACGTATCTTTTTTAATAATTCCTGATTATAAACAGTTCCAACAAACTTAATACGTTTATCTTTTTTAAAATGCAGCTTTGCTTCTAATTGTTCTAAAAATTTATTATCCGCAGTAGTGATAATAGCAAAATCCCTTTTAGAATTTGACTTCATAAATTCCTTAATCATAGTTTCAAAACTATTTTCTGGAACAAAACGCCCAACTGCTAAATAATATTTTTTCTTCTCCAGTCCCTTATCTTTATACCATTTTAATAATTCAGGCCCATTATCTGGTATACTGCTTGGTTCCAGGCTTGTACCATAAGCAATAAAAACTGTTTGTGGATTATATTTTTTATATTCAGTTTTTATGTACTTTTCTATATTTATACTGTCACAAACTAATAAATCTGCATGTTTTACCATTAAAGTCTCTGAAATTTTCCAATATTTACGTACTGGTGCGCTCCATTTTTCTCTAAGCCATTCATGTCCATCTGGATTTACATAAACTTTGCCACCAAGTTTATGTATTTCTTTTTTAAAATGTGCAGCAAAAAAGCCAATCCGGCAAGCAAGTATATATACAATTGGATGCCTGGATTTATTTCTTTTTATATGCTTAAGGCAATAATCCAGGGCAGCTACATCATAATAAATTGCTTGTACATGTCCTATATCAGGGACCTTAATCTGGAAACAATGTGCATTATGGTACTCAAACTCTTTATTTTTAGTTCCTTTCCAGGCAATATGGTACTGGATTTTCTTATTTTTCTGATGGTACTCTGTAAGTTTATCAATAAAAGTTTCATATCCACCATAATTTCCCATGTTTTTAGCACCAATAATATACACATCCTGTGTATCCATAAGGTTCTCCCCCTCCAGCTTTATAATGATATATTTATTAATTTTTAGCTAATCTTTGTCAAAAAATTATCTGTCTTTACCAGCCACTTTTTATATCTTTCACATACAGCATTGGTACCAACGCCTAATACATATGCTAAACTATACACATCACCACCTGCCTGCAGGCACATTACTGCAAATGTATCCCTAAGCCTTTTAAATGTCAGTTCTGGAATCCACGCTTTTTTGCCAAGTGCCTTTAAATGATTCTGAAGTGTCCTGCCATCTGGCTGTGCATTTGTTTTTTTATAAAAACTTGCTACATAATTCTCATTTATTGCATTTCTTTTCTTTACTTCCCTGATTAATAATGTATTTAATTTTTTGGGCATAACAAATTTACGGCATTCACTTTCTGGAAGTTCAAATTCTACTAAAGCTGTTCCTGGTTTTTCATTACCATAATCTGTTATATCTTTCTGAACACGCATTAAATTCCTGTGAATATAGATTTCTCCTTTTTCCAAATTTATATCTTCCCATTTAAGCCCACATAACTCAGACAATGTTACACCTGCATAAAGTGGCAGCATTACTTGTATCTGTGTATCTGTTCCTTGCTGTTCTGCTTCATATATAAGCTGTTGTGTTTCTAATTCCGATAATGGCATAGCAATTTTCTTATTCTTAACCATATATTCTGCTTTTCCAAAAGCTACTTCTGGTATAAGTTTTTTATCTGCACCATAATGGAACATTGCACGCACCATACTTTCTACAATATAAACTGTATGTTGTGATAAAATTGCTTCATTTTCTTGTCCAGCTAATCTTCCAAGCATAGCAGATAAATCATTCTTTCCAAAAACATATGAATCCATTTCTCCTATATATGGAAGAATATATTTACTTGTACAGTTTTGATAACGGGCATAAGAAGATGGCCTTAAAATATCTTTAACATCCATAAGCCATAATTCTGCTAGTTCTTTTATAAGAAGCGGTTCCATATTATCTGCCCCTTTAAATAATGGTTTATTGTTATAACCCTAAATACAACATTACAAAAATTATGTTGTATATCCCTTTTTTCTATATATTTTCAGGTCTTTTGTATATGCTATAAAGATATTCTTTCAGGAAAATTATATTGAAGACTATAGGTAAGATAAAAAGAAATTAGATAAAAGACCTTGAAAAACATATTTTTTTGTGCTATTATCTTCACTGTGCCAGATACAACATAATTTTTGTTATGTTGTATTTTTCTTATTATGTTCTTTTTATGTATTAATTACCAAATCCATATTATCAAGTTGTTTCTGGTATTCATTACTTGTAGCCATTACATAAATCCTTGTTGTTTCAATGCTGTTATGTCCAAGTATGCCTGCCAGCTTTGCTATATCTTTACAGGCATGGTAAAAAGTTTTTGCAAATAAATGGCGCAGGTTATGTGGGAATACTTTTCCGTCTTCGACTTCTGCTTCACCACATAGTGATTTCATTTCCCTCCATATATTGCTGCGGTCTACAGGTTTTCCACTGTTTGTACAGAATACTGTCCCATAACTTATTCTATTTTTATGTATATAATACAAAATCTTTACCCTTAATGCTTTTGGTATAAGTACCTGGCGTTCTTTGCCCTTGCAGTATACTTTAACTACGCCATCTTTTACACTGTTAACTGTGATAAATTCTAACTCACTTACCCTTATTCCCATGGCACACAATGCCTGGATAATCATAGCAAGACGTGTCTTCCCTGTTTTTTCTGCTACTTTGACAAGCCTTTTATACTCTTCTTTTGATAAATCCCTGCCAGCTGGTGTAAAAACCTGCTTCTGTACCCTTATAGTTTTTACACGCAGGTCAAACCATTCCATAAATTCAAAAAAACAGTTAGCTGCTGCCAGAAAAGAATTTATACTGCTTGTTTTATAACAACAATCTGCCTGCAGGTATTCTTTGTAACTGATTATTAGTGATTTGGTAAGTTCTTTTCCATCTGCAAATTTCTTTAACTTATTTAAATCATTAATATATTTATTTACTGTTGCAGCACTTTTCTCTTCTTCATAAAGATATTCCTTATATTTTTCTAATGACAGTTCTGTGATTTTTCTCATAATAATCCTCCATTCATAATAATCTCCCATGCCGCCTTTGGGCGGCACAAATAGTATAGCAGGACAAGCCTGCTTTAGAAAAATGCTGGTTTTACATTTTTCCTGTGTGAAATTTAATATATCTTAGGTAGTGTTTTTTGCTGCCTTAGATATATTTTCCACACTAGTTCCTTATTGTAATTTACATACAAAAAAACAGCAGGAAATGTATAAAGTTTTTTAACATTATACATCCTGCTGGAATTTTTTATAGTACTATTAATGTTTAAATTAAATCCCTTGTTTCCACATTGCGTACAGACAAACCAGCAAACACAAATGATATTACCATTAAAATAACAGGAACCTCTGGATTACCAGCTAATGAAAAATCCCCAATATTAGCCTGTGTAAGAAATATTAACAAAAAGGATGTAATTATGGATGCTTTTGACGATTTCAGGACCATACCGGCAAATAATGCTATAAAGCCCATACTTACAAGTACTATAGATTTTAAAATAAGCTGTATATAAAATGATATGCTTCCCATATTAAAATCAACTATAAATGAAGCTGGCAGGCTTCTGGTTCCTATATATATACAAGTATAAAGCAGCAGCTTTGTTGTTGTTAATGCAACAAAATTAAAAAACCACACTGCTATCATTTTTGATACTAATATTTTCTGCCTTTTTACTGGATAAGAAAACATTAGCTGCATAGTCTTATCTTTATATGCACTTATAATAAAAGATGCAAGCATTACACCTGTAAAAATTATATAAGATATGCTTGTAAATAGTTCTACTTGTACAGATACGGTATCTTTACCTTCTACTGCATCCAGTGTGCCATCTGGGTCATTGGCAATTCCAAGAAAAACCATGGCAAATAAAAATAAACAAAGAACCAAAGCCAATATACAGGCATTACGTATATATTTTACAATATTATTTTTCTTATATTCAAGTCTGGCTAGTTTTAACATTATTCTCCCTCCTCTGTAAGCTTTAAGAAATAGTCTTCAAGGCTTTCTGTCTTCTTTCCAATAAAATTAATATCTACATTATTTTCTGCAAGCGCTGCTGATATATCTTTTGTGGTAATGTTACCATCATATATACGGATACTGTTATTATTTGCAATTTTAAAATTATCCAGTCCAAGCTGTCCAGACAATATATAGGACGTTTTTTTAATATCATCTGTTCCGAGTTCAATATA
This sequence comes from uncultured Lachnospiraceae bacterium, assembly GCA_948794795.1. Lineage (GTDB taxonomy): Bacteria > Bacillota > Clostridia > Lachnospirales > Lachnospiraceae > Butyribacter. The sequence goes on along the minus strand of CAQGLR010000038.1, from coordinate 15,318 downwards.
TGGGGCATCCATCCCATAAATCTCTTTCATAGAAATTTCCTGTACTATATGTCCACGTTTAATTACACCAATAGTATCCGCAATGCTTTCTATTTCTGAAAGTATATGGCTTGATATAATAATAGTAATACCATATTCTGTACACAATGTTTTAAAAAGGTCCCTTGTCTGCTTTATTCCAGCTGGGTCAAGCCCGTTTACTGGTTCATCAAGTATAAGAAGTTCCGGTCTGCATAAAATTGCACGTGCTATTCCTAAACGTTGTTTCATGCCTAATGAATAACTTTTCACATCCTGGTCTGCTGCATCCTGTAAACCTAACATTCCAAGGGCATTATCCACACTGTCTGGATTATAATAGCCCATATACTCACAATGAAGCCAGAGGTTTTCTTTGCCACTCATATGTTCATAAAAACATGGAAATTCTATAATGCTTCCAATTCTTTTTAAAACTTCATATGATTTTGGTGTAAGTCTTTCTCCAAATAACTCAACCGTTCCTGTAGTTGGTTTCCAGATATTTGTAATTATTTTCATTACTGTTGTTTTTCCTGCACCGTTCGGTCCAAGAAACCCGTAAATTTCTCCCTTTTTAACATGGATATTTACATCTTTAATTAACTGTTTCCCATTAATAGTTTTAGACAGCTGGTTTGTTTGTAATATATATGGCATATTTTCTGCCCCCTTTCTAAAAACCATTATAACAGTTTAGTTTTTCAAAACTCTTGAATAATTCTTACAAATTTCTTTCATTTGGTTTTAATATATAAATTTTTTAAGTTTTACTGAAAAAATGGTCTTTATTCCAGGAGTGCTTTGCAACAATATATCTCCACCCATCTGTTGTGCAAGTTTTTTTGCAATCGTAAGTCCCAGTCCATTACCCTGTATCTGGCGGTTACGTGAATCTTCCATTGTATAAAGCCTTTCAAATACACTTTCTGCAAACTCTTTATTTATTCCTGCTCCTTTATCTGCTATATCTATGTATATATAACCACTGTCTTCCCTTATAAAAAATCCTATATACTTGCCATCACTTCCATAGCGTATTACATTTGAAACCAGGTTATATAAAATCCTGTCTATGGATTCCCTGTCACCATATACAAATAAATCCTGCTCTGGAATTAATATGTCCACTTCAAATTCTTTCTGAAGCAGTATTTCGTAAAAGCTAAGCACATTTTCCCTGCATGATTCACTAATATTTACTTTAGTTATCTTTATATCTGTATCTCCAGCTTCAAGCTTTGCCAATGTAAAAAACTGGTTTACAAGTTCCATAACCTGTTTTGCTTTTATTTCTACTTTTTGTAATGCTTCATTTTCTTTGTTTCCCAGACGTATAATCTCAAGATAACCAAGAATAACTGTTAATGGCGTTTTAATATCATGTGAAATATTTGCAAGCATCTTTTTAGAAGATATTTCTTGTCTTTTATAATCAGTCTTTATCTTCTGCCTGTCTATTAACAGCCTGTTAATCTGCCCGTTTAAATCCATAATTATTTTATTGTCCGTAAATACCATAACCTTTTCATCAGTCCCTTTTTCTAAAATATCTGAAAGTTTCTGGCACACCTTTTCTAATTCTGACTTTATTCCATTTTTGAAAACAAATTTCTGGTAAAAGATAATAATTAATAATAAAATAATAATACATGCCATAAAAAATATAATTAAACTGTCCCTCATTCCACATCTCCTAGTTTATATCCAATTCCCCAGACTGTAATAATATACTTTGGATCACGTGGATTGTCTTCTATTTTGCCCCTGAGCCTGCTAATATGTACATTAACTGCATTTTCATCCCCAACATACACATCATTCCATACAGAAGAGTATATCTGGTTCTTAGTATAAACTTTTTGTGGATTCTGGATTAACATTTTTAATATTTCAAACTCTTTCACTGTCAGCTCAATTTTTTTACCATTTTTTAATACAGAATAAGTATCTGTATCTATTGTAAGATTTCCTTTTTTTAATATGTTTTCCTTATTAGGAATATCTGGTATATATTGTGTATTTCTTCTTATATTTGCTTTTATTCTTGCCAGCACTTCTATAACTGAAAATGGTTTTGTAATATAATCATCTGCACCTAAACCTAATCCTAATGTCTTGTCTGAATCTGAATCTTTTGCAGATATAATAATAATTGGTACTGTACTGCTTTCACGTATTATCTTCATAACTTCAATCCCATTTATTCCAGGTATCATAATATCAAGTAATACAAGGCTGTATTTATCTTCTAAAAATTTCTTACATGCACTTTTACCATCATAAGCAGTTACTACTTCAAAATTCTCAGTTATAAGAAAATCTTTTAACATATCACTGGTTTCTATATCATCTTCAACTAATAAAATCCTCATATTATAGCTCCTTTTATTATAAAGTGGTTAAAAACCGGAAAACACAGACAAGCAATCTGTAGCACCAGTTAGTGGCAAAATACTTTTGACCCTGGCATTATATAATTATAAAAACCAGGAAACCTTATTAACTAGATTTCCTGGTTTTAATGCAATGTTTCTTTTATTACCACTAATCCTGCATATCTGGTTATTTACACTGCCAGCTGTATTTTCCTATAATTCCAGAAAATGCTCTGCCCACTCACCATATTCTTTGCCTGTTTTTAATTCATAATCTATATATAACTTTCTCCGCATAGTTTCTGTATTTTTATTTGTTACAGGATTATATCCTTCTTTAACAATATCCTTATAATAAATACCAGTTCCACGCTTCTGCCAGCAAGGCAGATTATTATAATTTATTCCTCTTTGGAAAAGCAGTTCATTCTTATAAGAAACTGTTTTCCCTTCAAGCATTGCTGTTGCCTGGTATTTTGCCATGCCTTCTTTGCGCAGTGTCCAGTAACAATAACTGTTTAATGAATTTCTATGGGCATCTTCCTGTCTCCAGACAAAATAGTCCCTTACTCTCTCTTTGTTTGGAAGTGGTATAATACGGCAGTCAAAAGTTGCTGCCTTTCCCAAAGCAAGGCTGAATACTGCACTTGCTTCACCTGCAAGTGTTGTATTTAACTTTCTAGTCTTTCTTCCAAATGCATTCTCATCTGGATGGAATAAAAGTGATATCTCATCACTCTCTGTATATGCATACACTATCCGGAAACCACAGTCCATTAAATGACAGGCTGTATCTGTCATTAAATCCCTGAAACGTATATCAAAAGGTGCTTCAAACTTGCATATTTCCTTGGTCAGCCTTGTAAATGAACGGCCGTCAAGCCTTGCTGCAATATATATGTCTGGCAGTACCACCTGGTCAAGTGACTGTTCATATATTCTCATCTGCTTATCAAATTCATCAAACCTCATTTCTCCTCACTCCAGTCTTCTATTATAAAACCACCATTTTCCATTTTTACGTAATTTAGTTTATGAAAACCTTCTTTTAACGAAGGAATTTCAAGTTTATTATATGTACTAGCAACCGCACAATCTGGCACACAGGATTTTCCTTCCCGCTGCCTGTTCCTGTTTATACAGTCTGCTATTACAGAAGCAAAATAATACCCTTCTATATAATACCCATGTTCCAATGCTTTTTCAATATATTTTCTGCGGTCTTCTGCTGAAGGGTTAGTATTATCAACAACAAAACTCCTGCCATCCCTGAAACATTTATCTATAGCAATATTTTCTTTATTCCTTGTATGCAGTATATCAAGGCTTATATGTTCATATTCCCCAGACAGGAAACGCTTATAAAAACTGGTTTTCCCACTTGCCTGGATTCCAATAAATATTATTATTTTTTTATCCATAACAATATAAACCTTTCCTTTCTGCCTAAAAACTCCAATATGTTACTAAAGCGTTTAAAAATTATTAATTTTATGATGTATAAATTTTTACATGGCCTGTCCACAAACACATGTGTAACAGGTTGTGACATGGCTTGTTATAATACATTTACAATAATCCATAAAAAACTGAATACTGGTTTTTAAATATTTTAATAATATTACCATAGTTTCATATGCCCTGCAAGTATGCTATAATAATAATTATTACAGATTATAATTTACTGGATATAATATCAGGTGTATAATTATTTTAACCTTATTAAGTAAGCCATTAAAAGACTTGCTTCTTAACCACTGGATTTAGATGTCATTAATATAATATTTATAAATTGTTTCTTTGAAATATCCAAATCCAGAAAACCATATTATGAAAGGAGCACAAAATTATTATGAATCTTTTTTCAGATATATATAATTGTTATTACCAGGTAATGAAAAAAATCCTTTCACAACAATGTGCATTTTCCAAAAAAGATTTAAACTGTTGTATTAAAGAAAATGGATTTGAAGAAAGCCCGCTTTTTATAATGCCAAAAATACTATCTGGTGAATGGGATTTTTTTGAAGAAAATAATGGAATATTTATATCAAAACTTTCTGATGGTTTTTCTATACCTTTGTCAAAATTGCAGAAGTGTTATATAAGTGCATTACTTTTAGATGAAAAAATCCAACTTTTCTTTAATAAAAAACAGCTGGATTCCCTAAAAAAACTTTTTGCAGGTTACCAGCCATTATGGACACCAGAAGATTTCTATTATTATGACCGTTTTACAGATAACGATGATTTTAGCAGTCCTGTTTATATAAATGTATTCCAGACAATTTTGTCTGCCATTAAAAACTGCCAATGGATTAGTATTAACTATAAGGGCAAAAACAGTATTAATATACATGAATTATTACCATGCCGGCTTGAATATTCACTCAAAAATGACCGCTTCCGCCTTATGGCATCACCATGCCCTGGAAACCCTGTTCCAAGAATTGAATTATATAACCTTAGTAATATAATTGAAATATCATTTATTGAAAAATATGAAGCAAACCAGCCTGATATTAATAAAGCAATACTGGAATCATATTATAAAGAACCTGTACGGCTGCTTATAAAAGATAAACGCAATGCACTTGAACGTACTATGCTGCAGTTTGCTAATTATGAAAAGAATACTACAAAAATTGATAATGATACATATGAATGTTGTATTTATTATAATAAAAATGTGGAAACTGAACTGCTTATCGAAATACTTTCTTTTGGTCCAGTATTGCAGGTAACAGGCAATGAATATTTTTTAGCACAGTTAAAACAACGTTTAAAAAAACAGGCAGGTTTAACGGGAAATTTATAATATCAAAACAGACAGATAAATATATAAAGGTTTTAATGCTTACTTTCATATGCCAGAAACAGTACAAGCTTTTCTGGCACAAGAAAGTACTTTAAAAAGAATATGTCTTTAATTTATCTGTAAAGTATTATATTTAGATATAAAGTTTTTCAGATTTGTTATGGTATTTACCCAAATTGAAGTAATACAAAATCTGGACACTCCCATAGGACATCTGGTTTTAAAAATTGTTGTTGTTTTTATTATTTTTTATCTTTAAGAAAACAATTTAACACCATCTTCCTGCCCATAGACAGCAAAACCACTAAAGCCCTGCTGTTCAAGTTTATTAAGGAACTTTCCAAACTTCTTAGGCCTTACAATTACAGATACTCTGTAATCTTTTCTGAGTTCCTCTGCATATGAAAGTGCATCAGCATAATTTTCACTGTCATAAAAGACTGCAATTAATTTCTTCTGTCCGGGAATTTCAAGGTTATTTTCCATAAGTATCTCAAATATTCTTTCAAAACCTATTGAAAATCCTACAGCTGGTATATCTTCATTTAAAAACTTGCCAATAAGGTTGTCATATCTTCCACCACCTGCAACAGCACCACTATAGCCTTCTGCCTCTATTTCAAATATAGTGCCTGTGTAATAGCCTTGTCCACGTACTAATGATGGTGCAAATTCTGTAACTACTGTGCCATTTGTTACTGTTGTTACTGTATCCATTATTATCTGGATATTTTGTACAAATTCTTCACTACATATATTTTTAACAGAGTCAAGGCTTAACCCGCCACTTTCAAAAATTGATATAAATTTTTCTGATGCTTCTGTATTAAAATCCCCATCTGCAAGTTCTTTTCTTATTCCTTCTATGCCTATTTTATCAAGTTTGTCAAAAATTATTGAAAGTTTTTCATAATCTTTTTCTTTAAATCCTGAATATTCAAAGATACTTTTAAGTATACGCCTGTCATTTATTTTTACTTTATAATTCTTAATACCTGTCCTGTCTAATGCTTTGGCAGTAGTTAAAATAAGTTCTATCTCTGCATCACATGAGGTATTGCCTATAATATCTATATCACATTGTGTAAACTCACGCAAACGCCCTTTCTGTGGATTTTCTGCACGGTAAACCCTGTCCATCTGTATTACTTTAAATGGTGACATAAGGTTATTCCTGTTATTGGCATAATAACGTGATAATGGCAATGTAAGGTCATAACGCAGCCCTATGTCAGACAGTTCCTTTTCTAATATATCCCCTCTTGAAAGCACAGAAGACAGCTTCTGGCCTCTTTTTAATATCCTGAAAACCAGGTTAAGGTTTTCACCACCATCACTTTTATCAAGGTTAACAGCATCCTCAATAATAGGTGTAGTGATACGCTCAAACCCTGCATCTTTATATGTTTCTAATATAATGCTTTGCATATAATCCCTTATCTGCACTTCTTTGGGGAGATAATCCCTTGTTCCTTTAACCGGTGTTGGTTTCATAATATATCCTCCTTGTTAATCTGTATATGAATTGTAAACATTATATACCTTGTTCCAGGTTCTTACAAGAAGTTATTTGGAGACATTACAATAGTTTTATAAATTATTTATTATATAAAATTTATCTTGATTGTCTGCCTTACTTGTCTATATCCGGGTAAACTCAATATAGGCAAATCCGGCATACCATCTTAGATATATAATACAAAGAATTTATATATTTTTAAAATTATAACAAAAAATTGTATTAACATAATTATAGACATGTGGTATAATATATACAAATACTTGCAATAACACGTCAACACTGGTATAATACAGAAAGAAGGAAGTTAATGGATGATAAGAAAATACAATGGCATCCACCTTATGTGGCTGCTATGAATTTAGAAATGAGACATGATATAGACAGGTTTATATTTGTACCAGAATATATACTGAACACTGGAACTCTTAAAATAGATCTTTTTATTGAGGACACCGGCAATATAGCACCTGCAAACGAAATAGGGAAAATATTTAGAAAATATAATGTTCTGGAATATAAAAACCCAAAGGATAAACTTGGTATAGATGTATTTGTAAAAGTACAGTCATATGCAGGCCTGTTCAAAGCTTCTGGTGAAAAACCTGACAGCAGGAATATGAAAAGTATCACTGTATCATATGTACGTGAATCAAAACCTGAAAAACTTTTTAAATATCTTAAAAAATGTGGTGTAAGTATAGAAATCCCATATAAAGGAATATATTACCTTTATGGCAGCAGTATACCATTTACAACACAAATTATAGTAACAAAGGAACTTGACCATGAAAAACATAAATGGCTGTGTGCTTTATCAGGCAGGCTTGAAGAACAAGATTTAAAGAACCTTCTTGCTGGTATAAGCAGCCTGGATGGTAAAATTGAAAAAGAATATGCTGATTCAGTATTAGAAGCAGCTTTAAAAGCAAACAAAAGACTGGCAGAAAAATTAAGGAGTGATGAAAATATGAGTAAAACATTATTAGAAATTATGGAACCTGTATTAAAAGAAAGAGAAGAAAAAATAAGAGAACAAGTAAGACGTGAAAGCAGACAAGAGGGCATATTAGAAGGCAGACGTGAAGGCAGACGTGAAGGCAGGCAGGAAGGTATGGTTTATGCATATTATGAAATGAATATGAAAACCATGGAAATTGCCAAAAAGTTACAGCTAACTGAAGAAGAAGTTTTAGAAATTATTAAAAGAAAAAATGAATAGTTAAAAATATGCTAAAAGGGCAGCTGGATTAAAGAAATATATATAATATAACTAAATTTTTTACATAGTAATTTTATATTTTGTATATTATATCTTTAATGCAGCTGCCCTTAAAAATTACTACTTTTGCCATAGTGTATTTACAAATTACTGGTTCCATACCATAATTGTCTTACCCATACCCATCTGTATATCAGTTTCAAACGCCTTTACTATATCTTCTGTAGTATGCACTTCTATCTCTGTGCCTACTATATTCCCCAGGTATCTTGCCAGCCATGGGTATTTCTTATACAAGGCAATGGTTTCTAAAAAATCCTCACGCCCGCTCCTGCTGCTGCCCTGTATATGCAGTCCTTTTTCTAATACCATGCGTGTATTTACTGGGACAGGGTATTCTGAAACGCCAAGCAGTGATATTGTCCCTTCAGGTTCTATACAGCCAATAATCTGGTTTACTGCCTTCTGTGATGCAGAGCCTCCCACACATTCAAATGCATGGTCTACAGATATGTCTTCTGGTATATCAGCCACAAGGAATGTTTCCTCTGCAAATGAAAACCTGGACAGTTTCTCCCTGTCTGTACCAAAAATATAAAGCTTTGTCCCTGGGAACATTGCCTTTGAAACAAGCGCTGTTATATAACCAAGGTTCCCGTCACCCCATATCCCCGTTACCCTCCTCCTGCTGTGTGCTGCCCTGCCAAAACGCCTCATTGCATGCACGCTTACAGACACAAGCTCTGTAAATGCTGCCACTGCCTTGTCAGTGGAAGGGGCAAGCGGCACTAACCGGTCCAGGGCAAGTGCAACATTCTCCTGCATAAACCCGTCATAACCACTGGCACGGAACCTGCTTGAACGCAGGTAGTTCTCTGCAATTACACTGTCATATTCCACAGGGGTATTTGGCACCATGACAACCTCCGTGCCATACGGGAATGTCCCTGACGGGTCATACACCACATACCCTGCCCCTTCATGTATCAACGCCATGGGCAGCTTCTGCCCCAGTACTTCCGCTGGCCGTAGCCCCTGGTAATACCGCTGGTCAGCATGGCATATTGACAGGCGGGCAGGCCTTACCACAGCCTGCCCGCTACTTAAATCTATATTGTTAAAACATACTTCAAAACGCCTTGGCGCAACAAGGCGGTACACTGTGTTAAGCATCCCACGCTCCATTCCTGCCAGGCTAATATAAGTACCTGGCATATATTTCAATTATCATTTTTCCCTGCCTGTTCCTGTACCAGTGACTCTGCCACACGCAGGTCATATGGGTAAGTAATCTTTATATTAAATGTTTCGCCCTGTACCAGGTGTACATCTTCACCCCTGAGTACAAATATCTTACAGGCATCTGTAAGGGTTTCCTTTTCCTCATCATTAAGTGAAAGGTACAGCCCCTTTAACTTTTTTGCATTAAATGTCTGTGGTGTCTGCCCCTGGTACATCCTCCTGCGGTCAGGCACAGATGAAGCCACAGCCCCGTCGGGGCTCTCAACAATAGTGTCTGTTGCAGGCACTACTGTATCAACAGCCCCATATTTTAAACCATATTTAATATTTTCCTCGATAATGCGGTATGTAAGAAATGGTCTTACAGAATCATGTGTAACAATTACAGTGCTGTCATCCAGCCCGTAGTTTTCTTCAATATAAGTAATGGAATTCATTATTGTTTCATTGCGTGTCATGCCGCCTTCAAGAACTTCCACATGCCCCTGGCTGCCAGGGATATATTTCTTTACAAGGTCTTTTGTGTCCTCCACCCACTGCTTAGGGCAGAGCACAATTATTTTTTCAAATGCATTATGTATAAAGAATTTCTCAACAGTGTGTATAATAACTGGTTTATCCCCTAACATAAGGTACTGCTTCGGCTTGCTGGCATTGCCCATGCGGCTGCCAGTGCCCCCTGCAAGGATTACACCAAATACCATAATATGCCCTCCTGTATATGTTTTTATGTTTTAATCCAGCTTGCCAGCACTGTAATCCCCAATTTCCTGCCTTAACACACTGGCAAGACGGCTGTTTTCATCTCTTTTCCTTACTGCAACCCTTATAAACTGCCTGCCACATCCCATTTTACCAGACAAATCCTTAATTAAAATATCATAGCGCTAACTATAGTTTATTTCCATTTTTTCAATCTATAATATGGATATTCATCCAGCACAACATGTTTTATATGTTGTATTGAACCAAATTCCTCCTCTATATCTGCAAGTATACAAAGTTTTTTAATATCCTTGCGGAAATTTGACCTGTCAACTGGTGCCCCCTTACTTGTCCGGAATATAATACCTGATGTAATCTGTTCATGTAATGTGTATGTATAAAGGTCTTCTTTAATAATATCTGGTATTTCTATTTCTTTATTCTTATGTTTTCTTTCCACAACTACCTTGTTACATTCTAAAGCCTCTACTGTCAGCCTCTCTAGTTCACAGAAACGTAAATCCATATGGCAAAGAACCTGTATCATCATTGCAAGACGCTCTTTGTCATTCTGGAGTGCAGTAAACACCAATTTTTTATAATTTGAAGAAGAAATCTGTTTTTTATTCTGGTTTGTGTCCTCTGCCACCACTGGGTCAAGTGTCACCTTCATATCTGCCCATCCCATAACATCACAGAAATAATTTGCTGCTGCAAGATAAGCATTGATTGTACTTTGTTTAAAACCTTGTGAGGACAACCACTGTTTGTATAAAAGCATCTGTTCTTTTGTAAGCTCTGCCCCTCTTAGAAAAAGCTCAAGCTTTTGTATGTTAGTTGTATATGAATTAATTGTATTTGCACTTCTTTGATGGATTTTCATGGACACTGTGAAATCAAGTATACGGTTTTTAGTTATATGTGTAGACATGTAACACCTCCCATTATAATACAATCAAGATACATGTTTCCCTAAATTTATAATCAAAAAAATATATACACTTAAACATTTGCAATACAAATTTTTTATAAAAATATTCCAGATAACCTGGTACTTTTAACAAATATAATATCTAAATTCTTTGTAATTCTAGTATTTTAAACATTATATATAATATTACTGTCTTATAATACTATTTAATTTTTATTACTTTATACTACATATCTAATAATTCTATAACTACTTAATTATTATAGTAAATATTATAATAATTTTTTTGCAATTCTTTCTGAACCATGTCCATCTACTAATATTTGTAATTTTTCACTTTTTCTCTTAAGAAGTTCATAATCTTTAATTAAAGTTTGCAGGCTATAAATAATATTCTCTATACAAATATCTATATTATATCTTGCATCACCACACCATAACACCAATCCCCTTGAATCAAATTCATGTGCTATACTAAGCTGGTTATCTGCAACTGTGTACATAACAGATGGCAAACCACAAGCACAAAGTTCATATACTGTTGAACCTCCTGCGGTAACTGCAGCATCACACATAGACATATATTCTGACATATATTTTACATTTTCATGTAAATATACATTAGGACAATCTATCCATTTTTCATATATTTCACGTTTATACTGATGAAATCTTCCTAATATAACATGAAAGTCTATTTTGTTAAACCAGCTCTTATCTTTTAATTTTTCTAAAAGACTGCCTGTTATATTACATATATCCGCACCACCAGAAGTAACCAGGATTTTAATATTTTTATTACCAGTTTTCTCTTGTTTAAATATTTTTGAAATACTTTTGGATTCTATATTACAGAATTCTTCCCTAAGTGGAACATAATTACATCCTAATAAAAATTCTGTACCCAGCCCTGCATCATTATAACGTTTAAAATAATCAATCTTTTCTGCGTAAATATTATAATTAACTAGTAAATCAACTGGATAAATAAATGCATCTATATCATCCATATACGCAAGCCTGGTATACTTGTGCAAGTTTGAGAGATAATATTCTGTAACATAATATGAATCTACCAGTATCCCCCTTACATGGTTTTCTTTAACAAGTGGCAGTATAATTCCAAGTTCCATTTCAAGGTTATCCCACTGGCTGTGAAGACATAATGTTTTAAAACCATAGCTTTCCGCTATCCCCTGCCCGTACTGGTCTGCCACAATAAAAACTACTTCTTCCAGGTTCTTACGCAATTCTACTGCAACTGCAATACAACGCATTATATGCCCTGCCCCAATAATCCCATTTGCATCTGCCCTTATATAAAACATATATTTATACCTCATCCACAGCTTCAATTACTTTTCCAATTACATAGTCCTGCTGCTCTTCTGTCAAACCAGGATATAACGGGAGGCTTATAATATGGCTGTAGACTTCTTCTGCATTTTTACATTTTACATCCCTGTACCCATGCCCACGGTAATAAGGATGCATATATACAGGGATATAATGCACATTAACGCCAATGCCTGCTTTTCTCAGGCTGTCAAAAACCTCTTTCCGGTTTTCCACCTGTATGGTATAAAGGTGCCAGCTGCTGTTGCACCCTTCTGCCTGGTATGGCGTAATAATGCCTTTTATCTCTTTAAATGCTTCATCATATCTCCCTGCAAGCAGGCGTCTCCTGGAAATAAAACTGTCAAGCCTGTCCATCTGGGATATGCCAAGTGCACACTGTATATCAGTTATCCTGTAATTATAACCAAGTGCCTGCTGTTCATAATACCATCCGCCTCCATCCCTGTGTAGCAGGCTGTGGTCACGTGTAATGCCATGGCTGCGGAAAAGCAGGAGACGCTGGTAATACTTTTCATTATCCGTAAGCACCATTCCGCCTTCGCCTGTTGTTATATGTTTTACTGGATGGAAACTTAATACTGCCATCCCTGGCATTTTTCCAATCCTTTTGCCCTTATAATCTGCCCCAAGTGCATGGGCAGCATCCTGTATTACAGCAAGGTTATGTTTTCCTGCAATACCATAAATGGCATCCATGTCACATGGCTGCCCTGCGTAATGTACAGGTATTAATGCTTTTGTACATGGTGTAATTTTCTTTTCAATTTCTTCTGGGGAAATGTTATATGTCTTTCTGTCAATATCTGCAAAAACCACTTCTGCCCCACAATAAAGCACACAGTTAGCTGATGCTGCAAAAGTAAACGGGGATGTAATTACTTCATCGCCCTCTTTTATACCTGCTGCAAAACATGCTGCATGGAGTGCGGCTGTGCCACTTGAAACTGCCACAGCATATTTTGCCCCTGTATATGCTGCCACTTTTTCTTCAAATTCTTTTACCACAGGCCCTGTTGTCAGGTAATCTGACCGCAGCACCTTTACCACTGCCTGGATGTCTTCTTCTGATATGGACTGTGTCCCATATGGTATGTACATAACCAATTGTCCTCCCTTATATTCCCATCCTTGTTTTATATGAAGCAATGTTTTCTTCCCAGTCTATACTGCCTCCTGTAAAAGACTGGAAATCTTTTATTGTATGGAATGAACCTTTACCATCCTGTTTCTTCTGGCTGTAATCCCCATTTTTAATATTATCCCAGTTCTCCATAAACAACAGTTTTATCTTTTCATGCAGTTTCCCATAAGTTGATAAAAAACTTTCAGACTTTTCATCAAAAAATAATTCTTCCTGCACTACTATATCCCCTGTATCCAGACCAGAATCAACTTTATGTATACTTGCACCTTTTGGGGTATTTTCAATAAAGCTCCAGTAATTAGGGCTTGCGCCACGGTTCCATGGCAACAATGATATATGGAGGTTAAAAATTTCACCATCCACATAATTTATTACCTCCTGGCTAATGATATATTTATAATTATAACTTATAATAATACCAGGCCTGTACTGTATGGTTGTATCAATATTAAGTTTTCCTGTATATAACACTACGTTTTCGTTATGCTTTACAAGCCATTCATAAAGTGCCAGTGAACTATTATTATTTGTTAAAAATAAAATTTTTTTTTTCATTTTTATTCCCCTACCATAGAAAAATCCAGCGGAGTACCCCTGTTTATATCTGCTGCAGCTACTTTCCCAAGCAGGTCTTTATAATATTTTGGGGGAAGCCCGTATCCTGGCCGTATTACCCTTATATTATTTTCTGAAAATATACTGCCAGCTTTTATATCTTCCACTGCAAATACAGATTTACGGAAAATAATGCTATTTTTTTCCTGCTCTTCTGGCCCATAAAAAACTTTTCCCTTTAATTTTTCTGCAATGCGTATATCCCTTACCATTACAGAAAATTCATCCGGTTCCATTGAAAATGAAGAATCAGGGTTTTTAATACCCCTGTCCAGGCAGAAATGTTTCTCAATTACACAGGCACCCATTGCAACTGCCATAACTGCACCAGCAGACCCCATGGAATGGTCAGACAAACCTACAGGACACCTAAAACGTTCCTTCATATCTGTTATAGTTGCAAGATTCATTTCTTCCAGGACAGCTGGATATGCACTGGAACATTTCAATAATACAAAGTTGTCATGGTATTCTTTTATTGCAGTAACAGCATCACATATTTCCCCAATAGAACCCATCCCTGTCGACAGTATAACTGGCTTACCTTTTGATGCAACATAACTTATCAACGGGATATCAACCAGCTCAAAAGATGCTATTTTATATGCTTCCACTCCAAGCTTCTCCAGAAAATCCACAGATACCCTGTCAAAAGGAGTTGACAAAAAATCTATCCCTTTTTTCTCTGCTTCTGCCTTTAAAATCTCCTGCCATTCCCATGGTGTATATGCTTTTTCATATAAATAGTAAAGGTTTTCACCCTCCCATGTGCCATTATCTATACAGAAATATTTATTATCACAGTTTATTGTCAGAGTATCTGCTGTATATGTCTGGGTCTTGATACAGTCAGCCCCTGCCTCTTTTGCTGCATGTATTATTTCCTTTGCATTTTCCAGTGAACCTGCATGGTTAGCTGACATTTCCGCAATTATATAAGTCTTTCCCTGGTTTATATATTCTAATAACTTCATTACAAGCTCCTTTTTATTGGATAAAATGCTATATTATGTTTTTATATACCACCTGCCAGATAATTTTTATATATCCTTAACATAATAAACCATATCTTCTTTAAAACTTTTCAAATACCCAAGCTTTTCAAAACACTTTTGTGATGCAGCATTTGTAATTTTTACCATAGCACAGAGCCTGTCTGTCTTTTTCTTTATTTCTTCCATTTCTTCAAGAAGGCCAAGCATCCTTGTACCATAACCATTGCACCTGTATGCTGCATCAATGCTGTAGCTTATTTCACCACACCTGGCCATGTTATAACCAACCCTGGCCTGTCCAACAGGCTCATACCCCCCCCCATAAGTGCGAACTTAAGAAAAAAATATACGAAACAAGGCTTTTAGGTGCCT
>CAQGLR010000037.1 GCA_948794795.1 uncultured Lachnospiraceae bacterium | reverse complement strand
GGCACCTAAAAGCCTTGTTTCGTATATTTTTTTCTTAAGTTCGCACTTATGGGACTTGAACCCTCACGTCGTTGCCAACACTAGATCCTTAGTAATTTCAAGACATTAAGATGTGTTGCAGGCATTTATTTTTAAGTTACAGGCATTGGAATTTCTTAAACAGGCATTTATTATACTTGCATATGTATCTTATAATATATCCATGTTTTTTTATATTAAAACTGCATACCAATTGCATACCGCCAGATATACTAATATTCTAGTTTTTTAATTGGCAGCCAGAAATGGCTTTTATCTGTTATATAATTAATGGGATTGCTGCATAAACACAGAATAAACAGAAGATATATTATATATGGAAATATTAAACTGCTATACCTTATATATGTTTCCTGATGCAACAACCCATTATAAAACTATGCCCCAGTGCTGTAAACTGCCTTTTTACCGCAGGTCTTTCTTTCTTATTATCTCAAGCACCTCTGCTTCTGTAAGCTGCACTTTTTTGGCTATTTCGTTGGTATTCATATTCATTTCATAATACGCATAAACCATGCCTTTTTTCATACCTTCTTCTATACCTTCTTCCCTGCCTTCTTCCCTGTTGTATTTTATTGCGTCTTCAATATTCCATTCTTCTAACATAAGCTCCATCATTTCTTCGCTCCTTTCTTCCATAAAACCAGCAAGTATGTTTTCTTCCCTGCACCACGCTACAGCTTCCTTAAGTGCCTTTGTAAATGTATATCCCTGTGTACGTTTTAACTTTTCAGCTTTCTTTACAAATGCAATGTAACCACCAAGTATATTGTTTTTATCTTCATCTTTTATTACTTTTATATCCAGGTTTAAAAATGAACTGTTTCTGTACTCCTCTGGAAAAGCATCTGTTAAGTGCATGTAGTCCACACATTCATTATTGCCTGTATAAACAACATAAAATTCAGGGGCAGGGAGCGTTATAAGCTTACTGGAATACAATGATTTATAATCACCATTCCTTTTTATTATTTTCTCATATTCCCCTGCTATGTATAACAAAATCCTTACTGGCATGTTAGGGTTAATTGTGGACTGGTGTTCTGAAAGTATAATAAGTTTATCCCTTACCCCCATTGCAGCATCATTATACCTGCGTATTAAAAGTACATTCTCCAGTGCAATTTCTTCAATGTCATCTGCTGTTACTTCTGTATCTTCAGGGTGGAGGACCTTATATAATTCTAAAAGGCTTTCCTTGCTGCCAAACAATGCAGTAAATACAGAGTCCTTGTATTTTCTGTTTGGCTTGGTACTCTCTGGTATGGTACTGCCTGTATTTTCTTTTTCCATAACTGTAATAACTGCCTTCCATTTTCTTTTTATT
The DNA here is from genome assembly GCA_948794795.1 of uncultured Lachnospiraceae bacterium. Lineage (GTDB taxonomy): Bacteria > Bacillota > Clostridia > Lachnospirales > Lachnospiraceae > Butyribacter. The sequence goes on along the minus strand of CAQGLR010000037.1, from coordinate 38,101 downwards.
ATACCATTATTACAAGCCTGTTACAAGAAGTTATGTTTAAAACTATTTTTATAGTTTATTATGGTTAGTACATGGTCTGCTTATACCAGTGGTTATAAATTACAGGCATAAAAATACCTGCCATATATTTTTTATTAAAACATACAGCAGGATATATAACTGTATAATATATTCTTTTTACATACAGGCAGCTGTATTCCCTATAGTATCTACAGCTTTTATTTTATTTTCATCACAGGTATGGGAATAAACTGACAATGTTATGTTAATGTCAGAGTGTCCCATCAGTTCTTTTGCAATTTCTACAGATACATTATTATTCCTTAACATTGTACAGAAAGTATGTCTTAAATCATGTACTGTATGCCTGTTTTCTATACCTGATTTTTCCATGAGCTTCCTAAGGTGTGCAAGTACATGCTGCCCTTGTACATAGCCTCCTTTTTCATCAGAAAACACAATCCTTTCATCTTTATAAAAACCCCCTAATGTAGTTTTCCATCTTTCCTGCCACTTTTTCTGGCGTTCCAGTGCTTCTAAGGCTGGCTTGTTAAGCGGTATCTGCCTGTAGCTTGCTTCAGACTTTGGAGGCTGCTCCATAAATACCTTTTCCCTGCCCCGGCATTTTTGTTCCCCGTATAATGCCGGGAAATACATCTTTTCAGTATACACAAGTGTTTTATTTACATACAGTATTTTATTTTCCATATCAATGTCAGCCCACTTCAATGCCCTTGCTTCACCGCTGCGCAGACCCGTATGCAGGATAACACAGAACATATTATAAAACATGTCTTTTTTGTTTCCGCTGTTATTAAAAAGCTTGTCTATTTCTTCTTTGCTAAATGCCTTGTCCCTGTCCTTCTTTGCTGTATAGCTGCCACAGGGCTGGTACTTCTCCTTAAATTTTTTTATGTCCCTGTGTGGGTTTTCCTGTATGTAATTTTTTTGTACAGCATATAAAAAACTTCCATTTAAAAGCACATAAACATGGTTTACCGTGGATACTGATAAACTACATGCTTCCCCTGTTTCCTTTTTTCTTTTGTTCCCATCTTTAAAAAGCATGTCATAAAAACCACGCAGTTCTTCTTCGCTTATCTGTGTTATTTCTTTTTCTGCAATGGGACTGTCTTTAATATATCCGTTGTAGTATTCATCATAATTTTTATGCGTGCTTGGTCTTATGCCCTGGATTTCCTTATATTCTATAAATTCTTTTGCCAGTACTGACACTGTTTTGCTGCCTGTTTCTTTTTTCTTTACAGTATACCCCTGTGCTTTTTCATTTGCTTTTCTAAGTGCTTCTTTCTTTGACTTTTTAGAAGTAGCAGTAATTCTTTTGCTGCACTTGCCATCCATGTGTATGCTTACCTGTGCTATAAAACATTTTTTCTTTTCACTGTAATAAACTGTACCCTGTCCGTTAGCATTTCTTTCCTTTTTTACCATAATATAAGCCTCCTTTTCTTTGTTTTGCAGGGTATTGTAACGCCTGCCTGTCTTTTTTGCAATATACTTTTTAATTACTGTTAAAAATACTTATTTTAATAAATATTTATTTACACTACAATATATAAGGAAGCCTGTTTTAAAGCTTTAATTTTTTTGCCAGTGTAGTATCTTTCATGTTTTTTATACATAAAAAAAACCTGTATATTTTTTATACAGGCTCTTCTTATACATAACCCTCTTTTTTAATGCTTCCATTAAACTGCCTTACTGTACTTCCATTTCCATATCACAGTCGATACACTTAATGCGCACTTCCTTTGTTGCACGTACACTTATCCCACAAATGCAGCACTGGTATTTCCTTGTGGAACATTTCTTTTTAACATTTCCGCCACTGCTGCCTGTATCTTCTTTCCAGTTCTCAATACGCCCCATCCTTATATCTGTAAACCCGTTTTTATCAAGCCACATACAAAGGCTTCCAGACGGGTGTGTGACTGTCCATCCATATTTACCATGCTTTTCTATTACTAACCCTCTTTTTTCTGCTTCTTCTTTAAACTTTTTATTATGGTACATGCCATTGCTGCTTACATCTTTTACCCCATGTATATAGTTATATAAATGCACCATCTCATGTAATAGTGTGGCAGCTACTTCATATATTGGTCTGTCTATTGTGCCAGCACCTATGTTTATCTCTTTTTTCTTTTCATCTTTGCTGCCATCCCATACATGCCATGTATCATTTAATGTAAAATGACCATATGCTTTAGGGGTGCTTTGTATTGTTATTACTGGTTTTTCAAGCATTGAATTAAAGTACATGCCATTAAGCCCGTCAAAAAGGTTTTCAAGCAGGCTGCTTACTTTTGTGTATGTTTCTGCCATGTCCCCTGGACGTATAAACTTTGTTTCTTTTCCCATTACACACCGCCACCCTCCATTTTTTAAAAGTGTATATTTAAAAACACTTATTTAAAATATAAAAAAGTACTGCCATCATATAAATGGCAGTACCCATAATTTCCTTTTAAGCCTTTATGCTTTTAAATCCTTATACCTTTCATGTACAATGTTTCAATATAAGCGTTACATGCCTTGTATATACTGCCTATAAGTTCACCATCAAGCCCTGTATCCGTTGCTGGTGTGTTATCAGTCTTAAACTGCCCCAGTACCATGCCCCCTGGTGTAATTATATTGTATGAGTTGTCCTTGCCTGCTTTTTTTATTATGCACCTTACTTTTGCCATTTTCATGCCTCCTTTTCTGTACTGCCTGGTTTAAGGGTATCTTCATCTGCCTGGCTTAAACCATCTGCCTGTTTTTTCTTTATGCCAGCCTTGTTCTTATAGTGTTTATAATAATTTAAACCTATATGTACACCATCTGGATTAATATCCAGGATACATGTACATTCCTCTGGCTTCGTCTTTATTGACATTGCCATCCCTCCGCCACCTGGATTTGTCTTTATTAACATGGCATGTCCACATCCTTCCTTTAACGGTTTGTTTTTCTTCTGCCCAGCTCACCTATATAATCTGAATACGCCCTTTTTATCTTCTGTACCATTTTAGCCTCATCACCAGCAGTATTGTATTTACCGCCAGTCTTTTTAATCCATGCTGCCATGCTTCCATTAACACCGTCATAAAAATTATGCCTGTCCCCTGTTTCTTCTGTCTTGCAAAACCCTTTTTCCATTTTTGCTGCCTCCTTTTATAAATTTTTATACCCCCAGCCACTATTATAATAAATTTTTATATATTATAAACATAGTAATGCTTTGGAACATGCTTTGTCTGCATGTATAACCAGCCTGGCAGTGCCATCCTGCCACAATGCCCTGTATCCTGGTAAACACTTCCAGCCTGTCCCTGCTTAAGTCCTTTATTATGCCTGTCTGGAAGTACAAATTAATTTTAATTTAAACCCCTGTAAACTTATGTTTTATTTATTTTAACTGGTGTAAACTTATAATATTATATAATGCTGGACTGGTCTGGCAGTGCCAGTATATAAAACTGTCATTTTTACTACCATTAGTTATGTAACTTATATGCCTATATACTAAAGCCATATATATTTATTAAACATAATTATATATGCTTATACTTTTAACATATATCCTTATTCCAGACTGCTTACCTTAAAATTACCAGATGTATTATATCGTGTCTGGATGATATCTTGACTTATTTTTTATTACCACTATCACTTCTGGCTGCCTTAACCCACCGTCTAAAGCCAGTGGGATTGCGGCAGCATTATTTCAAATCCTGCTTTCTCTAATAACATTGCATCTCTATGCCTGCCTATAATATGTAACTTGCTTATAACCTTATCCATTTCTCCCATGCCTCTGTAACCACCTTTTCTTTTTTGTTACTATCGTAAAATAAAATATATATTACACTTTAAATCTACATTGTCTTTGTTACTATCCCTCTTTTTTACATATTTTTTAAACATTTGAAAAATCAAACAAATGTTCTGTAATGTATACCAAAATTTTTAATAATGTATATATTAAATTTTTAAATGTTGAAACCCAATTTTTCTTAATGATAATTTAATCTCAAACAATTCCTAATTTTAACCAAAGTATAAAACGCCCTTCTTGCTTACTATTTTTACCCTACTGCTCATAACAAAATCTACCAATAAACAATTCCTGTGCTTACACTTCTCTTATCTTATGCTTCTATATACCATTCGTAACTATTTCATACCTGCCTTTATAATATTCCTTGTCTATTATAGTATCTACCATGTTATTTCTGTTATCTATATTTATTAATAATATGTTACTATTACTATCCTGTATGTATACTTCATTATCCTTAATGTTTATTTCTATACAATCCTTTGATTTATCTGTAATAGTATATACATTGCATATCTCTGATATAACTTGCCCATTGACTATTTTATACTGTGCTAATACATTCTCTAAATTCTCAATATATATTTTATTGTTGCTACCTGATAAAAATCTATAATCCCTCATTACAAACCCAATGTACATCTCTAACTTTTCTTTCCCAAAATTTACATAACCTCCATTAACCCCTATGTTTATTTTATCTATTACTTCTAAACCTCTCATAGCCTTATATGCTATCTCACTTATCCCTGATGTACCATTGTTTATTACATCATGTAACATTTCTGCTATTGTTTCCACATGACTACATAAACTGTAACTGGCTGCTTTGTCTTTATTATTACTTAATGCCTTTAAACCCTCCCTGCCTGTACCATGCTGCTTCTGTATGCCATTATTTAGTAAGCTGTACTGGGATATATGGACTGGTGTTAAATAAAAGGCATCTGCCATTATGTAACAGATACCTTTTATTTAGTAATGCTGTATTAACAGGTATACCATCCAGGACTGGACTGTACAAGGAAACTTTTGTTATTAATCCTCATCATCTTCTGTCACATTCCCATCTAACTCAAATCCATTTAAAACTTTTATCTCTACTGTAAACGGCTCCCAGTCATCTATTGAATGTTCAAAGATATCCCTTAAGATGCTTGTAACTTTATCTAAGCCCTCTGTTTCATAAAACCCCCTGTCTACCTCTATTATTACCTCATCATGCCTGCTGAAATAAAATTCCATTATACTTGATAAACCCCTGCTTTTTGTTTCATCATCAAAATGTTTTATCAGTAGTGCTAGTATGTCTGCCCCTGTACCCTGTACCGGTAAATCCATCAACACCCTCCATAAACCACGTCCTGCTTCATCTGTAGTTACTTCAGTATTAAAGTATGTTTCTACAGTCTGTAAGTGCATCTTCGCTGATTTTATACAATCTGATTTGTAAGCCTTAAACTCTTTAAATGAATTAAAATATTTATAGATTACCTCACCATCTGTATGTTTACACATACCCACTATACCTACTTTAGATGCCCCATATGTCATGGCTAACCATGCCCTTTTAATCTCTGTACGCTCCTTTTCATCTGGCTCTCTGCCTAATATATCAAATGCTACAGTATTATATAAGCCGTTCTTATTCCCAGAATTTAATTTTTCCTTTAAACTCTCTATGCCTAACATATTTATCATTATCCATGGTTCCTGGTTCTTAATGTCTACTGAAAATAATACATTGCCCTCCTTCCTAGGTGATATTATCTCCCATAATAATTTCTTTGGTATATTCATTAACCCTGGATTACTATAATTAAACCTGTTTGTAATCCCTTTGCTTACTGCTGGGTGTAATACCCTGTTACTGTCTGACCAGTTTAAAATCTGCTTAACTGCACTTTCATAAGTAGCTGCCTGCCTGAACCTTAATAAGTCTATAGCAAACTCATACTGGCTTAAGGCTAAAGACTCCATTGCTGACTTGTTAGTAATCCACTTGTTATTTTTTTCATCATAGCACGCTTCTTTAATTACAGGGTCATCCTGCATCTCTAAATACTGTGCTAACTGCTTATGAGACCTTGGATTATCTATCCCATAATTAGACCCCATTAAACCCTCTAGCCTCTCCCTCTCTTTAGTAAACTTGATATTCTTATCCTGTATATCCCTTACATATATACCTTTCGCCATTGTTTCTTTTACTCTTTTCTCTGCATAGTCTAAATTTGGTACATCATGATCAGATGAAATATTAAACATACTAATAAACCTCCCTTATTTTTAATTTTTTATTTTCCTGTATTCTAAAGCTTTATTTAATGCCCACTAAAAAATAAGGGAAGTATCTTTCATGCCACCTTGTATGTCTGATTTTATTTCTTTATACCCCGATGCCTGTTATAAAGTTTGCAAAATAAAAACAGCTACTACATAATGTAATAGCTGTTTCCAGTCATATACTAATGCAAGACACACTAAAGCGTTTCTTTTGGAATAAGTTTCCCCTGGTAAACACATTATAAAATGTTTTTTATATGTCTTACTTTATCTTTAATGTAGTTAAAGCTGTCTTTCCACCTGCATCCAGTTTAAGTGTTGTTTTCCCTTTTTTTAGTCCTTTTACAGTTACAATAATTTTCTCTGCTTTTATATTAATCTTTACTGCTTTTGCAATTTTCTTATTCTTTATAACTACTTTTACCTCAGATGCCTTTACTTTTTTATTGCCTGTTGTTGTAATCTTAAAATTAACACCAATCTTTTTATTTTTCTTTATTGTCACTGTCTTTTTAACTGCTTCAACTTTTTTAATCTGTTTTTTAACTGCTGTATCATCTGAAATATTATCTGAGCTATCTTTTGATGGAGTGTCTTCTGGAATAGAAGCAGCAGCACTTGCATAAATAAGTGTAAAGTCTTTTCCATTTACCTTGTATGTAGCAGGTTTTGTAATATCAATTACTTTTAATACAATGGCATATTCTTCTTCATCATCATATTCTATGTTCTGGAAATCAGATAATTTTAATGATAATATATCATCAACATGTAAATCTGTTGGATATAACTTTAATTCTTTATATGCCTCGTCAGGAAGCCTTAACTGAACCATTGGATTATTAGCACAAAATAAATATGTCAGGCAGGTATTCTTTATTAAATTAAGAGATTCCAGATTGTTATTGCCACAAATTAATGTTTCCAAAGCTGTATTCTTGCTTAAATCAAGTGTTTTAATCTGGTTAGTATCGCAATTCAGCTTTGTCAGCATTACAAAATGTTCTATTCCTTTAAGGTCTTTTACTTCCTTTTCAGCAATTTTTATTTCTTTTGCTTCAGCAATTTCCCCACTTGATAATATATTATTCTTATCTGTATCAAAGTTTTCAATTACATAATTCCTGAATTTTTCATCTGGGAAGTTAGCTTTATCAATAGCTATATCACCTGTTATTGTAGCGGTTTTATCATCTGCTGGTGTAGTTGATGGAATATTAGTTGCAATTCCTGCTGGGACATCCGTATAGGTAATTGTCAGGGCATTGCCATTTATTTTACATGTAGCAGATTTTGTAATATCAATTACTTCTATTGTATCAATATCTCTTTCACCATCTAAATAGTCATAATAAGCATAACTTTCTTTTATATTCTGCAAATCAGATAACACATCTTCATCCTCTTTTATAAATAACTTACAATTACCATATGTATGACCATTAAGTTTTAATTGGGAAAGTTGGTTAAAACGACAATCCAAAAATGTTAAAGCTGCATTCTGGCTTACATCAAGATTTGATAACCCATTACTATTACACTTTAAAAATGTTAAAGCTGTATTCTGGCTTACATCAAGGTTTGACAGCTCACTCTCACTACAATTTAAAGATGTTAAAGCTATATTTTGGCTTACATCAAGATTTGACATATTGTTCTGGCTACAATCCAAAGATGTTAAATAAAGAAAATATTCCAATCCTTTAAAATTGTATATACCATACATATAAACATTTATTTCTTTTGCTTCTGAAATTTCTATATCTGATAACTTTTTATCTAAATCTTTATCAAAGTTTTCGATGACATAATTCCTGAATGTTTCATCCGGAAAGTTAGCTTCATCAATAACTACTTCTGCTGCTTTTGTAATTTGTGGTGTTCCTATAAAGGCAACAGCACAAAATGCCACACCACATAAAAATCCTATAGTTTTTTTAATACTCTTCATAAATAGATACTCTCCTTTATTCTTTATATAACTTTTGTAAGCATTGTATATGGAACTGCTACCAAATTCTTTGCTATACTGCCTGGTATTTTGCTACTGCCTGTAATGCTTGTGGCAGTGGGGTAAATTACCAATGCCAGTAGTAACACTAATTCTTTTTTCCCATAAACGTAACCTCCATTTCTGTATAGTTTAGAGTTTTTCCATATCATGTCATAAAACTTTTAAAGCCTATCCAGCTTACTTACTTTGTTTTTAATGTACAGTTAAACTTCCATAAGGCTGTATATATTCAGATGTGTTAAATTTACATATATTTCAGGCTTTTTTCTGATGCCATAAAATAAAATGCAGGAGGTGTTTAACATAGTACTGCATAATTTAAAATCCATACATAAATATACAGATACAAAAACAAAACCATTGCTCCTTATCTTGGCGTGTCCCAGAATACATATTTCCAGTACTTCTTTCATCTTTTTTTATTTACAATAGCAATCTTTTTATTGGTATTTTTAAAAGATTGTAACCTGATACACTGCTTTTATTATAAAGCTTCACAATAACAATCTTTTGGTACACCTGTTAATATAATTCCTTCATCACAGTATAGATATTCTAATTTTGTATTACTGCTCATATCCAGTTCTACCAGCTTATTATAAGAACAATATAATTTATACAATTTTGTACATGCACTTAAATCAAGACTTGTTATTTCATTTTCAGAACAATCCAGATATTCCAGCTTTGAGCAATCTCTTAAGTCCAGACTTACTAATTTATTTTCACTGCAAAAAAATACCTTCAATCCAGAAAGTCCAGAAAGTGAAATATTTCCACTCAATCCAGATTCACCCCAGTAAATTTCTTCTATATGCCCATTACTGCCCCATATATAACAATCTTCGTCATCAAAATTTGTAGGAATGTCTGCACCCAGAGCATTCTGTTCTTCAATAATTTTTGTTAAAATTGCCTTATCCTCTTCTGATTTTGGTGCTTTTTTCACTTTTACTTCTATTTTAAACACTTTTGTAAAAACATCTTTTGAGTTTTTGCTGTCCTTATACTTTACTGTTATTTTTATCTTACATTGTCCTGATTTCTTTGCTGTTACAACACCATCTTTGCTTACTTCTGCAATGTCCGTATTATAACTTTTAAATGTTTTAGATTTAATCTTTGTCCCTTTTCCCTTTATACTAACTGTCTTCTTATCTCCTGATGTAATACTGAGTGATTTATCTGCTGTTGGTGTATTGCCAGTTACACGGAAAAAGTGCATATTATTTTTATTATTTGGAAATTCTTCTAATGATGGAACATCAAGCATATAGTAGTCATGATTTCCGCTAATGCCAATACTTAATCCACTATACTCATCAGGATAGGTTGCAGTTAATTTAAGTGTAGTATCACTAAAAAACCATTTTTCACCACTGGAAGTTTTATAATAATGCTTCTTTCCATTAACCCATTTGCTTTTATTAATTTTAACCTTTGAAGCCAGTCCATCCTCTTCATCACAATTTTCAATATTATATCCTGTATTATAGTCACATGCCCATGCTGCTGTAGCATATCCAGTTGGAAAAACATAATCACCTGGTTGCTGGTCATTCGCTTTTTTATGCGCAGCAGCTATTTTATCCAGCTGTGCTTTTGATGGATTTTCATGCTCTACAAAGATTTCACAGGACACTTTCCTATAACCAGCTTTTTTAGCACTCTGGATTTTATAGCTTTTCATTTTTACTCTTCTTTTAAGCAATACATCGCCTATGTAATTAGTTTGTATAGTTACCCATTTGCCCTTTTTCAAGTCAAATTTTATATTTAACTTTTTCATAGCTGCTGTTTTTGCCTGTATAGTTTGTGCTTTACCCATAGGCATGAAAATAATTCCAACTACCACTGCTAATGCAAAAAATAACCTAAATAACCATTTTTTCATAATTGTTTCCTTTCATTATTCAAATATATATTGTAGCCTGTACTTGTCTTAATAAATCACAGACCTGTCCATAAAGACAAATAAAACCTACAAAATTCTTTCTTCTTCCATTTTAATTCTGTTTTTGCCTCTAAAATTTTCTCTATATACAGGATATAGCATAATTTAAATAAACTGCAAATACCAGAACTGCCATATTATTACACCTCCATTTCTGTATAGTTTAGAGTTTTTCCATATCATGTTATAAAACTTTTAAAACTTCTCCAGCTTACTTACTTTGTTTTTAATGTACAGTTAAACTCCCATAAGGCTGTATATATGCAGCTGTGTTAAATTTACATATATTGCAAATACAAGCCTGCAATTATTATATCTGTATTACAGATAAAAGGCAAGGCTTTTTTTCTGATGCCATAAAATAAAATGCAGGAGGTGTTTAACATAGTACTGCATAATTTAAAAGCCATACGTGAAGATACAGATACAAAACAGAAAACCATTGCTTCTTACCTTGGTGTGTCCCAGAATACATATTCACAGTATGAAAATGGCATAATTGCCATGAATCCTGAAATGCTTGTGAAAACTGCTGATTATTTTAATGTTTCTGTTGATTATCTTCTGGGACGCACCCAGAACAAGAAGCTTTACAAATGATTATAAATTATCCATATCACTTATAATGCCACGGAGTTCTGTTTCAAGATGTACCCCCAGCAGATAAACAGCATACACTGCCCCTGCATTTTCAGATGTATTTGTACTGCCTGGTTTCATGCCCTCACTTACTAAATGTAAAAGTGATACCATTGAATTTATGTCTGTGTCTAACATGTCCAGCCTGTCTTTTATATTTAAAAGTGTATTCATAACTGTTTTCCCCCTTTTAACAATGCAGGACAGCCTTTAATGGCTGCCCTTCTTTAATAAATGCTTATTTATTTATAATATCCTGCCTTGCTTCTGACTTCATGTTCTCCCTGATAAATGCAAGGCTTGTAATCTTTATTTTAAGTTCCTTTTCTACTAATGCAGTGAGCAGGGCATTTACAGATACCCCTTTACCAGCAGCATAATCTTTAACCATCTGCTTGTAATCTGGAATACCAAGCTCTTCATTCTTTGAAGGAAGACGCAGGTAAACAAAATCCTGCTTTTTCATATACTCCCTTGTATGCTGCCTTTTCTTCTCTAAATCATTATCTTTTTTCTGTTTTATAGTATCTGTAAGTCCCTTAGAAGCAGTATCTACAGGCTTCTTAGCTTCCTCTTTGCTTGAAGTAGTACCAGCTACAAGCTTCTTAGTATCCTCTTTGCTTGAAGCATTATCTACAGGCTTCTTAGTATCCTCTTTGCTTGAAACAGTACCAGATACAGGCTTCTTAACTTCTTCTTTAATATTACTTGTTATAACATTTGTCTTGCCAGCCTCCTTTCTTCCAGTATCAGTAACTACAGTTTTACTAACAGTATCTTTCATATGCTTATTCCCCTTTCTTTATTTTTCTATATTATACCGCTGTATACAGTGCCTGTCTGTGGTGGTACTGCACAAAGATAATACATGATGTACAGGGGAACTGCACAAAAAGTTTAATATTACTGCTTCTTATTAATTTAAAATATAACCCTATATACTTGGAAGCATTATTACAAGTATAGTAAAATCCTGTATAAACATAATACATTTACAAAGCATAGCATATAACTGCTTATGCAGATATACAGACCTTAACCATCTCACATAACAATTATCCTATGTATAGCTTAGTATCATTATATTACATAACTGCCATATGGTGTAGATATACCATTATATTAAAGCCTGCCTGTATTATTTATGTATCACTTCTTTTATATCATCTGTTTAATACTGCACCAGCATTATTTTATATCTGTATATACATATTTCCGCTATATAAACTTACTTTCCCTTGCTATATTGTTTATTGTACACCAGTTTACTAATGCTTCATAATACAAATCCCTTACACACTATATTGCTCATACTGCTTATGTATATTACTCCATTACTCCTATTACTCTATTACTAAATTACTCCATCTATACCTGTGGGGGAGGAACTCCAGGGGGTTGGGAGCTTCCAGGCTATGCCCTGTATAAAACCAATGCCTTTTTCTAAGCTGGCAATTTTTTGCCATCTGCCTTAATACTTATAAGCAAATGTATGTCTTCTGTATATAGAGTAAAGGGGCAGGCTTAGTATAAACATGCTTTCAGTAAACAGGTCACAATATGTATCTGGTAAACCACTATCTGCTTATAATATAGTTACCAGTTTATATATTAATCTCCAGTTTAATACTATAACAGCTTTATCCTGTTTCCATAACAGTTGCTTTTTACCACATAAGCCTGTCTTCTCTCACTGGTTTAAATATACCTTATGCCACTGGCTTATACTATTGTTTCACTTAAACATATCCTGCTATTCTTATAACTTAACTATGTCACTGGCTTAACTTACTTTGCTATCCTTATAGCTTAACTATGCCATTAGTAAACACGTGCTTCTATATTAAATGTATCACTATCTTAACATACCTTACTTTACTATCTTTCCAGCCTGATTTATATTATTGCTTATATGGATAAGCAGAAATGCCTTTCTGTACGCACTACGTTTCCTTAGGACATCTTTATATTTAAGGCATAGTGTATATAAATAAATGTGGTATGCTTAATAAATATTATATAACAGCATGACAGGGCAGTTAAACAACTGCCCTGTCATGCCTGGTCTTTTCCATATGTATTTATAAACTCTTTCCTGTACCTGTAATAAGTACTTTTACTAAGCCCAAGCTTCCTCATCAGGTCAAAAGGTGTAATGCCGTTTTCTTCTGCTTCCATATATTCCTTGGAAAACCTTTCTTTATCCATTGCCCTTGGTCTGCCATAGTCTGCCCATTCACCCCTTAAACGCTTCTGTTCTATCCCTTCACGCTGGCGTTTTTCCCTTTTGTGCATTTCTGCTTCAGCAAGGCTTGTATACAGTTCAATAATTATGTTGTTTATTGTTTCGCCCATTATCCTTGCTGTGTCATCACCCAGTAAAGATGTATCTGCCAGTGTTGTAGGGAGTTCCAGCACCATTAAACGTATATTATTTTCTTTAAGCCACTGTATCTCTTTAAGTGTACTTTTCTTATCCCTTCCAAGCCTGTCTATTTCAGTAATGATTAAACAGTCACCATTTTCAAGTATTTCTTCCTTTAACATAGTATAACGTGGTCTTTCAAAATTCTTCCCTGTCTGCTGGTCAGTATAAACCTTGTCTTTATAAAGTTTTATATTATTCCTGCTACAGTACCTTGTTATTTCATACACACCCCTGCCAAGATGCTGTTCTTTAGTGCTTGTCCTGTGGTAGCCTACATATTTTCTATACAAAAGAAACCACTCCTTACATTTTTTCTTTTATATGTTTATGGTGTATGTTTCCATGCAGAAGAAAATATACATGCAGTATCTTTGTAAAAGCTGTATATGGCATGTACAGATGTAAAACAGCAGGCAGCCCATATATTCCCAAAATCCATACACTTTAACGGCACTGTTCCCAAAACCTGTACTATAACATTCTGGCACTGTTATAACCCCATATTTTTCTAGTCCCGTAATTTATACTTTCTGATACTGCAAATTAAAGTATTTTTTAAAAAGTGTATATTAAATTTTTATCTTATATTATAAAAAAAACGGGACAAGACAGCACCTTTTCCAGCTCATTGACAAACCTGCGAATTTTCTTATTCTGGAAAACCCCCATTTTTCCTATAGTTTTCACCTTGAAAAAAGCTTATTTAAACTCTTAAAAACTAAATCTGGTTATTTTCTTTCTTGATATAAAATTTTGGGTCACTTATGGCTGGGTTTTATATCCTAAGCTTTTAATTATCCCATGTATAAAGAAAAACTGGTTATGCAGGGCATTATTTCTTTATATACATACTTTTTTTATAAAGCACATGCAAAACCTGGCAGGCTGCATAAATGTATTATATACCATACTTATACTGGCATATTGTTTTAAAAGTGTACTTTTAATTTATGTTTAAAAGTGTATTTTTAATTCCTTTATATAAACACCAGTGCCATATTACAATGCCCTGGACAGGCAGACCATTTATAAAAACAAATGCAGCCCCTTTGTAAAGGACTGCTTTTAAACATTATTATTATTCAGTAATTCATCCAGAGGACTTCTTTCCTGTCCGCTTTCTTTCCGCCTATAGTAGTATAAGCGTCAAATTCCAGTGAACGCCACCTATTTTCTTTATTTAAGTATCCGTCATAAACATTTTCCTTATCCCTGTAATTGCTTACAGCCATTTTAAACGGGAGTTTCTGTACCAGCCCAAGAAACCTGGCATGGTCTTCTTTTTTAAACCCATGGCTGTATACCATTCCAGGGGTATACCTGTCATCCTTGTTAATACTGCCAGCTTCTTTAAGATACGGAGGGTCAAAATATATAAATATTTCTTCATCCTCATACTGCCCAAGGTTAAATGTCTTTTTTATATCTTTTAAGGCTTCAAAACAGTCATGGTTTGTAATAGTTACATTGCTTAAACGCTGCTCTATGTATGGTATCTTTTCCACCTTTTTTCTAAACCCTTCCCACAGTTTTTTTTCTGGTGAAAAAGATTTCCCCATGCCATAACGTGACATGTTGAATGTTATAAATGTTGCTTTTGCAAGTTTTATTTCTTCCATGCTTACTGTACCAGGGCTTCCCTCATGGATTTTTTCTTCATTTACAGGTTCTGGCAGTTTACAAAACATCTGGTACGCCATACAGACAGCATTTGTAACCATTGCTGCCATATCCCTGTATACTGCCTGTCCTTTCTTATAATTGGTACTGCACATTTTTTCTGATATTTCTTCTTGTAACAGTACCAGTTTATCTGTACATACAGCTATAGCACTTACTGTTGTCATATTGTTAAGCTGTTTTTCAAAATCCAGTGCCTTGTCCACCCCTTGTATCTTCCTTGTTATATACAGTGTTGTACTTTTTACCAGACAGATATCTTTTTCTGGGATATACTGGCTTACAGCCGTGTTGTAAGCCTCCATTTTCTTTACAGCTTCCTTATATTCCTCATGGTTAATTTCAATACTGTATATTTTACTGCCAATATCTTCAGGCTTGTCACCACATTTTTTAAATGCCTTATACAAGTCATAACCATATTTCTTTTCTATAACCTTTATATACCTGTCCATGTCAGATATCACCCTGTCATAGGGCTTATTTTTTATGTATTTTTCCCTTATATACAGGCTTTCATTGAAAACATTTATCCCACATTGGGTTTTAAGGAGCTGTTCCTGTAGTATATGGCTGCCTTCACTGTCCTTCAGTACCTTAAATAATGTATATATACCCTTGTCAATTTCATTATATATTTCTGCATGGTGTACTGGTTTGTTAAGGAGTATGCTTGCACCTCCGCCAAACATTTCTATATAAACTTTTGTATTATAATTAAAATGCTCTTTAAGCATATTTCCTATTACAGCTTTGCTTCCATAATATTTTATAACATTAAGGTTATCTGCCATTATATTGTTTTAGTCCCTCTTTAATTTTTTCAATGTATAATGCTATTACCTTTCCATTTTCCGCATGGGTATAGTCATTACGCCCCCTGTTTGTCATGCTGTATCCGTTCCTGCTAAGCAGCTTCTTATACCCTGTAATGCCCATTTCCCTTGAAATGTCCATGTTTTCATACATCTCCTTGAAATCTTTCACAGGTATGAAAAACTGCCCCCGGGCTTCTTCATATCCATAATTTTCCCATAAACCATCTTTTACCCTGCCATTGTCCTGTCCTTCTTTACCACCTGTAGTTTTTAAGTATTCCATATATTCTTCATATACATTTTTTAAAATATCAAAACTTTCAATAATGTATGGATTATTTATTTTGCTTTCATTTACTGTTTTTAACCTGTAGAAATTATCTTCAATTATCTGGACAATTTTTCCACATTCTTTTTTAACCAGTCCTGGACCCATCTGTATTACCTGGTATATATCATTGGAAAGTGATATTATATCTGTTATTACCATGCCTAAATATTTTTCTTGCCCGTTTTCCATTTTGTACACACAGAGTCCAAGGTGTTCAAACCGTTCATCTTCATATTTTATACGCCTTACAGAAATCTTACATATTATTTCTGCCTTATGTGATGGGTTATCTGCCTTAAATTCCCCTTCGTGTCTTTCTACTTCTTCTCTAAACAGCCCCTCACCAGGTTTTTCATCTAAACAGATAAAATCCACAGATGCGGATATATTTTTCTTGTTTTCTACTGGTATATAAAACCAGTAATATATTATCCATAATGTTTCCATATGTACCTCCATTATTTAAAAAGCCTGTCCTTCTGCATGAAATGTATTTGGTAATTTGGTAATTCCAAATAACAGACCCTTGCAAGCTGCATATAATGTCACCCCAGGCACATGTTTTTATTACCAGTAATTATAATGTTTTTGGTAATCTGGTAATAAGCAGCCTGTAAACAATGATGTATAATATCCCATATAAAGTGTAGCATATACAAAATATAAATGCAACAAAATCTTGACATTTTTTGACACATATTTACATTCCAGATTTTACAATGATAGCATATTTTTATATTATCCCCTGTAGACAGTAACCTTGCTTGTTGTAAATGACAGAATGTCGGGGTTTAATGCAGACTATCCTTTTAATTGCAGACCAGTTGCAGACTGTTTAAACAAACGCATTACATATATGTGCCATGTTATTTGTAAAATTAAAAAAAGCCTTATTTTATAAGGCTTTAAACCAATGCGGAAGAAGGGACTTGAACCCTCACGACGTTGCCATCACTAGATCCTTAGTCTAGCCTGTCTGCCAGTTCCAGCACTTCCGCGTATTCTATTTACTGTCCTGTACCGCCGCACCGAACAATAAATATATTACCATCTCTAGTTAATTCTGTCAACACTTTTTTTCATTTTCTTGCAATTTTTTTTACTGCGTCTTTCAAACCTTGGATATATAACCAGTCCTGTTACCAGGCCACACAATATTCCAATAACTGCACCACCTATTACATCTGTTGGATAGTGCACACATACATATATTCTTGACAAACCCATTAAAACAGAGAAAATTAACATTACCACCCCCAGCCTTTTACTGGATAATATAAATACTGGCACTGATGCTGCAAATGCAATAGCTGTATGGCCTGATGGGAAAGAATAATCCATTTGCGGCCCTACAAGGCATCTTATCTGTTCTATTGCATCATATGGCCTTATCCTTGCAACTGCATTTTTAAGAAAAAGATTTACTACTATAAAACACATAATAAGTGAAACTACACAATACACCCCGTCTTTTCTTGTGTTTCTATATATAACCAGCATTGCAACAATTAATATCCACACCAGGCCTGCATTGCCAAGTGATGTAAAAGGAACTGCTATGCTGTCTAATATATCAGTCCGCAGGTTATCCTGCACATAAAGTAAAATATTACCATCAAGTTCCATTAATCCCTGCCACATTATTCTTCCTCCCAGGTAATCCACACAGATACATAAATATTTATTCCATAAATACAGGTACTAAATCTGCTTTCTCACAACTTCGTACTCATCACCATTCCTGAAATAAGGGCATGATTCATAATTATTGCTTATAAAACGCATAAAATCATCTTCATCCATATTTATATCACAATAATATTCTGAAAATTCCATGTCATATGTATAATTCGCACATAAAGTACACTCTTCCATAAGCTCTCCAATCTGTGCATAATTCCAGTTACAAATCTATTATGCACAATATAAACAGATAAATCAATTCTTTTTTAAGAAATATTAAGTAAACCTGTTATTACTACACAGGCTGCCATTCCAGCAAATGTACATATAAGTGCCCCTGCAAGCATCCATCTCATACCTGTCACTGGCTTATGTTCTTTGCTGCCAGTTGCCATAAAATAAACTGATATTGTATAAAAAATTGTTTCTGAACAACACATAAGCAGCGAAGCCATAAAGCCTGGCTTTGAATCAGTACCAAAATTCTTATAGATATCTGTTAAAAGACCTGTTGCTGCTGACGATGAAAACATTTTAACCAGTGACAGTGGTACAAGTTCTGCTGGAAATTTTATATATTCCATATATGGTGACAAAATATTCCCAAATGCCTCAAGTGCCCCAGATGCCCTTAAAAGCCCTATAGCCATCATTAAGCCTATCAGGGTTGGCAGTATATTAATAACTACTTTAAAACCATCTGCTGCCCCATTTATAAATGCATCAAAAATATCTACCTTATTTAAAAGACCATATCCTATTACATAAAATATAAGGACAGGTATTATTAAATTTGAAATAAACGCCACAATATCCATAACAGGCCCCAATCCTTTCTTATAACATTAACTTCTAATTATATATAGTTGTAAAACATTCCACTTGCGAAAGTTTTGTTTTTTTTATATAATTATGTTTTATAAATAGCAAAACCTGCAAACAGAAATAAATATTTTCTAATACAGAATTTATGACTGCATTTTGTCATTTATGCGTTTTTTTATAATTTTACAGGATGCCACTATAAATGCAGACAGAAAATTGCTGCCATGTAGATATATTTAACCTTATAAAGAAAGTCTCTCTGCTTCTGTACCATAAATAAAAATAACAGTTATAAGACTTTCTTAATAAGGTTATAAGCAAGTAGCAGGACGGACTGCAGATATCCGTCTGACTTAAGGAGGAACCATGTATACAGTATTTATTGCTGATGATGAACTAATTATACGCCAGGGACTAAAATGTATAATAGACTGGGAAGCCCTTGGCTTTAAGATTGCGGGAGAAGCGGCTAATGGGGAAGATGCCCTTAATTTTATAACCAGCTCACATCCAGACCTGGTACTTATAGATATACGTATGCCCAAAATGCTTGGGCTTGATGTAGTGAAAGCGGCACGTCAAAAAGGGTTTAAAGGCAAAGTTATAATTTTAAGCGGGTTTGCTGATTTTAAATATGCACAGTCTGCTATAAGGACTGGTGTAGATTATTACCTTACAAAACCACTTGAAGAAGATGAACTTGCACAGACACTTGATGAAATAAAAGAACAACTTGGCAAGGAAGCAGTAAACCGCAATACCATAAACCAGTACAGGGACAAGGCTAAAGGAATAATCCTGCTGGATATCCTTACTAATAAAACAGATGTTAAAAATCTTAATGTACAAGATATGAAACTTATTTCAGATAAATACCAGGTGGTAATATATGAAAATTACAGCAGGAATGCCCAGAATATCCAGTATCATTTCTCAGACCTGCTTAAAGTAACTAATGAAGCTAACAGCTCTTATGAAAATATTAAAATAGGACAAAATGAAGTAATACTGCTAAAAGGTACTTTTACTTTAAATAAATTCCAGGAATTTCTTGCACATTATGACAGGGAATTAAAACCACAGCAAAACTCACCACTTGACTCACTATTTATTGCATATGGACGTGAAGTTAGTTCACTTGAAGATATCCATATTTCTTATAAAGAAGCCTTAAAACTTCTTCAAAGAAGGTTTTTCTGTGAAGATAAGCAGCATACAATAGGTTATGACCAGCTGCCTAAACCAGATACAAAGGATACATACAGCTTATCCCCTGATACCATTACAGAATACTGTGAACGTCTTACTGGATATATACAAGCTTCCAAACGTAACCAGGTTGCAGAAACACTGCATGAACTTGAACATAACCTTTTTAATTCAGACAGTGATATACCACGTATAAAACTTTTCCTGACTGACCTTTATCTGTCTATTAAAGAAAAGCTTTCACATTTGTATCATAATTCTGATATCGCTTTTCCAGGCAATGCAGAAATTATTGATTACATAAATAACAGATACTATTTATATGAAATAATGCTCTATTTCACAGAACAGTTTGATATGATTATACGTACTATAGGCAATCCTTCAAGCGAAGGGGTATTAGATGATATAATGCATTATATTGAACATAACTATATGGATAATATAAAGCTTGAAACTATAGCACCATTGTTTGGATATAATAGTTCATATCTAGGCAAAATTTTTAATAAAAAAGCAGGTGAAGGTTTTAATGTATTTGTTGACAAGGTACGTATAAAGCACTCCAAGGAACTGCTTCTTAATAGTAATTTAAAGGTATATGAAATTTCAGAAAAAACTGGATATAAAAATGTTGACTATTTCCATACAAAATTTAAGAAATATGTAAATATGAGCCCCGCTGAATTCCGTAAGAAAAACCGCACAGATGAAGGACAGGTTTCTATATAAAGACATACTACGTCCGTTTCATAAATTTTATTCCAATAGTTTCTATTTACCTTTTGAGAGTGCCATTACACAGGGTTTCCGATGCCAGAGCCAGCAATAATTCCACAAAAGGGGTACTTTAACCCCTCCCCCTTAAAAATAAATAGAAATTATTGGAATTTATAAAACGGACGTGAAAGACATACAATTCATAATTGACACAGTTACATTTTAATGTTAAACTATTTAAGCAGGCTTTTGGTCTGCTTCTGCGGAATTGATGGAATTGGCAGACATGCAAGATTTAGGTTCTTGTGGGGCAGCCCGTGTGGGTTCGACTCCCACATTCCGCACTGGATTTTTTGTACATTTGTTAAAGTTATGGTTACAGCATACAGAAGCAGAAACAATCCCAATACAATAAAAACTACCAATACATAGCATTGGGCAAAACAGATATATTCTGGCTGTTATGTAATGGTAGTTTTTCTTTTTTCAGACTATAAGTATATTGGCACATGATAAATCTTCTGTTAAATTATAAACCTTGCCTGTAGAAGTGCTTACAACTGTAGGCCGCAGTACAGAACCATCATTATTGCCAACTACCCTTGCTTTCTCTCCATTGCTAAGCTCCACTGTTGAGTCAACAGGATATAATATTACTGTTTTAAAAAAAGTCTTCATAGCTTTCATATCAAGCTCTTCTGTCATTGACATAATCATTTCAATAGATGTCCTCTGGGACAAGCCTTTTTTATATGGGCGTTCTGTTACAAGTGCATCATATACATCTACAACAGAAAGGATTTTTGCAAAATTGCTTATCTTATCAGATGTTACACCTAATGGATATCCTTTGCCATTCATCTTTTCATGGTGCTGTAATACTGCAAGTGCAATGGTTTTGGAGAAATTCTCCTTTTCTTTTATTATCTCATACCCAAATATGGTATGCTTTTTCATTACAGCAAATTCTTCATCATTTAATTTAGCTGGCTTGTTAAGTATTTCAAGTGGCACCTTTGACTTGCCTATATCATGCAGAAGACCAGCAAGCCCTATATTGTATATGTCATCCTGGGAATATCCCATATTTTTGGCAATAATCATTGACATTGTAGCAACATCAACACTATGCTTAAACGTATATTCATCACTTGTTTTTAACGCATTGATATCAACAGCTATAGCAGCATTATCATTAATTGCCTTCATCAGGTCATTAGTAATTCTTGCAGATGTATTGGCAAAATGCCCGTCATCTGTATTATTGTATAAATATTGCATACCAGTTGAAACCCTCTGTTTAAGGCTTTCGCTTAGCCTTACTTTAGCAGGGTCTTCTTTTCTTGTCTTATCCACAGTCCTCTGTATTTCAGGAGGCAGTGGAGGTTCTTTTTCCTCAGGGGCAGGGTCTTCTTCCCCTTCACTTACATAAATTCCTGCAATGCCAAGTTTCTGCAGTGACTGTATCATATACTGGTCAAGGATTGTCCCTCTTGCTATAAGAGTACGGTCAAGCCTGTCTTTGATATGCTGGTCAATGCGCATGCCCTCTTCAAGGGAACGTGTTCTTACAAAATACCTTTTTATCAAAACTATCCACCTTTCATTACTATTACTGCCATCCCATCATTTGTTTAATATGCCCTGCTATAAGCTCTGCTGCCTTCTGCTGGGTTTTATATGTTGGATGCCAGAATGTACCTGTACCATCCTCTTCTAACTGCATTGGAAGTTTTAGATATGAAATATTTGTTTCTGGGTGTTTCTCTTTAAATATACTGGCAACACTGCTGGCAGCCGGACACAGGCTCTGGTCCATTGTACCAAGCATACATAAAATTGCTGAATCTGGATGTTTTGTATGTATATATCCAAGAAAATCTAAATAGTCTTTTATAAACTCCTCTTCCCTTACAGATATACCACGTGTATAACTTGCATCATTTGTCCCAAGATATATAGTTATTATATCTGGTTCAAACCTGCTGTGCTCCCAAAGCTCCCATTTCTCTTCTGGCTCTTTAAAATAATCCCTGCAGCAGCCAGCATCTGTATATTTATAAAGCATTGGGACAAGCCATGATTTATCTGGCACTGCACCATCCTCTTCACCAACATATGAAGTTATTATTCCCTTTCCGTTCCAGGCAACAATCTCAAAATCAGAATTTAATATCTGTGCCATTAATACAGAATACGCTTTTGATGGATTTTCTTCCGATGTCCTGAATTCCAGCCGGTCTGCCAGGCCTTCAACCCCATAACCACATGTAATAGAATCACCTATAATCTGTATACGGCGTTCTTTTGGCTCTGGAGGCGCAAGAAGGGTATCACTGTCAGTTTCAATAAACTCAATACCACATATTGCAAATTCTGGTTCAGAATATTTCATTATTGTAATTGTCACTTCACTGGTATCAGGGCTTTCATATAATAATACTTCCTGTCTGCTGTCTTTAAGTTCTATCCTTTTTGCTGGGACTTTGCCATTATCTATATAGACTGCTATCCATGCATGGCACTCTGCAGGAAAATTTTCTGGATTAGATATTATAGAAGCAGTTGCACGCCTTCCATTAAACCTGAATGATATATATGATGCAGAGTATCCTAAGAAACGTATGCCATCCCTATATAAAGTCCTGCCTGAAATCTTAACATTTCCAGGTGTTATACTAAATTTCAAAATATTCCCTCCCTTTCTTTATATATATACATTAATATTATGTTATTTTAAAGACTTTTGCAATCATATAAATTTATGCAAAAGTACCACCAATATTCTTACTACTGGTATCATCCTATACCTGGTATAAAATTTCTACCAGCCTAAGCCCTCCTGCTGGTGCTGTTGCCCCTGCCCTTTTACGGTCACATGAAGCAATTATATCTTCCATATCATAAGGACTTATCCTGCCTTTTCCTACTTCAGCCAATGTTCCTGCAATTATCCTTACCATATTATATAAGAAACCATTTCCCTGCACACGTATTGTTATAATCCTTCCTGCCCCAATACTAAACCCTTTGCCTGCAAGGTTATATTCCAGGACTTCAAGGCTGTATATAGTCCTTACTGTTGACTGTACCTGTGCACCTGATGAACAAAACCCTGCAAAGTCATGTTCACCAATAAATGCATTACATGCTATGCGCATTTTCTCTATATCAAGATTTCCATAATAAAAATATGCTGTATCCCGGTACTGTGGCAATGGAAGTTTTCTGTTTAATATTGTATATTCATATGTCTTACGGCAGCCACAATGGCGTGGATGGAAATCCTGCTGTACTTCTTCTGAAGCCTGTACTACAATATCTGCTGGAAGTTTCTGGTTTAATGCATACACAAACTTCTCTGCTGGTATATGTGACTCTGTATCAAAAACTGCCACATTACCAAGTGCATGTACCCCTGCATCCGTGCGGCTTGCCCCTGTAACTTGTATTGCTTCACCTGTAACCAGCTTCAATGCCTTATTTAATTCACCTTCTACTGTTGCTATACCAGGCTGTAACTGCCATCCATGATAACATGTCCCATTATATGCAACTGTAAGCTTTACACGTTTCATAGCCCTCCTTGTGTTTTATACACACTTTTAAAATGGCAGTACCTTGCCTGATATTATAATAACTGCCATATAGCAGAATATTATAATATATGCTGTTATATCCTGTCTTTTATATTCCAGTGGTTTCATTTTAGTCCTGCCTGCCCCGCCATGGTAACATCTTGCATCCATTGCAAGTGCCAGGTCACTTGCACGCCTTGCCGCTGATACAAAAAGCGGTATAATAATTGGCACAATGCTTTTTATCCTGTGTATTATATTGCCTGATTCAAAATCGGCACCTCTTGCAAGCTGTGCTTTCATAATCTTATCAGTTTCTTCAATAAGTATTGGTATAAACCTTAATGCTATTGACATCATCATTGCAACTTCATGTACTGGAACTTTTATATAAACAAGAGGTTTAAGCAGGCTTTCTATAGCATCAGTCAGCTGGTTTGGTGTTGTTGCCAGTGTCATCAGGGATGAGCCAATTATAAGGAAAACCAGCCTCAATGCCATAAATACCATTTTCTCTATGCCTTCCAAGGTAATGGTTATAAAACCATACCTTACAAGAACTGTTTCACCAGACGTCCACAAAAGGTTAAGTGCTGCTGTAAAAACCAGCATAAATAAAATTGGCTTAATACCTCTTACAATAAACTTAAATGGTACTTTTGACAATTTTACCATAATAAAGAAGAAAAGTGCAGCTATTATGTAACCACTGAACCTCTCAAAACAGAAAAGTGAAATTATATAAAGAAAAGTCCCTGCAACTTTTACCCTTGGGTCCAGTCTGTGTATAACAGATTCTGTTGCATAATACTGTCCAATAGTTATGTCACGTATCATCTTTTATATTCTCCATTCTTAAGCCACTTATATATTGCTTCTGCACTTTCATCCGCAGTAATATACCCACCTGTAATTGATGCACCTGCATCCCTTAACTGGTGTATAACTTTTGCCGCTTGTGGCACTCCAAGCCCTATTTTCTCAAGTTCTTTTTCAAATTGGAAGATTTCCGCTGGTTTCCCATCCAGTACAATACTTCCATTATTCATTACAATAAGCCTGTCTACATATTTTGCTATATCTTCCATACTATGTGACACAATTATTACAGTTATATTATTCTCTTTATGAAGCTTTTTAAGCAGTCCAAATATTTCAGTCCTTCCTGCTGGGTCAAGACCTGCTGCTGGTTCATCAAGTACAAGGACTTCTGGCTTCATCGCAAGTACCCCTGCTATTGCAACACGTCTTTTCTGTCCTCCTGACAGTGCAAACGGGGATACGTCAATTAAATCATCACCTATTCCTGTCATTTTCAGGGCTTCATATGAACGAAGCTCTACTTCAAGTAATGGTAAACCAAGGTTTTTAGGACCAAATTGTACATCATTAATTACAGTTGTTTCAAAAAGCTGGTATTCTGGATATTGGAATACCAGGCCAACCTTTGCCCTAAGCCCACGCATGTCAAATGACTTATCATATATATCCTGCCCATTATAATATATTTTACCTGATGAAGCCCGTTCAAGCCCGTCCAGAAGCTGTACAAGTGTTGATTTGCCTGAGCCTGTATGCCCTGCAATGCCAATAAACCCTCCATCATTTATTTCCAGGTTTATATCTCTAAGAGCAACTTTCTCATGCCCGCTGTTTAAACCATATATATAACTTACATTTTGTAGCTTTATTGACATAATAACCCTCCATGCCGGCTTTGGCGGCCCAAATAGTAATAAAGCAGCCTTAGAATGGTTTTTCAATCTACCCTCCTGGCTAAACTACTGTCCCTGCACTTTTAATTTTTAATAAAATATCAACCAGTTCTTCTGGATATAAAATATCTTTTGGTATTTTTATGCCTCTCCTGTTAAGTTCCAGGGCAATTTTGGTTACTTCTGGTATCTCAAGCCTGTATTTTGCCATTTCTTCACTTCTTGCAAATACCTGCCTTGGGGTGCCTTCCATTCTGACCTGGCCTGATGACATAACATACACATAATCTGCAATGGTTACTTCTTCCATATAGTGTGTTATAAGTATTATTGTTATTTTTTCTTTTTTATTTAGTTCCCTTGCTGTCTTTATAACAGATTTCCTGCCTTCTGGGTCAAGCATTGCAGTTGGCTCATCAAGTATTATGCATTTTGGCTTCATTGCCATTATACCTGCAACTGCTATACGCTGTTTCTGCCCTCCGGACAAATGGTCTGGTGATTCTTTCCTGTATTCATACATACCTGTATTTTTAAGGCTTTCTTCCACCCGTTTCCAGATTTCCACGCTTGGAACACCCATATTTTCTGGACCAAAACCTACATCTTCTTCAACAACACTTGAAACAATCTGGTTGTCTGGATTTTGGAAAACCATACCTGCAGACTGTCTTACAAGCAGGTCATTTTTATGGTCTGATGTATCTTTTCCATCAACATACAATGTACCTTCTGTTGGTACAAGAAGTGCATTCAAATGTTTTGCAAACGTTGATTTCCCCGAACCATTTGCACCAAGCACTGCAATAAAATCTCCTGCCTGTACTTCTATATTTATGCCATCAAGAGCCCTGTTTATCCCTATGACATTACCTTCTTCATCACGCCTTGAATATTCATGTACAAGGTCTTCTGCCTTTATAAACGGTTTCATAAGATAATCTCCTGTTAAAAGCTGTTCTGCACAAACACTGCCAATACTTATTTATAATGACATTTTTCACCTTAATTGTCAACCTTGCATATATCCTGGTTACATTTTTGGCAAATTCCTTTTTGTGTTTATAAAACAACAAAAGGCCGCCACTTACACTGTGACAGCCTGTTTATTAAATACTTGTTAAATTATACTAATTCAATAAGCACTTCCATTGCAGCATCGCCCCTGCGTGGACCAATCTTAACAATACGTGTATAACCACCATTGCCATTACGCTCAGCATACTTTGGTCCTATTTCATCTAAAACTTTAGCAGAAACACTTACTACTTTTGTATTTTTCTTACGTCCCTTTACTTCCTTTGGAACTTCTGTTACTTTATAGAGAGTCTTCTCCATCTGTCTTCTTGCATGGAGTCTTGAAGGCTGGTCTTTCCTTATTTCCTTTTCAACTTCATCATATACAGTAACTTTCTTGCCATCTACTACTTCCTTAACCCTCTTGCCATCTTTATCTTTACGGGCAACCTTAGCAGTTACCTTAACTGTATCATAATTATTGCACTCTTTGATACCTAATGCAATGATTTTCTCTGCAATCTTACGGATTTCTTTTGCTTTTGCTTCCGTTGTAACTATCCTGCCATAATACAGCAAATCTGTCACCTGGTTGCGTAGCAATGCTTTTCTCTGGCTTGAAGTTCTTCCAAGTTTTCTATAACCTGCCATTTGCTTACCTCCTAATTATCGTCACCTAAGTTAAGTGAAAGCCCTAACTCTTTTAACTTAGCTAATACTTCTTCTAAAGACTTACGTCCAAGATTTCTTACCTTCATCATATCCTCAGATGTGCGGTTACAAAGTTCTTCAACTGTATTAATACCTGCCCTCTTCAGGCAATTATAAGAACGTACTGACAATTCAAGTTCATCAATATTCATTTCAAGAACCTTGTCCTTATCATTCTCTTCTTTCTCAGCCATAACAGGAATATTTGAAGTTTTATCAGAAAGATTGATAAAGGATTTCAAATGGTCACTTAAAACCTTTGCAGCAAGGCTGACAGCATCACTTGGCTCAATAGTGCCATTTGTATATACATCTAATGTCAGCTTATCGTAATCAGTAATCTGACCAACACGGGTGTTTTCAATCTTGATGTTTACTCTCTCTACCGGTGTAAAGATAGAATCAATTGCAATAACATTAAGTGGCAGGTCTTCCCTTTTATTCTTGTCAGAGCTTATATAACCACGGTTATTTACAATTGTCATCTCGATATAAAGTTTACAATCAGGTCCTCCGCTTAATGTAGCAATAACCTGGTCTGGATTCATAATTTCAATATCTGAATCAACCTGGATATCTGCTGCTGTAACTACTCCTTCACCAGAAGCTTCTATATAAGCAGTCTTAACCTCATCGAACTCGCTGTTATTTTTAATAGCGAGACTTTTAATATTCATTATAATCTCTGTTACATCTTCCTTAACTCCAGGAATTGCAGCAAATTCATGAACAACACCATCAATCTTAATATGACTGACAGCTGTACCCGGTAATGATGAAAGCATAATTCTTCTGAGGGAATTACCCAAAGTCGTACCATATCCTCTTTCAAGAGGTTCTACAACAAAACGTCCATATCTCTTATCTTCTGAAATCTCAGCAATCTCAATATTTGGTTCTTTAAAATCAAGCACTCCAAGTACCTCCTTTTGGGTGTTATGCTTACATACTCACAGGTTAATATTACTTAGAATATAACTCGACGATAAGCACTTCATTAACAGGAACATCTATCTGTTCTCTTGTTGGAACTTCTTTTACTACGCCAGAAAGGTTTTCATGGTCAGCCTCAAGCCACTCTGGAACAATTCTTCCATCTGTTACTTCAAGAATATCTTTATATCTCTGTTTACCCTTGTGCTTTTCTTTAATTTCAATAACGTCCCCTGGTTTTACCTGGTATGAAGGGATTGTTACACACTTGCCATTCACAAGTATATGCTTATGGCCAATAACCTGTCTTGCCTCTTTCCTTGTACGTCCATAGCCCATCCTGTAAACTACGTTATCAAGCCTGAGTTCAAGGAGAATCATAAGGTTCTCACCAGTTGTACCATATTTTAATTTCTGTGCTTTTGCGAAATTATTCCTGAATGGTTTCTCAAGCACGCCATATATAAATTTAGCCTTCTGCTTCTCTTTTAACTGAAGACCATACTCACTCTGTTTCCTGCCTGCCCTGGCATTTCTGTTAGACTTCTTGTCTATACCCATAAATATTGGGTCTATTCCAAGGCTCCTGCATCTTTTAAGCACTGGCGTCATATCTCTTGCCATGTCTGTTCCTCCTATATAAATATACAATAAATATACTTGTTCACAAATCTATTACGCATGCTGCAAATTATACACGGCGGCGCTTTGGTGGCCTGCATCCGTTATGTGGTACTGGTGTTACGTCCCTGATACTTGTTACATCAATTCCACATGCCTGTAATGCACGTATTGCTGCTTCACGTCCTGAACCTGGTCCTTTAACCATAACATCTACAGAAGACAGTCCATGAGGCAGTGCTGCCTTAGCTGCTGTTTCTGCTGCCATTTGTGCTGCATATGGTGTTGACTTCTTAGAACCCCTGAAGCCTAACCCGCCTGCGCTTGCCCAGGAAATTGCATTTCCTTCAGCATCTGTAAGCGTAACGATTGTATTATTAAAGGAAGACTGGATATGTGCCTGTCCATGCCCGACATTCTTCCTGACACGCTTTTTGCTTGCCTTTTTTGCTACCTGTTTAGCCATTGTCAAACCCTCCTAATTAGATTTGTACATATTATCTCTTAATTATTTCTTCTTATTTGCGACAGTACGCTTAGGACCTTTACGGGTTCTTGCATTTGTCTTTGTCTTCTGTCCACGTACAGGAAGACCTTTCCTATGACGGATACCCCTGTAGCACCCGATTTCCTGCAGTCTCTTGATATTTAATGCAATTTCCCTGCGGAGATCACCTTCAACTGTCTGTGTGGCATCAATGACGTCACGGATACGTGCAACCTCTTCATCAGTTAAATCCTTTACACGTGTGTCAGGATTGACATTAGCCTCTGCTAAAATGCGGTTGGAACTAACCCTGCCAATACCATAAATATAGGTAAGCCCAATTTCAACACGCTTTTCTCTTGGTAAATCTACACCACTAATACGTGCCATGTATACTTTACACCTCCGTTATTTTTCTAAATATAATAGTTAATAAATGATTACAGTGTATATTACACTGCCAGCCGCTTTAAATTGTAACCTTACTGCATAGACTATTCTTCTTATTATATAGCTGCCTGCGAAATGACAGCCGGTACTACGCCGCAGTCACCAATCTGCCGTTGGTAAGGCCAGTCCTGGATGAAATGACACATCCTTTGCTGAAATGGTTAATCACTCCATTTACAATATCATAGTACAATACGTACCATAACGAACAGAAAGCAAGTTCTATCTTAATAACAGAAAAACCAAAGTCTCCTGCTTTGGCTTCTGTCCAATATTAGCCCTGTTTCTGTTTGTGTCTAGGGTTCTCACAGATTACTCTGATTCTTCCCTTTCTTTTGATGACCTTACATTTTTCGCAAATTGGTTTTACTGAAGATCTAACTTTCACAGCAATAACCTCCTTTCATAAAGTCCATCTGATAGTCTATCATAATTTTCCATTTGTTGCAAGCATTTTTTTATTTAAATTTCCCCATTTTTTATATACACAAGTATTTTGGCTCTGGCAATTCCAAAATTTTACCAGCAGCAGCCGCTTTCGCTTGGATGGGATGCGCAGTGGTGCATAAAGTCCCAATGTTTCACAGAAACATTTAATACGGGACTTAAGCACCAGCGCCCCCCCCAAACAGCTGCTTTATGGTAAAACATTTGGAACTTGCCAGAGTAATATAATCTTTGTACAATTTAAAAAATTGGGAAATTCAAATTTTTTTAGTTTTTCACGTCCAGTTTTTAAATTTCAATATTTTCCGTTATTTGGTTTTGTGGGAACGGACGGTTTGCCACCCACTAATCCTACTGTTACTTTTCTCCATTAATCCATCTTATCTTTTATAGTATATAAACTTTTAAAATTATCCTGCCTGCTGCAACCTAAACCTACCGCAGAACCATTTTGTACACCAGACATTTCCTTATATAAAAATATATAATAATCATCTTCTTCTAATATAAATATAGCTGACATTATATCTGGTAAATTTTTATCAAGATACTCTATAACAAGTGGTTTTTTAAATATTACTTTTATAAAATGCTTTTGTTCCCCTGTTTCTATAGGAATCCCATCTTTATCACATAAAAGCATGCAATCAATTGTACCTTTGCATATGTTAGTATTATCTAAATTATTTATAATATATAATATTTCCTCTTTTACATTACCAGATATGCCAGTTTCTTTACCATCACAATAATAAACAATATCTTCAATTTCCTGTTCACTAATATTATATTTATCCTTATCTGTACTTGTTTTAAAGAAATATATAAATAAAACTAATATCA
Organism: uncultured Lachnospiraceae bacterium; assembly: GCA_948794795.1. GTDB lineage: Bacteria > Bacillota > Clostridia > Lachnospirales > Lachnospiraceae > Butyribacter. The sequence continues at coordinate 6,865 of CAQGLR010000037.1, read as the reverse complement.
CAATTAAAGTAATACTAATTGGAAATACTCTTTTTTTCATATCCACCTACCCTGTTTCTTTGCTCTGCACAACAAATTGGTACAATAGTTTAATCAAATAATAATACTTCCATCCATATTAACATATGCACCGGCTACTACTTAAAAATCTTCTAATTCTTCTTTATACAATAACTCTCTATTATTATCATTGTCTAATATAACAATTTTTTATTATAACCGCCACTATTAAAATTAAATGTATACTTAATATTGTTCCTTGTATTGATGTTATACATTATATTTTCCATCAAATGGATAAACAAAAAACTCCGTACCCATAATCTGTTACAAGTGCGAAGTCTTTATATACCATCCCAGCAACTGCCAGAGCCTATTTATCCCTCCATGTAATACGTCCCTTTGTAAGGTCATAAGGTGACATCTCCATAGTAACTTTGTCACCTGGAAGAATCCTGATAAAATTCTTTCTCAGCTTGCCGCTTATATGTGCAAGTACCTGGTGTCCGTTTTCGAGTTCAACCTTAAACATTGCGTTGGGAAGTTTCTCTACAACAACACCCTCAATTTCAATAACATCTTCTTTAGACATAAATAATTAACCTCCATCTGTCTTTGCTTAATATATATCGTACAATAATGCCAAAAACATAAATGCATTTTATATTGCACCTGTAATCTATGCTAAATCCTTATTATAAGAAAGAAGTTCTGGCTCACCATCTGTAATAAGGACAGTATTTTCGTAATGTGCAGAATTTTGTGAATCCCTTGTAACACATGTCCAGTCATCATCAAGTATCCATATTTCTTTAGCACCTTTATTAATCATAGGCTCTATAGCAAGTGTCATTCCTGGCCTTAGCTTCATCCCTCTTCCTATAGGCTTGTAATTAGGAACCTGTGGCTCTTCATGGAGCTTCTGTCCTATGCCGTGGCCTACCATCTCACGTACTACCGAAAACCCATGTCCCTCAGCATAATCCTGTATTGTCTTTGATATATCAAAAAGGTGGTTTCCTGCCCTTGCCATTTTTACACCTTCAAAAAAGCTCTGTTTTGTCACATCTATTAATCTCTGGTCTTCCTCTGAAATCTCACCAACAGCATGTGTCCTTGCTGCGTCAGAATGATATCCTTTATATATTACACCTGCATCAAGGCTTACTATATCGCCTTCCTGCAAAATCCTCTTTTTACTTGGAATACCATGTACTACCTCATCATTTACTGATATACATATAGAAGCTGGATAACCCCTGTAATTTAAAAATGAAGGTATACACCCATAACTATTTATTACCTCTTCACCCCTGCGGTTAATGTCCATTGTGCTTATACCAGGCCTGATTACCTTTGCCATCTCATCATGCACTATAGAAAGAATTCTTCCTGCCTCACGCATTAATTCTATCTCATGTTCTGATTTAATTGTTACCGCCATAAACTGCCTTCTTTCCGTAATAATATTAATCCATAAACTGTGTTTAATGCACATACAAGCCCTTACCTGTACCTGGTGTCCGGACAATCTGGGGGTTGAAAATTAAATTTGTACAAAGAGTATATTGCGCTGGCAAGTTCCAAATGTTTTACCAAAAAGCAGCTGTATGGGGGCGCTGGTGCTTAAGCCCTGTATTTAATGCTTAATAGAAACATTTGTTTCTATTAAGCATAGGGCTTTATGCACCACTGCGTATCCCATCCAAGCGGAATGCGTGCAAAGCCATGTGTAACATGGCTTCCTGTTGGTAAACATTTGGAATTGCCAGCGCCACATAACTTGTGAAATATTTAATTTCCATACACCCTTTCCCTTAGGCACGAGGGCTTTCTTTATGTGGTTAAAATATTCTGCTATAAATTATTTTGATTCAAGTACTGCACTAATATCAGCTACACACTGTTCAAGTCCTTTAGAACCGTCAATTACGCTTAAAAGACCAAGGTTTTTGTAATACTCAATAAGCGGAGCTGTCTGCTCATGGTATACTTCAAGCCTCTTTTTAACAGTTTCAGGTGCATCATCATCACGGAGTATAATATTGCCGCCACACTCGTCACAAACGCCCTCTTTCTTAGGAGGAATATTTACAACATGGTATGTTGCGCCGCACTTCTCACATACCCTTCTGCCTGCCATTCTCTCAACGATTGCCTCATCTGCCATATTAATCTCTAATGCAAAATCAATTCCGTCATTCTGTTTCTTAAGTGCTTCTGTAAGAGCCTCTGCCTGTGGTATTGTCCTTGGGAAACCATCAAGGATATAACCATTCTTGCAGTCTTCCTGCTGTAAACGGTCTACAACAAGGTCACAGACAAGCTCATCAGGAACAAGATTACCTGCATCCATATATCCCTTTGCCTTTTTACCTAACTCTGTACCTGCCTTGATATTCTCACGGAAAATATCACCTGTAGATATAGCAGGAATATCATACTTCTGTGTAATCTGCTTTGCGTATGTCCCTTTACCAGCTCCTGGTGCACCTAACATAATAATTTTCATAATTATTTTCTCCTTCCTGATATACATGCTTTATTTAAAATAGGACGCTCAAGGTTTATAATAACCTAAAAGCGTCCATATTTCAACTACTTAATTACATTTTATTCTATTCACTTATAAATCCTCTGTAATGACGGACAAGCATCTGGGACTCAATCTGCTTTAATGTTTCAAGTACAACACCAACTATAATAATAAGTGAAGTGCCGCCAAATGATACATCTGCACCAAATGCGCCTGAGAAGAAGATAGGTACAACTGCTACAACTGATAATCCTATTGCTCCTATAAGGATAATACTGTTTAATACTTTTGTAAGGTAATCCGTCGTTGGTTTTCCTGGCCTGATACCTGGTATAAAACCACCCTGCTTCTTCATATTAATTGCAATCTCCTGTGGATTGAATGTTATTGATGTATAGAAGTAAGCAAAGAAAATTAATAAAGCAATGTATATGACAAGCCCTAATGTATATTTAAACTCGCCAAAGCTTTCAAAATTACACCATGCATTCTGGTTAAGGATTTTTAATATCTTCTGCCCCAGTGAAGCGCCATCTCCTGATGCTGGCTGTACACCTGCAAAGTTTGCGATAACTATTGGCATTGAGAACAGTGAACCAGCAAAGATTACAGGGATAACACCTGCAGTATTTACTTTAAGCGGAATATGTGAAGACTGTCCGCCTACAAGTTTTCTTCCCTGTGTCTTCTTAGAATACTGTACGCTTATCCTTCTCTCACCATCAGAAAGAACTACAATAAATACAACCATTGCGATTAATACAACAATAATTACAACAGCACCAAGAAGACCATTTGTTACAGTATTTGCACCTGATACAAACTTCTCATACAGGTTAGCCATATCTTCTGGTATCCTTGATACAATATTATAAAGAAGTATTATAGAAATACCATTTCCTACGCCTCTTTCTGTAATCTGCTCACCTAACCACATAAGATAAGCAGAGCCTGCTGTTAAGGAAACGATTATTATTGATACAGATGTAAATGAAACACCTTCTGTAAGATAACCGCTCCTTCCAAATCCTACTGCCATTGCAGCACTTTCCATTACTGAAAGTGCGATTGTAAGGTATCTTGTATACTCTGCAAGTTTCTTTCTTCCTTCTTCTCCATCTTTATGCAGCTCTTCTAATCTTGGAATTGCTATAGTAAGAAGCTGTACAATAATAGATGCGGTAATATATGGTGTTATATTCAATGCAAATATAGACATTGATGAGAAAGAACCACCTGTCAGCTGGTTAAAGAAGTCAAGTGAATTCTGGCTGTTAAACCATTCTGAAATATAAGATGCATCAACTCCAGGAACTGGAAGCTGGCATCCTATACGCACAATAACCAAAGCAACCAGGGTATATAAAATCTTATTCCTGAGTTCCTTGATTTTAAATGCATTACGGACTGTCTGGAACATCCTTAAATCACCTCAGCTTTTCCACCAAGAGCCTCAATCTTCTGGATAGCACCCTTACTGAATGCATTTACCTGAACTGTAAGCTTCTTAGTTAATTCCCCATTTCCGAGTACCTTAACTCCATCTTTTGGATTACTAATGATGCCTTTTTCGAGTAATGCTGCAACAGTAACTACATCTCCATCACTAAATTTCTCTAACCTGTCAACATTAATTGCAACGATTTCCTTAGAATTGCGGTTTGTAAAACCTCTCTTTGGAATACGCCTGTAAAGTGGCATCTGGCCACCTTCAAAACCAGGGCGTGGTGCACCTGAACGTGCTTTCTGTCCCTTATGTCCTTTACCTGCAGTCTTGCCATTTCCTGAGCCATGTCCACGGCCCCTTCTGAAATTATTGCTCTGCTTTGAACCTTCTGCTGGACGTAAATCTGATAAATTCATTGTATAACCTCCTAAAATACAGGCTGGCACTCTCCAGCCACTCTTCACTACACGGGCACAGGATAAATTACAAGCAATAAGCAAGTTTCTCCTGTACATGCCTCTTAAAAGAAGCATTGCTTAGACACTACTGTCCATGCCCTCGCTACATTCTGCAGCCTGTAACAGGCATAAAACCTGTCCTGTTACGCTACAAATCAATATTATACCATAAATGCCTTTAGTTTGTATAGCATTTTTATGAAAAATAACGCCGCAAGGAAACTTTCCCTTGCAGCCCCGCTTCTGCCTGGCTGCAGCCCTTATCCCTTACCGCGTTGTTTTCCTTTTTTATAAAAATTAAATCTCTTCAACTTTTACAAGATGCCTTACATGCCATATCATGCCCCTGACTGCATCATTATCAGGCAGTTCAACTGTCTTGTTAAGCTTCCTTAAGCCTAAAGCTTCAACAGTTGCACGGTGTTTTGGAATGGCACCAATAGTAGATTTAACTAATGTAACCTTTAACTTCTCTGCCATAATCAGCCTCCTATTATTTAAGCTAAACAGTATAAACTAGCTTAAAAGTTCTTCAAGTGATATTCCACGTGCCCTTGCTACATCCTCAGGTTTCTTAAGGTTATCAAGACCATTTATTGCAGCAAGTACAACATTCTGTTTATTATTAGAACCAAGGGATTTTGTACGGATATTCTTATAACCTGCAAGCTCAAGTACAGCACGTGCTGGACCGCCAGCGATAATACCAGTACCTTCTGGAGCCCTCTTAATAAGTACAGAAGCACTGCCAAACTTGCCAATAAAGTCATGTGGTACACTCTTATTCTCGTCGATAGGAACTTCAACTAATTTCTTTGTTGCGTCTTCCTTTCCTTTACGGATAGCTTCTGGTATTTCAGTAGCTTTGCCAAGTCCAACGCCAACATGCCCGTTCTTATCGCCAACTACTACTAATGCAGTAAATCTCATGTTACGTCCGCCCTTAACTACTTTGGTTACACGCTTAATCGTTACTACATTATCTTCCAGCTCTAACTGGCTGGCGTCAATAATTGTACGTTTCATGTATTTTCCTCCTGAATCTATTAGAATTCTAATCCTGCTTCTCTTGCTGCTTCTGCTAAAGCCTTAACTTTACCCTGGTAAATAAATCCTCCCCTGTCAAATACAACAGTAGTAATTCCCTTATCCAGTGCCTTTTTAGCGATTACGCCGCCAAGCTTTGCAGCTGCTTCAATATTATTTGTCTTCTCTAAACCGTCCTTAACTTCCTTCTGGAGAGTTGAAGCTGAAACTAAAGTGTTTCCAGCAGTATCATCTATAACCTGGGCATACATATGGCTGTTGCTTCTGAACACAGCCAGGCGCGGTCTTTCTGCTGTGCCTGAAAGACGTTTGCGGACTTTCATGTGCTTCTTTGCACGGACTTCACTTCTTGACTGCTTTTTAATCATTGAATCCTCACTCCTTTACTTATTTTTTACCTGTCTTACCAACTTTACGCCTGATAACCTCATCAGCGTATTTAATACCTTTGCCCTTATATGGCTCTGGAGCTCTCTTTTCCCTGATTTCGGCAGCGTACTGTCCGACTTTCTCCTTATCTATACCCTTGACAATAATCTTATTCTGTCCTTCAACTATTACTTCAAGGCCTTCTGGGTCTTCCATCTCTACAGGATGTGAATATCCAAGGGAAAGAACCAGCTTCTTACCCTGCTTCTGTGCCCTGTAACCAACACCATTTACTTCAAGTTCCTTAGAAAAACCTTCTGTAACACCTGTAACCATGTTGTATACAAGAGTTCTTGTAAGACCATGCAGTGATTTCATCTTCTTAAGGTCATTTGGCCTTGATACCAGGATTTCCTCACCTTCCTGCTTAATTTCCATCTCTGCAGGAAGTACCCTTTCAAGAGTACCCTTTGGTCCTTTTACAGTCACTTTATTATTTTCTGCAATATCAACAGTTACGCCTGCTGGTACCGCGATAGGCATTTTTCCGATACGTGACATGCCGTGCACCTCCATATTCTTAGGTTTATATTAATGCGTACTGGTTCTTGCAATTACCAGATAAATGCAAGAACTTCACCGCCAACATTTGCTTTCCTTGCTTCCTTGTCTGTCATAACGCCCTTATTTGTAGAAATAATTGCAATGCCAAGTCCTCCGAGAACCTTAGGAAGCTCTTCCTTGCCAGCATAGACACGGAGACCTGGTTTTGAAATTCTCTTTAAACCAGAAATAATCTTGTCATTCTTATCTACGCCATACTTTAATGTAATATGAATCATTTTAATACCATCTACATTAACCATATCAAACTTTCTAATGTAACCTTCCTTTAAAAGGATTTCTGCGATAGAAATCTTCATCTTTGAAGCAGGCACATCTACTGTATCATGCTTTGCAGTATTTGCATTACGGATTCTTGTAAGCATATCTGCAATAGGATCGCTC
>CAQGLR010000036.1 GCA_948794795.1 uncultured Lachnospiraceae bacterium | reverse complement strand
AAAACATAAAACAATATTTGGAAAGATAGCAAAGTATTTTTCAGACTTAAAGCCAGTAGCATTTACTGGAAGTTATAACGATTTACAGGATAAGCCATCAAACCTTGCACCAGCAGCACACAGGCACAGCAAATCAGACATAACAGATTTCCCCTCTTCAATGCCTGCGAGTGATGTATATGGATGGGCGAAAGCAGCCAGTAAACCAGCATATACAGCAAGCGAAGTAGGAGCACTTCCCGCAAGTGGTGGGACAGTTACTGGAAATGTAGATTTTAAAGGGTCATATATACGTGTAAACCGTATTGTAGGCATTAATAGTTATCTTTATTTACCTGGTGCAAAAGTTTCTGGAGGTTCTGGTACAAGATGTGCTATATTTAATATAACTTCTGATGATATCTCTACTTTAAGTTATGGTGTTAGTGTGTGGCTTGCTAATGAAGCAACAGGGGATAATGGGATTACACCAGGGGATGATAACAAAGGCACCCTGGGGTTGCCATATTACCGTTGGAACCAAATATATGCAACAAATGGCTCAATTTCCACATCAGACAGGAATGAGAAAAAAGGAATATCATACATAGGCAGTAAAAGCAGTTATGAAGACACAAGCATGACAGATGAAGAATTAACCAGGCTGGTAATGGGACTGCGTCCAGTAGTATTTAAACGTATAAACGGTGAATCTGGAAGACCACACCACGGAATAATTGCGCAGGATTTTGAGGAACTGATGAAGGATATTGGCCTGGATGACCATGCTGCTTTTATTAAATCTCCAAAAACAGAAGAAATTGAAACCATAAAAGAAGATGGCAGTAAAGAAATTAAAATCAAGGAAATTCCAGGAGAATATACATATGGGATACGTTATGAAGAACTAATTTCTGATGTTATAAGGTTCTGCCAGATATTATACCAGCAGAACCAGGAACAGGAGAAAAAGATTGAAGACCTGGAAAACCGTATAAAAGTTTTAGAAAACATAATTAAACAAGGAGCTTAGGCTCTTTTTTTATTTCATAAAAGGAGGTGCAGGATGGACACACCAATCACACGGGCGGAACATGATGAGTTCTGCAAAAGGATGGAAACAGAAAACCAGAGGCTTGCAGATGAAGACAAAAGACTTGGGCGGAGGGTGGCAGTATTAGAAGACACAACCAGGCAGATGCAGGCACTGACCACCAATATTGAACGTCTTGCCGTATCGATGGAAAACATGGCAAAGGTCCAGTCAGAACAGGCAAGCCGTCTTGACGACCTGGAAGCAATGGATAATTTAGCTGCTATAAATGCCAATGTAGAGAAATTAACTGCCATACTGGAAAGTTCCAGGGAAACACTGGAACGCCAGGAGAAACGCCTTGAAGCCCTGGAAGCCAGGGACGGGGAGAAGTGGAGGCAGGTAACAGGATACATAATAACAGCTGTTACAGGTATAATTCTAGGTTTTATAGCTACACATTTAGGATTTTAAGGAGGGAAATTATGTTAAATGAAAAGCATATAAAATGGTGCAATGCTGCTGGCATCAGGGCAATAAAAACAATGGCACAGACTGCCATTGCAACAATAGGTACAGCGGCAGCAATGGGGGATGTAAACTGGCTGGTTGTCATATCAACATCAGGACTGGCAGGCGTATTGTCAGTTTTAACATCAGTTGCAGGACTACCAGAAGTTAAAGAATAATTTTTAGAAAGGAAAGGTAAAAAGATATGGAATTAAGAGATACAGTTGAGATGATGAACAGTGCAGATTACAAGGAGAGATTCAAGGCAGAATACCAGCAAAATGTTATTCGTTACCAGAAGTTGGTGGCAATGCTTGAAAAATGGGATAAAGAAGAACTGAAATTTGAACCAGTTTGTCCAAGAAGTACATACAATATGCAGATTAAGGCTATGACAGACTACATTGCAGTGCTTGAAGCAAGGGCGGTAATGGAGGGTATCAGTTTAGAAATAATGGGAGATGATTAAATAATGGAAAAGATTAGAAAAGTAACAGTCCATGCAGGACACAACCCTTCTGGAAAAATTGCCTGTGGCGCATCCGATTTACTAGATGAATCTATAGAAGCCAGGTACATAACCAGAAAAGTAATAAAACTGTTAAAGAAAAATGGTATAAAAGCTGTAAACTGTACTGTAAATAACGGTACAAGCCAGGGGGATGTCCTGCGTAAAATCTGTGCTAAATGCAATGCTGTAGCAGATGCAGACCTGCATATATCTATACATTTTAACAGTGGCAGGAGTGACAAAAAGGGTGATGGTAGGATAGGCGGTATGGAGGTACTGTTGACAGAAAATGTGGCAGATAAAGGGGATATTGCAAAGAGAATATGCAACCAGATGGAAAGGATTGGATTTATTAACCGTGGTGTCAAAACCAGAGCAGACTTATACTTCTTAAACCATACAAAAGCCCCAGCAATATTAATTGAAACTTGTTTCGTAGATGATAAAGACGACTATATGTTATACACCAGTGACAGGGATGACGTGGCAAGGGCAATAGTAAAGGGTGTATTAAATCATAACAAGACAATTTATTAATTAAAACCATAATATAGAAAAAATAAAATGACAATCTCTTTGCTATGTGATAAAATACAAATATTTATTATGAAGGAGGATTTTGTCATGGAAATTATTTATGTATTAGCTATATCTTTGCAGGTATGCGGAGCTCTTATTTTGTTAATTCATTCTTTTGGAAATAAGCAAACAGAGATAAATAATGAAATAATAAACAGTGTTTCAACGGGTGAACAGCAAACGCAGGCATGGGTTGATAATATTGATGTGTCTTACAAACTAAAAGATATATATTTAAACAGAGTAGCGTTTATTTGTTTAACTTTTGGATATTTTCTCGGTGTGTTTGGAGAAATACGCACTGCTGCCAAATGGGTTATAGCATTATCTGTTGTTATTATAAGTTGTTTAATAACAGTCTTTTTCTACTTTTTATGTGAGAAATTAGCAAACAAAAGACAAAAACTTTATAAAGATAATTATAAGAAAGATTATGGAAATTATGCATAATATATTGATTTAGCATAATATATTGATTTAATTAGTATATTTTGGGGTCCGGCTTTAAGAGTATTTTTAAATATAACAATACTAAAACCAGAACTCATAGCAGGTCTGTTCCTAAATAATATTTTTTAAACACATAAGTTTTTATAAACCGCCTTAGTTTAATAATAAAACAAGGTGGTTTTATATTTATGTTATGTTTTTATACATTTAACTGAAAAAGATACCAAGGATATCTTGGTATCTTAACTAATCAAGGCAAAGTTTCATTGAAATAGAATATTGCTTTTTTAATTTTTCAAAAGCCAGATTTGTAACCTGGTATTCGTTGCGCCCGTCATTACATTTTTTAATAAATGTAATGCCTCTGCCCTTAATCTCTAACAATGTATAGATAAAAAAATGTTTTCCATAATATGCCCTGCTTGCTTCCATCTGGCAGTTAGCTGGCTTTTGTTCTCCCATTTCTGGGGTATAACAGTATGTTCCTGGCTCTTCTGCTTTTTCTGGTTCTTTTACAGGATTTGCTAATTTTAAACGTTTCTGCCTGCCAATCCTGCGCAATGTGTACATTTCTTTTTCTGAAATATATCCATTTTTATATGATACTTCTACAGCTTCTAAATAAAAATTACAATTTTCTATGGTGTCACATTCATCAAAAAACATTACCAGGTTTTTATAACTATTGCTTTCTTTAACTGGGAACTGGATTATTTTACACATATTCTATACCTCTGCTTTCTTTATTTATTTAACTGGCTTCTGCCATGCACCATAAGTGTAGGGCTGTGCATTAAAATTCAATACTGCAATCAAGATGGTGTTGGGTTTATTCCGTTTTTGGAAAAAACCTCATAGTGCATTAAAATTCAATACTACAGTCAAGATGATGCCTGCCGCCAAGGCTGCAGTTATCTGTTAAGTCATGGCGTCCTGCTACATATTTACCTGTCTGGTTATCGTAAAAACCGTAGTCATATTTAGCATTGTGCTTTGAATACTTGCAGGTCTCGTATACTGCAAAGTATGTCCTGCTTTTTCCGTATTTTTCCCAATCAGATACATAAACACTGTATGTGTAAAAACCTGCTGCATCACTTACAATGAAATTTAATTTATCAACCAGCTTTTCTTTTAAACTCTTCTCTTCTTTCCTGCTTCCAGCTTCCTTTGCTTCTGCCCATGCCATTTTAAGGCATAAACTAAACATATTCTCTGTATTTTCTCTTTTTATTTCCCATGCTCTTGTCATTATTTCTTTCATATTGTATTTCATAGTGCTTTACCTCTCTTTTTATATTTATTGGTTGTTTCCTTGCTATGGTTATATATTAACACATATAAGGCACAAAAACAATATGCAATAAGCAACAAATATAAGGCACAAAAACTATGGGTTTATTGTTCAATATGCATAAAGCACAAAGAATAATTTTTTATAAAGAGAAAAAATTAATTAATTGCTTGACATAAGGCACAAAAACAAGTAATATAAAAGAAACTATACAGAAAGGGAGTGGAATATATGGAAAAAGAAAGAAAAACAACAGAAGCACAGAGAAAGGCAGTTTATAAATATGATGATAAGTTTGAGCGTGTGAACTGCCGTTTTGATGCTGGCACAAAAAAACGCATTGAAAAGGCTGGATATAGTAGTATAAATAATTTTATAAAATTGGCTGTTGCGGAAAAATTAGAGAGGGAAGAAAAAATTTTAAAATAAGGCACAAAAAAGTATTGACATATAAGGCACAAAATGTTATACTATAATTGTCCAAAGGAAATAAGGACAATATCCGGCAAGGCAGAGGGCAAGCAAAACCTCAAGGGGAAAGGAGTAAAGATGAGCGAGGAAATGACAGAACAGGAAGTAAAACAAATCCTTATTGATAATTATATCAACCTGCTAAGGATTAAAGCGGCAGAAACAGCAACAAATAAAGAACTGGACATACAGATTGAAGTAACAAAGATTAAACTGACATCATACAGCATTGATACAGCAGGAATTGAAAAAATGATTTTAGAATAATCAAAATAAAGGTTCACAGAAAGGGCGGGCTTGCCACCGCCCCAACTGTAAAAACAGTATAACAGATAATTATAAATAAATCAAATAAAGTTTGAAAGGCAGCCAATATGGTTGGAGGGTAAAGCTTATGAAAGCAACAGAAATCATTTTAAAAGCAGACAGTTATTCTGGTGGTGCATGTGAAGTTAAATTTAATGAGAGCGGCTGGGAGTTAATTAATGACACAAGGAATTGTAAAGACGGATATTTACATATAACTAATGATGCGCCAGAGGAGATTACGGAGAAACTTTGTGAAATTTTAATAAAATATCTTTACCAGCACGAAGCTGGCATGCCAGGGTTAGGTGCAACACCACAGAGTAAATATCTTTCTGGTTATTCCATTGAAGAAATGGAGAAGATAGGGAATAATGGCAAAAGAGCGTTTTATAACAGATAGATAGCAAAAAATGAAGATAGTAAAAATAAATCAAATAAAAAAAGGAGTGTAAACAATATGACAAGAGGAGAAGAACTTATAAAAAAGATAGAAAACTGTACTGTTGAAGAGGCAATATATGGAGAAGTGGATAAATGGCAGGATGAACTTGCAGAACTACCAGAGGGGAAAGCATTTTTTAATAAAAGACGTAATGAACAAAGAGAAGCATTGGATGAATTAGGACGTGCCATCCGAGAAGAAATGAAGTATTATCCAGAATCATAATGGCCAAGTAAATCCAGGAAGAGACAGGATGGTAAATATTATACCATCCTGTCTGAATTAGTAGATGGAATCCGTAAGGAGGGATTAGATGGACTGCAAAGTGGAACTGCCAGAACTGTCTGGAACTGAAAAACAAGTAACATGGGCAGATGAGCTACGTGCTGAAATGATTAGTGAATATGAAGAAAAAATTGAAAATTTTAATGAAAGATATGAAAAAGTAAAAAGCCTTATGGCAGAAAAGAGCGATATTGTGAATGGGTATACCCTTGAAGATGTGAAAATATCCGTTATTAATAAGGAATACAAAAAGGTTATTACTTCCAAAGAAGAACTTTCTTCTGCTGTGGATTATGCATTAAATAAATATACAAATTCCAGGTTCTGGATTGATAACAGGAATGGATGCCTGGCCGTGATAGTTGAAAACTACAGGAAATATTGCAGGCGTGCCAAAGATAGTATTGACATAAAAAAATCAATAGAAAAAAATAAAAAAGAAGAATTAACTGTTGTACCTGATGTGCAAAATAAAAAAAGTGGTGTGGTAACGCTGGAATATAAAGACGGGGTAATATTTGCATGTTATATAAAAGACATGGATTTTATTGCCATTGTAAAAAAACTAAATTATAAATGGGATGGTGCATTGTGGCGTAGAAAAATAACAGAATATACAGGTAATGCTGCAGAGCGGGCTGCAGAATTAGGAAATAAATTACTTCTTGCAGGGTATACAGTTTGTTTTTTTGATGAAATTTCCAAGGATATGGCTGTTTCTGGGACATTTGAGCCAGAGAAAGACCGCTGGGTTAAATGTTTTGATGGGAAACTAGCTATAACATGGTGTGGAAGAAATGATAATCTTTTTTCACTGGCAAAAAAATTACCAGGAGCTAAATGGAAAGATGGAAGTGTAATGGTTTCTGTAGAATTTTACAATGAAGTTGAAGATTTTGCTGAAACTATGGGGTTTAATATATCTAAAAAAGCACAAGAAAAAATAGAGGAGTATAAACAAACAGAAAAAGGATTTACGGTAAGAGGTATTACTGCTTCAAAAGATAAAATTTTAAGTGATAAAGAAAGAATTGCCAAAGTATTAAATCACACAGGAGCAATTATAGAAGATTTAACAGATGAATAGATGGGGATAATCTATGAAATTAAAAAATGAGTTACTGCCGCATCAAAAACTGGCTGTAAAAAAACTTATAAAATTAAAAGTTGGTGCCCTATTTATGGAACAGGGTACTGGGAAAACAATAACCACACTGGAAATTGCAAGAATACGGTTTGAATCCGAAAAAATCAACCATGTGGTATGGCTATGCCCTTGTTCCGCAAAAGGAAATATAAAACGGGAAATAGCCAGACATTGTCCAAATGAAATGCTGGATAAATTCACTATATGCGGTATTGAAACCCTAAGTTCCAGCATCCAGACAAATTTATATCTGCTGGATTTAGTGCAGGAAAGCAAGTGTTTTCTGGTTGTAGATGAAAGCCTGTTAATTAAAAACCCAAAGGCATACAGGACGGAACGCATTACAGCATTAAGCCAGGAATGTGTCTATAGAATAATATTAAATGGCACACCTGTTTCACGTAACGAAGCAGATTTATTTGCACAGTTTTATTTATTGGACTGGAGGATTTTAGGATATAAAAGTTATTGGAGTTTTGCAGCAAACCATCTTGAGTATAACGAATATGGACAGCTACGCAGGGTTTTAAAAACAGATGTCCTCGCAGAAAAAATAGAACCTTATACATTCCAGATTACAAAAAAAGAATGTCTGGAATTACCAGGTAAACATTATTATACTGAATATTTCTGCCTGACGGATGGACAGCAGGAAGAGTACTACAACGTTAGTGAACGCCTGCTATATGAGGTTGATGAATTTAAACCAGAAACAATATACCGTTTATTTGCAGGACTGCAAGCGGTAATTTCCGGAAAACGGCTGCAATTCAATACTGTAGGAAACCATTTTGAAACGTTTGAATTTTTTGATAACCCACTAGACAATCCCCGTATAGGGTTACTGCTAGATATACTGGCAGGAAATGATGAAAAAGCAATTATATTTTGTCACTATGAATCAGAAATTGAGCAGCTCTGCAACATTCTTCCAGAAGCCGCCCGCTTTGATGGGAAAGTACCACATAAAGAACGTGAACAGTCGCTTAAGCAGTTCGCAGGTGATAAAAAATATCTTGTGGCTAACCGTAATTGTGCAGGATATTCCCTAAACTTACAGTTTTGCCATAATATTATATATATGTCAAATGACTGGGATCTGGGTACACGCCTGCAAAGCGAGGACAGGATACACAGGATAGGACAAGCGTCAGATGTAAATATAACAGATATTTGTGCCCAGGATACAATAGATGTAAAGATTTTAGACTGTCTGCATAGAAAGGAAAGCCTGTTAGATTCCCTTAAATCAGATATTAAAAATTGCGTTGGTATAAAAAATAAATTACAAAAAATAATTTATGGATATGAGGGAGGGGATAAAAATAGAAAAAGCATATCTTAATATTTCTGTATATGATGCATTTGTAATGCGCATGGATTTTATATTTTCTGAATTTGATAACATTTATATAGCATTTTCAGGTGGAAAAGACTCAGGGATAATGTTACAGATGGTATTCAAATATATGCAAGAACATGGTATAAATAAAAAAATTGGTATATTCCACCAGGATTTTGAAGCGCAGTACCAGAAAACAACAGAATTTGTAGGACGTATATTTGCCAGGTATGAAGATATTTCATACCTGTACTGGTCATGTATGCCTATGGCTGTCAGGACAGCATTGTCCAGCCATGAAATGTATTGGCATACATGGGATCCCGGTAAAAAAGATTTATGGGTTCGTGAAATGCCGGATAAACCATATGTATATAATATTGATAACAATGATTTTGGATTTTATATAGATAAAATGCCAGAAGAAAAGTTTTATAAGCAATTCAGCTTATATTACCATAAAAAACATAACGGTGTAAAAACCTGCTGCCTTGTAGGAATTTGTGCAGATGAATCATTGCACAGGTATTCATCTATAGTTAATAAGAAAAATGCATACAAAGGACAACGCTGGCTTACCAGGCAATTTAATAATGTTTATGCAGCAGCCCCTATTTATGACTGGAAAGTTGAAGATATTTGGACAGCTGTAGGAAAATTTAATTTTGACTATAATAAATTGTACGATTTATACTATATGGCAGGTGTTCCATTAAACAAAATGCGTGTAGCTTCACCATTCCACGACTGGGCAAAAGAATCATTACAGCTGTATAAAATTATTGAACCTGTTACATGGGAACATCTTCTAAAAAGGGTAGATGGTGTTAATTTTGCATCAATATACGCAAAAACAACAGCAATGGCTTATAGGGATATCCAGCTGCCAGACGGATTAACATGGAAACAATATGCATTGTTTTTGCTTAGTACACTTCCTGGACATGTCCGGGAACAGTACACCAAAAACCTGGATACTGCAGAAACAGATAAATCACCAGTATGGAAAATAATCTGCCGCCGCATTTTGAAAAATGACCCAGATGGGACACATAGCAGCTGCAGGGATGCCACAAAAAAGAAACAGCGTTCAGATGAAATCAAAGCCAAATATAGCGCATTTATAGGAGGTAAACCATGAAATATACAAGTCCAGCATATAATGTAATCCGTGTCCCTGTTGAAAAAATCAGTCCAAATGGGTACAATCCCAACGAAGTAGCTACACCAGAAATGTATCTGTTATATGATAGTATTAAAGAAGATGGATATACTATGCCTATTGTTTGCTACTATAATGAACAAGAAGACAAATACGAAATAGTGGATGGCTTTCACAGGTACATGATAATGTTAGAACATAAGGACATATATAAACGTGAAGATGGCTGTATCCCTGTATCTGTTATAGATAAACCAATAGGAGAACGTATGGCGAGTACCATACGTCATAACAGGGCAAGGGGAAACCATGACGTTGGACTTATGAGTAATATAGTTGCAGAGTTACATAATATTGGCAAGCCCGATACCTGGATTGCTAAACATCTTGGTATGGATTTGGAAGAACTTACCAGGCTTAAGCAGATTACAGGTATAGCAGAATTATTTAAAAACGGAAGTTTTTCAACAGCATGGGAACCAGTAGGAACAGATAAATAAGCATAGTGGAAGATTATTACAAAAAAGAGGTGATATTATTAATAAACGGCAAAAAAAGAAAATTTTTAAAAAGAAATATGGTTGTAATCCACCGAAAAACATTCGTATTTCACAAGCTAATTCAATGGCGGAAAGAATTAAAACTAATAGAACAGCATGGGAAGAAAATATAAACATGTCAATCGGATTAGGTAAAAAAATGCAAAATGTGTATAAAAAAATTTTAGAAAACGACTTTCAAGAAAATATAAAAAAATTATTAAAATAAGAATATGTATTTACATTGTATAAGCACAAAAATAATAATTATACTTTTTGTTATTCACACACCCCTTGTAGTGTGATATAATATGTCCGTTATCTATTTCAAACTATACAAAGGGGGAATTAAATATGAAACATTTTAAAAAGATAGCAATTATGTTTATGTGTCTTGTTTTACTGCTTCCGTACAATGCAGCGGCACATTCTGGAAGGACAGACAGTTCAGGTGGACACCGTGACAACAAAAATGTAAGTGGGTTGGGCAGTTACCATTATCACTGTGGAGGATATCCAGCACACTTACATAAAAATGGTGTATGTCCGTATTCATCATCTGCTAAAACTTCTTCTTCGTCTTCATCATCTTCTTATACTAAAAAGACAGGTAAGTATTATCAGTCTTCAATAGTGAAGAAAGTACAGAAAAAGCTTAATAAATTAGGTTATAATTGCGGTAAAGCAGATGGTATTTATGGAACAAAAACCAAGAATGCTATTAAGGATTTCCAGCGTGATGAAGAAATGACTGTCAATGGAGAAATAAAGAAAGCTTTGTTGAAAAAATTAAAAATCAATATTTAAAATTACAATATATAGTTAAAGAGCTTTGGTAATATTTTGTAACATTTAAAAACCAGCAGTTTATTTTAAAAATTATTAAATAACTGTTGGTTTTCTTCATATTAATTTATACTTTTTCTCCGTTTTACGTATTTAATAGAAATCTTATACCATGTTGAGAAGTCAACAACCCCTGTCTGTGGCAGGTTAAATACCTGCTGGAACACTTTTACTGCATTAGCTGTCTTTGGTCCATATATACCATCTGATGCAATTTTAGGAATCAGCGGGTAAGCCCTTGATATAACATTTAACTGGTCCTGCATTTGTTTAACTTTGCTATTATTTGAACCTATAACCAGCTCAAAACCGGGCCATGAGGCAGGTACTCCTGATATTTCTTCAGAAGTATTAATATAAATTGAGCTTCCATAAAAAGTCCTAAGTATTTCAATAGCGGAATATCCCTGGTCTCCAAGGTATTTAGAATCCCACTGGCGCATCCAGTCTGGGCATGATACCTGCTTGCCATCACAATACTGTGTAAATAAAGGCTGTGTTACATTTGGTTTAGAAAGGTAATTAGCAAAAATTGTGTCAACTGCACGTGATATACTGTCAAATATATTACGTCCAGGAATCCATTTCTGGTCATAAGCAGTAGAAGATGTAATAGTAAAATCATATCCTTTATTACGGTACCACTCTGTATAAACCCTGTTAAGTGTTATTGACTGTATTGCAAGTATATTGGCAAATATTGTAGCTTCTGGCCATGTTGCATAAATTTCACTGGAAGCTACATTTTTAATGTAATCTTTATATCTTACATAGTAATTTTTAGCGTTCCTGTCTGATGGAGGCCCGTCATGGACTATTATAAATTCGGGGGATGGTGTGTGATGGTCTTTTCATATAATGGAAAACATGTTATAATAACCAGATAATATTGGATTATTGTTGGAAAGGCTATATTGGAATGAAAAAGAGTAATGT
This sequence comes from uncultured Lachnospiraceae bacterium, assembly GCA_948794795.1. Taxonomy (GTDB): domain Bacteria; phylum Bacillota; class Clostridia; order Lachnospirales; family Lachnospiraceae; genus Butyribacter. The sequence goes on along the minus strand of CAQGLR010000036.1, from coordinate 27,672 downwards.
TAAAAAGGCATCCGCCAGACAAGACAGGGAAGATGCGAGACGCCTGCGGGCTGGATATAAAAGTACAAAAAAGAACAGCTGGCAGAAGCTTGATAATACGGCTAATCTTTTTCCTGCTATTGCTACACATACAATGACTAATGTATACAGGATAGCAGTCAGCCTGCATGAGGAAATAGACGGGAAACTGCTGCAGAGAGCACTTGATATGGTCCTGCCTGAATTTGATACTTTTAATGTGCATATGAGAAGGGGTGTGTTCTGGTATTATTTTGAAACCAACCATAAAATGCCTCCACTTGTTGAAAAAGAAAGTGATTATCCATGCCGGTATATTGAACCATATCTTAATAATAATTATCTTTTCAGGGTGACATACTATAAGAACAGGATTAACCTTGAAGTATTCCATGTACTGGCTGACGGTATGGGTGGCATTAATTTTCTAAGGGAACTTACGTACCAGTATTTGCGCCTTAGACATCCTGGACTTGGTGGCGATATGGAGGAAGGGCTCTCAGATGTTACGTCACTTAATACAGAAGACAGTTACCTTAAGAATTACAGGAAAAGCCATGCAAAAGGTTATAAGACAGCAAGGGCTGTAGAAGTAAAGGGGGAGAGGCTTCCAGCAGGGGAACTTGGTGTTATACATGGATATATGCAATTAGAAGAAATTAAAAAAGCATGTAAAAGTTTTGGTGCCAGTATAAATGAATATCTGACAGGGCTTATGGCATTTTCAATTTATTCTGAATATCTGCATGGACAAGTTTCTTCAAAGCCTGTTGTTGTATGTGTACCTGTTAATTTAAGGCCTTACTTTGATTCAATGACTACAAGGAACTTTTTTGTAATGGTCAGTGCACTTTTTAAAACTGAAAAAGATGATTATACATTTGAAGAAGTGCTTGCAAAAATAAGGGAAAGCCTTAAAGGACAGATAAATAAAGAACATCTTGAAGAGCTTTTTTCCTATAATGTATCTAACCAGAAAAATATCCTGTTGCGTTTTGTGCCATTTTTTATTAAAAAACTTGCTATGAAGTTTGTATACAGGTCTTCTGCAAAAGCGGGTACTACTACACTTACTAATATAGGTAATATAACTATAGATGATGTTTATAGAGATTATATTAAAGATTTTTATTCTATGATATCTGTATCAACTGGACAGAATATTAAAGGTGCAGTAGTTTCCTATAATGGGAGGCTTGTATTTACATTTACATCAACACTTGCTGATGTATCTATACAAAGAAGGTTTTTCAGCCTTCTTTCAGAACATGGGGTGAATGTAACAATAGAAAGCAACGGGGTGTATTATGAATAGATGTAAACGGTGTGGTATAGATATTAATGATGAAACATCAAGATGTCTTTTCTGTGGCATGGTTTTGTCAGGTGATGGAAGTGGTACGGAAAATATATATCCTGATATAAGGAATAAGACAAGGATGTTAAAAAGGGCTATAAATATTATTACTTATTTTGCAGTAGTCCTTGAAATATTCCTTATAGTTATTAATTATTATAATTATTATGGTATAAAGTGGTCTGTTATTACTGGCGGGGCATTGTTTTATCTGGTGCTTACTCTCCAGTATACTGTAAATAAACGTAATGGGCATATTGTAAAAATATTTGTGCAGATACTAGGAGCCATGCTTCTTGTAGTTATAATAGATTTTGCACTTGGATTCAGTGGATGGTCATTTAATATAGGTATTCCATTAATTATACTTCTTATGGATGCTGTAATATTAATGTGTATGCTTATTAATTACAAAAACTGGCAAAGTTACCTTTTAATACAGATATTTGCCCTTATAGCCAGTATATTCCATATGGGGCTGTACCTGGCAGGCTGTGTAAACGGGCCTTTGCTTCCGTGGCTGTCATTTGGGGTGTCTGCATTTATATTTACATCTTGTCTTGTAATAGGTGGTAAGAAAGCGGAGAGTGAACTTAAGAAAAGATTTTATATATAAATAGTGAGGTAAACAATGAAAGATAATATCAGCTTAAAAGCGAAAATAGTACGTGAATTAATAAGCATTGCAACATCTGACCATCTTATAGGACCTGGAATCAAAAAGGGCACATTCAGGCGCAGGCTTGTAGAACCACCATGGAGATGTCCTGCTGGTTACTCTGTGCTTGAAATCAAAACGAAGAATTTTGAAATGGAATTTTTAGAACCACCAGAGGTAAAGTCAGATTGTGTTGTATTACAGCTGCATGGCGGCGGATATATCGGAAAGATGAGGAATGCTTATAGAAGTTTTGCAAAATATTATAGTGACATGAAAGGAGGCATGAAGGTACTTACTATTGATTACCGTGTTGCACCTGAAAACCCATATCCAGCTGCTTTAGAGGATGCAGTAACTGCATATAAATGGCTGCTTGACATTGGGTATAGTGGTAATAATATAATAGTTGCAGGTGATTCTGCAGGCGGCGGGCTTTCACTTGCCCTTGCAGGGTATTTGCGTGACAATGGCATAAATCTGCCTGCTGCCCTTGTCCTTATGTCACCTTGGACAGACCTCACAGCATCTGGTGCATCATATGAAACAAACTATGAACTTGACCCATTATTTGGCAATACACGTGAGAGTATGATTTATAATGGTGAATATATTGGAACTAATGAGCCTGACAACCCCTATATTTCTCCATTATTTGGGGATTTCAAAGGTCTGCCACGTATGCTTTTCCAGGTTGGAAGCATTGAAATGCTTTTAAGTGATTCTGTTGATGCGGCTGACAAAGCAAAAGAAGCAGGCTGTGACACAAAGATAAGTATATATGATGGCATGTTCCATGTGTTCCAGATGGCAATGGACATGCTTCCAGAGTCCAAGCAGGCATGGCAGGAAGTAAAGGATTTTATAGAAAGTATAGAAGAAAGGTAATATATTTTTTATTTAAAGAATAATATAATTAAAAACAGGAGTTATAAATGGTATGCAAGTTATCCAGGATTTCACAGAAGAAATAACATGCCATTATGATAATGTGGAAGAGCCAGCAAGTTTTATTGAATGTATGGCTCTTTTTATGCTTGAACAGGAACAGGGTTGGGATGTGGACTTTAAGCCATGCCAGGCAGAAAGGACATTGTTATGAAATGTGGCATATATTTGCGTATTTCAAAGGAAACAGATAATAAAAGTAACAGTATTCCAGGACAGCGCATGATAGTAAAGGAATTTATAAATGCACATAATGATATGGAATTTGCAGGCGAATGGTGTGATGATGGTTATAGTGGCATTACATTTGAAAGACCAGGGATAAAAGACCTGCTTGCCAATGTATTTTCTGGAAATATTGAGTGTATAATTGTTAAGGATTTATCAAGGTTTGGAAGGGATTATATAGAAACAGGACGGTATATAAGATATATTTTCCCACAACTTGGAATACGGTTTATTGCAGTCTGTGATAATTATGACAGTGGCAGCAGTGGTTTTTTTGAAGATTCGCTTTTTATGCCTGTGATGAGCCTGGTTAATGATGCCTATTGCCGTGATATTTCAAATAAAGTGCGGTGGCAGCAAGAAGCAAGGAGGAAACAGGGCATATATATAGGCGCATTTGCGGTATATGGCTATATAAGGCAGGAAGGTGCACCTGGAAAACTTGCTGTAGACCAGGTGGCAGCAGAAGTAGTACGCCAGATTTTTGATATGAGGATTAATGGAAATTCTGCTGAAAAAATAGCATCTAAACTTAATTCGCAGAATATACCATCACCACTTGTATATAAGAAACTGAATAATAGCAAATATACAACTTCATTTGCCAAAAATGAAATGCCAGTATGGACACCTGTTGCTGTAAGACGTATATTATCTAATGAAATATATACAGGTGTTATGATTCAGGGAAAAGATAAAAAGCTTAGTTATAAGCTTCCTGTAAGAAAAAAGCTTCCTAAAAATGAGTGGATACGTGTTGAAGGGGCAGTAACGCCTATAATTACAAAAGATGTATTTGAAAAAGTACAGAAAACAGACTTAAGGAAAAAACATTACTAAAAGGAGGCTGGTAATGAAAGAACGTGCAGGAATATATGCAAGAGTTTCAAGAAAACATAATAATAATAAAGACATGACAATAGAAAACCAGATAATTATTGCCAGAAGGTATATCGAAGATAATTCAATGGAATTTACAAATGTATATACTGATACAGGTTATTCAGGCATGGACTTTGAAAGGCCTGCATGGAAAAATCTTATATCTGATATAGTACAGTATAAAATAGATGCCCTTGTTGTTAAAGATTTTTCAAGAATTGGCAGAAATTATATACTTGCAGGGGAATATACTGAAAAAGTTTTTCCAGCATATGGTATAAGGTTTGTAGCAGTCTCAGATGGTTATGACAGTTTTAATAATATGCCAGGCGGTTTTTCTATGGGCCTTAAAAATATTATTAATGAGTGGTACGCAAGGGACTTGGGAAGAAAGGTATCTATAGTGAAACAGTATGTCAAATCACAGGGAGGTTATACTGGCGGTGCTGCACCATATGGCTATTGTATAAAAATAAAGAATGGCATACGTGTACTTGAGGAAGACCAGACAATGGAGATATTAAAGCAAATTAAAGAATTTAAAAATAATGGATATACTTCATATGAAATAGCTGGCTGGCTTAACAGCCATAAGATAAACAAACCATCTGTATATAATGTTACTAAAGAAGTATACTGTACAGGCAGCAATTATGCCAAGTGGGATGCTGGAAGTGTAAGAAGGTTATGGAATTCAGACACCAGAGGGGATTACCACACGGCTTAAAACGATTTCACCTGTTTCCTGGGTATCTTTTATTTCACTTTCTGCTATTTTAGGTGGATAAGTACCATACAGGGTATGTGGTGGTATTACATAGAGTTCTTCACTTTCACCCAGAGATTCGTCCAAAGGTATCATTGAAATGTTCTGTACAGCAGTCTGTCCTGGAAGTATTTCTGCACCTGAAACTTCTACAGTTTCAAAACCAGGTGCAGATACTTTTATGTTATATACTGAATAAGGCTGTCCTGCAACTGGTTCCATGCTGTATTCAAGAGGTGGTGTTGGAAGTTCAACGGGTTCAGTCTGTCCTGAAATGTCTGTTTCTACTTCTTCAATTATTTCACCAGGATTGTTTTCATCTGTAACCTGGACCCTGGCACCTACAACTGGTCTTGAAGCAATTATTGAAGTTACATTTGCACGGAAATATCCTATATTATCTGACTGTTGTAACCATATCGAAGCTGGCATAATATTTACCTCATTTCTGCGCTTATTAATACACAGTATTTATTATTATTTTATGCATATATATGGCAATTGTGAATTTGTAGTTATTTTTTTGTACAAATTGATGATGAATATCCCCAAATATGATATGATAGATTTGTAACTGGTTATTTAGAGAATCCGGAATAAGGTTATTATGAAAACTTTGATATTAAATGGTTCTCCAAGAATAAATGGTGTATTGGAACGGGAGGCGCTTGTATTGGAATTACTGATACAAAAGAGAGATTTTGAATATGGAGGTAAATTACATGAAAATACCCAAAATGATATTGTTTGATTATGGCCAGACGCTTATTGCAGAACAGAAGTTTGACGGAGTAAAGGGAACAGAGGCTGTTTTACAATATGCTACAAGAAATAAGTATAATTTGCCAGCAGAGCAGGTTCAAGCCAAAGCAAATGAAATAAACCAGGAATTGGAAAGATTTGATCCTGTGAAAAGACACTTGTTTCAGATAGAGATACCCAATACAATGTTTACGCCTTATCTTTATGAATCTCAGGGAATAGAGATTGCATTAAGCAACTCTGAAATTGATACAGTATTCTGGAATGCCGCTGCTCCAGGAACGCCGACAGAGGGTATAAAAGATTTTCTGGGATATTTGAAAAACAAAGGTATCCGCACAGGTGTAATCAGTAATATTTCTTATGCTCCTTCTGTGGTTGCAGAACGTATAAACAGGCTGCTTCCAGAAAATGCTTTTGAATTTATTATTACTTCAAGTAATTTTATCTTCCGCAAACCAAACAAAAGGATATTTGATCTGGCTTTGGAAAAGGCTGGATTACAGCCTGATGAAGTCTGGTATATCGGAGACCAGTATGAGTGCGATGTAAAAGGCTCCTTAAATGCTGGCATGTTGCCGGTATGGTACATAGGAGCGCTTGATATGCCTTACACAATGGAAGAAAAGCATTCTATGGATAAAAATATCCTGACAGTAAAAACTTGGAGTGAAATCAAGCAGTATATGGAGGTATAGTATATGCAGAGGACAGAAAATAAAATACTGTCCAGAAATTTTCCAGCAGGAAAGAAAGGATTATAAGGCAATTATTATGGTACGTGAAGCTAAAAAAGAAGATTTATTGGAAATACTTAAATTATATTTATACCTGCATGAAGAATCTGTCCCAGAACAATCTATACATCTGGCAGATACATGGGAACAGATTATACAGGACCAGAACCATTATATTATAGTTAATGAAATAGATGAAAAGATTGTATCTTCTTGTGTATGCGTAATTATCCCAAACCTTACAAGAAATGTACGTCCATATGCTTTTATAGAAAATGTTGTTACACATGCAAGTTACAGGGAGCAGGGGTTTGCCTCTGGATGTCTGGAATATGCCAGAAATATTGCAAAAGAACATAATTGTTATAAAATAATGTTACTTACAGGAAGCAAAGACCAGAAAACACTGGATTTCTATAAAAACGCAGGATATAATAATACAGATAAGACAGCGTTTATACAATGGCTTTAAATCCAGGCAGAATGAAAAAGCAGAAAAAGACAAATCTATAACAGTGCATATCATGGGCTTATATTCCTGCCTGTCTATAATAGGACATAGTATTATAGAAAAGGAGGAATATAAGTTATGAAGAAATTAAACAAATGGCTTGCCTTGTTACTGGCTGTTATTCTGGCAGTATTACCGTTTTCTGCACCGGCTGTGCAGGCAGGCAAAAAAACAGTAACACTAAACAAAGCAAAATTTAACATGGATGCAGGCAGCAGTACACAGCTTAAAGTGCAGAATACATCAAAATCTAAAATCCAAAGTGTAGCATGGTCTGTTACAAAGGGAAAAGATATAGTAAAACTGTCTGCAAAATCTAAAAAATCTGTTACTGTAAAAGCAGTAAAAAAGGGAAAGGCAACCATACAGGCAAAGATTAAAACATCAAATGATACTTTTACAAGAAAGGCTGTTGTTACAGTTTCTGGCAGTGGACAGCCTGTTCCAGAAACAACACAAGAACCAGCACCATCATCACCAGCCGTACAGGTAACTGACACAGAAGTTAAAGAACTGATACATTATAATATGGATACAAGCCAGGATGGCAAACGCCTTATTGACCAGTCTGGGAATGGAAATGATGCAGAACTTGTCAAAGTTAATCCAGAATTACAACAGAACCAGTCATTATTACTAGAAAAAGGCGGATACATAAAACTTCCAGAGAAAGTTTTTGCAGGAAGAGATACATTTACTGTTTCAATCTGGCTGAAAAATTACAGTGGTACAGTAAATACAAGCGCAATGTTTGTGGGTACAAAAGAAGAGATGCCTGTCTGTTACTGGTTACTGAACCCAAGTAATCTTGAAGGACGTATGAAATCTGTAATGACAAATTCACGTAATCCAGAAGCTCCTTACAATACAGAAACAGGAATAAGTGCATCTATAGCATCTAAAGGAGTGAATGGACCTTTTACTGGAACAGAATGGAACCATTATGTAACAGTAATTACACCAGAGAGTATTACTGGATATTTCAATGGTGAAAAAGTAGGAAGTTCAAAGTTAAAAATGAAATTCAGCGATTTTGGAAATAACCTGGCAGCATATATTGGAAAATCTTCTTATCCAGATGTTACATACACTGGATTTGTAAGGGAAGTACAAGTATACCAGGGTGCTAAAGATGATACAGAAGTATCACAGTTATACCAGGATAGCAAAGGAGAAGGCATGGAAACAAAAGGAACAAAATCAGAAATCTTTATTGCTGACCGTGCAGACCCATATATTACATTAGGACCAGATGGTTATTATTATTTTACAGCGTCTTATCCAATGCGTGGAGCAAAGGACAAAGATGGTTATGACAGGATAATTTTAAGAAAATCCAAGACTATTGAAGGTCTTAAGACAGCAGAGGAAAAGACAGTCTGGGATGAAAGCAGCAGTAAAATATCACACAGATTTATCTGGGCTCCAGAAATGCATTATATCGGCGGAAAATGGTATCTGTATTATGCAGCAAGCAGCTCTCCAAATAATGTATGGGATATAAACTGCCATGTTCTTATGTGTACAGGGGATGACCCTTACAATGACAACTGGGAAGAGAAAGGCAAATTCCAGGCAGCAAAAGGAGATACCGTATCTTTTACTGGTTTTTCACTGGATATGACTTATTTTGAATGTAATGGGAAATCATATGTAATATGGGCACAAAAGGTTGGTGACTCTAATCTGTATATGGCAGAAGTGAATCCAGCAGAACCTTGGAAAACAACTACAAAAGCAATGCTTCTTACAAAACCTGAATATTACTGGGAATGTGTTACATTCAGGGTAAATGAAGGTCCATCTGTGCTTATCCATGATGGAAAAGTAATTGTAGCATATTCTGCATCTGCAACAGGTCCTGAATACTGTATAGGATATATGTATGCAGACGAAAAAGCAAACCTTATGGATATCAAGTCATGGACAAAACAAAAAACACCTGCATTAACTTCTGAAGACTTAATTGATGAATATGGTCCAGGACACAATTCATTTACAAAAGATGAGAATGGAAACTACATTTTTGTATACCATTCACGTTCAAAAGAGTGTTATGAAGGAAATTGTGGTTATGGAACAGAAGACCCTCTTTATGACCCATGCAGAAGTGCAAGAATACGTACTGTACAGTGGGACGAAAATGGTCTGCCAGTACTTAACCAGTAAAACATATTCCTTAAAATAGTGTAATTATTTATTTTATCCCTGCTTTTAAGCAGGGATTTTTTTCTTATTTTATATAACAGGATAATCCTGGTTTCTTTTTTATAATTATTGATACCAGTAAAATAATATGTTAGAATTAGGAACATAGAATAGGAGAGGGAATCAGATGTAAAATATGGATATTATAAAAACATTAAACAGAAACACAATACTAATGTAACATTAAATAATAATTTTATAGATATAACATATGATGAACATTTTAAAAATGCTTTTAGTAATTAAAATATAATTAATCTTAATAAGTATACATTGGTTTTTGTTAATTATGAAAGGAAACATAAATTATGGGAAAAGAAGAAATTATTCCTAAAAAAGAATTTACAGAGTGTACCAGTATGGATATTTGTATCCGTTTTGCAAGTAAAGCCTTTTTTACAGGAGAAAAGTATTTAATTAAAGATATTTCAGAAAAAGGCATACAGAAAATTATAGAAAATGTACGTAATAAAAAGTATAAAAGTTTGTATTTGTCTTTAAACCCATATGGTGAAATAGATTGTTGTAAATATCTTACATTGGAAAGTACTGGTGAATGGATTGCTGTCCAGGTTGTTGATGACATAAATAAGACCTATTATTCTTCTTTTAATATAAATTATTTAGATTCAGAAGAAGTATCCCCAATAAAATGTAGTGACGGGCAGTCTGAGATTTTAAAAAAGTATACAATGAATAATATAGAATTAGCAGCAGATTGTATTGAATGGTTTATCAGGACAAGTGAACCTTATCCGGGTATGGAATGGCTTAAAACTACATTGTAATAGAAAATGAAAATAAAACTTTTATAGATGTCTTGATACATCTGGTTAAGCGGCAGGGCATCTATAAAAGTTATAAAGTGGCGTTATTTTTATACCAAACTATTTTCTTTAAGAAACTTGTCTAACTCTTTAAAATTATTTACAGTATTGCCCGCATATACTTCATTATTAAGTAATCCCTTTAAAATACATGCTTCTTAAGTGATGGGTTTGTGGGTTGCGGATATGCTTTTGTCAACATAGTTTTAAACATTAATAAATACCAACAATACCTGGCAGGTATATTATATAAAAATGGCAGTATACCTTTTATATGATACTGCCATTTTACAATTTTATTATTATAATTAGAAAAAAGAATCAACTGGCATTGTATTTCCAAGAATTTCACGGGAAGCGAACAGGTTCATATCCCGTTTTGTACTTACTGACCATTTCACAAGAGTGATACTGCGTCTTTCTATTTCTATAGCTGTAATACCTGCTGGATGTACGCAGCTTCCTGTATTACAGTATGGTGACCCCTTAGAACCAGCCATAGGGTGGTGTGTATGTCCTGTAATCATTATATAATTATTCTTTATTGCCCAGTCTGCCAGTATCTTTTCCGTTTTTTTCTTTTTTGTATTGTTTTTGGCAGCACTTGTAGGGTCGTGTACACCAAGATATTCTAATGGCCTCCATATATAACGTACCATAAAACGTGCAAGAGGCCATAAAGTGCTGTTAAGTATATCTGCCTGGTGCCCATGTGTCATAAATATCTCATGCCCTTTAAGGGTATCATGTAAAATAATCCCTGGATAAAACTGGACATCAGGACAGAGTGGTTTATCACAAAGTACCTTATCACAATAGAATGAATTAAAATACTTTTTAGGAAACTTTGGATATTTTTTAACTATATCATGGTTTCCATAGACTCCATAAAAGCGGTTTTGCATATAAAACATAGAAAGCATTTCATAGCTTTGTTTGTGGTTTTCTTTAATGGATTTCATAGAACGGTTTTCCCATAATTCATCACCATCACCTAATTCTATATAAGCAAATCCTCTTTGGAAATAATAACGCAGGGCAGCAAGGTAAAGATATTCATCCTGCAGGAAATTATCATTTGCCTTGCCTGTTCCCCTGTGGCAGTCGCTAAAAACAGCATACCTGGAAGACGGTTTCAGAGGGAGGTTTAGTGAATCCCTGTATGTCTTCTGTATACGGCTTTCAAATCCCATTTATGCGCCTTTCCTTTCTTGGGGGTTTATGGAATTTTTGCTTCCTGTTTTTCTTCATGCATAACATATGCCTGAATACAAATGGAAGGAAATAATATAAATATAATATCTTATCAAGTGTGCATTCAAATGGCTTTGTCACCCACATATACAATTTGCAGAAAAGCCTGTTTTTAAATTGTGCCCATTTTGCTTTAAAGCATCTTTTACAACATGGCTGTGCTGAGCATGGCTTTGATATTGTAAAACATGCTGTCATATCGCACACTGTAACACCACATTTTATATAACCACATTGTAGCAGGCTTTGAAGGAAACAGTACATCATTGTTTCACATTTGAATGTAATAGAAACATGGATTACAAGATTTCCAGGTTCACAGCATCTTCCAGGACAAAATCCTGTCAGCCACCAGTGTGGTTGTTTTGCAGTGAAAAGTGGTGTACCTTTATAAAATGTAGTCATAGATATAGATAAAAGTTCCCTGTCAGACACACTGTGGAAGAGTGCTTTATCATATTCCCATGGACTTAAAATCCTGTCTGCATAATATATGCCTATTTCACTGCCAGCGCTTATCCCATACTGGCCTTTCCAGAATTCAAACATCCATGTCCGGTTATCATAATTAAAATAAACTGGTTCACAGTCAAATACCATTGAAAAATGTACTGCTGTTTTATCATATAAAGAACAATAACCATACTTTCTCTGCCATGCATCAACCCTTGATGTTATAATATCCTGTGACGGGGAATAACAGAAACCAAATGGTTCCATGATTCTGTTTAACAGACATACTTTCTCTTGTAATTGTATTTCGCATATTTTACAGATTATTCTCTTTTTTCTCCAGTGAAAGAGTATAAAACAAAGTATACATATAAATATTAATACTCCAAATAAAATGTACATAATAATTAATCCTTATATAGTATTTGCTATATTATATGGAAATAAAACTTGTCTGGAAACATCATCTACATTAGTAGAATTATTAAAATGAAATTTATAATTATTTCAGACCATTGTAGTATATTAATGCTATTTATGTAGAATACAAATTTACATATGTAGAATATTGATTTATTTTATTTTTTGTATTGACACTTTTTAACTCCAATAGTAGAATATATATAGCTTTATTAAAAAGTCTTTCAGGCTGTACATCTGTATAGCACAAAACTATAAAGCGAAAGTTCTGGTACGCCAAAGGCCATTTCTGGCAGGCAGGAATTTTAGGAGGAGGTATAATAAAATGGGGGAAATCCGGCTGCATGAAGGTGAATTAAACGTAATGGAGCTGTTGTGGTCAAATAAAGCTTTAGCCGCAAAAGATATTGCAAAAATTATTAAGGAATATATCGGCTGGGAGAAAAATACTACTTATACGGTAATAAAACGCCTTATAGATAAAGGTGCTATAACAAGGGAAGACCCTGGTTTTATATGCAGGGCTAATGTCACCAAAAGAAAAATCCAGGATATTGAAACACAAGCTTTGCTAAACCAGTTGTACAACGGTTCAATTTCTAACTTTATCACAGCATACATGGCAGAACAAAAATTGTCTGGTACAGACATTGCTGAGCTTAAGAAAATAATATCAAGCCAGTCTGGCGGAAAGCAGGAAAAGTTGTAATGATAGATAAGCTATACAGGGCGGGAGATAATTAAAAATTTTATGGGGGTATTTTTACATCTATTGGATAAACTCCAGTTTATCAAATAGATAGGGGTATTTTTTGGGAATTTTTTACAAATACCAAATATCCCTGTAATCCCTTTATATACAGTATTAATGAATAATAAATAACCAGGCATACACAGCAAATAACATTAAAAAGCCAAGCGGATATTCGCAATCCATATTGCCTGTCAGCATAAATTTGTTACTTATGGACGGTTTGGAATTTATGGAGGATTTTTATATGGGAACATCAAATAATGAAACTTACCACCAGCAAAATATACAGCAGAATACACAAAAACTACGTAACCTGTTGCGCGAAATGCCAGGATTTTGTAAAGATTATTTCCGTGGAATTGAACCTTCAACATCTGCCAGGACACGTATAGGTTATGCATATGATATAAGGACATTTTTCAGGTTCCTTGTTTCTGAAAACCCTGTACTAAAAAATACAAAAATAAAAGACATAAGACTTACACATCTTGATATAATTGAACCTGTAGATATTGAAGAATATATGGAATACCTTAAGTTATACTATTATGATGGCCAGAAATATACTAATGATGAACGTGGTCTTCACCGTAAAATGGCATCTTTGCGTAGTTTTTACCTCTATTACCAAAAAAGGGATATGATTAAAAATAACCCAACTGTTGTCGTAAATATGCCAAAACTACATGACCGGGAAATAATACGGCTTGACCCAGATGAAGTCACTGAACTTTTAGAACTGGTTGAAAATGGAGGCAATAACCTTAGTGGTATTAAAAAAACATATTACGAAAAAAACAAACTAAGAAACATTGCTATTTTTACACTTTTTCTTGGAACAGGAATACGTGTTTCTGAATGTGTCGGGTTAAATATTGAAGATGTAGATTTCAGGGAAAACAGAATAAGGATTATACGTAAAGGAGGCAAAGAAGAATATGTGTATTTTGGGGATGAAGTTGCAGAATCCCTTAAAAATTATATAGAGCTTTCAAGACGTACTATTGACCCTAAAGAAGGCCATAAACATGCACTCTTCTATTCTATACAAAGACGCCGCATAACTGTACAAGCAGTGGAAAACCTTGTAAAAGACTATGCAAGCCAGGTAACTACATTTAAACATATTACACCACATAAGTTAAGAAGTACATATGGCACAGCACTATACCACCAGACGGGTGACATATATCTTGTAGCTGATGTATTAGGACACAATGATGTCAACACCACAAAAAAACACTATGCTGCAATTAATGATGATAAAAAACGTAAAGCTGCCAATGCTGTAACTTTACGTAAAAGTTAGCTGCAGTCAAACCAAAACAAAAGTCCGGCTAAGGTTGTAATTTGTAATTAATCTTAATTTACTACTTGCAGGCCAGGCTAATCAACATTTTGTGGTATATTAGCAAGAGCCCAGGCTCCTGCTAATATACTAAACCTCTTAAGGAATATGCATTTAAAAGGCTTTTAATAAAATTAAAGTTTTGCAAGTTTCTCTACTTCTGTAATACTAAGCCCTGAACACTCTGCAATTTCTTCAATAGCCAGTTTGCCATTTTCCAACATTTTAAGTGCTATTTTATTCCTTGTATCACTTATGCCCTGTTCTAAACCTTGTTTTAAGCCTTGTTTTATACCCTTGTTTAAAATAACCCTTGCTTCTGTTTCAATAAGTGCTCCTCCCATAATATCACCTATACCTTTCTGCACATTTTTATATTTCTTTGTAAGTTCTTTAATAACATCATTAGAAAGTTCTATAATTGTCCGTTTATCAAATGCACCAATTATTCCTTTCTGTTCCAGTTTATCAAGTTTTATTAAAATATATTGGTACTCTGTTTCTAGTTCTTTTAATTTTTGTTTATTATTGTTATATTCTTGAAAACTTTTCTCATATGAAAAAATATAGAATGGAATTAAAAGTAACAAACGTTTTTCAAAAATATCACCAAGTGAATATTCCTGTATTTTCATAACTGGCACATTATACTGTACTGTCCCGCCAGGAGTAATTACCACATATTTCATCTGGTCTGGAGTATTTTTATATGAACGCAGATATAAAACAGCTGTATTAGGAAATGTTACTGTTAAAGTTTCCTTGGTAACTTCTCCTTCATCAAGTGCTATTTGTGCATCATATTCAAATAAACGTACTGTAATTTTACCATCTGGCAAGCTGCTCTCACATTCAATATGGTACTTCTTCCTTATCTTTCCAAGTATTGCAAAATTAGAATCTGTAATTCTTTCTTTGTCTGCTGCATCTTGCTGGTCTATAAAATGCTCATTTGGAAAAAATTCTATTTCTTCATTACCTGTGTAATTTTCTCCAAAAATCTCATTAACTATTGGAATAACCAGTTTCCTGCAGTCATTAAGGATTGTCCGGAATACCCCGTCATACACATTTCCCATAACTGGCACCTCTTTTGCTTCTAAATATAATAATATCATTTTCATATTTTTAATTCAAGCTGTCTTATATTTGAGTTTCCCCATTTTTTAAATTACACAAAGATTATATTACTCTGGCAAGTTCCAAATGTTTTACCAAAAAGCAGCTGTTATGGGGACGCTGGTGCTTAAGCCTTGTTTTCAATGCTTAATAGAAACTTTTGTTTCTATTAAGCATTTGGGGCTATTATGCACCATTGCGTATCCCATCCAAGCGAAATGCGGGCAAATCCATGTGCTACATGGCTTTTTGTTGGTAAAACTTTAGAATTGCCAGAGCTACATAACTTGTGTATTAAAAAAATGGGGAAACTCAAAGTATTATAATTTTATCAGGATAACCTTATAAAATTAGGACTCTTAAAACATTTGTATCAACAAAAAACTTAAAATTTTACAAACTATATTATAAAAGTTATTAACAAAATCAAAATCTAATATCTTTTAAATTATATTTTGTCATTTTATAGATGCTGGTGTTATTCCACTTCTGATATATACAGGTATAATAATATGTCTTCCAGCATATATTGCATCAGATTTTAATGAATTACACTTCTTTATTTCTTTAATATAATCCTCTATAGAGCCAAATTCCTCTGAATAATATTTATATGCAATACTCCATAAAGTATCATCTGTTTCAATATATACTGACATATAAGTAATATTGCTGTTATCTGCTTTACTTGTGCTTTTTTGGTTTGTACATAATATAGACAAACCTAATATTAATGAAATAATTATTAAGGTTAATGGTATCATAATAGTTTTTGTCTTAAATAATGTAATATACTGCTCTCCTGCTTGTCTTATATGTATTTTAGGGCTTGCTTTTCTTGTTATCATATGAATTTCCTCCTGTTATTTTTCAAACGTCCGTTCTGGTATAATGATACACCTCAAACATTTGTTTGTCAAGAGAAAATACAAATATTTGTTCGTAACATTTGTTCGTTAGTTTGCAGGCAATGGGGATTGCGGATATCCGTTTAGATGCGCCAAATACTTTTAAGCCAGCTGGATAACAGATAATCCAGTTTTTTATTAATGATTATCTCCAGTAAAAATAAAATTCCACAAGACTATTACTAATCCTGTGGAATTTTAATATAATTATTTATATATATTAATATATAATTTTTAACTTTATCAGTTTATTTTTTTATTTAATTGTTTTTATTAAGCGGAATACCTGTTCTGCAGTATTCATTATATTTTTTCTTGCATTTTCTTTATCCATTGCCTCTTTTAAAGTACATACTGACCTCAATACTGGAAAGAATGCATCAATCCCTGTATCATTACATATAGAAGCCCCATCTGTAACACTTCCAGAAAATGCAATAACAGGTTTATTATACTGTTTAGCAAGACTTGCAACACCTGCTGGTGCTTTACCCATTACAGTCTGTCCATCAA
The DNA here is from genome assembly GCA_948794795.1 of uncultured Lachnospiraceae bacterium. Taxonomy (GTDB): domain Bacteria; phylum Bacillota; class Clostridia; order Lachnospirales; family Lachnospiraceae; genus Butyribacter. The sequence continues at coordinate 11,001 of CAQGLR010000036.1, read as the reverse complement.
GCTGCCCCTCTCCTGTTACTATTATATCTGCTTCTTTTACATATTGTTCAAAACCTGTTTCACGTAATACCAGTTGTACACCTGGTTCCAAAGAAGCCTCCAGGAATGTCTTTGCAGCAAACCCCATTCCTCCTGCTGCACCTGCTCCTGGATAATTTATATCTGCATCTGGAATAAGCTTCTGTACAACTCTTGCATAATTATACATCCATGTATCCATTTGCATTGCAAGTTTAACAGAAGCCCCTTTTTGTGGAGCAAAGACCATACTACAGCCATTTTCACCACACAAAGGGTTTGTTACATCACAAGCAATTTTAAAATTACAATCCTTTAACTCTGGCAAAACATTAATATCTGTAATAACTGATAAATCCTTTAAGCCTGCTGCACCATACGCTATAGCCTCCCCATTAGAATTTTCCATTCCAAAACCAAGAGCCTTTAGCATACCTGTCCCACCATCATTAGTTGCACTTCCTCCAATTCCAATAATAAAATTGCGGCAGCCATTCACTATTGCATCTTTTATTACTTCTCCTACACCATAAGTAGTTGTATAAAGAGGGTTTCTCTCATTTTCATTAATTAATGTGATGCCTGCAGCGCCTGCCATTTCAATTACTGCTGTATTTCCATTAATAATAGCATATTGGCAGACTACTTGTTTTCCTAACGGACCAGTAACATCTGCATTACAGATTATTCCATTACATCCAGATGCAAGTGCCTGGACAGTGCCTTCACCACCATCAGCCAGAGGGCGTACAATAATTTCTGCATCTGGAAATGCCAGCCTTGCTCCATTTGCAGCACTTTCCCCAGCTTCTAATGAATCCATGCATCCCTTAAAAGAATCTATTGCAATTAAAATATTCATAAAATACTAATCCCATTCAATTTTATCTCCATTATCACGTAAAAACTGGTATAATTCTTCTTCATTTTCAATAAGTGAAGTTATAATTTCTGCGAATTTCTTTGATTTCTTTTGATTTTCTGGAATTGAATCATAATATGCAACATACATGCTTGCTTCTGGATCTGTCTTCATCCCTTCTAGTAAATCTGGCGCATTTATTTCAAGATAACAATTAAAAAATGCTTCCCAGTTATACCCGTTCATATATGCATATTCATTAATATCATTCATCTTTTCGCCAATTTCAATTATCCTCTGCTCATCAACATAAAAACATACCTCAAAATAATCACCGTCTTCAAATTCTTTTACATAACTATTCATAAAACCCCTCCATTTCCTTACATAATTCCAGCACTTTATCCAATACCTTTTCCGAAAACATCTCTTTTTCATTAACAATAAAAATATTGCCAGACAAACTTAACTGGTTCTTCAAACCATATGGTATAATAGCATAATCTGCATTTCCAATCATAGGAATATCAAATAAACTATCTCCTGCAGCTATTACCTTATCTGCACCAAGTTTTTTCTTTAACCTGGTTACAGCTGTCCCTTTATTTAACTTTTTAGGCAATATATATACTTTTGTTCCATTATTAAATACATCAACTTTACTATTATCCAGTAAATTCCGTAAATCTGTTACAACTGTTTCTGGTTCTTTACACTTTGTAAAAACAAATAAACCACGGATAAATCTTAACTCAAAATTTCTTCTTGTATCATATTCTAATAACCTGATACCTCTTTTTATTTCCTCTTCTGAATCTTTCACCATATTAACAGAGTCTATGTACCATTCTGGATTTTCCTCTCCATTTTCTAGCAATATTCCACCATTACATACAAGCGCATACTCAGGATCAGGTATTCCCAAATTAATTCTTTTATACTGTTCCACTGTCCTTGTTGTAGTTGGAACAAAAGTGACTTTTTTTATTACATCATTAAGAAGCCTGGAAGTACGTTTTGTAATATATGATATTTCCCTGTTTTTATATATCTCTACATTAATTTTATCAGTACCAATATTATGTTTATAAGAATATACCAGCGTATTATCTAAATCTGAGTTAAATATATACATTTATTAAAAATCCTTTATTTATCCAAATAGTATATCTTCCTGCAGCAAGTTAATTGCTTTGTACTAAACTGCTATTTGAAAGCAATTAACTGCCGCAGTACAGAAACCTATTGTACAAATATTATAAATATAATTGCCTATCCTTGTACCTTTAATACAGCTTTCCTTATAAGGTCTACTGGAATCATTGTAACTGCCAGTAAAATAACTGCTACCCATCCAGCAGGCCCAAAAGGTACACAGCTAAACATATTTCCAATCCATGTGAAAAACTCAAATGGAACTAATGCTGCATTTACAATTACAGCCTGTACAATAATAATAATAAAAAATACCTTAAGAAATCCCTTATTTTCATCAAGCCCCTTAAAAATCCCAAAGCCTTCATCACGCACATTAAAACCATTAAACAATGCTGCTACAATAAACAAAACAAAATAACCTGTAAGGTGCTGTTTATCTGATTCAAATAAGTTTCTAAAGAAAGGAAGCTTCAAATACACAAAGCTTATTGCTGTAAGCCAGAATCCCATAATTAATATTTGTGCCATCATCTTCCTGTTTATTATGCTCTCATCCCTGCGCCTTGGTTTTTCCTGCATATACTCCTTAAGTGCTGGTTCATTACCAAGCATAATTGCACCAAGCCCGTCCATAACCAGGTTTACAAATAATAAATGTGTTACTTTCAGAGGTTCTTCTACACCAAAGAAAGGAGCTATTGCACTTACAATAACAGCAGTAACATTAATTACAAGCTGGAATTTACAGAATTTCAAAATATTGTGGTATATTGTCCTTCCGTATAAAATAGCATCTTTTATTGATTTGAAATTATCATCAAGAATAACTATTTCACTTGCCTCTTTTGCTGCTTCTGTACCACTTCCCATAGCAAAGCCTACATCAGCCCTCTTTAATGCAGGGGAATCATTTACACCATCACCAGTCATCCCGACAACCAGGTTCATCTCCTGGCAAAGCCTTACCATCCTTGACTTATCAGTAGGCAGGGCTCTTGCAATAACCCTGATATCTTTAATAATCTTTTTAACTTCATCATCAGACATTTCATTTAACTGTGCTGAGGACAATGCCTTATCACTGCTATTTTGCAGAAGGCCTGCATCCTTAGCGATAGCAACTGCTGTTTCCAGCCTGTCACCTGTAATCATAACAACCTGGATACCGGCTCCCTGTACTTCTTTAATAGCTTCCCTTGCTTCTGGCCTTACATCATCACGTATGCCAGCAAGCCCAATAATTACTATATCATCATTAATAGTATTTTCTGCCAGTCCTGACTCTGAATAACCAAATGCAAGCACACGCATAGCTTTCGTTGCAAGCCCGTCAATTTTCTGGTTAAGGGCTGCCATATCAATATTTTGTACATTTCCATCACCATCTAAATATTTGGTTGCTTTTGCAAGAAGCTTTTCAGGGGCACCCTTGTAAAAAGTCTTTCCTGTACTTTCAATACGTGCCTGGCTGAATTTATTAGCAGAGTTAAAGCCTTGTTGTGCTGTTACTATATATTCCTTATTTCCAGCTAATGTTGTAAATACTTTTTCACCAATAAATTTCATTAATGCCTGGTCAGTTGCATTGCCTCCGATAACCTTGTGGGATGCATCAAACATTGACTGTGTATTCTTTCCAATAGCAAGGTCAACAAGCTCTTTCACTTTTTTATGGCTGTCCATTGCAGATATAGGGACTGAAGTACCATCACCAAGGAAGAAGTCCACAACTTCTAATGAACCTTTTGTAATCGTACCAGTCTTGTCACTAAATAAAATATTCAGTGAGCCAGCAGTTTCAATACCTTCTGCCTTACGTACAAGTACATTATGGTCAAGCATTTTGCTTGTATTCTGCATAAGTACAAGTGAAATCATTAATGGAAGGCCTTCTGGTACCGCACATACAATAATAACAACTGCCAGTGAAACTGCTTCAACAACATCTTTTATAATATCCTGTATGCTTGCAGAAAAATATGCAGCAATACCGCCTGCTGAAACAATAAAGTATACAAAATACAAAACAGCTATAACAATAGCACCAATATATCCAAATGTAGAAATTTGTTTTGCAAGTTTGGAAAGTTTTACTTTTAATGGGGAATCTGGCTCGTTTTCCTGCATTTCCTCAGCCATTTTACCCATCATTGTCTTTAAGCCAGTTTTCCGTACATCAAGTACGCCCTCACCATCAAATACAACTGCACCACGGAAAAGTGAATGTGCATCTACAAAAGTATCACCTGTTATATCATCTGGAAGGTCAAAACTGCTGTCTGCCTTAGTCTTTTTACACTCTTCTGCTTCCCCGTTTAAAGCAGAGTTATCTACTCTTAACGAACCATCCAGAAGTATGCCATCAGCTGGAATTTTATCACCAGATTGTAAAAGTACCTTGTCGCCAACTACTACATCATCAACATCTATTACTGTAACAGCACCATTCCGGTATACTTTACACTTGTCCTTTTCCGTATTATCCTTAAGTTCCCTGTATTTTGCATCACTTGCGACACCAGTTTTAGCTGAAACAACAGCAACAATCAGTACTGCTATAATTGTTCCCAATGGCTCATATATCTCTGCATAGCCAAAGAAAAACATTATTATCATTAATGCTGCAATAGCCAGAAGAATTTTTATCATCGGGTCACTAAATGTTTCTTTAAATTCTTCCCAGAATGTAGTGGGTTCAGAATCTGGAATTTCATTCGAGCCATACTTTTGCCGTGACTCTTCTGCTTCCTTATCAGTTAGTCCATTATATTTCATATAAAATCTGCTCCTTTGTTAATTGCATAAAGGGAGAAACCCTTTGATGACTTTAGCTTCTCCCTATATGTTAATTATTATTCGTATTAACGGAATCTTGCAGAAAGTTCTCCAAGACCAGGGTCATTAGTACCTTGTCCAATAGCATTAAACTTCCATTCGCCATTACGCCTGTAGACTTCGCCAAATATCATAGCTGTCATGCCTGAATAATCATCAGTTAAGTTATATCTCATCATTTCCTTATTATTACGTGTATCAACCAGCCTGATAAATGCATTTTTTATCATTCCAAAATGCTGGCGCCGCTGTACTGATTCATATATAGTTACAACAATTACAATTCTGTCATATTCAGCAGGCACACGTGCAAGGTCGACAATAATCTGTTCGTCATCACCATCCCCAGCACCTGTAAGGTTATCTCCCTGGTGTAATACTGTACCTGATATATGGTTAAGGTTGCCATAGTATACTAAATCTTCTTTTGCAGCCAGTTTTCCATTTTTCAGCATAATTGCAGAAGCATCACAATCTATTGGTTTTGGCTTTGGTGAAAATAAACCACCTTTTTGTGGGGCTTCATCCCATCCCAGTCCAACTATTACACTTGAAAGCCCTGCATTATCTTTTGATAAATTTACTTTTTGTCCTTTTTGTAGGCTTATAGACATATTAGTCCTCCATTCTGTTTGCTTTTACTCCGCATCAACCCCAAAGCTGGCACATAATGCTGCAAGGCCTCCCTGGTATCCGCTTCCGATTGCATTAAACTTCCATTCACTGCCATTTTTATATAACTCACCAAATACGGCAGCTGTTTCAATTGAAAAGTCTTCACCTAAATCATAACGCAGCATTTCTTCACCTGTAACTTCGTTATAAATCCTGATAAATGCATTGCTAACCTGTCCAAAATTCTGGCGTCTTTGTTCTGCTTCATAAATGGTAACTGTAAATGCTATCTTCTCAATATTATCTGGAACTTTTGAAAGGTCAATTTTAATCTGCTCATCATCACCATCCCCTACACCAGTAAGGTTATCTCCCTGGTGTACTACAGAACCAGAAGGATGTGACAGGTTTCCATAAAAAACAAAGTCTTCTGTCCTGCTCACTTTTCCTGTACCAGCCAGCAGGAATGCAGCAGCATCCAGGTCAAAATCCCCGCCTGTATCAAACTGGTTTACATCCCATCCTAATCCAACTACTACATTCTTCAGCCCTGGATTTCCTTTTGTAAGGCTTACTTTCTGTCCTTTTGATAAATTAATTGGCATATATAATTTTCCTCCTTTATGCTACTTCAATGCCATAATGGCCGCAAAGCGCAGCCAGGCCACCCTGGAATCCGCTTCCTACTGCGTTAAATTTCCATTCACCATTATATTTATATAATTCACCAGCAACTATTGCTGTTTCTATTGAAAAGTCTTCACCTAAATCATATCTTATTAATTCAATGTCTGTTGTTTCATCCACAATCCTTATAAATGAATTTGAAACCTGCCCAAAATTCTGGCGTCTTTGCTCTGCTTCATAAATAGTAACTGTAAATGCTATTTTCTCAATATTTCCAGGAATTTTATCCAGGTCAATCTGTATCTGTTCATCATCACCTTCACCTTCACCAGTAAGGTTATCTCCCATATGTTTTACAGCTTCACTTGGATGCACAAGATTGCCATAGAAGATAAAATCCTTGTCTGTAGGACATTTGCCATTAGAACCACATAAAAATGCTGATACATCCAGGTCAAAATCCGCACCAGAATCAAATGAATTAACATCCCATCCAAGCCCTACCATAATATTTTTCAGTCCTGGGTTTCCTTTTGTTAAATCTACTTTTTGTCCTTTTGATAAATTAATTGGCATATTCCTTCCTCCTTTAAATATTTATAAATGTATTACAAGATAATTCTCAAATTACAGCAATCCAGGATTTTAATTTCTTTTCTGCGGCATATGGTACTGCCTGTTAAAATCCTGTTTAATAGCTTCAAGGCGTGCCTGGTCTTCTATACGTTTTTTCCTTGCATCTTCCTGGATTCTCCTTGTTTCTTCAATACCACTTGTTATTGTCCTCCAGGTTGTTTCAAGTGTTTCAATCTGTATAGAGCTTCCAGATGCAAGCCTTGCTGTCATCTTAGATGCCTCAACTGTATTTTTAGCATTTTTCATTAACATTTCGTTAGTTTTCTTATCAAGTTCAGCCATTGCCTCAGCTTGTATTCCCTGTCTTTTAAGAAGTATAGCCTGTGCAAGTGCCTGTTTAAACACAGGAAGGGTTACAATAAATGCAGAATTAATCTTTCTTACAAGGTTATAATTGCTAAATTCCATTGTTTTTATCATTGGAATTGACTGCATTGCAACATTTTCTGCTGTCCTTAAATCCTGTGTACGCTGTTCCATCATCATAAGTGCCTGGTTAAGGTTTGTAAGTTCAAATTGTATTGAATTATCCCCTGTATTAACCATATCTGTTTCTCTTTGTTTAATATAATCTTCAATTTCTTTACATGCCTGTTCACCTGCAAGAATATATTTTACAAGTTCATGGTAAAAGTTTACATTAGCCTCAAACATCTGGTTTAATTTCTGGTTTGACTGTTTAATTTCTGATTCATATCCTTTCAGCTGTACATAAATCTTATCTACTTCTTCTCCCATTGTATGGTACTTAGCAAGTATCTTATCCAGCTGTTTCTTCATATTTCCAAAAAGTTTTCCAAATAACCCTGGATTATCCTGTATTTCATTAATATCAAACTTTTCCATTATTTTTGCCAGGGTTTTAAGCATACCACTTGTATCATCCAGCAAAGACATATTCATGCTGTTTAAAACAACATCTGAGGCTTTAGATATTTCTTCTGCTACTTCTGCCCCAAATGAAACAATAGTATCAAGGTTATTTATCTCAACTGTGCTTACAATAGCATCAACTTCTGCAGAATTAACCAGGGCAAGGTTCATCTGTTCCCTGTCTGCTACAATATCATACTGCTCTATAACTTCTGTTTCCTCTTTGGGCACTGGTGCTGCCGCTGGTGTTTTAACTGTTTTACTAAAATCAATAGCCATAAATTATCTTCCTCTCTTAAAAATTCTGTCACGCCAGGATTTCAGGCGTGTATCTGGTGAAAAAGCTGCAATATCAGGAACAGACAGTTCATACATATAACTTCCTGCCTGGTGCTCTTCTATTAATTGCTTATTGTAGTATTTCTCTACAGTCTGGTATCCGGTAGGGACAAAGAAAACCACATCAAACCCTGCAAGATTTAAAAATGCCGCAAGTATTGAATCCTCAAGTGAAATTGTCTTTTCACCAGTGTTAATATAAATAAATTTGGGATTTTTCTTTGTAAAATCAAATTTTTGCATTAACCTTGTTATTTCTTTAGGAAGATTTAATATAGTTGCAATTACCGTGTATTCTGTACCATTTTCAAATGTCCCTTTAATAATCTTCTGGTCAATAAGCATCTGTAATTTATCTAAAATATGTTCTTGTACTTCATCTCTTAAAACTCCATATGGATACTCTTTATGTTCTTTAATTTTTGTCCTTTGCAGCCTGCCATTTTTATAAAAGCCGGCAGAATATGCTTTCATAGGATTTGGTGCTTCTGGCCTGATTAAAGGCACATCTTTTACTATAAATGTATCTTCATCTATAAGTTCTTTTATTGACATCCAATATTTATTTACTTGTCCATCTTTAACACCTGACACTTTTGCAAATATTACTGGAATATTTACTTTGTCACCAGTTACAGCAAAATTAGGCCTGTATTTTAACTCCTGGTCCCATAAAATCTTTATTTCTTCGTACATTGTCTGGAGTGTAACCACATCTGCTTTCTGGTACTGCTGGTTTCTGTACATTCCAGAATCCTGGTACATTATAGTATCCAGTTCCCTTTCAGCATGGTATGAGACAGTGCCAATTTTAACAGCAGAATTTTCTTGTGGAAACTGTGTGGCATCCATTGTATCTGTATAATTAATTTCATATAAGAGGCTGTCTGTAAGACAGCATCCTGTATCAAGTCCAGGATTTAATACCAGTACATCCACAGGAAGCCTTGCAAGCAGCTTTAAGAAAAGTGCTTCATTATTGTCTTTACAGCCACCCATATGGATAAAACAGCTGTTAACAGCCTCTTTCCATCCTGCAAAAAGCTCCTGGCGGTATCTTTTCATCCAGCAGACAAGATATACCCCTTTATTAGTAAGTTTATTAATGTTCATGCCAGGTTTTTTTGATTCTTCAATCATTATATCAAGAAAAGCCTTAACCATTAACTGCTGTAATGTAATATTTGAAGGATACACAAGATTACCTGACAGCCCAGATAACATCTGGTCCTGCCCCTGGTAATTTTTGCGGTTTACTGCTGATATTTCTTCCATTGATGGCTTAGGCACCATACCATTAATAATAACTGTTTTCCTCTTTTTACTATTTAATTCCTGTCCAAATTTGTATAATTCATTTATATATAAAAGTTTATCTTCAACACCATTTATCTGTATGAAACAATTATAAAAAAATCTTGGATCTGTACCTCTTTCTCCAGTATTTTTACATATGTCAGCCAGCCCTTTGCCTTCTGTCCATGCATTTGTACAATTAGTTATTTCTGGCATCCTGCCATAAAGCCGTTCATTACTGGCAAGGTTCTGTATTTCTTCCCTTATCATTTTTAATGAAAAGCCTTCTGGAAAAGGAACCATAGCAGGAAGTACCAGTTCATCAGGGCATACTGTGCCTGCTTCCTGGTATTTCTTATTACTATTATACTGCAGCAGTACTATATCACATCCTGCATTTGACAACACTGACATAATCATTAATTCATAACTTCCAGGCTCACCTTCATATAAAATCTTTGGTATCCTGCTTTCTCCAAGAAGGTTTACAATACGCTCAAATTTATAATATAACCAGCACATAAATTTTATATATGCATTTTTAAGCATATTTTCATTTTTGCCTGCTTTATGCAGGGAATCAAGTGAATCATATATAGAAGCAGCAACATTGTCCCGTTGGTAATTATTCATTCTTGGAAGCCATTTTTTAAGGCTGTCTGAGATAAATCCCACACTTAATTTAAAATCCACGCCCATAATTTCGTTATAATATGCCAGGTTCTTTTCATCAGGGTTAGGAATCTTTCCTTCAATAATAACGCCAGACTGCCTGGCGGCTTCATAATATTTTCTTATAAAACTTCCAATTTCATCTGTATATGCATTAATTCTGTAAAAAAATACCCCTTTGCCAGACCTTAAACCAAGATTTAAGAAAAAATCATCTAGCTCATGTATTTTCTGCTGTTTAAACATTGGTGTCTCACCTTTAATATTTTTTAATTCTATTTTTATTTAATTCATATCCAAGACCTGCCCCAACTATTCCTCCTAAAATATGGGTAAGGTTTGAAACATTATCTTTTACAAACAATCCATTATAGACTTGCCCGCCTATATATATTACGGCTACAAGAATAAATGTAAGTGGTATGCTTCCTTCTTTTATGCTGGTAAATGATGAAAGAAGAATAAAAGCAAATACAACGCCACTTGCACCTAATAACTGTACACGTGGAAAAATAATAAAATTTACTAATCCTGTAACAAGTGCAGTTGACAAAATAACAAATAATATATTTGATGGGCCATATTTTTCTTCTAAAAGAGGCCCAACTACCAGAATAAACATTATATTCCCTATAAAATGTTCCCATCCAGCATGTCCAAATATATGGCCTATAAATCTTATATATGTGAGTGGATCCATTAAAGAAGAACGGTATACACTGAATAATAAATTAGTCGAAACTCCTTTTGTAATAATACCAATTATAAGAGAAAGAAAACAAATTCCTGTAAACCCCAGGATAACTGGTGAGTTATAAGAAATTTTAAGTTTTGTATTAGTATTTTTCATATTAATCCCCATACTGCCATATAAGTATCTGGAAATCCTGGCAGCTTAAATCTTCGTGAAAAAGTATAAAACAGAACCATAACAGTCCTAAAATTATCTACAAGTATAGCACGTCTATACTTCTTTTTCAAGTTTTAAAATTTAAGTTTCCCCATTTTTTTAATACGTTACAGTTCACACCCCCCAATAAACCATTGTGAAATGTGACGAAATTTATTTT
>CAQGLR010000035.1 GCA_948794795.1 uncultured Lachnospiraceae bacterium | reverse complement strand
ATTTTTCTGGTGGCAGGAAACGCCGCCAAAAAAGATAAGTATAGCATCCATTTTTTAACAAGTGACATTTAAGTCCAATATAGTTATTTATAGGCAATTAACTATTAGGTTTTATTATGCCCTCATCCTTGAGTATCCGCCCCAAAATTTATTTAATAATAATATAATGGCAAGAGAAAATAAAATGTCTTAAAACGCAAAATATAGCATTTATTTTCTCTTGCGAATTTTTTTGTATTCATTTGGGAAATTTTCAGAATACCATTTCCAAAAATCTTTATGTAATTCTATTTCTGCAGTTTTCCTAATTTCCTTTGCTTTGGAAATATCATCATAATACCCCAAGTGGTATTTTGTGCCTTGAAATTGTATGCTTGCCTGCCACTTTTCGATACGTTTATGCCAGCTAACGCCCCTAACTCCAGAAGTGTTATTGGATTGTAAATTATCATGCGTAATTTTAGGAACATTTGTATTTTGAACAAAATTCTTTTTGTATGCTTTTTCAACATTTTTTTGAAAAAGTTCGTCATGTACGCAGCCACAACTCGAAACTTTCCCTGATACAAGCATATCCCGCCGAACTTCTAGCCTTGTATGTTTCTCACAGTCACATTCACACCAATACCAATATCCCCTGCCTTTTTCGTAATGGCCAATTTTAATAACCGTCAAATGGTTATATTTTGCTCCTGACGGTATGATTTTTCTTGGTTCGCTTCTACCACATCCACAATCTTTTTGAGCTGTTCCAAGGTTTTTTATAGGAACATCAATAGTATTTCCACATTTCAAGCATTTGCACTTATAAAATGTGCAGTTTTTACCGCAATATTTTTTTAATCCAAGATTTTCAATGACTTGCAAATTTTCAAATACATCCCCTACGCTTATTTTTCTTTGAGTTCCCATAAGAATCCTCCCATTATTGCTATTCTAACATAAACAAAAATATTTTAAAAGCAAATATGGGATATAATATAGGTAAATGTTTGGCTATGAACCAGACAGCAGACAGTTTAACAGCGTATGTTCTGGCTGGCCTGGCAGGGGCTAAACGTGGTTCAATGGGGAAAGAAGCTAAATGCTGTACATACAAAGGGTGGCAGGTATTACCTACAGATAGTGATTATTATTGAATATAAAAAGGATGTCACATAACAAACATGACATCCATTTTATTTTTACAGGTGATATTTTTAAGCCCAATATAGTTATTTATAGTTAAATGTAATAAAATTTAATTAGCAACAAAATAGCAACACAAAAGGTTCTAAAACCCCATAAATTCTTTACTGCAAAAATCTTAAAATTTAAACAAATCTTAACCTTTTTCTATATTGAAACTTAATCTTAATTTTCATACAATATTAATTAAGTTACTAAACTATTATTACTTGTATAATTATTGTACAAGGGAAAGGCTTGGATAAAAGATGCACCATATTTTAATTTGTGATGATGAAAAGGATATTGTTTCTGCGCTTGAGATATATTTAAAGGCAGACGGATATAAAACATACAAAGCATACAATGGAAAAGAAGCCGTTGATATATTGTCACAGGAGGAGATTCATCTTGTATTGCTGGATATAATGATGCCAGGAATGGATGGAATTGAAACAATTTCAAAAATCAGGGAAATAAGTAATGTACCTGTAATTTTTCTTACTGCCAAAGGGGAGGATGCTGATAAGATATTAGGCCTTAATATTGGTGCTGATGATTATGTGACAAAACCATTTAACCCTGTTGAGCTCCAGGCAAGAGTGAAATCCCAGCTTAGGAGGTACTTAAAGCTGGGCGGAGGCAATACACATGACAAAGTGCTTGTAATGGGTGGTATTTCACTTAATGACAAGGCAAAAGAAGTTACCCTTGATGGTGAACTTGTACAGCTTACAAAGACAGAGTATGATATATTGAAATTCCTTATGCAGAATCCAGGAGAAGCATTTTCACCACAGAAAATATACCAGAAAGTATGGAAAGGTGAACCATTTGGTACAGAAAATACAGTAGCAGTACATATAAGACATTTAAGGGAAAAGATTGAATATGACCCTGCTAATCCAAGATACCTTATTGCTGTATGGGGCAGAGGTTATAAAATGGAGGATGGTGGCAGTAAATAGCATTATTTTGTTATAGAAGTTTATAACCAATATTTGGAAAATAATATATAATAAAAACAAAGGAAATGGAGATTAATAAATGAAAAAATTAGTATCAAATTTTTTTAGGTATGTTTTAATATTTTTAACAACGGTTGCTGGCTGTATATGTGTTATTTCTATAGCAGGGATAGTATTGTCATATTCTACAGGAATATATGATAACAGCCTGAAAGACTGCATAGATAAAGGGCAGAAAAATTTGTCTGGGCTGTATTCAAGGTATATCTTTGAAAATATGATGGAACAGGATGCACCTGGCTGTATGGAGGACTCAAATCTACAGTATTTAATTGTAAAGGGTATAAATCCTGATGAAGATATAAGCAGCAAAGCAAATATGGAAGTAATTGACAATAAAGATAATATTGTTTATACAAATATGGATGTTATTACAGAAGAAACGGATGAATTTTATTATAAGGATTATAAAATATATTATGAAGAAGAACCTGTTATAAAACAGCCAACAGGAATTATAAGAAGCCTTTTAGATGATGGAGGGCAGCATCCTGTATTTGATGGGTACGATTCATATAAAGAATATGTGTACAGGCTGTTTTACCAGAATGGAATATTTTATTTTGAAACAGATAATTATGCTTTTCCTGCAAAAGTTATTGAAATATCTGCTGCTGTATTAAATAATAAAGATTATAAATTACTTAAAAGAGAAGGATATATTTCAAGTACAAGGAATTATGTAACATATGATTTAGTAACTGGCAAGGATGGCAAGCTTTTTTACAGGTGCAGGTGGCTGTATAATTTAGTTTTAGATACTTCTAAATACCGACAATGGCAGACTACAGTAATTAATGGAATTTCTTTTGTCCCAGAGATAATTAAAGAAGGAAAACCAGGCAAAGGAATAAAGATTTTTAACTGGGAGTATGAAAAAAATGATTATTCATGTAAGTTAGAAGACGCAGGTGCTTATGTAGAAAATTCTGGTGGTTATACAAGTCTTGATTATATTGATGTTGTTATATCATATGAATTAAAAAATAATACACATAATAATGTATATGCTATTTTAACCAATGTTATTTCACCACTTGACAAGGGAAAAAATGATTTATTTTTTTCGCAAAAAAGATTTATTAAATTTCTCTTTGATATGCGTTATACAGTAATTATTATAGCTGTAATTTCTGCAATAGTATTTATAGTGCTGCTTATATTCTGCTGCTATAGCAGGTATATATGTTCAAATAATGATATTGTAAGGGGAAATTTATTACACCATATACCATATTTAATATATTTTTATATTGCAGGCGGGTTGTTTATTTTAGATATTTTTATGGGTCTATCATTGCTTCCAGAACTTATCTGGTATGCCTCAGGGCTTAAATTCCTGCTGGTTATATGTATAGTTTCAATAATCTGGATTATGACATGTATTTTCATTTTTATAATAATATGTCTTGAAACCAGCTGCCGTGCAGGTGCAAAAATATTTTTTAAATATACAGCTTTAAATTATATCTACAAGATATTTAAAAGTATATGGGGGTCTTTAAGAAATATATGCCATAAAGCAGGTGAAAATATGTCATTGTTTATAAAAACATCTTTATTACTTATGATAGCAGACTTATTTATATTATCTGGATTTATATTAAGTGGGGAAGCAGGTGTATTTTTTGTTGCTGCAGTAATATGTACGGCATTTGATTTTTTTGTATTAAAAATTGTATACCAGATGGAAATTTTACAGGAACATGCAAGGAAAATGGCAGAAGGAAACCTTGAAAGCCAGGCAGACATTTCAAAAATGTACTGGGAATTTAAAAAACATGGTGCTTATCTTAACCAGATAGGCGAAGGAATGGCATCAGCAGTAAATGAGAGGATAAAGAGTGAACGTTTTAAAACAGAACTTATTACAAATGTTTCACATGATATAAAAACACCTCTTACTTCAATTATTAACTATGTTGATTTATTAAAAAAGGAAGAGATAGCACAGCCAAAGGTACAAGAATATATTGAGGTGCTGGAACGCCAGTCAGCAAGGCTTAAAAAGCTTATTGAAGATTTAATGGAAGCGTCAAAGGCATCAACTGGAAATATTACTGTAGAACTGGAACTGTGTGATATAAATATACTGCTTACCCAGACTCTTGGGGAGTTTGAAGAGAAATTAAACAGCAAGGAACTTAGCCTGGTAATAGACCAGTCTTTGGAAAATATATTTATTATGGCAGATAACAGGCATATATGGAGGATATTTGATAATCTTATGAATAATATCTGTAAGTATGGACAACCTGGCACAAGAGTTTATATTAATACTGAAGCAACAGAAAAAGAAGTTACAATTATATTCCGCAACACTTCTGGCTACCAGTTAAATATATCAAGTGATGAGCTTCTGGAAAGGTTTGTGCGTGGTGATTCATCACGCCATACAGAGGGAAGCGGGCTTGGGCTTTCAATAGCACAAAACCTGGCAGAACTTATGGGAGGGAGTTTAAAACTGCATGTGGATGGTGATTTATTTAAAGTTATACTTGTATTTCCACGTGTGGAACAATAATATTATAAAAGCGGCGCAAATGCGCTGCTTTTTGGTATTCCGGCGATTATAGTTATATCATTTATGTATACTTTTACGCCATTTATGTATATGAGCTTGAAAAAGGTATATAAATCCTTCACAATTCACTGGATAATTAGCCAGGAGGGATAATAATGATACGGATTGCCATATGTGATGATAATGAGGATTTCAGGCAATATGAATATGGTCTGGTAAATGATATTATGTATAGTATAAATTGTGTATGTGAAACTGACTTCTTCCAGTCTGGCAATGAACTTCTTGCAAAGGGAGAACAGGTTGCAGGGTATAATATAATTTTACTTGATATTAATATGCCTGGCATAGATGGTATAAAGACTGCAGAAAAAATAAGGGAATATACAGAAGAAGTATCTATTGTTTTTGTAACATCATTTATATCATATGCTTTGGAAGGGTATAAAGTTGGTGCTGCAGGATATTTATTAAAAAGCAGTGAATCTTTAAAAAAGGAATTAAAAGAGTGCCTGGAAACAATCACCAGGAAATTAAATTATTTTGAAAATGGAAATTCTGTACTGCGTGAACATTTAGCTTGTTCTAAACATACATTTGGATTTATTGAAGGTGAGCTGAAAGTCCCGTTAAATAAAATTATTTATATTGAAAGTAACCTGCACAGGCTGTTTTTCCATATATTAGACAGACCAGAAAAGTATTCTGTATATGATAAACTTGATAATGTTGAAGAGAAACTTGCAGGATATGGTTTCTGCAGGGTTCATAAAAGTTATCTGGTAAATATGAAATATGTTGAGAGTATAACAAGATATTCTGCTGAATTATATAATGGAATTAAGATAAATGTTTCAAAGGCAAGATATAATAATGCAAGGGAACAGTTCCTGCGCTGCCAGTAAACATGTGTAAAGTATTATTTATAATGTGTTATTGGAAATATAAGGAGTTTTACATATCTGGTTGTAATAGTTTCCAATTATGTCATTATTTGTTCCAATTATGAAGTCTATGTTGAAAAAATTCCCCCGTAAGGTAAAATATAATAAAGGAGGAGAGAGCTGTATAAAATAAAAAACAGATAAATAATTGATTTTAGTAAAGCCAGGATAGTGCAGGCAAAACCAGGCAGGACTGGTATATCTTGGAAGATGGGCGGGCATTGTGGATTACAGATATCCGTCTGGTTTGTCTTTTATGGCATTTTGATTTGCACTTTTTCTGGATTTTATTATCTGGTAGAGAGTCCAATAAATAACTAACTACTGGAATGTGGAGGACCAAAATATAATGAAGAGGAGCGGGCAGGATTATTTATTGGAGGACGGGAAAGACAACAGGGATAATATAACCAGTGGTAAAAACAGGTTTATGGCATATATTTTGCATGATATCCGTATACCAGTTACAGGTATTGCAGGAATGGCGGATATTGCTCTTAGAGACCCTGATGGTAAAGGAAAAACTGGGGATTGTCTTAACAGAATCAAGGATTCTTCTGAATATCTGCTTTCACTGGTGGATAATATCCTTGATATAATTAAGTACGGCGAAGGAAAATTAGAACGTGAAGATAAGCCATTTGACATAACAGAATTTCTTAGAAAGTGTATTTGTATTTTTGAAGAACTGTTGTGTAACAGGCAGATTAAATTTGTAAGCAGTTATAAAGGTTTGCAAGTAGTGAAAGTACGTGGTGATGAGCTGCGCCTTAAGCAGGTTTTAATTAACTTATTTTCAAACTCTATTAAATATACACCTGATGGAGGTACGGTTTGTTTTAGTGCAGAAGAGGTGCGTTATGATAATGAAAGTGTTACATATTGTTTTATAATTTCAGATACAGGCATAGGCATGTCAGAGGAATTTATAGAAGAGATATTTGAGCCTTTTTCAAGGGAAAAGTATAATGATAATGTAAAATATGAAGGAAACGGTCTTGGAATGGCAATTGTAAAGCAATTTACAGATATGCTTGGTGGTGAAATCAAAGTTAAAAGTGTGAAAGGTTCAGGTACTACATTCCAGGTTACTATTACTTTTGACATAGACCATTCTTGTACAGATAAAGCGAAAAACAGCACAGAAGTTGATTTTACTGGTAAAAATATACTTGTGGTGGATGACAGTGATATAAACGCTGAAATAATCTGTGATTTATTAGAACAGAGAGGTGCACACACATTTATGGAAACAGATGGGGAAAGTGCCGTAAAGGCTTTTGAAAGGTCTGGGATAAATTTTTATAATGTTATTTTGATGGATGTAACCATGCCAGTAATGAATGGCATAGAAGCAACAAAGATTATACGTTCCCTGGACAGGCCTGATGCTTTGGATGTCCCCGTGTTTGCAATGACTGGCAATGTGTTTAAGGAGGATATATTAAAATGCAGGGAAGCAGGTATGGATGAACAGCTTATAAAGCCTGTGGATTTAGTGCTTTTAAGGCAGTTGTTGTCTAAGTATAACAAGTGCTGAAAGATGGCAGGTAAATCCAATTTTCTACTTGAAGTTTTCTTTTTTCTTGTTTATAATATATATATCCATAAAATGTAAACATGGAAGGGGGGATTTATATGAGTATTGCTATTTCATCATCAAACAGTTACGACTATAATAATTATAATGCATCTTTAAGAAAGAAAGTAACTGATGATCCAGCTGGTGCAGCTATTGCCGAAAAGCATCTGTCACAGATAAAGGGTTATGACCAGGGCTCAAGGAATGGTGAAGACGGGCAGAGTCTTATTAATGTAGCAGATGGTGCCCTTTCACAGATTTCAGACAGCCTGCAGCGTATGAGGGAGTTAAGCCTCCAGGCTTCTAACTCAGCTATTTATTCTGATTCAGACAGGCGGAGCATGCAGAAAGAGATTGACCAGTTAAAGCAGCATATTACAGATGTAGCTAAGAATACACAGTTTAATACAAAGAACCTTCTGGATGGAAGCATGGCTGATATGGACCTTGCACTTAATCCTCAGGGTGGCGGCCTGTCAATACATACGACAGACGCAACTTTGGAATCACTGGGTATTGCAGATTATAGTGTTACAGGAAAGTTTGATATTTCAAAGCTTGACGATGCTATTAAAAAGGTTAATGATGCAAGGTCTTCACTTGGAGCACAGAGCAGTGCCCTTAGTTACAGTATAGGTGTAGGTAATCTTTCTTCTGAAAACCTTACTTCTTCTTATAGTAAGCTGGAAGATATGGATGTCCAGCAGTATGTAAGTGAGAAGAAGAAAGAGCAGGTTATGCAGCAGTATAATTACTTTGCACTTACACAGCAGAGGGTACAACAGGAAGATATGGTAACAAAGCTTTTAGGAGCATAATTTCTGGAAGTATATATACCAGATGCAGGATGCCCTCTGGCTGTATAGCCGGAGGGCATTTTTTCTGCATTAAACATAGCTGCGGCAGTTTTTATTGTGCAGTTCCAAGCATTTCAGCAAGCCTTTTTTCATATGTATGGTTTGCCCTTACTTCTTTACACCCGTTTTCAGCAATTTCTTTGCGTTCATCTTCATGTTTAAGGTAATATTCAACTTTATTGTATAAATCTTCCCTGTCTGAATAACTAGCAAAATGTTTTCCATCTGTAAAATGAAGGCCAAAGTCATTCTGGTAGTTGGTAAGAAGGAAACCGCCAGCACCCATTATATCTATTGCACGCAGAGGTATGCCATTCTTAATACTGCGTAATGTAATATTAAGGTTTATTTTGCTATTCTGGAAGACAAGCGGCATTTCATGCATATAATGTACTGTGCCCATATTTTTTACATCTGGCAGGAACGGGGTTTCCTGCGGGGTATAGAGTTTAACTGGCATTGCTTTTCTGCCATCAGATGTAATTATATCTGGAAGCCGTTTGCTAAGACCGTCTAATATTTCTGTCCTTTCAGTCTGTGTTA
Organism: uncultured Lachnospiraceae bacterium; assembly: GCA_948794795.1. Taxonomy (GTDB): domain Bacteria; phylum Bacillota; class Clostridia; order Lachnospirales; family Lachnospiraceae; genus Butyribacter. The sequence continues at coordinate 31,350 of CAQGLR010000035.1, read as the reverse complement.
TTTTTCTTAAAAGAAAATAGTTTGCATAGGTATATGCAACTGTTTCCATGCCACTTGTATTAGTTTCAAGTGGCATAGCTTTCTGCATGTTCTCTATAATGCCAGGAGACAGGGTTTCTTCTACAAATGAATATCCATATACAAGCATTTGCGAAGCCATTACCCCTTCAAGGTAGCCACGTGTATAATCATCAAGTTTAACCATCCTGTCATATAGTGTATGTTTTTCTGTATACAGGGAACCTACAAATGATACATCTGCCTTTACAATTTCCCTTTGTGCAGCAGTTGCAGACATACTGGCAAGTCTTTTTGCATTAACTGCCATAGGCATATAATACACATTATCTGCTCCAAGTGCATTAAGGTCATATACCATCTGTGAATCAAATATAAATATCCTGTTGCATGGATTAAATATTGTTTGTGAATACGTAAGTACAAGTGGGTTGTCATAGCACCATGATATATATATAATCTTTGTATCATTACATGCATCTGAAATTACAGGAAAATAATTTGAAGTAAATACTAAATCAATTCCTTCACTCCGTATATATTTTTTTAATACAGATTTGTATTTTGGGCTGATACGGTAATTATCTGGTTCATTTTCATACTGGATAACAGTATGTCCAAGGTTTTCAAATGCTTCAGTTATATCTTCTACACCAAAGCTTTTCCAATGTGGAAATAATATTTTCATATTGTCTGGCCATGCCTTTCATTAAAGATTTTCAAATACGTCTGCCTGTGCATCCATGCCTTTGCTTCTGAAAGCTTGTGCAAGGCGTTTATATACATATGCTGTATCAACACATGCGAACTGCGATATCCTGTATAGTGCATTTACAGAGACTTTATTTTCTATAAAGTATCCAAAAGCTTCCTCAAGGGCTTCTTCTGGCATATCATATTCATACCGTCTCAGGCAGAATTTAATCTGTGTATAATGTTTTATAAGAGCTTCTGTTGTGCCACAGGCAGGTGAAGAGAATATATTGTATTCTCCAGCAGAGTTTTCTGCATCACTTATCTGGAACAGTATAAATAGTATAACAAATGTTTCATCAGCCTGGTATTGCTTTATATATGTATATGCAATTTTACGTGCATCATCAATACAGCCATTATCTACAAGATAAAAAAGAGTCTTATCCCAGTCTTTATATTCTGTATTTTCCATATGTCCTCCGTTTAAAATTCCCCATTGTATTCTTTTATAAATATCTGGCGCGCTTCGTTATAGTGTGCCATATTTAAGTATCCACAATCATGCATTACCCATGGTGTCTTCTGGTAAGGTACAGCTATTTTATAACCAGCACGCCTGAATTCAAATGACTGGGATACATCATAAAAGTCCCATCCTTTGAATATATCACACCGCCATGGTACATCATATTGTGTCATTATTAAAAGCCCGTCTACTGCCATTACATAGGAAATATCGTCCTGCCAGTTTTGTATGTCAAAGAAGTCATCAGATGTATCAAGTGTACATCCCCTGAGGGCGCCAATACGCTCTTTAGTTTCCCACATAACTGCGCTTTTGGGAAGCTTTTTAGTACCTGCCATTCCGAGCATTCCAGTTTCTGGATGGCGTGTAAATATTTTTATTGTATCTTCTAGAAATAACTTATTTAATATAAATACATCCTGGTGCATATATACTTTGTATTTAGCGTCACTTTCTTCCATGCCTGCCTGGTATCCCTCTGTCATGGAGCTAGCTTCTTCTATACATAAAAGGTCAGTAATATATCCTTCTGGTACAACAAGCTGCTGTAAATATAATATTGCTTCGTTTAAGTATTCTGTATTATTATAACATATGATAAAGCAGATTTTATTTGGAACTGTTTTGCTGGCCATAAAATTATAACTCCTTTTTTAAAAAAAATTTTAAGAAACTAATGCAAAAATGGTAAATATATGCTAAAATAAGTTTGTTATATTTATCGGTAGCAGAATACTGGTAAATATATTATTAACCAGCAGAATGCTATGGATAATAGGTATTGGTAGTATTATTAACCACACATATGTTTTGTAATGTTAAAGGCAGGAATTCCTGGCATGGCCGTACACTTGCCAGGCAGCCGGGCTTATAATAGTGCAGGCATATGTTTGTTATTGGTCCGTACGCCAGTAACACAAAAGCAGATGCGTCCAGTTAAATGGACGCATTTTTTCTTTGCTCTTTTTTAAGGTTATAATTTATTCCAAGACCCATGCCAATTAAAGCATAGAATATTGGTGATGTTGTTACACATGAATCATTTGTCAGTGCAAGTATCATGTACCCTATACAGCTGGTAAATATGGCAACGCCTATTTTAGGCATATATCCTTCATAACTGTGTTTCCAGTATAATTTTATACTGCTTATAAGATACCATATATAGAATACAAGGAGTGCAATAAGTGAAGGTACTCCAGTCTGTACTGCTGTCTGCAGGTACATACAGTGTGGCTTGGTGATAGTTTCATTTTCATGCCCTGAATTATATAATCCAACCAGGTCATGGTTTGGAAATGCAATTACAAATGTATCAGGACCTGAACCAAGCAGGAAATATTCTTTTAATAATGGTATTGTACGTGCCCATATATACCCGCGCATATTTGCAAAGTGGTAATGGTTCTCAAGGAAACTTATTGATTTCTCCTGTTCAGTAAGTTTAAATAATGACATGGAATTGCCAAGTACATAATATGATGTGTCATTTTCTTTCATAAGGTTTGAAAAATACCACTGTTTCCCTTCTATTGTAATTTCAAACCCATTAAATCCCTCAGCCCTTACAGGTGCAAATGTAAAAGGAAAGCGTTCATCTTGTATTACATAAGCTGTATTATCTTCTGACAGTGCATAATTTATGGCAGCACCACTTCCATCTGACAGTTCAAAAACATCAGCACCATTTTCATCAAGGCTTGTCTTAAATATAAGGGAAGCATCATTATAAGTTATAGTTACATTATCATCATTAGTAAGTATGCTTTTTAGTGCATGGACTTCGTCAGCTGTTGAAAACATGGACTTCATACGGGTGAAAAGTATATTCTGGTTTGCCATGTTAATGCCAATAAAGCCTATTATAAATACTGCTATTGCAGCAGCAGTTATTTTCCAGTTTTTAATAAATACTTTGCGCATGCACAGAAGCATAATAAAAAGTGAAATAATTATTGTAACTATGCCTGCACGTGACTGTGATGAGAAAAGTATAAGTACAAGTGAAACAGCAAGGAAAGCATAACCTATGCGGTGCCATAATTTATTAGTAGTAAATATTAGCGCTATAAGCATTGGTACAATTAATGTAGCATAATATCCTACATAGTTAGGATTATATAATGTAAGGTATGAACGTCCAAGTTCAAAGTTAAAAGCCAGTTTGTTATGTGGTGGTGGTGTAATAAGTTTCATACCAAGGTCTGAACGCAGGAAATCACATTTGAATACCTGGCTTAAACCAAGCGCAGCCATTACTGATATGCCAGCTATAAACCACCGTATAGTATGTTTTACTGCTGTTTCATCACGCAGTACATAGAAGCAGTAGTATGCAATAACAGCATATCCCATAAGTATCCATACTGGTTCAAACTGTTCATATATACCATTAAATGAAAAGTATGAATTTTTGGATGCAATGGCTGAAACTAATGTTATAACTGCATATATTGCAAGTGGTATAAACTTTTTGTCCCAGACGAATTTTCTTTCTTCACCCCATACCATGTATATAAGGGCAAGTACCATATATATTGAAACAATTATTAATGCTATTGTTTTGTAATGCAGGAAGAAATCAGAAACTTTGGGGAGTCCCCTGTACCAGTCAAATGTTTCAAGATGTGTATAGTATTCGTATTTGTATGTAATCAATGGGATTACTGCTAATACTGCTATAATGGGCAATATTATTGAAATGGAAATCTTCTTTTCATTCTTTTTTGGATTTTTGTTTAAATTGGTATATACAGCCATGTTTAACCTCCTGTATAGTAAATTAGTTTTGTGCCTGTCCATAAATATTATACATGAAATATAAAAAGAAACAACAATAATTTTATTAGAATTGCCAGCGCCAGGATACTTGTGCATTAAAAAAGAAAAGATTTGACATTAATTGTACCAATGTATACAATGTATGCAATAGATTAATTATAATTCCAGTTATATGGAATAATAGTAATATTATGGAGATAGTGGAGAAATGGACAATTATAGTGGAAATAAGGAAATTATGGACAGGTATTCCTTGCGTGGCAAGGTATTTAATAAAATAAGGGAGGATATACTATCAGGTGACTATCCTGAGAAATATGAGCTCAGGGAAGCTGCAATAAGCAAAGAAATGGGAGTTTCGCGTACTCCTGTAAGGGAAGCTTTAAGACAGCTTGAACTTGAGGGGCTTGTTTCAATTATACCTAATAAGGGTGCGTATGTGAATGGCATTACTTCCAAAGATATATATGATATATATGTTATACGTTCATATCTTGAAGGTCTTTGTGCGAAGTGGGCATGTGAAAATATTACTGCTGCACAGATTGAAGATTTAGAAGAAATAATATATTTAAGTGAATTTCATATAAAGAAAGAACACTGGGAGCAGATATTTGAACTTGATAACAGGTTCCACCATGCCATGTATAAAGCATGTGGCAGCAAAATACTAGAACATATACTTTCGGACTACCACCATTATGTTGAGCGTGTAAGAAAGAACACACTGTCTTCACAAGAGCGTGCAAGCATGGCAGGCAAGGAACATAAAGCGATACTGCAGTCAGTAAAAGATAAAGACGAGGAGAAGGCAGAACGCCTTGCTAATGAACATATTTTTAAATCTATAGCAAATATAAAGAACCAGGGACTTGACAATCTTATGCAGAAACATAGAATAAATAAATAAGGAGCATGGAAGAGTGGAAAAGCTTCAGATATTGATGTCGGTATATAATGGTAAAAAATATTTAAGGGAACAACTGGATTCTATAATGGCACAGGACTGTGGAGAAGACGGGACAGTGGTTTTTAGCCTGATGGTACGGGATGACGGCTCTTCGGATGGCACACAGGAGATATTAGAAGAGTATGCCAGTAAGTATCCAGATAAGGTAAAATGGTACCAGGGTAGTAATTTAGGTGTTATACAAAGTTTTTTTGATTTAATGGTGAAAGCAGATAATGCAGACTATTATGCACTTGCAGACCAGGACGATTACTGGCTGCCATCAAAGATGGGAACAGGTATAAAAAGAATAAGGCAGATATATAAGGAACAGGAAACATTAAAGGACAGACCTGTCTTATACTGCTGCCGTCCGTCGCTTGTTGATGAAAACCTGGAACATCTTGAATTAAAGGTAAGCCATCCAGAGATGAGACCAGGTTTTGGTAATGCATTAATAGAAAATATTGTAACAGGGTGTACTACTGTATTTAATAATAAGTTAAGGGTTATGGTGGCAGACAGGCTTCCAGAATATACCACAATGCATGACAGATGGCTTTATCTGGTGTCTTCATGCTTTGGGAAGATATATTATGATGAGGATTCATATATTTATTACCGCCAGCATGGGGATAATGCAGTTGGCAAGAATACAGACAGGCTGGCAGAGATTAAATACAGGTTAAATAAATACAGGAAAGATGCATATAGTTCCAGCAGGCAGGCAGCAGAGTTCTGGCGTGTTTTTGGCAAAGGATATAAAGGGATGGCAATGCCAGAAGGCAAAAAGAAACTCCTTATAATGTTTATAAAAGGAAGAAAAGACGGACATATAAGGAGAAAACTTGTAAATACAGGAAAGATTTACAGGCAGAGGGAGCTTGATAATAAGATTTTTAAGGTACTTTTAAGGCTTGGTATATATTAAAATAATTACTATGGATAAGTGAGGTTAGTGATGAAGAATTATGATCCTTACAAGAAGATTATACTTTTTATAGTGTCATTAATTAATATAATGCTTATGGCGGCAATATTTGCTTATGCATGGTATGGATATTATTTCCATACTATGTATTTAGTAAAATTTTACCGTAAAGGTAATTATGTGCTTATTGCATTATATGCTGTTATTCTTTTGTTTTTTTCAAATATGTATGGAGGTTTTAAAATTGGGCAGTTAAGAAAAGTAGAAGTTATACTGTCGCAGTATTTAAGCCTTTTTCTTACAAATATTGTAATATACATTGTAATATCACTGCTTGCTTTCAGATTTGTAAATCCTTTTGTGCTTTTTGGTATGATGCTGGTCCAGATGGCAATATCAGCATTATTTACTTATATAGTGACAAATTTATATAATAACATTTTCCAGCCATGGAAAATACTTCTTATATATGGTGACAGGCCGGCAGAAGGTCTTGTAAATAAGGTAGAAACAAGACGTGATAAGTATGCAATATATGATTCTGTAAATATTAATGAGGGAATTGAAGTAATTGCACGCAAGATGAAAGATTTCCAGGCAGTTATTATTGGTGATATTTCTGCTGTGGAAAGAAATGATATATTAAAGTACTGTTATGCCAATAAAGTAAGGGCTTATGTAGTGCCAAAGATTTCTGATATTATACTTATGGGCGCTGACAGGATACACATATTTGATACACCATTTATGTTGTCTAAAGGATATACTTTAAGCTTTGACCAGCTTCTGGCAAAACGTGCACTTGACCTTATGCTTGCAATCCCAGCATTTATAATTACGTCACCAGTAATGCTTATAACAGCTGCTGCCGTTAAGCTTTATGACGGGGGACCTGTATTGTACAAACAAGTACGCCTTACCAGGCATGACAGGAAATTTGAAATATACAAGTTCAGAAGCATGGTAGTAGATGCAGAGAGTGATGGTGTTGCAAAGCTTGCGAGGGAAAATGATGACAGGATTACACCAGTAGGGCGTATAATAAGGGCAACACGTATAGATGAACTGCCACAGCTGCTTAATATATTAAAAGGTGATATGTCATTTGCAGGTCCAAGGCCTGAAAGACCTGAGATTATGGAAGAGTACTGCAAAGAGATACCAGAGTTTGCATTCCGTACAAGGGTTAAGGCAGGTCTTACAGGTTATGCCCAGGTATATGGGAAGTATAATACTACGCCATATGACAAGCTTAAGCTTGATTTATTTTATATATCTAACTATTCTATGTGGACAGATATAAAGCTTATACTTATGACATTAAAAATTGTGCTGAAAAAAGATGCAACAGAAGGGGTAAGTGAAGAATGGACAAGCAATGAAGAGAATTCTTCTATAATAAACCAGAATATGGAAGAAACTCCCAGGAATATTATTAAAAAATAAAATATAAGGACTTGGAACTTATGGCAAAGTGTGGTAAGATAATAATTGTTTAAGTTTTTGTAAAATAATTTAGTTTTTACAACACAATTATGAAAAGGAGATGCAGTATGTCGGTTTTTAAAGATATGGCGGCATGGTACCGTTTTGACGATGCAGGAGATATTGGGAAAGATAGTTCTGGCAACAATAATAATGCTTCTGTGTGTGGCGTGAACCCGCCTGCCATAAAAGAAGTTAATGGACGCAAGGCAGTCTGTATTTATGGTGATGGCTTTTATGGAACCTCATTTTTAAGGCTTCCTGAAAATATTTTAAGTAATGCAAGTGACGAGGATGGACTTTGTGTTACATTCTGGATGAACCTTGGCAAAGAAACCAGTGCATGGGAACGTATATTTGACTTTGGCAAATCAGATACAGGTCCTTATATATTTATGACAAGAAACCTGCGTGCAAGCTGCTTTGCTGGTTCAGACCTTCCAGCTGACCCAGGCAGGGCTTTTCCTGTAAATACATGGATACATGTAGCACTTGTTGTACATGGCACTAAGAATGGCACTTTAAGCAGTGCTGGTCCAGTGCTTTATGTAAATGGCTCAGTAATTGCAGACGGTTCTATAAGCCAGACATCAAGCGGCAATTATAAACGCCTGCGTGAATGGTTTGCAGGGATTAAAGAAGAAGATACTTATGTAAATAATTATATAGGACATTCACAGTTTGGTGCTGACCCAGATGGAAATATGTCTATCACAGATTTCCGTATATATAACAGGGTGCTTTCAGAATCTGAGATAGTAGATATAGTATGTGAAACTATATCTGATGAAGATATCCTTAAAATGGTATATGAGAATTACCTTTTAAAACCTGATAAAATTATTACGGAAGATATAGAGCTGCCATCAAGCTATATGGGTGGCAAAGTAAAGGTACGCTGGGAATCAGAGAGAGAAGATGTACTTTCTTCTGAAGGTAAGCTTGGTGAATTTACTGAACCTGTCTATATTAAGCTTACAGCAGTTTTATCTGTAGGGTGCCATGAACTCAGGTCAGAGTCTTATGTAAATGTAATACCCAAAATTACAGCACCTTATACAATGACTATACATGCAGATAAGGAAACTTCTAATATAAGTGATACACTTTATGGCTTGTTTTATGAAGATATTAACAATGCAGCAGATGGCGGGCTTTATGCAGAGCTTGTGTGCAACCGTTCATTTGAGGCATTTGAATATTGTACATATGACGCTTCTTCAGGTGCTGATGGAAAGTCTGCAGGTAAAAACCATATGCCTTTATGGTACTGGTTTGGTGACCTGGATAAGGTAACAGTAGAAGATGAACATGGATTAAATGAACACCTTGGAATTACAAATCCTGGTACTAATGAACATTATATTACAGCAGAAGATGGCACAGTAATATATAACCGTGGTTTCTGTGATGCGGGGCTTACCCTTTCTATTTATTTAAAAGAAGAGGAAGAGTATGGTTTTACAGTATGGGCGAAGTCTGCATGTACAAAGGATGGTGGCAGGCAGAAAGGTGCAGGGTTAAAGGTAAGCCTTGTAGATGAAAATGATATGCCTGTGGCCAATTCTGTAATTATACCAGTCAGGAAAAATGAATGGAAAAAATATGGCAGAAGAGAAAAATACAAGATGACAGCTTCTAAAACTGGCTATGCACAGCTTAGGATAGAATTTATAGGCAGGGTTTCTGTTGGAATGGTTTCCCTTATGCCTGAAAATGTCTGGGGAGCATCAGAGGAAAAAGGTTCTGCCACAGCACATGCAAACTTTCTTGGCAACCCTAACTACAGGCTGCGCCGTGACATGGTAGAAGCTATGAAAAACCTGCATCCGTCCTTCTTGCGTTTTCCAGGAGGATGTATTTCAGAGGGGTCATATATATGGGATAATGTATATGACTGGAAGGATTCAGTGGGTGCTATTGAATACCGCAAAGAGAATTATAATGTCTGGGGTTATATGATGACAATGGGGCTTGGTTATATGGAATATTTCCAGCTTGCAGAAGACCTTGGGGCACTGCCGCTTCCTGTTATGGCATGTGGTGTACTATGCCAGGCCCGTTCTGATTATGTCAACCCTGCAGGGGGCAGTTTACAGGATAAATATATAAGGAATTTTACTGATTTAATTGATTTTGCAATAAGCACTGATTTTGATGGCAATGAATGGGCAGAACTCCGTAAGGATATGGGACACGAAGAACCATTTGCACTGCATCTGCTAGGTGTTGGCAATGAGAACTGGGGTGAGGAATTCTTTGCAAGTTTTGCAGAATTCAAATATGCTATTGACAGTTATATGGAGAAAAATTATCCTGGTTATGACCTGACAATTATATCTACAGTTGGTGCGCAGGCAGATGATGATGCATACAGGTATGGCTGGAAATTCTTAAGCGGCAACCTGGAAACAGATGGAGCAACAGTTGTATTTACAGATGGTGAAAAAAGTTTTGCTAAAGAAGTAAAATGGTACGGGCGTGAAAGTAACTATATGGAAACTATTACAGATGAACATTATTACCGTTCCAATAATTATTTACTTGAAAATGCAGACCGTTATAACTATTATTACCGTGCATATAATGCAGATGGTACTTTAAATGAAAGTGAAACATCTAAGGTATTTGTTGGCGAATATGCATCAACTGATAAAAATACACTTGCAGGGGCTATTGCAGAAGCAGCAGTTATGACAGGGTTTGAAAATAATTCTGATGTTGTAAGGCTTGCAGCAACGGCACCATTGTTTAATAAGGTTCTTTTGGATGGTACTTACCGCTGGACACCAGATGCCATCTGGTTTGACAATGATTCTGTATGGCTTACACCAAACTATTATGTACAGCAGATGTTCGCAGAGAATCTTGGCAAAAAGGTAGTTGAAACAACATTTACCCTTTATGAGAAAGGAATAAGGTCAGATTTGTGTCCTCATGGAGGTATTGAGATTGCTGCTGGCAATGCAGAAGTGCTTGTAAGGGAAGTAAATGTTATATCCAATACTGATAATTCTGTATTATTTGCAGAAAATTTTGCAGAAGGCATTTCTGACAGGTGGAAAGTGCTTCCAAAGGCAGAGGGCTATACTGTAAAAGAGGGTGAAGGAATTATTATTACTCCATCTGCAAAGGGATTAAATGGTATTTATATACTTGAAGAATCATGGAAGGACTATACTGTCACTGTAAAGGCGGAACGCATTAGTGGAAATGGTGGTATTTTTATAGGTACAGGCCTCACAGAGATAGAAGATATTTCCCATAAAGATGTTATAGAGTATGCTGTAAACATGAATAGTGCACAGACAGGCATAAGGGTATTTAAACAGGGCGTTGAAGGTTACACTCTTGGAGATTATTCTTCTAGTGTGACAGCTGGAAACCTGCGTGAATGTAATTATGAAGAATTAAAGAATGGTGTTACATATACATTTACAGTTAATTATGGTGGTGATGACGGGAAACATCTATGCTGTTCATACACTGATGGTACAGGTTTTGACAGCATAAAGCTTGAATATAAACTGGAAGCGTACAACAGGGCGGTATTCCATTCTGTAACAAAAGATGAAGAACATCTTTATGCAAAGCTTGTAAATGCGTCAGATGTCTCTAAGAAAATGGATATATTTATAGATGGATACAAGCAGGTATATGACGCAAAAGCAATACTTCTTACAGCTGGTAAAGAGTTTGTAGATACTGCTAATGTAAATACAAAGGAAGAGGAATTAGTAAAACCTTGTGAATGCAGGCTTGCTGTAAATGAGCAGAAAGTGCAGGTTATATTGCCTGCGCATTCTGTTACAGTTCTTGTATTCTAATGAGTTATGTAATTGTAAATGCTGCCATATCTGGAGTTCCCAGGTATGGCAGTTTCTATAATAATATCAAGGAGGGAAATTTATGCTTAAAATGCCAGTAGTATTTAGTGACAGCATGGTACTGCAGAGAAATAAAAATATTGCAATATGGGGTGAGTCAGACGGGGATAAAGTTACTGTAGAGATAAATGGCTGCAGTGTGGAAACAGAAACTATTAACGGGAAATGGAAACTTTACCTGCCTCCAATGCAGGCGGGCGGGCCTTATACAATGACTGTAAAAAGCGGCGGGGACATCCTCAAGTATAATGATATTATGGCTGGTGAAGTATGGCTTGCAGGCGGGCAGTCCAATATGGAGCTTGAACTTAAGAACAGCAAAGATGGCAGCAGTATAGTACAAAATGCTTCTGGGGACAATGTAAGGTTTTATTATGTGCCTAAAGTATGCTGGGAAGGTGAAGAGTTATACCAGGCAGAGGCAGAGAGTTCATGGGATAAACTGTCTCCTGGCACATGTGGGAGATGGTCTGCTGTGGCATACCATTTTGCAAATAAACTGTCTGAAAAGCTTGGTGTTACTGTTGGCATAATAGGATGTAACTGGGGCGGCACATCAGCATCATGCTGGATAAGCAGGGAATTTCTTGGACAGGACAGGCGCATTGCTTCTTACCTCAGGGAATATGATGATATAGTGGAGAACCAGGATTTTGAGGAATATCTTAAGGAAATGGAAGAATACACTATATACCAGGCAGAGTTTGATAAGAATGTAAGTAATTATTATGCCACATCACCAAATCCTACATGGGATGAGGCAATCAGCCTTTTTGGTGAGAATAAGTATCCTGGACCTGTAGGGCCACGTAGTGTAAACCGTCCAGCTGGCCTGTATGAATCAATGCTTAAAAGGGTTATGCCATATACACTTGCAGGTTTCTTATATTACCAGGGTGAGGAGGACGACCATAAACCATATACTTATTATGAACTGCTTTCTACACTTGTAAGGCAGTGGAGACATGACTGGAAGGATGATAAACTTCCTTTTATGCTGGTGCAGCTTCCAATGTTTAGAAGTGATGGTGAGCCAGATTACCAGAACTGGCCATTTATACGTGAAGCACAGATGAAGCTTTATGAAACTGTGAAAAATACAGGGATTGCAGTTATACTTGACTGTGGGGAGTATAATAATATACATCCTGTTGATAAAGAACCAGTGGGTGAAAGGCTTATGTTACAGGCAATGTACCATGTATATGGTGGTGCAGGTGAAGAAGAGGTATATGGACCTGTATATAGTTCATATTTTGTTGATGGCAGACAAATGCATATTATATTTAAACATGCAGAAACAGGGTTAAAATGTAAGGCAGAAGAAGAAAAAGGGTTTGAAATAGCAGGTGCAGACAGGAAATATTACCATGCAAATGCCACAATATCAGGGAACAGTGTAATATTAGAGTCAGAAAGTGTGCCTGCACCTTTATATGCAAGATACCGCTGGACTAATTATAGTGAAGTAACATTATTTGGCGCAAATGGAATACCTGCTGCACCATTCAGGACAAGTACAGAGGACGGCGCAGAATATACAGGCAGCAGGAATACAGGGCTTATAGTAACAAATTGACAATTTTTTTTATTATTTTGTACAATATGTACGGTTTCCATGTCCAGGTATCCATTTTCCATATGCAGGCACGCTTCCGCTGCGACGGAAAACGCAATGGTGCATAAAATCTGAAAATACCAGATTTAAGCACCAGCGTTTCCGTAAGCGCCTGCGTAATGGAATAATGGATACCTGGATATTGGAAACCTGTTTTATGGTACAAATCTGAAAAATAATAAAAATGTTTTAAATTTTTAACATCATTAAGTAAGCCCTTTAAAATGCATACTTATTAAGCAGCAGTTTTTTTGACAGGGTTTGCTTAGTCTGGCAAGAGTCCAGGCTTCTGCTAGATTGTAAATAATGATTTGCCATTTGGCGCGGGAAAATAGAAAGGAATTAAAGTAATATGGAAAAGAATTTAAACAGGAAAGAACTTGCAATGGAAAATTTCTTAAAAGGTTATAATTGTACACAGTCTGTACTTCTGGCATTTGAAGACTTGCTGCCTGAAGAGAACAGAAAGGAGATTATATGCATGGCTTCTTCATTTGGAGGTGGTATGGGGCGTTTAAGGGAAGTATGTGGTTCTGTAAGTGGCATGTTTCTTGTTGCGGGGCTTCTGTATGGATATGATGGACCTGAAACAGGACAGAAGAAAACAGAACTTTATACTAAAATACAAGAACTTGCACATAAGTTTGAAGAACAGAATGGTTCTATTGTATGCAGGGAACTGTTAGGACTGGATGTTAAAGAACAATGTCCGGTTCCAGATGCAAGGACTGTGGAATATTATAAAAAACGTCCATGTAAAGAACTTATTGGAATGGCAGCTGGGATTTTAGAAGATTTTATAAATAAAACAAAAGAACAAAGTTTATAAAATTTGTTAATTTTAACCATAATTTTCTTTTTTTTAATACAGAAACTTGAATAGTTTTAACAAATATAGTATAATTCTAATGTAATATATTATATTAATTCCATAAATTTGTGTACCAGATGTGGCCGTCACACCACAGAACTGGAATGCCTGTGGTATATTTATGGTTATACAAATTTTGGACAGGAGAGAGGATGAAGTGTATGGAAAAATTAAGAAGATTGTCCGCCTGCCTTTTGCTTGTGCTGTTTACAATAACAATAGCAGCATGTGGAAAAGACGGTACCGGACAGGTGGGAGAAAACCGGGAAACTTCTGAAAATTCTGGACTTGTTACAGTAGGTTATGTACAGTCCGGCACAGGTTCAGCATGGAGCCTTGCAAATGTTGAATCCATACAACAAAATTGTACAGAAGAAAATGGCATAAAACTGATTTATGAAGTGGCAAATGATGACTTTGATACCCAGGTTGAAATTGTCCGTTCTTTTATTGAACAAAAGGTAGACCTTATAAGTTTTACACCTATGGTTTCAGAAGGATGGGACGATGTATTAAAGGAAGCAAAAGAGGCAGGTATTCCTGTTATTGTAATGGACCGTATGGTAGAAACTGAGGACGATTCCCTATATAACTGCTGGATTGGTTCTAATTTTTTGCTTGAGGGATATAAAGCCGCCGACTGGCTGGTTGATTATATGGATTCCTTAAATCTTGGGAAAGATACGTATAAAGTCGCCCTTTTCCAGGGAAATCTTGGTGCCAGTGCAGAAACAGGACGTACACAGGGTGTTGAAGAAATACTTGGTGCGGAAGGCAATTATAAGTTTGTTTATAAGGATACGGGTAATTTCAGCTATGATGGCGGTGTGGAAAATATGAAAAAAGTCCTTAAGAAAAAGCTGGATATTGATATCCTTATTGCCGAAAATGACGATATGGCACTTGGTGCAATTGAAGTTATGGAAAAAAATGGTATTAAGCCAGGAGAGGATATAGTAATTCTTTCTTTTGATGGTATTAAGGCAGCATTTGAGGCAATGATAGAAGGCAAGATTAACTGTGTTATGGAATGTAACCCGCTGACAGGGAAACTCCTTGCTAATGCTGTACAAACAGTAATGAACGGAGACCCTATATCAAAAAGAAACTATGTACAGGAAGAAATTTTCCCTGCTGATACTGCTGCTGACTACATAGAAAACAGAAAATATTAAAGGAGGTTAGCATGTTATGAAACAGTTAAATAAATTAAACAGCATTGCAGTTAAGCTTATTGCAGGCTTTATGGTTGTTATTGTTTTAATTATTGCATTTGGCACAGTTTCTTATAACAGTTCCTCCTCTGCAATGTTAAATTCGCATAAACAAAGTATGGCAGGCACTATAAATACTACTGCAACTTACTTGGAATTAGGAATGTCACAGGTTAGTTCAGAAGCACAGAAAATTATTGAGAATAATGATTTTTATAATTATTACAGGGGTGCATATAAGAATGATAAACCACGTGAATATATGATGTGGAGTTCATTGTATAATACAATACAGACTGCAGCAAGTGCCAGTGATTTTATAATGGCAATATCTGTATTTGCTTCTTATGGTGATGGTATTTCCTCTGCTGGCGAATTAAAGAATGGCTTTTATAATACTTTTAAAGAATCAATTAATGGAAACACAGAAGATGGCTTGTGGATAAGTTCACATGAGGAGCTTGACAGCCAGTTAAACATTGACAAAAGTAAGTATGCGGCTTCTTTTGTACAGTCTTTTGTTAATTTTGACGGGTATGTTGTAATTGATATTAATGCAAAGGCAGTTACTAATGTATTGAAAAACCTTGAACTTGACGATGGCAGCATTATTGGCTATATTGCACCAGATGGGACAGAAATATTAAATACAGACAGCCAGGAAAGTGTTTTTTCTGGACAGGATTTCTATAAAAAAGCGTCCTCTGGAAATGAACTTCTTTCAATGGTAAAATACCAGAAACAGAAATACCTTTTTGCATTTTCAAATATTGCAGAAACTGGTTTTAATGTATGCTGCCTGGTACCTGAAAAGGTTATGTTAAAACAGGCATATGAAATACGTAACCTTACTATTGGGATTACAATTATAGCAATTATTATAGCATTTTTAATTGCTATCTTTCTTGCATATAGCATTTATAAAGCAATACGCAATGCAACTGCTGTACTTGAGAAAGCTGCTGGCGGTGACCTGACAGGCAGTGTACAAATGAGGAGAAAAGATGAATTTGGTATCCTTGGAAGCAGTATTAACAGCATGATTTCTAATATGAAGGTACTGCTTAATAAAGTAGACCAGGTAAGCGGGCTGGTACAGTCTTCATCAGATGATGTAACCAAGGCTTCTGAACTGCTTGCTTCTTCATCAGATGAAATCTGTAATGCTGTATCTGAAATTGAATCTGGCACATCTTCACAGGCTATAGAAGCAGAAAACTGTCTGGAACAGATGGCACTTCTTTCTGAGAAGATTAATACCCTGACCACAAATACCAGTGCTATTGAGAGCATTTCCCATAATACAAAGACATACGCCAGCCAGGGAATAGAGATTATTGACCAGTTAAATAAACGTGCGAAAGATACACAGGAAGTTACTAAAGCTGTTATTGAAGGTATCAGCAAGTTAAATGATGAATCTAATACGATTGAAAATATTGTTGAGGTAATTAGTTCTATATCTGACCAGACCAGCCTTTTAAGCTTAAATGCATCTATCGAAGCAGCACGTGCGGGGGATTCAGGAAAAGGGTTTGCTGTTGTGGCAGATGAAATACGCAAACTTGCAGATGAATCTATGCAGGCAGTCAGCAGGATTTCTGATATTATTACACGGATAAATTCACAGACTGTTGTTACAGTAGAAACAGCAAGACGTGCAGAACAGATTGTAGGTGCACAACAGGATGCACTTATAACTACAGTTAATTTATTTAATACTATAAATAAATATGTTGAAGACCTTGTTGAGAATCTTGATAATATTACAAGCGGGATTGAGCAGATGTCTGTTACAAAAGACCAGACACTTTCTGCTATACAAAGTATTTCAGATGTTTCTGAGCGCTCTGCTGCTTCTACGCTGCAGGTATCTGCTACTATTGTAAACCAGATGGATGCAGTAAAGAAACTTAATAACAATGCAGAAACATTAAGTAATAATTCTAAGGATTTGCTTGGTGCAGTTACACAATTTAAATTAAATTAACCATAGCATAAAAAGGAGAATATGGTTTTATGTCAGAAGATAAAAGAATTTATACACACCTGAGTTTTAAAATTGGTACTATATTTATATTGGTTATAATCCTTTTAGCAGTATTTGCGGGCTTTAAGGCAGCCAGCTTTTTTTATAAAAACAAGCAGCCTGAAATTACAGCAGCATATATTAGTGAAAGAATTAATAATGTAAGTGAACTTACTACAGCAGAAATGCTATACAGTGGTCTTGTTATTTATTCAGAAGGTGACATCCCGTTAATTACTAAAAAAGGGTTTTCTATGAGATATACTGCCAATATACGTGCAGGTATAGATTTTTCAAAAATTACAGTTAAGGTATCAAAAGATAAAGTAACTGTACATGTCCCAGAAGCAGAGATACAGTCTGTAGATGTGGACTCTGGCAGTATTGAGTTCTATGATGAAAGATATGCTTTATTTAACTGGACAGACAAAGAAGATGTTGTTGATGCAATTTCTATTTCAGAAGAAGATGCGTCAGCACATGCAGATGTTTCTGGATTGTTAAAAAGGGCAGACAAACAGACCAGCGCTATACTTAAAAATATTCTGGCAGGCTCTGTAGGTGACAGGGAGCTTGTATTTAATTAAAACCATATAGCCCCCAGGTGTTTATATTCCATAATATAGATACCTGGGATTTTTAAGTTTTATTTTGAAAAGTTGGAACAAGCTGTTTAAAATTATTGCTGGTTAGAATTAAGTAAAATAAATTGTTATATAAATTTTAAAAAGTGTATAAAAAATATAACTTTGTTTAGATTTTTTTATTAAATTTTAACAAAATGATATAAATTTTAAATAAACAGTTGACACAAAACTTTATTTGCATATAATGAATTATGACAAAGGCGTCATGGAGTAACCCATGGCGTCTTTTTTTATTTTCTTATTGCCAGATGTTATTGTCGTCCGGACGCGGCAGCTGTAAGCAATATATTATTTGTAAGCATAATCCAGGTTATGTGGCAAAAAGGAGGCAATTATTATGGATATGAGTATATGGTATTTAGTAGGGGCTGCTTTAGTATTTTTTATGCAGGCAGGTTTTGCAATGGTAGAAGCAGGTTTTACCAGGGCTAAAAATGCTGGCAATATAATTATGAAAAATCTTATGGACTTTTGTATAGGTACAGCAGTATTTATTTTATTTGGTTATGGTATTATGAATTCAAGCTCATATATAGGCGGTTTTATTGGAAGGCCTGAATATGGAATGTTTACAGATTTTGAAGGGTTTGACTGGTCAAATTTCTTTTTCCAGCTTGTGTTCTGTGCTACTTGTGCAACTATCGTATCAGGCGCAATGGCAGAGAGGACCAAATTCAGCATGTATTGCTTATATTCAGCAATTATAAGTATTATTGTATATCCTGTTGAAGCTGGATGGACATGGAACAGCCAAGGCTGGCTTGCAAAACTTGGATTTGTTGATTTTGCAGGTTCATGTGTTATACATATGGTTGGTGGTATTTCTGCCCTTATAGGTGCAGCAATATTAGGACCACGTATTGGAAAGTTTAGTAAACGGACTGGAAAGCCACATGCTATTCCTGGACATAACCTTCCTATTGGTGCTTTAGGATGCTTTATCTTATGGTTTGCATGGTATGGTTTTAATGGTGCAGCAGCATCAGATGCGGCAGAAATGGCAAGAATACTTGGAACCACAACATTAGCACCAGCATTTGCAACACTTGCAGTATTGGTATTTACATGGGCTAAATACGGAAAGCCAGATGTATCTATGTGTCTTAATGGTTCACTTGCAGGACTTGTGGGAATTACAGCAGGATGTGCTAATGTAGATGCTTTTGGGGCTATTATTATTGGTATAGTTGATGGTCTTTTAGTATGTTTTGGTGTATGGTTTATTGAAAGTGTACTTAAGATAGATGACCCTGTTGGTGCAGTTGCAGTACATGGTTTTAATGGTCTGTGGGGTACAGTTGCAGTTGGCCTTTTTGATGTAAATAGTGGCCTTTTTTATGGCGGTGGCGTACATATGCTTGGAATACAGTGTCTTGGTGTTGCTTCAGTAGGCATTTATACGGTTATATGCATGACTATTGTATTTAAAGCTATAGATAAAATATGGGGACTGCGTGTAACCCCAGAAGAAGAGATGGTTGGCCTTGACCTTAAAGAACATGGGCTTCCATCTGCATATGCAGACTTTATGCCAGCTGGAAATATGTTCTATTCTGCGGGTACATCTATTGAAACACTTACAGGAAATGTTCCTTTGGATAATGCAGTTAAAGTGCAGAATATTCCAGCAGCTTCACAGGCAGCTGCAATGAAAGTAGTTAAAGAAACAGGTGAAACCATTACAGAGAAACTTACAAGGATTTCTATTATCTGTAAACAGAGTAAGTTTGATGAACTTAAAGAAGCACTTAATGAAATCGGTGTAATGGGAATAACAGTGACACAGGTACTTGGATGTGGTACACAAAAGGGAATGGTTACAAAATACCGTGGTGCAGAACTTGATATAGTGCTGCTTCCTAAGATGAAAGTTGAAGTAGTAGTTAGTGCAGTGCCAGTGCAGGATGTAATTGAAACTGCAAAGAAAGTCCTTTATACAGGTAATATTGGTGATGGCAAAATATTTGTATATGATGTTGAAAATGTTATTAAAGTGCGTACAGGTGAAGAAGGTTTTGCGGCATTACAAGGTGAAAGTGAAGAATAATAAATACAAAAATCCATTATTTATAAATACAAAAATCCTCTATAATTTATTATAGGGGATTTTGTATTTTATAATATTTTAGCTAATAAAGCTGCTAATCTGCAGATAATAGCAAAATTATGGGAACTATGGTATAATTTCTTAAAAAGAATATAAGTAACTATACAAATAAATATATAAAACCAGGCAGCTTAAGGAGATTTAAAATGATACTTTTTGACAATGAAGAATATGAACGTTTCTTTAATCCACTTTGTTGTAAAAATAAAAGAATATATTATGAGTGTATTCTGGTACTTATCGAAAAGTCTAAGACAGTTCCGGTCTTATATGAAACTGATGCAGCAGATACTTTGGTTTTATATCTGCGGAACTGTGCATATGCAGTGGAAGAAGAAGATAATTATGGCAATAAAGATGAGAATATCAGCAGTAAGAAACCAGAAACTGAAAATGCAAGTGCTATTCTGGCATATTTCAGGCGTTGTGGCTGGATTTCAAAACGTGAAATCGGAAGAAATGGTGACAATATTGCAACTGTTGTGCCATATTGCAGAAAGATAATTGGTGCTATAGAAAGAATTTTTAACCGTGATAACAGGGCAGCTTTAACAAACCATATTTTTTCTGTTTATGATATTTTAAATTCAGCGTTTATTAATGACCATGGAAGGACATACCGGCCATATTCTAATATACTTGTTCCTGCCATGGACAGCATTTCAGACCTGAAAAATGAACTTATGGTATTAAAAGACAGCATCAGGTCTATTATGCAGATGGTTATAAAGATAACAGAAACTAATGAATTAGGGCAGTTTATTATTAAAGATGAGATAATGAAATCCTTTTTTAATGATTATTTTTTTATAAAAAAAGACGGGCTAATACCTGGTTATATTTCTGAAATTGAAAAGATGCTCAGACAGATTACAAATACAAAAGTATATGAAAATATGGTTAAAGAATACCAGGATTTATATGTTAAAGATGAAACTGCCGCCAGGGAGGTGGTAGACAGCCAGTTGTCAGAATTACAAAGTTTTATTAGCTGTGATTATGTTAAAGAGATGGATTATATTGATAAAAAAACCAATAATTATTACAATCTTTATTCAACCAGGATATGCATGGTGTTAAGTAACAATATTAATATGCAGACATACTTAAATGATTTGTTAATGGCAATGAAAGGTTTTGAACCAGCCATGAAGAAAAAGTTTATAGATTCAATATCCGGATGTTTTGGACTCCGGTCTTATAAATATATTGGAAGAAAGTCTATTGAACGCAGGAAAAAGCACAAACCAAATACAAAGAGCGGGGCTATTGCTACAAGCAGTTTATCAGATGAAGAAAAGGCAAGGCTGGCAAAGGAATTATTGCATGAACATCCAGACCATTACAGTATAAAACAGGTTACAAGTTATTTTGACAATTTATTTGCAGGCAAGGAAAGTGTAATACCAGATGAAACTATAATTAAAACCAGGGAGGATGTTATGATGGCGGCTGCAGGCATTATATATTCTGGAACAGATGGTTTCCCATATGAAATTGAGTTTCTTGATGGTACTATAGAAACAGAAGTTGCAAAGATAAGTAATATAAGGATTAAAAAGAAAAAGATGCATTATACAAGCCAGGATATTTAAGCTATAAGAAATGGCATGGGTGATTAAAATGGGTGATATTAAATTAGATATTTCTATAAAAGAAGAAAACAATATATTATTTAAACGGTGCGTCCGTAAACTGCTTGATTCAACATTTATTGTTAAAAGTAAAGATATGAAATTATATAAATTTATATCAAGAGAAACAAACAGGCAGGATATATCAGATTATTTGCGTATGATTGGTTTTGATGTACTGGTAGATACTAATGCTGGAATTGCAATGCTTAAACCTTATGAAGCTGATGAAGAAGCTGTAGGTTTAAAAAGGGCAAATGTTGTTACATTTACAACAGAACAATACCATCTGTTACTTGTACTATGGGAAGTATATCTGGAGAATTTAGGTTACAATGATGAAAATATTGTATTAAGAGGGGATTTAATAGATAAAATCAAAGCGTATGAAGTAGATATAGATAGCAATAAGCTGTCTGCTGCTATGAAGATATTTAAAAAATATGACCTGGTTGATTATAATTCCGATGATAAGTCAGAAGATGCAATTATTACATTGTACCCATCATTACAGTTTGGGTGGGATATTAAACAGTTCCAGACGGTTTCTGGAGAGTATATTAAAAACAGCAAAGCAGAAGAGGGTATACAAGATTTAGATAGTGATGAAGATGAGGAGGGTATTTAATGATAAGATTAAAGCAAGTCCGGCTGGTCAACTGGTATGGATTTGGACAGATTACTGTGCCAACAGGCCTTTTCACTTTGATTGCTGGCAAGAATGGAAATGGTAAATCAGTATTATTAGATGCAATTAAATATGCACTTTATGGAGATACTGTTTTTAATAAGTCTACAGAGAATAAAGGAAGCAGGACAGTGTCTTCTTATACAAGGGGCTTGCTTGATGCTACTGCTGGAACTTATATGAGGCCAGCAGATAAAATACCTAATGTATATACACATATTGTACTTGAAATGGAAGAAGCAGAACTTAAAAAAGTTTTTATACTTGGAACAGCTATTGATACAGATTCTGGCAATGGATTTAAGACCCAGAGGTATATTATAGAGAATAAAACTTTAGATGATATTTCCCATACATATGAGTCTGGCGGGCAGATAATTCCATATAGTACATCCGGACTGCAGAAAGCATTTGGACTAAAAATGATGGATGTGAAGGAGGGTGTACTTAGATTTATGCAGAGAACAGGATTGCGGCTGGATGAACAACAATTAGCATCTTTTAGAAGAAAGCTGCG
The DNA here is from genome assembly GCA_948794795.1 of uncultured Lachnospiraceae bacterium. GTDB lineage: Bacteria > Bacillota > Clostridia > Lachnospirales > Lachnospiraceae > Butyribacter. The sequence continues at coordinate 8,752 of CAQGLR010000035.1, read as the reverse complement.
CAGTATTATGTCATATGACCCAGATGCCAGAATTGACCAGTTTATCAGGGAAAGTGTACTTGAAGATAAAAAAATTGATTTCTCTAAATTTGTAGAAGCAAAGAATAATATTGACAGGTTAAATATAAACTTTTCTGCTATTAATAATGAAATCAATGAACTCCAGGAAATACTTAGGCTTTTTGATTCCGTTCAGGATACAGGAAATGTTCTTTTTGCGGATGATGTAAAGATTGCATATAAACGTTTTATAGATTATAAAGAAGATATTAAAAAAGCTAAAGAAAATATGGATATAGCCTCCAGCCAGATTGCAGAATATGAGGAAAAACTTAAGGAGGTTTCTGTACAAGAGAGAGAATTACATTCTGCATACAACAGGGCAAAAGAGAACCTGGATTCCATGGACTGTTCAAAGGCGGTTAATGAAGCTGTACAAGCTTTAGAAAAGGCACAGTATGAGAAGGAAAAGCTTTTAAACGAAAAGAACAGCCTTGATAAATTCCAGACCAGGGTTAGTGAACTGCTTGCATGGTTTTACAATGAAAAAGTGGAAGTGGCAGAAAAAAATATATTATCTTCTCTGTCACTGGATAATTTTACAGCAGTACAGAAAAAGAATAGTGTTAATAAATTGTTCCAGGAAGTAAAAAATTACAGGGACAAGATAATATCTGGCTTAACGAGGATAAATGATTCTATAAATGAAAACTATCAACAACAATCAAAATGGCAGCGTGTTATTGACGAGTGTAATGCTAAGAAAACCACATTTTCAGAAGTTCCAGATTATGTTGCACTTAAAAATGAGATTAATAAAGAATTTGAAAAGAGAGGAATTGCACAAGAAGCTTGTTTTGCTTGTGAATATGTTATTGGACTAACTGATGAAGCATGGCGGGATGTAATTGAGAGTTATCTTGGCATGCGCAGGTATACTATTCTGGTTGGACCTGGATATTATGACATTGCAGATTATGTTTTAAATAATTCAAATAATAAATATGCACATTTATTTAATACAAAACTTTTGATGAAGAAAAAAATCATAACAGAAAAGGATTCTGTTGTTAATTTTATTAAAGTAAAAAATCCAGTAGCAAAACAGTATTTTAATTACCAGCTTGGAAGGTTCCATGCTGTTACAAAAGACCAGGTGAAAAATTATGAAAATGCTATGTCAGAAGAAGGAAGAATATCTGTTGCTATGGATAGTTATTTTCTCCGTTTTGACAGAACCAGGTTCTATTGCCTGGGACAAGAAACAATAGAAATTAACAGGATTAATGCAGCCAAAAACTTAGAGGCTTTAAATGTTTTATGTATAGAGGCCAGCCAAAAACTTGAGTCTGCAAAGGAGAAGAAGTTGTATTTGGAAAAAACAATGGAATTCTTTGGTGATTATAATTTTGATGCTTTTAAAATGTATGAAAGGGCATTATCAGATTATTCAGAAAAACAGGAATACTTAAAGCGGCTGGAAGAAGCACAGAAAAATAATTTTGAGTTTATGGAACTTTCTGGACAAGTTTCAAAACTTAAACAGGATATCGAAGATGTTATAAGAGAACAGGATGTTATACGTGATAATAAGTCAAAAACTAAGACAGAGTATGATATAAATAAAATTAAACTGTCTGAAAAACAGGAAAATATTATTAAGGCAGAAAATATTTTAAAAGATTACCAAATAAAAAATAATGTTATTTATAAAAATGCTATAGAAGATTATAAAAAACATATTGCAAATGGACCAGGAAGTGATGGGGGAAGGCTGCAAGACAGGGCATATGCAGAAGCTTTGTTAAAGGAAACTTCTGAAAAACTTACAAGAGCCCAGGCTTCATATAATGCTGCAAGGCCGGCTGGCGGCCAGCTGCCAATGTCTGCACAGTCCAGGCCGGAATATGAAACTAGAAAATCCAGAATCTGGATGGATGATTTGCAGGAAATACAACAAAAGCTGAAAGAACAGACAAAACGGTATGAAGAAATATTTAAAAATGAGTTTGTACTTACTGTCCTGAAATCGTGTGAAGCAGCAATGGATGATTTGAAATTAATAAATGCAGAACTTGCAAGATTAAAATTTAAGTCCAGGTATGAGTTTGATGTAAAATATGTTAAGGATGGTTCTGATTATGAGAAAATCCTTGAGTATGCGAAGTATTTAAAAGAACGCGAAGAACTTGGGACAACATCTGGCCAGATGACATTCGGTACACTGGTATCATATACAGATGATAAGGGTAAAGAACTTGAAAAAGATATACATGAAATTATTAACCATATTATTGGAAGTAATGATAAAGACCAGATTGGGAATTATGCAGATTACCGTAATTATATGACATATGAAATTCTTCTTACAAATGATGTCCTTACAAAAGCTAAACTTTCAAAACAGTCTGGATATAATTCTGGTGCTGAAGTACAGATTCCATATATGCTGGTTTTATTATCTGCATTATTAATGGTTTACAATGAAAAGGTTAGTTCAACAAGACTGGTGTTTATTGATGAGCCATTTGCAAAAATGGACCCAGTTAATATAAAAATTATGCTTGGATTTATGAAAGAACAAAATTTACAGATGATTTTCTGTGCTCCTGATAAAATTGAACTGATTGGCAGTGAATGTGAAGTTGTTTTGCCAGTTATCAGGACACAGGCTGATTTAATGGAGATTGGTACTTTTGATATGCAAAAGGGAGGTTTATAATACCACACCAGATATAGTGTATTACATTTCAGGATATCCCGTAGATTGATACGGGGTATTTTTTATTACAATGTAATGTAATTTTAAATTTCACCATTTTTTTAGCAGACAAATATTTTGGCTCTGGCAGTTACAGAATTTTACTAACAGCTGTTTTTTGGTAAAACATTTGGAACTTGCCACACTAATCTTTGTGTAATTTAAAAAATGGGGAAACTCAAATGGTACAAGTGCTCTGCCATATGGATTTACGTTTTTGTGAATTAGAAAAACTTACAGTAGGAGCACTGGAAACAGGATGGGTAGAAGTTACAAGGAAAAACAGACAGAAAAAAATTAAAATTCCAGATATCCTGGCAGGAGACTTTTTACATATATAAAACATGAAAATATTACATCAGGGGTTATATTTAGGACAAGTAAAGGGTCACCAGTAGACAGGTCAAATTTCCGTAAGGATATTAAAAAACTGTGTGTCCTTGCAGGGATTGGAGAGGAACTTGGCTCTATCCAGCATGTAAAACATGTTGTACTGGATGAGTATCCATACTATGGGCTTAAAAAATGGGAATAAAGGCGGAATCCAGTTTCCGCCTTTATTAGTTTTACAAAACAAGCATATAGCGTGACGGGAACCTTGGTTATATCACAGTACTCCACCGCAGATATGGTACAGGCATTTGAAACTGATATACAGATGGGCATGGGTAAGACAATTATGGTATGGAACCAATAAGTATTTACAATGCAGTTCCATTTTTAGGAATAAATAAAGTTTTTGTATCCACATTTTCCATATCAAGAAGTTTTATTTTTTTATCAATACCACCTGCATATCCTGTAAGGTTACCATTAGACCCTATAACCCTGTGGCATGGTATAATTAAGGAAACAGGATTGTGTGCAACTGCACCACCAACTGCATGTGCGGACATATGGCTAAGCCCGTTTTGTTCTGCAATTTTTAATGCAATTTCCTTATAAGACATAGTTTGTCCAAATGGTATTTTAAGCATAATTTCCCATACAGATTTGCGGAAAGGTGTTGTATTTAAAGAAACCAATGGTGTAAAACCGGGGGATTTCCCACTAAAATAAATATCCAGCCAATGGCTTGCCTGTCCAAATACTGGCAAGTCTTTTGGAATATATTCTTTAGCAAGTGTGCTGCCAAAGTATTTCTGGCCGTCAAACCATAACCCTGTTAATGCGTTGCCATTACTTGCAAGAGTAATTCTTCCAAGAGGTGAATTATAATAATGTATATAACTTATTTCTTTGTATAGTCCTAAATCCGGGGATATTTGTACCTTATTATATGACATTTAAGTTTACCTCCGTTTATATTAAAAGAGTATTATAATTATATCATATTTTATACAGAAAATAATTAATTATAGGATAGCATAACAGTATTAATATGGAATAATATAAAGTGTTTAAAAGCACCAGGAACAGTAAATCCTGTTTTTTTATTTTCAAGCACATTCTGGTAAAAGCTGTGATAAAAACCTGTTTTAAATAAAGTCCTGCCAGGTGCTGGTATTATATATTATTACATATTGTTTAAAAAATAACAATATGGAGAAACTTGGTATATATACAAAAATTATATTATTAATATGGCTAAAAACCATTTTAGTAATACCAGGAACAGAATACAGCATTTTTTACCATTTACATTTTAGATATATTTGTGTTATTATAATGGTTATGTAATTACCAAATATGTAAATTTTTGTATACAAGGAGGAAATAACAATGTTTATAACAGACAGCGTTAAGTATATTGGAGCAGATGACAAGGATATTGATTTATTTGAAAGCCAGTATGTTGTGCCAGAAGGTGTTTCTTATAATTCATATGTAATTATGGATGACAAAATTACAGTAATGGATACTGTTGATGCAAGGGCAACTGACGAATGGATTTCAAACCTTAAAGAAGCACTTTCAGGCAAAGCACCTGATTATCTTGTGGTTTCACACCTTGAGCCAGACCATGCTGCTAATATCCAGAAAATTGCAGAAATGTATCCTGGTATGAAACTGGTTGGCAATGCTAAAACATTCCAGATGCTTCCGCAGTTCTTTGATTTGGATTTATCTGAAAGGACTATTAATGTCAGTGAGGGAGATGAGCTCTCCATTGGAAGCCATACACTCCAGTTCTTTATGGCTCCTATGGTACATTGGCCAGAAGTTATGGTTACATATGAGAAGAGTGAGAAAATTTTATTTTCTGCTGATGGTTTTGGTAAATTTGGTGCCCTGGATTCAGAAGATGACGACTGGGCATGTGAAGCAAGGCGTTATTACTTTAATATAGTTGGAAAATATGGCGCACAGGTACAGGCACTGCTTAAGAAAGCATCAGGACTTGATATTGCAATAATATGTCCTTTGCATGGACCAGTTCTTAAAGAAGATTTAGGATATTATATAAATAAATATGATATATGGAGCAGTTATAAACCAGAAGATACAGGTGTAACTATTGCATATGCATCAATTCATGGAAATACAGCAAAAGCAGCCAAGGAATGTGCAGCAATCTTTAAAGACAATGGTGTTGAAAATCTTGAGGTATTTGACCTTTCAAGGGATGATATGGCAGAAGCTATTGAAGCAGCATTCAGGTATGACCGTATGGTAATTGCATCAGCGACATATGATGGAGGTCTTTTCCCTGTTATGGAAGATTTTCTTGCACATTTAAAGAGCAAAAATTACCAGAAGCGTAAAGTTGCAATTATTGAGAATGGTTCATGGGCACCAGTTGCTGCAAAGAAAATGACAGATATGCTTGAAAGTATGAAAGATATTGAAATCTGTGAAAAGAAGGTTACAATTAAATCAGTTATGAAAGAAGCTGATAAAGCTGCTATTAAAGAACTTGCAGATTCAATGATGTAGATAGATGTTCTAGGGCGTGTTTGAAAATTGCTTTTAAACCATCAAACTGTACAAAGATTATATTACTCTGGCAAGGTTAAATCTTTATACCTGGCTTTTATAGGATTAACAGTAGTGTTTGTATAATAGTTTTAATCCCTGTATTGTTAGGAATAAGTAATTTAAAAATGTCTAATAAAAACAAGGTATCTGTATAACAAATAGATGCCTTGTTTTTTGCGTCATTAATAAAAAATTTTCTAACATTCATTGGTGTACTGTTTTTATATGAAGTGTAAAAATGGTAGAAATACTATTGAAAAATATATAATCCTCACTTATAATGGGAATACAATGTGAATATAAAACTATATATCCAAAGAGGGTTATGTCATAAAAAACAGAAGGGAAGGAATAAAAATGGACAAAAAAGTCATAGGATTTCTAGGGCGGAGTTTTGCGGTTATGGTTATTGTGTCTGTTATAATATTTGCTATACTGACTGTATTTATGTCTGGCAGGACGAGAGAATCTGTTAATGAAATCAGTGATATTTATATGTCAGAAATAAATAGCCAGATACAACAAAAATTCCAGGTGAATACAGATATCAGGATAAAGCAGGTAGAGGGTGTAATCCAGAGGACTCCCCCAGAGCATAATATGGGAATTGGCAGGATATTAGAAGAGTTAAAGATTAGTGCAGAAGTAAGGGAATTTGAATGGCTTGGTTTTTGTACAAAGAATGGAGATATAGAAACTATTTATGGTAAAGATATAAGTGTAAATAAAGAAGTATTAATAGAAAGCTTAAAAGCAAATGATAATATTGTCACAGATGGATATGACCAAAATAATGAAAAAATATTTGTATTTGGCACAAGTGTAAAATACCATATGGAGGACGGACGTGAAAGTGCTGCGCTGATAGCTGCAATTCCAATGAAAAACCTTGAAGAAGTCCTTTTTACAAAGACAGATAATTCAAAGGTTGATACTCATTTAATTGATAGTAATGGAAATTTTATTATAAGAAATGGGGATGCATATAGGGAAAATTATTTTGAACGTTTAAGTTCTATTGTTGATAAACAAGATTCCAAGACAGCAGATGAATATATTAAAGAATTAAAACAAGCAATAGCAAATAAAGAAGACTATATTGCAACTATTAATACAGAGGGAGAACTAAGACATTTATATTGTTCTGCCATTTCTAGTAATTCAAGGTGGTATCTTGTTACAGTTATGCCCCATCATGTGTTTGGAAATGTTGTTACAGCACTGGATGGCAGCAGGAACAGAATGATAATTTTGTCTATATGCAGTATTCTTTTGCTTTTTAGTTGCATATTTATAATGTATTTAAGGTTTTCACAAAGACAAGTGGAAATGCTTAAGAAATCTAAAGCAGAAGCACAGCATGCCAATATGGCAAAAAGTGAGTTTCTTGCAAATATGAGCCATGATATACGTACTCCTATGAATGCTATTGTGGGTATGACTGAAATTGCATGTAAAAATATTGGTGACAGTATGAAAGTGGAGGATTGTCTTAGGAAAATTAAGTTGTCAAGTAAACATCTTCTTGGTTTAATTAATGATGTACTTGATATGTCTAAGATTGAAAGTGGTAAACTTACCCTTAATATAGCACCTATGTCATTGCGTGATACAATGGATGATATTGTAAACATTATAAAACCACAGGTGAAAGCAAGAAGACAGACTTTTGATATTTATATTAATGACGTTGTTGCAGAAGATGTGTATTGTGACAGTGTGCGTCTGAACCAGGTATTGCTGAATCTTCTGTCAAATGCGTTAAAATTTACTAAAGAAGAAGGAAGAATAGATATTTTTGTATGGCAGGAACCTTCAGGACTTGGTGATAAATATATAAGAACACATTTTAAGGTAAAAGATAATGGTATTGGTATGTCAAAAGAGTTCCAGGAAAAGATTTTTGATTCATTTTCAAGGGAAGAAACTGACCAGGTACAAAAGATTATAGGAACTGGACTTGGCATGGCAATTACAAAAAGTATTGTTGATATTATGGGAGGGACTATAGGCGTTGAAAGTGAACTTGGCAAAGGAAGTGAATTTTTTATTGCTGTAGATTTAAAGAAGGCAGATGTCAAGGAAAAGGATATGCATCTTCCAGACTGGAATATTCTTGTAGTAGATGATGATGAGAGATTATGCCAGAGTGCAGTAGCAAACCTGGAAGAACTGGGAACACATGCTGAATGGACTACAGATGGCAATAAAGCGGTAGATATGGTAGAAGAGCATCATAGAAATAATGAAGAGTACCGTTTTGTATTGATAGACTGGAAGATGCCATATATGGATGGAATTGAAACTATTAAGGAAATAAGGCGCAGGGTAGGAAAAGGAGTACCAGTTTTCTTGATTTCTGCATATGACTGGAATGATGTGGAGGAAGCAGCACCAGTAGATGATATTGAGGGATTTATATCCAAACCGTTGTTTAAATCAACTTTATACCACCATTTAAGGCATTATAATAATCCAGATACAAGTGAGCTGGAAATGCAGCAGGAAGATGATGAAGAGGTGTCTTTTGGTGGAAAACATGTCCTTCTTGCAGAAGATATTGATTTAAACTGGGAGATTGCTAATGAAATTCTTTCTGAATTTGACCTTGTACTGGAAAGGGCTGTAAATGGAAAGGAATGTCTTGATATATTTGAAAAATCAGAGATAGGTTATTATGATGCTATACTTATGGATATACGTATGCCTGTAATGAATGGATATGATGCTACAAAGGCTATAAGGGCACTTGAAAGGGAAGACCATGTCCTGCCTATTATTGCAATGACAGCGGATGCATTTTCTGATGATGCACAACATTGTTTTGAATGTGGTATGGATGCACATATTATTAAACCTATCGATATTAGGGAATGTAAGCGTATATTGGGTAAATATCTTAATTAAATTAAAATACTCAGATTTGTTGGCTCTGGCAATTCCAAAATTTTACCAACAGCAGCCGCTTGCGCTTGGATGGGATGCGCAGTGGTGCATAAAATCTGAAAATACCAGATTTAAGCACCAGCGCCCCCATAACAGCTGCTTTATGGTAAAACATTTGGAATTTGC
>CAQGLR010000034.1 GCA_948794795.1 uncultured Lachnospiraceae bacterium | reverse complement strand
TTGGTAAAACATTTGGAATTTGCCAGAGTAATATAATCTTTGTGTAATTTAAAAATGGGTAAACCCAAATGGCATGTATATTGTTTTTATAGTATTTTGGGATATAATGGTTATAATAGTTAATAAGAGGAGCTTTAGGTTGAAAAATAATTCTAAAGCAGGTTTGTCTTGTTATGTTATTTAAGTTGCAAAAGGCGTAGAATGGGGATATTATATAAAATTATTTTGCCTGTATTATGCTGGTATGGAGGAATTTATGGAATTCAGGGATATTACTATTGATGACAAGGAATGGATGTCGGAAAAGTTTAAAGAAGACAATAGAAAAGCATGTGAGTTCTGTTTTGCCAACTGTTATTTATGGAAACGTATATATCCTTTAAAGGTTGCAGATACATGTGGATGTGCTATACTTAAATATGTATTTGAAGATGATATATATTATGCATTTCCTGTAGGCAATGGTGATAAAAAGAAAGCACTTGAAAAGATTATACGTTATGAACAGACAGAGGGGAATAAGGTGAAAATCAGTGGTATTTTAGAGGAGGAAAAAGACCTTATTGAAAGCTGGTATCCTGGACGTTTTAATATAGAAGAGGACAGGGACAGAAGTGATTATATATACAGTACAGAGGATTTGTCACTGCTTGCAGGCAGGAAATACCACAGCAAGAGAAACCATATAGCAAGGTTTAAAGATAATCCTGGATGGTTTTATGAAAAGATTACAAAAGATAATGTAGAAGAGTGTGTAAGGATGAACCATGTATGGAAGAAGAAACGTGTGGATAAATGGGATGATATGATGCAGGAAGAATATGATGTTGTAAAAGAAGCACTTATGTGTTTTGAAGAGCTTGGGCTTATAGGAGGGCTTCTTAGGAAAGATGGGGAGGTTATTGCTTTTACATTGGGGGAACCATTATCTGATGATACATTTGTAGTGCATTTTGAAAAGGCATTTCCAGAGATACAAGGTGCATATCCTATGATAAACCAGCAGTTTGTGCTTGCAGAGTGCCAGGACTATAAATATATAAACCGTGAAGAGGATACAGGGGATGAAGGGCTCCGTAAAGCGAAGCTTTCATATTATCCTGTAATACTGTTAGATAAATATACAGCTTGCCAGAGAGGATAATTGAAAAGGAGGGATAATATGGGTAAAGTTCTTATTGTAGTTGATATGCAGAATGATTTTGTGGATGGGGCACTTGGTACAAAGGAGGCAGAACTTATTGTGCCAGCTGTAACAGAGAAAGTAAAGGAGGCAGTTGGTAACAACGATGGGATAATATTTACAAAAGATACACATTACAGTGATTATCTTAATACAGCAGAGGGAAAGAACCTTCCTGTAGAGCACTGTATAAAAGGGACTGACGGATGGGAGATTATATCTTGTTTAAGCAGTTATGCACATAATATTATTGAGAAAAATACATTTGGAAGTATAGATTTGCCAAAGGCAATAGAAGCTTATGATGAAATAGAGCTTATAGGGCTCTGTACTGATATATGTGTGATATCTAATGCTATTTTATTAAAGGCACATTTTCCAGAGAAGGACATATCTGTGGATGCTGCATGTTGTGCAGGTGTTACACCGCAGTCACATAATAATGCCCTTGAAGCAATGAAAATGTGCCAGATAAGAATTAATAATGCATAATTTTACTTAAGCCTTTTAAGGATTTCGAGAGTGTATTCCCATGTCCTGCGGACACTTTCTACATCCATGGATTCCTGAGGGGTATGGATGTTTTTAATATCAGGGCCATAAGATACACAGTCAAGCCCAGGGAGTTTCCCAGCAAAAAGACCACATTCAACCCCTGCATGGATTGCCTGTACTACAGGTTTCTTTCCATACTGTTCTTCAAATACTTCTGTCATAAGGCTGCACAGGGGTGAGTCTTTTTTGTATTCCCATGCAGGATAATCACCTTTACGGGTAATAGTGCCTTTAAGAGTTTCTGCCATGCATTTTATGCGGTTTATAACTTCTTCCTTTTCAGTGCTTATGCTGCTTCTTACAGAATAATTTAACGACATTTCTGTAGAATAGTGCTCATAAGCATATCTTTGGTCAACCCTTGCCATTTGTGAATACCATTCTCCAGAATCGTGTCTATAACCATATCTTCTGTCAATTTGTGTTATTTTGAGTATGCCAAGATTAAGGGAGGTCTGTACAAGGCCTTCTATATCATGGCTCATGCGCTGTATTCCATTAGGAAAACTTACAAGTGCAGTTATAATCCTTGATGTGGATTTATTATTAAATGCATATCTATTAGGCCCTTCTTCTATTTCAATGCTGGTTTTTATATCTGGGTCTGTAGAATGATACTCATTAGAATATATTTTATTTATTTCTTCAATATCTTTTTGTACATCTTCTATAACTGTCCCAGTCTTAAAAACAACTGTTGCATATGTTTCTCTTGGTATTGCATTATCTTTATTGCCGCCATATATTGAAAATATATTAAACTGGTATTTTTGTGAAAGTAAGTAAAGGGTTCTTCCCATAAGCATATTGGAATTTGCCCGTCCTTTGTCTATTTCAACACCAGAATGGCCTCCTTTAAGACCAGTTATCTCTATTGTGGCAGCTATACCAGATACACCTTTCCTTATTACAGGAAGATGTACAGTAACCGAAGCACCACCTGCACAGCTTACAAGCAGGTATCCTTCTTCTTCTGAGTCAATATTAAGCATAATACGTGATTTAAGAGGTGAGCAGTCAAGTGCTGCTGCCCCTGTCATCCCAACTTCTTCATCAACTGTAAATACTGCTTCAATAGGCGGATGTGGAATATTATCTGATTCAAGTATTGCAAGTGCATAAGCTATTGCAATACCATCATCACCTCCGAGTGTTGTTCCTTCTGCAGAGATAATGCCATTATCAAGGCGCAGTTTAATCCCATCTTTTTCAAAATTAATATTGCATCCTGCTTCTTTTTCACATACCATATCAAGGTGTCCCTGTATAATTACAGAAGGGGAGTTTTCGTAGCCTTTAGTACCTTCTTTCCATATTATTACATTATTATTTTCATCTTTAAGATATTTAAGTCCATGTTCTATTGCAAAGTTAACACAGAAACTGCTTATTGCATCTGTATTGCCAGAACCATGTGGTATATTGCATATTTCCTCAAAATATTTAAAAACAGGTGCAGGTTCTAAATTTGATAAAATACCCATTTTATGCCTCCTTTTTAGTCTTTTTTACGTGATGGTACTAATATAAAATTATTGCGCTTAAGGGTCTGCATAAATGCAATAACACGGTTAAGCATAGAATCTTTTTCATCAGGAAATGTATCTGACATAATATTTAAAATATCATAAACTGTATTCCTGCCATCTATTGCTTTCCATAATACAGAACCATATTTGTCAAGTGAAATATGGCTGGTTTTTGGTTTATGGAGAAGCTTCTGCGCTATTCTATGGTGTATGCCCTGGTTTATAACATCTATAACAACAATGCCTTCTTTATTTTCAGACCATTTATAACCAGGGTTACGCAGCATTACTGTATCCATATAGTTTTGTGGTATTTTTTTAGTTTTCTTTCTTGCCATTGCAGGGCACACACCTTTCTGTATATTTTTTATAACTCGTTTTCTGCCTGGATGGTATAATGGTTTAATCTGCTTCCTGGTCTTTGTATAATGAGAAGAATACAAGTGATGCAAGCAGTATAATAAAGAAGATTACACCACCTGTATTGCCAAGTATTCCGCCAATATTTATAAAATCTGCAACTGAGCCATCTTTAAATGGTATAATTGCAAGTACAGCAAGCAGGATACCTACAAGTCCTTCACCAGCAATAAGGCCGGAACTGTATAATATTCCATTTTCGATAACAGATTTACGTTCATTATCTGCTTTGTGTTTATTTTCTAAGAACCAGCGTATAACACCTCCTGCAAATATAGGTGTTGAAAGGTGTATAGGCAGATAAAGCCCTATAGCAACTGGAAGTATAGGAAGTCCAAGCACTTCTATAGCAACTGCGATACCTACGCCACAGAATACAAGTCCCCATGGAAGTGAACCTCCCATAACACCTTCTACAACAAGTTTCATAAGTGAAGCCTGTGGGGCAGGGAGTTCTGTTGAACCGTAACCCCATGCAGCATTAAGAAGATACATAATGCCACCTATGGCAAGTCCTGATACTACAGCACCAAAAAGCTCACCAATCTGCTGGCGCATAGGTGTAGCACCAACTATATAACCTGTTTTTAAATCCTGTGAAGTATCACCTGCCATTGCAGCAACAATACATATTACAGTACCAATACATATTGCAGAAGCCATTCCTTTATAACCATCAGTACCAGTTGCTTTTAAAAGAGCAGTTGCTATAAGCAGTGTAGCTATAGCCATTCCTGATACTGGGTTATTAGAAGAACCAACAAGCCCAACCATGCGGCTTGATACAGTAGCAAAGAAAAACCCAAATATTACAATTATTAAAGCTCCAAGGAAACTTATAGGAACAGATGGCATAATCCATATTATAACAGCTATAACCAGGGCACCACCAAGTACAAATGGCATTGGAAGGTCTGTGTTGGTGCGGAGGCTTTCTGCTTCTTTATGTCCAAATCCTTTAATTGCTTTGCTAAATGTTTTTACTATAGTTGGAAGTGTTTTTAAAAGGCTTATAATACCACCAGCAGCAACAGCACCAGCGCCTATATAGCGTATATAGCTGCTCCATATCTGGTTTGTGGACATTTCACTTATTATCTTATCAGAAGGTGCCATTATTGTATCTGCACCAAAAAGTGCAATAAGCGGCATAAGTACAAACCATGCAATAATACCTCCAGAGAACATATAGCCTGATATCTTTATACCACATATATATCCGACACCTGCAAGTGCAGGAAGTACATCTATACCAAACCCTGCACCTTTAAGAGGTTTAATCTGCCAGTCTGTTTCAGAAGGAAACAGTTTTATGCCATCAGCAATAAATTTGTATAATGCAGCAATGCCAAGCCCTGAAAATACGATTTTTGACTTTGCACCTCCGCTTTCACCTGCAAGAAGGACTTCTGCACAGGCTGTTCCTTCTGGAAATGGAAGTGTGCCATGTTCTTCTACAATAAGTGCAGTACGCAGCGGAACCATAAAAAGTACACCAAGCAGACCGCCACATATAGTAATAGCAGCAATTTCAAGAAAATGGGGTGCAGATATTGTGCTGTTTTCATCTGCCCACATAAATAATGCAGGCAGGGTAAATATTGCACCTGCGGCAAGAGATTCACCGGCAGAACCAATAGTTTGTACCATATTATTTTCCAATATAGAGCTTTTTCTTAAAATCTTACGTATAATTCCCATAGAAACAACTGCTGCTGGGATTGAAGCAGATACAGTCATGCCTACACGCAGTCCAAGGTATGCGTTGGCACCACCAAATATAACAGCAAGCAGTGCGCCAAGAATTATAGAAGTAATTGTAAATTCAGGCATTACTTTGTCTGCTGGGACATATGGCTTGAAATTCTTATCATTATTCATTTTATACCTCTTTCTTTCTGTGCTGCAAGCCAGCCCTGGGATTATAATTAATATGCCTGTCTGGAAGTCCATGGCTTATGCATTGGGCACAAATTAAATTTTAATAATTATAGCAAATATTACATAATCTGACAAATCAAATATTTCCTAAATGTAAAAAATATTAAATATATTTTACATTTACAAAAAATACTTGAGTTAGCAGTACTTTTATTATAATATGTTAAGAAAAATACTAAAACTGGTTGCACAATGTATCCAGATATTAAAAGGAGGTCATTTTATGTCAGAAAAACGTAACTTTAATAACACACAGGATTATAACAATAATAATATTACTGCTATTCCAGTGGTCTTTAACTGGAAACAGCCATCACAGATGGTACAATGGATGCTGCAGTTTATAAGAAATCCTGTAAGTGCAGTAAGGCGGGTAGTATCATCAGGGGATATTTCACAGCCACTTGCTATGGTTTTTATTAACTTAATATCTGTATTTATTGCAAGTGTAATATGTGTCATAATATTGAATATAAGGTATAGTTTGTATTTTTCATGGCTACATATACCTTCAGCTGGGATAATTATTTTTTCATTACTGCTTGCTGCCATTTTTGATTTTGGTTTTCCAGGATTATTGTTTGTAAGTACAGGCATAATATTCAAGGAAAAGACATCATTTTATAAGATGCTTTCCATTACAGGAGGCAAAGTAATTACGGATTCATTATTTCTACTTGCAGGCTCTGCATTTATGCTGCTTGGCAGTTTTTTCTTTTTTCTGTTTGCCATTGCGGGCAATATTATTTCATTTGCAATTATTATAACTATCTATAATGAAGAAATCTCTCTTCCCCAGACCCGCAAAATATATAGTATTTCCATTCCATTAATAATAATTTCTATAATTATAATAATAATTCTTAAGATATTTACATCACTCCTGGCTGGGAATATTTTCAGTTATATAAACTTATTCTAAATACACAAGCGTTAAATGCTTCACAAGTTATGTATCTCTGGCAATTCCAAATGTTTTACCAATAGCAGCCCGCTTGCGCTTGGATGGGATACTAATTTTTGTATAACGTGATGCCAGGTTAAAAGGTTATTTGTATAATTGTACAGATATGCTATATACAGCAGTTCCAGTGCCATATTAAAATATTATTCCATTAAAGGGGCGCTTTTGGAAACGCCAGTGCTTAAATCTGGTTTTTTCAGATTTTATGCACTGCTGCGTTTCCAATGCAGTGCAAACGTGCCCCTGGATGGAATAATATTTTAATATGGCGTGGAACCTGCGTTATATTGCCATTTGCAGGATATAAAAATAACCAGGAAGTATGACATTATGTGAAACAAGCATGAATACCACCTGTAAATTCTTGTATTTTATCAGATTGCTGTGTATAATATTAGCAGGTGATGGAAGAATAACAAGTATTATTAACCTGGGGGATATTATGAGGATATTAGTTATTTTTACAGGAGGGACAATAGGAAGTACAGAAAATGGAAGTTATGTGTCACCTGATAAAGAAAAACCATACAGACTTATAAATATGTACAAAGAACTTACCATTAAAAATAAGGGCAGCAGCGTTGTATTTGATATATTAACCCCATACCAGGCGCTTAGCGAAAATATTAACTGCAATAATTTCAGGATACTTTCAGAATGTCTGGAAAAAGTGGATGAAAATGCCTATGATGGAATAATAATAACACATGGCACAGATACCTTACAATATACAGCAGCATTTACGGGTTATATAATGGCAGGGGCACAGATACCAATAGTGCTGGTATCAGCAAACTATGTACTTGAGGATGCCCGTTCAAATGGTGTGGATAATTTTTATTATGCAGTAGAATTTATCCGCCAGAAGAAAGGCAGGGGAGCCTTTGTTTCATACCGTAATACAGGGGATTATCCTAAAATCCACCGTGCAGCAAGGCTGGTTATGCACCAGGCATACGATGACAGTATATATAGTATATGTAATTCATATTATGGACATTTTGATAAAGAAAAGTTTGTTTATAATAGTAAATATTATCTTAATGATAATATTAAATATAATGGGACAAAAATGTTTAATGTACCATCTGGAAGCTGGCAGTCAGGAATAATGGAAGTACATCCATATCCTGGAATGGAGTATATGCTGCCAAAGAATGGTATAAAAGCGGTGCTTCATTACACATACCATTCAGGGACAATATGCAGCACTACACCTGGGTTAAAAGAGTTTGCAGAATATACAAAGTCCAGAGGAATACCTGTATTTATAACAGGTGCAGGGCTTGGGGCAGATTATGAAAGTGTAAGATGTTATAAAGATTTTGGTTTTTATGTACTGCCAGCAGCATCACCAGAAGCAATGTATATTAAATTGTGGCTGTGTATTATAAATAATAAGGATACAGATGCTATAGCAGAGATAATGCAGGTTCCAGTAGCAGATGATATATATGGGTAATATACAATAATAAGATTGGAGAGTGGGGCAATGGACAAAATAAAGTTTTATCTGCCAGATTTTTATAATAAGTTTGCTTTAAACCAGCTAATTATAAATATGATGAAAGAATATCCTGAGTGTTTTTATGATAATATAGAAATAGGCGCTGTATATGGATGTTTTCCAGGTTCATTGTGGAACGGCGGCAGGGTATGTCCTGGATATACACGTAAAGAGCAGGTTTTAGGGGTGTTAAAGGATTATAATGACAATGGCATACCATGCAGGTTTACATTTACTAACTCACTGTTAGAAGAAAAACATTTGTATGATACATTCTGCAATATGTGTCTTAAACTTGCAGATAATGGAATGAATGAAGTCCTGGTTAATTCACCACTTCTTGAAGAATATATACGCAGTAATTACCCTGGGTATAAAATAATACTTTCTACAACAAGGGAAATTAAGGAAATTGAAGAGACTGAAAAGCAGGCATTAAAAGACTATTATATTATAGTGCTTGATAAATCATTTAATAATACAGACAAACTAGAACAGCTTAAAGACAAGGATAAATATGAAATACTTGTGGATTCTTTCTGTATGGATTCATGTCCAAACAGCACTAGCCATTACAGGGAAGTTTCAAGGGCACAGCTGGAGTTTGACAGTGCTGTATTTCCTTCATGCCGTGCAATAAACAGGGATTTTTATGAGTTTTTAATTAATGAAACTTTTATTACAGCTGAAGATATATATGGAAAATATTATGAAATGGGATATAATAAATTTAAGCTTGACGGACGTGGATTTAATGTGTATACAGTAATGGAAAGCTATATGTACTATCTTGTAAAACCTGTGCACAGGGACAGGGTAAGGCTTTCTGTTATAAAAGCTTTAGACCGTCTGGAGTAACAGGGTATATAATAAAAGTAAAAGCTGGAAGGACGGAATTGTTGTGGCAAAAGAATTAAAGACTAACGCTATGAGGATATTAGATAAGAATAAGATTGGATATGAATTAAATACATATGAGTGTGATAATTTTACAGATGGGAAATCTATAGCAGACATGCTTGGGCAGGATTATAATATTTCATTTAAAACGCTTGTAGCTGTTGGAAAAAGCAAGCAGTATTATGTATTTGTAATTCCAGTTGCAGAGGAGCTGGACTTAAAGCAGGCAGCAAAGGCAGCAGGTGAGAAAAATATTGGACTGCTTCATGTTAAAGATATTAACCAGGTTACAGGTTATATAAGGGGAGGATGCACACCTATAGGCATGAAGAAACAATATCCTTCATTTATCCACATTAGCGCAAAAGACTATGATAAGATAATTATAAGTGGAGGCAGGCTTGGGACACAGATTATAATTAATCCGGATGACCTTGTAAAGGTTATATGCGGGAAATATGCAGATATAATAATACATTGATATTAACAAGAATGGAGGACTATTAATGAAAGAACGTGAACATGTCAGAGGATGGAAGAAACAGACTAATAATAAGTTTTTAAATATGTATGAGGCAGAAGCAGTAGATGCCAATGGTAATACATTTTCATATTACTTTGCTACAAGGAGGGAAGATGGGCAGCTTATGTGCCAGACAGGCAAGTTGTGGGCAGAAGGTGCTGTATTTTATGCGCTTCTTAAAGAAGACCCTTCTAAAATAGTGCTTGTAAGACAGTACAGGTATCCAGTCAATGATTATGTATTTGAACTGCCAGCCGGGCTGGTTGACAAGGGGGAGACAGCATGGGAAACAGCAGTAAGGGAAATTAAAGAAGAAACAGGACTGGATTTTGAGCCATATACAGATTACCCTGGCTGCCTGAAAAGACCATTTATACAGAGCCAGGGTATGTCTGATGAATGTGATATAACAGTATATGGTTATGCATCAGGGACACCTTCACTTGAAGGCAATGAAGCAACAGAAGATATAGAAGTTATTATTGCAGGCAAGGAAGAAGTGAAAGAGATACTTTCTGAAAAACTTGTTACTATGAGGACATATTACCTGCTTATGCAGTTTTTAAAAAGTGACCCTGGCAACCCATTTGAATTTCTAAATATATAAATAGCATAAGAATGGAGGGCTGAATATGAAGGTGGCCTGGAAAAGAGCACTGGCTATGGCGGCAGTAATTTCTATAACAGCCAGTGCAGCAGGATGCAGCCACAAACAGGAAAAAACTCCAAAACCACAGCCACAGGCAACAGCTGTTGTTGATAATGGAAATACAGATGCAAAAGGTAAAGGGGAAGGACAGGCTGATGTCCCCCTTGTTATAGGCTGTAATAAATTAGATGGGAAATTTAACCCTTTTATTGCAAAAAGTGAAGATGACAGGCAGGCATCAGGTTTAACACAAATTTACTTACTGGAAAATGACCGCAATGGACATGTTGTATGTAATGGGATTGATGGTGAGATAAGAGCATATAATAACAGGGATTATACGTATTATGGGCCTGCTGATGTAAAGATTACCTATAATAAGAAAAAAGATGAAACAATATACAGGATAACTCTGCGTGATGACCTTAAGTTTAGTGATGGTGAACCTGTTACAATAGATGATGTGCTGTTTACTATGTATGTTTTATGTGATAAAAGCTATAAAGGCAGTTACAGCCTTGGCAGGCAGGATATAAGGGGGCTGCCAGAATACCAGAAAAACAGGAAAGTAAAAAGTATTGCTGGTATAAAGCGTATTGATAATTATACAATGTCTGTTACAACAAATGGGTTTGATATATCTATGTCACAGTCATTAAGGATACCAATATGCCCTCTGCACTATTATGGAAATAAACAAAAATATCATTATAACAGGAATAAATTTGGTTTTAAAAAGGGTGATACGTCATCAGTGTGCAGCAATAAGAAGCTGCCTGTAGGTGCAGGTGCATACAGGTTTGTAAAATATGAGAGCGGAATTGTATATTATGCTTCCAATGAGCTTTATTATAAGGGCTGCCCTAAAATTGCCTATGTCCAGCTTAAAGAAATGGAAGATATTTTAAATGCTGCACAGGAAAAAATTAATAAAGCTATAGAAGAAGAACAGGTACAAGGGATAAATTATAATAGTGGTACACAGCCAGAAAGCACAATAGAACCATCTGATGTACCAGAAGACACTATTAACCATAATCCAGAAGCACTTGAAATGACAGAAGGCACGGTTGATATTATTAATACAACATTATCAGAAGAAAACCTTTTCTGGCTGGCATATGCCAACTCAAATGGTGAAATATCAGGTAATAAAATTGCCACAAGTTTTGTACCAGAAGGAGTATACCAGTATATAGGTATAAATGCAGGAAATGTAAAGTCAGGCAGGAATATTTACAGTAAGGAATCTAGAAATTTAAGAAAGGCATTTGCAACTGCATTTAGCGCATTTAAAGATGAATTATATAACAGTTATACAGAATATGCAAAATTAATACAATATCCATTATGGCTTCCATATACTAATGGAAAAGAAGAGGAAATGCCATTTTATAATAAAGATATAAATGGAAATGTAATATATAAAGAAGATGCAGAAGACATGGAGAAGTATGAAGATGTAAAGGAAGCTGTGCTTTCATATCTTGAGACGGCAGGTTATACAATAAATGGCATGTCAGTGACAGAAGCACCAGATGGAGCAAGGAAGTCATATACTTTAATGCTTGATGGCGGAAACAGCAGTCCTTTATACCAGATGGCGTCTAAAACAGCAGCATTGTTTGAAGATATTGGCATGGAACTTAAAATTATGGATAGCCAGAAAGAAAATCCATCAGGAAAAAAGGCAGGAAACAAAAAAAAGGTGCAAGCAGATTTATGGTCTGGTGAGTCCGTGGATAATGCTGGCTGCCGCCTGTATGACAAATATATAAATAATAACGGGTTTGGGCTTTCTGGGTCTGGCATAAGCAAGCAGTTAAAACATGCAGACAGCACTGTAAGAGAGGCAGGACGCCAGAAACGTTACATGAATTGTTATAAAAATATATGGAACCTGGCAGCAGAAGTCCCGTTAAATGAATTGCAGTCAGTAGATTTATATAGTTCAGCCCGTATTGACATTGATACAATGCCAAAGGATGTAACTGTATATTATAACTGGCTTGATGAGATAGAAGATATTGAGATGAAATAATATTAAAGGGTCTGCCGCATTAAGAATGAAATATACAAGATATATTATTCTGGTAAAATAAATTTTCTGTATCCTGTATAATAATTTTTAATGCGGCAGCCCCTTTTTAATATTACCAGAAAACTAATGTAATCTTAAAACATAAACAAGGGCTTCTGTTTTTTTATAAAAGATAAGTATAAATCATATAATAATGGCAAATGCTTCCTCCAAGTACAAACAGGTGGAATATTTCATGTGAGCCAAAATTTTTATGAAGGTTATTAAAAACGGGAAGTTTCAATGCATATATAACACCGCCTATAGTATATATAACACCACCTGCAAAAAGCCATGCAAAGGCTGTAGAAGATATTGCTGTAAAAAGTGGTTTAAATGCAAATATACAAAGCCATCCCATTAAAATATATATTGTGGAATTAAGCCATTTTGGTGAATTAATCCAGAATACAGTAAGTATAAAACCACATACAGTAAGGCTCCATATAAGAATAAGGAGAGGGAAGCCAGATGATTTAGGTAACGCAAGCAGGCATATAGGTGTATAAGTTCCTGCTATAAGAAAATAAATCATTATATGGTCAAATTTCTGTAAAATGCAGGTTATGGTTTCCGAAGCGTATATGCTATGGTACAATGTACTTGCGAGATACAAAAGTGCCATGCTTGAAATAAATACTGCTGTTGCAATAACAGGAAGATGTGTCCCGTTTCCAGAAGCCTTGTACAGGATTGGTACAGCCCCGGCAACAGAGAGAAGAATTCCTATAAGGTGTGTTATTGCACTGCCTGGTTCTTTCAGGAAGCTTTTATGCACTGGTGGTTCTTCTTCTGTTATAACAGGTCCATGTGTTGAAACAGAAATAGTACCATCAGCATTGGTGTATATAGATGGTACTGCTCCGCCAGCATGGCCTGG
Source organism: uncultured Lachnospiraceae bacterium (assembly GCA_948794795.1). Classification (GTDB taxonomy): domain Bacteria; phylum Bacillota; class Clostridia; order Lachnospirales; family Lachnospiraceae; genus Butyribacter. The sequence continues at coordinate 27,686 of CAQGLR010000034.1, read as the reverse complement.
CGTGTGTTTTTTCTGTTTATTTACTGGTTTTGAAATTGCTGTCATATGATTACCTCCTTGTAAAGTGAACTGGTTTAAAAATTTTCAATTTATTAAAGAATTACTCCTTAGGTATCCATATGTATATGATATGATACTTAATAAGAAATTATTAGCTATATGTATATTATATAGGGTGGAATAAAATGACATGTAGTTTTGAAAACTATGTATTATTCATTATAATACACTAATACCAGGTATAATGCAAGTAAAAAAGAGGGATATAATAACATATTTTGTGGGTAAAATGCATAAATACAGTAAACTGGCAGACTAAAGTAACAAGTTTTATAAACTTCTGGCATAGCATCTATAAGAAAGGATAGAGGAATGGATTTAAAAATTGGAGATGTAATAAAAATGAAGAAACAGCATCCATGTGGAAATAATGCATGGGAAATAATGCGGACAGGTATGGATATACGCATTAAGTGCGGCGGATGTGGCCACCAGGTTATGCTTCCAAGAAAACAGGTTGAGAAAAATTTCAGGGGGTTTATAGAAAAAAAATAGTTTGGGTTTCCCCGTTTTTTTAATACACAAGTTATGTGGCTCTGGCAATTCCAAAGTTTTACTACCGGCAGCCCGCTTGCGCTTGGATGGATACACAATGGTGCATAAAGCCCCAAATGCTTAATAGAAACAAAAGTTTCTATTAAGCATTAAAAACGGGGCTTAAACACCAGTGTATCCATAACAGCTGCCTTATAGTAAAACATTTGGAATTTGCCAGAGTAATATAGTCTTTGCGTAATTTGAAAAATGGGGAAACACAAAAAACACGTCCATTTCATAAATTTTATTCCAATAGTTTCTATTTATCTTTTGAGAGTGCCATTACACAGGGTTTCCGGTGCCAGAGCCAGCAATAATTCCACAAAAGGGGTACTTTAACCCCGCCAGTGCTTGTATCCTGTCTTAGGTTTTATAAAAGAAATGCCAATTTCTTTTATAAAACAAGGATACTATGCACTGTTGCGTGGGTTATCGTAGCGGAAGCGTACCCCTGTGTGGAATATTCTGGCTCTGGCATGGAAACCGTCTGTACCCTCAAAAATAAATAGAAATTATTGGAATTTATGAAATGGACGTGTCAAAAAAATAAAGCTTGCATAAAATGTTAAAATATGCTAAAGTATTTGATTGTGATACGTTAAATTTCCTTGTTCTTCCCTGTTAGGACATGTTGTGTATAAAACACACTGGTTCTGATGTCACACGGAACTAGAGCCATGGGAGGAGCCAGAGACCAGAAGGAGGTACAGACAGCTATGAACAAATATGAATTAGCGTTAGTTGTCGATGCTAAGATTGAAGATGAAGTAAGAGCAGCAACTGTCGAGAAGGCAAAGGATTATGTAACAAAGGCCGGCGGCAGCATTACAAATGTTGAGGAATGGGGCAAGAAAAGGCTTGCTTATGAAATCCAGCATATGAAAGAGGGCTTTTACTATTTTATCCAGTTTGATGCAGAGCCAGAAGTTCCAGGCAAAATTGAACAGGTTGTACGCATTATGGATAATGTTCTCAGATATTTATGCGTCAGGCAGGAAGCATAAGAGAGGAAGGTGTTTCCTTATATGAATAAAGTTATTTTAGTAGGACGTCTGACACGTGACCCTGATATACGTTACTCTTCAGGGGAAACCCAGACAGCGGTAGCAAGATATACACTTGCTGTAGACCGCAGGTTTAAACGCCAGGGTGATGACCAGACCGCAGATTTTATAAACTGTGTTGTATTTGGCAAAGGTGCAGAATTTGCACAAAACTATTTTCACCAGGGTATAAAGATTGCAGTAACAGGCCGTATACAGACAGGCAGTTATACCAACAAGGACGGCCAGAAAGTTTATACAACGGATGTTGTTGTAGAAGAACAGGAATTTGTTGAAAGTAAGGCAGCATCTGCTGCCGCAATGCCAGCAGGCGGATACCAGCAGGCAGCAGCGCCATCAAGACCTGAGCCTTCACAGGCAGCAGGTGATGGTTTTATGAATATTCCTGATGCAATAGAAGAGGAATTACCATTTAAGTGTTAATTACCAGTAATAATTTAAGGAGGTTATGACATGGCTTACAATAAGGGCGACAAAGAAGGCGCAAGAAGAAGGCCTGCCCGCAGAAGGAAGAAAGTATGTGCTTTCTGTGCGGATAAAGAGCATGATGTAATTGATTATAAAGATGTAAATAAATTAAAAAGATATGTATCAGAAAGAGGCAAAATTCTTCCTAGAAGGATTACAGGAAATTGTGCAAAGCACCAGAGAGCATTAACAGTTGCTGTTAAACGTGCACGCCACATAGCAATTATGCCTTATACAACTGATTAATCCCAGGTGCCATAAAGTTTCTGGCAAAGATATAAATAACCAGTTATTCCATATTTAATATGTGATAGCTGGTTATTTTATTTAGAATTTATTACAACAAAAAAGAAACGCCTGGAGAAGCGTTTCTTAAAGGAGAAGGTATGAAAAAATTTAAGCACTTATCAAATGTTTTTATTCCATTTGATAGATATATTATATTGGGAGTTTGTGAATTACAAATGTGTAAGCTGTGAATAAAGTGTAAACATATTGTAAAATAATTTTTAGCAATATCCATATGTTGTTAAAATGTAACACCAGAGTTATAATTTGCATATAATGATGTTCCAATAGTAATTATGGTACAAAAATTTTAATATAAGGTATCTTTTTCATAATAACAGTTACAATTATTGCGGCAATAAATGTAACTATTGCACCAGCAATTATATAAAACATATAATCTGTTACCATTGGAAATTTCATATTGCCATTCCATTCTATAAATGTGTATTTAGTGATACCAGGCAAAAGGATATTAAACAAGAACCACATACTTAACATATATAGAAAAGCTTTTTGGCGTTTGTCTTCTGGAATTAATGATATAACTGGAATACATAAGTATACAGAAAATAATACAATAAAAAACCAGTAAATATTAATATATTTACAATTAAATATTCCAGATATAACAGAAGAAACTGATAGTTCATATGAGTTATCAGTTTTTATTATAGCTGTAGCAATTAAAGAAATAAAAGACCATCCTATAAAAGGGATAAATGTTTTAGTAAATCTTTTTTTAGCAAATTCTTTTGTGCTGTATTTGTTTCTATAATTAACCAGATTGCATCCAGATATCATAAAGAAAACAGAGACACAAAAAAGCAATAAACAAAGCAAGAAATTGGCAAAAAGCCAGTAAGGCTCATAACTAAAAGTCCAAAAAGCTTTATCGGTATGTATAAGGACAACTGCTGCGCATCCCATCCAAGCGCAAGCGGGCTGCCCTTGGTAAAATTTTGGAACTGACAGAGCCACATAACTTGTGTATAAAAAATGGAGTCCCAAAAAAATTAGTTGCAAATACAGCTTTTAAAAGTTATAATATAAAATTGGGTTATGTTATTTATTCCATAGATAGATTTAGCTAAAAAGCCTGGACTGCGCACAGGCTTTGCTATTAGATATTCTAAAAAACAAGCCGCAGCATGGAGGCTGATTTATGAAACAATTTAAGTTTGAATATACTGATGCAGAAATATTTAATAATAAGCTTGAAGAGTTTAAAACCTGGTGTAATTCTAATAATATATTTAAAATGATGTTCCAGGTTTATTCTGAAGTATTAGAAACGGATACACTAGATGCAGTATGTAGTGTTATAAGACGGATATTTCCCGGAACATTGTATATGGGGTGTTCTACAAGTGGAAATATAATTGACTGCCAGCTTTCGTCTGTTATAACAGTAGTATGTACAGTTTTTGAATTTGAGTCAACACAGTTCAGTATTAGCCAGTATGATTTAACAAAAGATTCCATAGATAATATAACTGCCAGGATTGTAGAAGAAACAAGAACTTGTTCCTGGGTAAAAGCGATAGAGATATTTTGTACAATTCCTGAAAATTCATCTACGCGTTTTTGTGACGGCTTGAAAGATATCAGACAGGATATACAGATTTTTGGAGGCGTTGCATGCAGTGATGATATCACAAGTGATTTATCATGTGTATTTTCTAAAGGAGGGGAATATTCTGGAAGGTCTATAGTTATTATATTCTATGGCGGTGATGATTTTTATGTTGATTCCATAAATGTAACTGGATGGAAACCACTTGGCAGGAAGTTCCATGTTACAAAATCAGATGGCTGCATTTTACAAGAACTTGATGGCATACGTGCATATGATGTTTACCATAAATACCTTAATATAAAAAATGATGAGAATTTCTTTTATAATACGCTGGAATTTCCATTATTTTATGAGCACAATGACACAACTATACTGCGTACTCCTGTAGCAAGCAATGCGGACGGGTCTATTACAATGACATCTGATATGGATATTGGTTCTGTTGTACGTATATCATATGGTGACCCAGGGACAATTATTGAAAGTATAAAAGAGGACAGTAAAAAGATTTATAATTTCCAGCCTGATTTATTACATATTTTCTCATGTGCAGCGAGACGTACTTTCTGGACTTCCAAAGAGCCTACATATGAGATATATCCATTTAAAGATATATCACCTTCATCAGGTTTTTTCTCCCATGGTGAATTTCTGCGTACAAAGGGCAGTTTAAACCAGCATAATGTAACTCTTGTTATAGCAGGTATGAGAGAAGGGAATAAAGACAGCAAAACATTACCACTTATCCAGACAGGTGAAAAAGAATTGTCCAGAATACCATTAGTATCACGTCTTGCCACATTTATAAGTGTTACATCATTAGAATTAGAAGAAATTAATAAAAAACTTGAATATGCGAATGACAAGCTTAAGACAGCAGCAATAATTGATGGTTTAACGGGTCTTTATAACCGTAAAGAAATCCAGACACAGATTGAGAATAAGCTTTCAAATATTAAAAGTGAGAAATTCTCTATAGCTATGTTTGATATAGATAATTTTAAACAGGTAAATGATACATATGGCCACCAGGAAGGTGACTCTGTAATTATTGCATTGGCTAACCTGCTTCACAATGAACAGACTGGATATGCAGATAAGTTTTCCGCTGGAAGATGGGGCGGGGAAGAGTTTATGCTGCTTCTTAATGATACAGATATTTCAGCTGCTGCACTTATTGCCGACCTTATACGCCAGTGTTTTGCAAATACAAACTTTCCAGCAATAAGGCCACAGACAATAAGTATTGGTGTAACACAAGCAAGAGAAGAAGACAGCCTTGATACTTTGTGTACACGTGTAGATACAGCCTTGTACAAGGCTAAAAAAACAGGCAAGAACAAGGTTGTAGTTATATGAAAAAAAACTGTACAAATCTGCACTCTTGTGATATTATCTAACATAGTTGCTGAGTGGTATCCGCAGGCGGAACTGCATCAGATGATAGAAAACCACCATTATGGTATTATTAGTAAAGAGGTGGTTAATTGGTTATTGGTTTTATTGGAGCTGGCAGGACAGGGTGTACCCTTGGGAAATATCTTAGCGGACACACTGCCATTGCTGGCTATTATAGCAGGACAAGGCAGAGCGCTGACGATGCAGCGGCTTTTACACAGTCCAAAGCTTTTTATGGTTTAGAAGCACTTATTGATAGTTGTGATACAGTATTTATCACTACTCCAGACAGGGCAATTAGTGAAGTATGGGAGTGTATAAGACATTATAATTTAAAAGATAAAATTATCTGTCATTTTAGTGGTTCATTATCATCTGGTATTTTTTCTGGGATTGAAGGAACAGGTGCGTCCTGTTGTTCAGTCCATCCTATGTATGCATCCAGCAATAAATATACATCATATTTACAATTTAATGAAGCATGTCTGTCCATAGAAGGGCAGGATTGTGCCGTGCATAAGATGAAGGAGCTTTTTGGAAAAGAGCTGCATCACAAAGTATTTACAATTAATCCATGTGACAAAGCAAAATACCATGCAGCAGCAGTATTTGCAAGTAACTATGTTACAGGTATGCTGCATATAGCAGCCAGGCTTCTTAAAGAATGTGGCTTTGAGGAAAGAGATGCTTTAGGGCTTATTTCATCTGTAGTAACAGGTAATATAAATTCTGTACTGGAAAGAGGGACAGTTAATGCACTTACAGGACCAATAGAGCGGAATGATATATCTACTGTACAGGGACATCTTAATGTTTTAGAAGATAAAGATATATGCAGGATATATAAAGATATTGGCAAAGTACTTGTTTCCATTGCAGAAGAGAAGAATCCAGGAACAGATTATGCAGGGCTTAAGGACGTGCTTAGTTAAATATTGTTTTGTGCTTTGCGCTGTATGGCACAATTATATTATTAAACCAGCGCAGAAATGAGGGGAAAATGAAGAATACAGTAAGGACATTCCAGATGGCAAAAGAAGAAGGCAGGAAGATTTCAATGCTTACAGCATATGATTATTCTACAGCAAAACTTATGGATGAAGCTGGAATTGATGCAATTCTTGTAGGTGATTCACTTGGTAATACAATGCTTGGTTATGAAGATACAGTGTCAGTAACTATGGAGGATATGATACACCATGGTGCAGCTGTTGCCAGAGGGACAAGTAAAACAATGGTAGTAATAGATATGCCATTTATGTCATACCAGACAAATGAATATGATGCCCTTGTCAATGCTGGCAGGCTTATGAAAGAGGGACGTGCAGGCGCTGTAAAGCTTGAGGGAGGCCAATCTGTATGTCCGCAGATTAAAGCAATTACAAGTGCAGGAATACCTGTTATGGCACATCTTGGCCTTACCCCCCAGTCAATTAATGCATTTGGCGGGAACAGGGTACAGGGAAAGAGTGAGGAAGCAGCAAGAAAGATTATTGAAGATGCTATGGCAGTCCAGGAAGCGGGTGCATTTGCGGTTGTACTTGAATGCATTCCTGCAAAGCTTGCTACATTAATTACAGAAAAACTTGCTATACCAACTATAGGAATAGGAGCTGGCAACGGCTGTGACGGGCAGGTACTTGTGTACCAGGATATGCTTGGAATGTTTTCTGATTATATACCAAAGTTTGCAAAGAAATTCGCAGATGTGGGCACAGTTATGAAAAATGCATTTGCAGATTATATAAAAGAAGTATCAGAAGGGACATACCCTGCAGAAGAACACACATTTAAAATAGATGATGATGTACTTGGGAAATTATATTAGGAACTGGCATAATTAATATAGATAATTTATCTGTCTTGTTAATTGGCTGGAGTTCTTTAAATTAATAAAGGTGCGGTTAAATACGTACAGAATGGAGCAGATATGAATATTGCAGTAACTGTTAAAGAGATAAGGGAACAAGTTAGTGAATGGAGGAAACAGGGGCTTTCGGTAGGTCTTGTGCCAACTATGGGATATTTGCATGAAGGACATAAAAGTCTTATAACACGTGCAGTTTCTGAAAATGACAAAGTTGTTGTAAGCGTATTTGTGAACCCGATGCAGTTTGGTCCGGCAGAAGACCTTGAAAGTTATCCACGTGACCTGGACAGGGATGCTGCTATTTGTGAAGAGGCAGGTGCAGCAATGGTTTTCCATCCAGATGCTTCTGAGATGTACCATGATGGTTTTTCATCATTTGTTGATATGAATACACTTACAGGCGGGCTTTGTGGCAAAAGCAGGCCAGTCCACTTCCGCGGGGTATGTACAGTAGTGGCAAAGCTTTTTAATATTGTAACCCCGGACAGGGCTTACTTTGGACAGAAAGATGCACAACAGCTTGCTGTTATACGCCATATGGCTGATGATTTAAGCTATGGCATAGAGATAAAGGGATGTCCTATAATAAGGGAAGAAGATGGCCTTGCTAAGAGTTCACGCAATACTTACCTTAATGAAGCAGAGAGAAAAGCTGCACTTGTATTAAGCAGGGCACTTTCAGAGGGCAGGAAGCTTATAGAATCAGGTGAAAGGGATGCAGATAAAATTAAAGATACAGTGACAGGAATAATAAATAATGAACCTATGGCAAAGATTGATTATGTTGAAATTGTAAAATGGGATTCACTAGAACCTGTAAAAGATATTGACGGGCCAGTTCTTGCTGCTGTTGCTGTGTTTATTGGAAAAACAAGGCTTATAGATAATTTCATTGCTTTGGAGGATTAAGCTAAAGGGAGATATAATATGTTAGTTACAATGTTGAAAGGTAAAATACACCGTGCCGTTGTAAAACAGGCTGAATTAAATTATGTCGGAAGTATTACTGTTGACCCTGAACTTATGAAGGCAGCAGGAATATATGAATATGAGCTTGTACAGATAGTTGATGTTGAGAATGGCAACAGGTTTGAAACATATACAATCGCAGGTGAACCAGGAAGCGGCATGATTTGTTTAAATGGTGCGGCTGCCAGGCAGGTTCAGACAGGAGACCATATTATTATTATGTGTTACTGCCAGATGGAAGATAAAGAAGTAAAAGCGCATAAGCCAAAAGTTGTGTTTGTTGATGAAAATAATAGAATAAATAATGTGTCATCTTATGAGAAATATGGAAAACTTACAGAAGAGATGATGAAGTGAAAGGTGTTTTATGTTAAAAGGTAAAACAGTATTATTAGGTGTTACAGGAAGTATAGCAGCATATAAAATTGCTAACCTTGCAAGTATGTTGTCCAAGCTCCATGCAGATATCCATGTGCTTATGACAGAAAATGCCACAAAATTTATTAATCCAATTACATTTGAAACATTAACAGGCAATAAATGCCTTATAGATACATTTGACAGGAACTTCCAGTTTAATGTGGAACATGTTTCAATTGCTAAGAAAGCGGATGTTGCACTGGTTGCTCCTGCTTCTGCCAATGTAATTGGTAAGATGGCATGTGGAATTGCGGATGATATGCTTACAACAACGTTGCTTGCATGCCAGTGTAAGAAAATAGTTTCACCTGCAATGAATACAAATATGTACGGAAATCCAGTAGTGCAGGATAATATTGAAAAGTTAAGGAAATATGGTATAGAAGTTATAGAGCCTGATACAGGGCTGCTTGCATGTAAAGATACAGGTGCAGGCAAGATGCCATCAGAAGAAGTGCTGCTTAGCTATATCCTGCAGGAAATCCGGTTTGAAAAGGATATGTCAGGAAAGAAAGTCCTGGTTACAGCAGGACCGACAGTTGAGGCAATAGACCCTGTAAGGTTTATAAGCAACCATTCGACAGGAAGCATGGGATACGCACTTGCTAAAGTGGCAGCACAACGTGGTGCTATGGTTACTCTTATAAGCGGGCCTGTAAATATAAAGCCGCCTGCATTTACAGATGTGGTAAATGTTACCAGTGCACAGGAAATGTTTAATGAAGTGAGGGAACGGGCAGCAGATAATGATATTATTATTAAGGCAGCAGCAGTGGCTGATTATACACCAGAAACAGTTTCAGATGAAAAGATTAAGAAGAAGACAGATGAATTAAATATTCCGCTTAAACGTACAACAGATATTTTAAAATATCTGGGTGAAAACAAGCGGGCAGGACAGTTTTTATGTGGTTTTTCAATGGAAACGGAAAATATGGTTGAGAATTCAAGGAATAAGCTGCTTAGTAAGAATGCTGACATGATAGTTGCCAATAACCTTAAGGTAGAAGGCGCTGGATTTGGCACAGGTACTAATGTTGTAACAATTATAACAAAAGATGGATGTAAAGAGCTTGGTAAAATGGATAAAGAAGATGTTGCCATATGTATATTAGATGAAATTATTAAAGAGGGATTTTCTGGTTGACGCACAAATCCCATAATGTTAATATATAAATATGTAACAAAAACGAAATAAATATAAAATAAATTTTGTTAAAAATAACAAAATAAGGAGGAAAATTATGGCAAGATTTACATTACCAAGAGATTTGTACCATGGGAAAGGTTCATTAGAAGCTCTTAAAAGTTTTAGTGGCAAGAAGGCTATTATATGTGTTGGCGGCGGTTCAATGAAGCGTGGTGGTTTTCTTGATAAAGCAGCTTCCTACCTGAAAGAAGCAGGCATGGAAGTAGAAATATTTGAGGGGATTGAGCCAGACCCTTCAGTAGAAACTGTAATGCGTGGCGCAGAGGTTATGCAGAAATTTGAGCCAGACTGGATTATAGCAATGGGTGGAGGTTCACCTATTGATGCTGCGAAAGCTATGTGGATTAAATATGAATATCCTGATATTACATTTGAAGATATGTGCAAGGTATTTGGTATACCTCCTCTCCGTAAAAAAGCACGTTTCTGTGCTATTTCTTCAACATCAGGTACAGCTACAGAGGTTACAGCATTTTCAATTATTACAGACTATGAGAAGGGTATTAAGTACCCTATAGCTGATTTTGAAATTACACCAGATGTTGCTATTGTTGATTCTGAGCTTGTAGAGACAATGCCTGTACATCTTGTAGCACATACAGGAATGGATGCTATGACACACGCAATAGAAGCATATGTATCAACTGCTAACTGTAATTATACAGACCCTCTTGCTATATGGGCAATTAAGATGATAGAAGCAGACCTTGTAAAGTCATACAATGGTGACATGGACAGCAGGGATAAGATGCACGATGCACAGTGTCTTGCTGGAATGGCATTTTCTAATGCACTCCTTGGTATTGTACACTCTATGGCACATAAGACAGGTGCAGCATTTAAAAACGGACATATTATACATGGTGCAGCTAATGCAATGTATCTTCCTAAAGTTATTAAATTTAACAGCAAGGATGAAACAGCAAAGAAGCGCTATGGTGAAATAGTAGATTATATGGGACTTGGCGGAAGTTCCGATGATGAAAAGGTTGGTATACTTATTAATTATCTGCGTAAGATGAATGATGACCTTAACATACCTCACTGCATAAAGAATTATGGAGAAGGAGGAGTTCCAGCAGATGCAGGCATTGTGCCAGAGGATGAGTTCCTTGAAAAGCTTCCTGGTATAGCTGCTAATGCGCTTTTAGATGCATGTACAGGTTCAAATCCACGCCAGCCTTCACAGGAAGAGATGGAAAAGCTGCTTAAATGCTGCTATTATGATACAGAAGTAGATTTTTAGTTAATGTACAGGCAAGGATTTCTGACAAAGTTTTTATCATAAAAAAGGTTTTTATGGTACTATTTTGTAAAAATTTTGTAAAATATGTGCATCAGATGCCTGGAACGCTGTTGTTACTTGCAACAGGGCGTACATTAACAGTTAAAAAAAATATACGCATATCCTTGTAAAATTTTTTAATTTGTAGTATAATCAAAAAACAAACATAAAAGGAGGGACTTTAAAATGGCATATGTAATTAGTGATGACTGCGTAAGCTGTGGTGCTTGTGCAGGAGGATGCCCAGTAGGAGCTATTTCAGAGGGAGATGCACATTATGTAATTGACGCTGATACATGCATCAGCTGTGGTGCTTGTGCAGGAACATGCCCTTCAGGTGCAATTTCTGAGGCGTAATTAATACGTTAACCAGACATAGAGCTGCCGGCTTGATGGATAAGGGTTTTCCTGCCATAAGACGGCAGCTTTTATTTTGAGTTAATGTATAACAAAACAGCTAAAGGAAATAACTAATAAAGATAATTACATTAAGTGCGTTGTCTGTTGTAATTATTTATAAATATATATACAACGCAGAAATGGGGAATTATGACAGAGAGAGTATCAGAAGATATGGTTATTGCAGATATGCTTAAATTAGACCCAGGTATCGGGCCTATTCTTATGGCTTCAGGAATGCATTGCATAGGATGTCCTGCTTCACAGGGAGAAAGCCTTGCAGAAGCTGCTGTAGTACATGGTCTTGAGGCTGGCAAGCTTGTAGAAACTGTTAATGAGTATTTAGCAAATAAATAATATAATGTGGCAAAATATAAACTTAAAAAACAGCAGAGCTTATATAAGTTCTGCTGTTTTATTTATCCATGAAGTTATTACTGTAAACAGTAATTGGTGCTGTTAGATTTCTGCAAGAGTCTGCAATGCTTTTTCTTTTATAAGAGGTTCAAAGTGTTCTTCAAAATAAGAACCACTTGCATAAGTATTTCTTAAAGGAGTGCCATATTCACCTGTAATATTGCATATTTTATTAAATTCTTCTGGAGAATGGCCTGACTTGTGCAATATAAGGTAGAAACATCCCTTAATATTATCTTTATAAACAGTATTAACACCATTATATATGTTATCAATGCTGCAGGCTAATGCAGATAAGTTCTCTAATGTACTGAAAGAATAAACTTTAATAATATCTGTAGTTATTTTTGTGCCAGTTGTTTTTGGTCTTGGTTCAAGTCCAAGGGCTTCTGGAAGCGAAATAAAATCTGCTTCTTGCTCTGTTTCACTTTGCATATCAGGTGTAAATGAAATAGTATCCCCGTCATCTTCTATATAACCATCAATAACATCGGAATCTATATTGTCTTCAATATCAAATGCGTATTCATTGTCTTCATATAACATATCATCAGGGTCATCTGAAAAATTGGAGAAGCGTGTGTCGAGTTCATCTGGGTCTTCTACCTTTGTAATTAATAATACAAGGGTATCAGGATACATAGGTATTGCTTCTATCATTAAAGGAATGTCCTCTGTTTCAAATCCAAATTCGTAGGAAGCCTGCTGCATCATATCACGGAAAAGGGCTTTTGCCTTGTCAGTGCCATATGCAAGCTCACTAATACGGAGTTCACGGTCAGACAGGTCTTTTTTATTTAAAGTACAACGGATTTGTTTATCACTGATTTTCTCTATCCGCATGGGCTCACTTCCTTTCTGTCAAATTGACAATTATCGTCAAAAAAATACATATATACTTAATCAAATTATAATTTAAACCACTTTATAAGTCAATTATAAAAGATAACTTTCTTATAGTAAATATGGTTTGTAAATTGTGATAAGAAATACTAGGAGTTTTTTCAAATTTATTGTTAATTAATTTCAAATGTGATTCAAATGTGATTTTTTGTTTTGGCTGGTATGTTTTTACAACAAAAAATTAAGGGTAATATTGTAAGAAATACCATAGTTAAAAAGAACACCATATAATATAATACTTAGCAGAGAAAACGGATTCCACAGGAAAGGAGGAATGGCAGGCACATGATATATATTATACAGGCATATTTTACTTATACCATATATAACAGGAATCCGGAACTCTATGTATTATAAAGTATTTAGGAAATTACAGCAGCGTATCACAATAATGCATAGCTGTCATTTTATGGGAGGAAGGTAAAATTGGATGTTAAAACAAAAGAACTAAAGGACACCATGTACTCGTGGCTTGTATCCGAAATTAAGGAGGCAGAAAATAGTGGCGTTGAAGTCAGGGTTGATGGCATACATTATTCACTTGACAACGTGGATAAACTTAAACAGGTAATGGAAAATAGTTATTACATGAAAAGTTATACAGGTGATGAGCATGGCAGGATAGTCCAGATAGACTTTGAACGTATCATAAGTGTCTGAAATATTTATTAATTAATTATATTACATCAGTCCAGGAAAGGTTAAAATGCCGTCTGGCCTGTATAGTTGTAAGCTGTAAGCAGTCCAGGGGAACCATGCCAGAGGTTCCTCTGGTTTGTGCTTTTTTATAAGACTTCTTGTTTATCTATATATAAAGTGTTATACTTATACATAATACATAATATAACTATATGAAAAGATGAGGAAGCTGACATATGGAAAAGAAAAAAATTATTATTCCAGCTGCAGTAGTAGTATTACTTATTATAATAATTTCTATTATTGCAGTAGTAAGGAAGAATATGCCAAGTAAAAAGCACATGGACCTTAAAGATTATTTTAATGTACAAGATGGCCAGGTACAGCTTATCTTACAGAATGAACCAGGAAGTACACCAGGTTTATATGAAGATGGCCAGGTTTACCTTGACATGGGTACAGTAAAAGAGATACTGGACCCAAGGTTTTACTGGGATTCTATAGAGAATAAATTATTATATACAACTTCTTCTGCAATTATAACAGCAGAAATTAACAGTAATATATCACTTGTCAATAAAAAAAGGGAAACCAAAGATTATAAAATTGTTAAAGTTAAAGATGATATTGTTTATGTTGCAGCTGACTATATTAAACAATATACAGCATTTGATTATAAAAAATTTGACAATCCTGACAGGGTAGTTATAAATTATAAATATGGTGTGAAAGAAAAGTGTTCTTCTGTAAAGAAAGAAACACAGCTCCGTTATGAGGCAGATACCAAGAGTGATATACTGTCGGACCTTGAAAAGGGAGCAAAGCTTCTTATTTTAGAAGATGTGGATAATAATGGTTTTTATAAAGCTATGACAGAAGATGGAATTATTGGTTATGTAAAAGAAGACAGGATGGGAAGCATAGAAGAGGAGATGCGGACTACTAATTTCCAGAAAGAGGAATATACACATACCCTTCTGCCAGAAAGAGTAAACCTTGTATGGCACCAGGTTACAAATTCATCTGCTAACAGCACACTGTCTGACCTGCTTGTTTCAACAAAAGGCGTAAATGTAATAGCACCCACATGGTTTAAAACAATAGATAATGCAGGTAATATATCATCTATTGCAGATGATACATATATTGAGCGTGCACATGCGTCTGGACTGCAGGTATGGGGATTGTGTGATGATTTTGACCCTGGTATGAAGATAGGCAAAGTATTAAGGTCAACCACAAGAAGGCAGAGACTTGCCAAGAATCTTATAGCAGAAGCTATAAGGTATAACCTTGATGGAATTAATATAGATTTTGAGAATGTAAGACAGGAAAACGGGGAAGATTTTATACAATTTATAAGGGAGCTTGGAATTATGTGCCGTAATAACGGGGTAATATTATCTATTGATAATTATCCTCCAGCAAGTTATTCTGAATATTATAACAGGACAGAACAGGCAAATGTTGCAGATTATATTATTACTATGGCATATGATGAATATTATGCAGGTTCAGAAGAAGCTGGACCTGTGTCCTCACTTGGGTATGTAAAGGATTCAGTGAAAAATACTATTGAGCAGGTACCAGCGGAACAGACTATAATTGCACTCCCATTTTATTCAAGGATATGGACAGAAACTACAGAAAATGGCAGTGTAAAACTTAGTTCTGAGGCATGTTCCATGGGATATGCTTCTGAACTTGCTTCTGGTCCAGGTGCAGAAATAACCTGGGATGAAGAGGCAGGCCTTGATTATGTGGAGTACAGGAAGAATGGCTCTATATGTAAAATGTGGATAGAGAACCCTAAGTCGTTAGATTTAAAGATGAAAGCTGTTATTGATGGTGGTGCGGCAGGAATGGCTTTCTGGAAGCTTGGTATGGAAACTGCCGCAGTATGGGACACAGTAGCAAAATACTGTGGATAGCCTTGTCTGTAAATATTATGCGTTCTTTAAGAGTATAAAGTGTCATATAATATAATAAACGTGGATATATTTTTTGTAAGCCTTATGGCGTGGGGATTAGTTTTATAGTCATGCCACTCCGCTGCAGGCTTGCATATTCCAATATTATATGCTTGGAGGACAGTGTAAATGGCTAAGGTAAAACAGTCTGGCTCAATGGTAATGGTTATTACTGTATGTGTTCTTTTTGTTGTGGGTATAATAACATATATTACAGCAAAAGATGTTTTTAAAGAAGTATCAGTGAAAAATAATAAAAAGTATAAAGTCCTTATAGACAGCGGGCATGGCGGAATTGACCCTGGTAAAGTAGGTGTGAACGGGGCATATGAGAAAGATATTAACCTTGCAATATCGCTATATTTAAAAGAAGAGCTACAGAAAAAAGACTGTGAAGTTGTTATGACAAGGGAAACAGACATGGGGTTGTATAGTGAAGGTGACAGAAGTAAAAAAGTAGCAGATTTGAAAAAAAGAGTAGAGCTTATGAACAGTGAAAAACCTGATGTAATCGTAAGCATACACCAGAACAGTTTTACACAGGAAAGTTCCAAAGGGGCACAAGTATTTTACCAGACTACTTCTGAAGAAGGTAAGAAGTTTGCTGAAATCATGCAGAAAGAGCTGGCCGCTGGCCTTGATAAAAATAATAAAAGGGTAGCAAAGCCTAATTCAGATTATTACATATTAAAAAATTCTGCTGGTGTTGCAATAATTGTAGAATGTGGTTTTTTATCAAACCCACAGGAAGCACAGCTGCTTGTAAGCGGGGATTACCAGAAGAAAGTTGCAGAAACAGTTGCAAATGGAATTATAAATTATCTTAAGGCAGCAGACAGCAATGAAGGGCAGTCTTCTGCAGAGGTTACAGGCTTGAACGGAGGCTTAGGATGATAACAGGCATAATAAAAATAAATCCAGATAATTTCAAAGGAGAGGAACTTGAGGAAGCTTGCCATATACTTAAAGATGGAGGTCTTGTGGCTTTTCCTACAGAAACAGTTTATGGTCTTGGCGGGGATGCACTTAATCCTTTGGCAGCATCAAAAATATATAATGCTAAAGGGCGTCCGTCAGATAACCCGCTTATTGTACATATAGCTTGTATAGAGAGTCTTTATGATATAGCAGAAGTGACAGAAGATGGGTTAAAACTTGCAAAGAAATTCTGGCCAGGACCACTTACACTTGTTTTTAAGAAAAAAGAAGCAGTCCCGCCACAGACTACTGGCGGGCTGGATACAGTAGCTGTAAGGATGCCATGCCATGCTGTTGCAAGGGAGCTTATAAAAAGGTCTGGTATTTATATTGCAGCGCCGAGTGCTAATTTATCTGGAAGACCAAGCCCTACACAGGCAAAACACGTTATAGAAGACCTGGATGGCAGGATTGATATGATAATTGATGGCGGAAGCCCAGATATAGGAATTGAGTCTACAATAGTTGATGTATCTGGCAGTAAGGCAGTAATATTACGGCCAGGGTATATAACTAAGGACATGCTAAAGGATGTTCTTTGTGATGTAAGCACAGACCCGGCAATAGAGGGCATGGTGCCTCAGAAAGATATAACAGCAAAGGCTCCAGGCATGAAATACCGCCATTATGCACCAAAGGGACAGCTTTTAATAGTTGAAGGAAATCCAGACAAGGTTGCTTGTAAAATTAACAGCCTTGTAAGTGAAAAAGATACTGAAGGGTATAAGACAGCTGTAATAGCTACAGATGAAACAAAAGACAAGTATAAATGCAATATTATAAAAAGCATAGGAACAAGAAAAAGTGAAAATTCTATTGCTGCCAGTTTATATAATATATTGAGGGAGATGGACTACCTGGAAGTACAGTATATTTACTCAGAGAGTTTTGGTGCTGGTATCCTGGGCGGGGCAGTGATGAACAGGATGCTTAAAGCGGCAGCCGGCCGTATAATACAGGTACAATAATGGCAGCTGGAACATAGAAGAAAGGAGGAGGACATGAAAAGTTATGATAAAGTAATTTTTGTATGTACAGCTAATACTTTTTGCAGCCCTATAGCGGAAGCTGTCTATAAAGAAATAGCGCCTGCATGGCTTCCAAAGGCTGTTTCACGTGGGATTGTTGTCCTTTTTTCAGAGCCTATAAGCCCAAAAGTAAATGTGATACTTAGCAGCCATGATATGGAAGTAAGCAACCATGAACATTCAATACAATTATCAAAAGAAGATATAACACAGGATACTCTTATACTTGTTATGACATTAAGTGAAAAAGTAAAACTTATGGAAGATTTTGGTATAGACAGTAATATTTATACAATTGGGGAATTTATAGGAGAAGATACAGATATGGTTAATCCATATGGGGCAGATGATGTACAGTATGAGAGTTTTTTTGAGGAGATCCAAAAAAGGGTTGAAAGAGTAATCCTTAGGATAGAAGCAATTTATCATGAAGAAGGAGGAGAAGACAATGATAGCATTGGGCAGTGACCATGGAGGATATGGACTGAAACAGGAGATTATTGAGCATTTAAAAGAAAAAGGTGTTGAGTACAAAGATTATGGGTGCTATGAGGAAAAGTCATGTGATTACCCAGTATATGCAAGAGAGGTAGCAAATGCAATTATATCAGGTGAATGTGACAAAGGCATACTTATATGTGGTACAGGCATAGGCATATCTATTGCTGCTAATAAAATAAAAGGTATACGTGCTGCGCTTTGCCATGATACATTTAGTGCACAGGCAACAAGGGAACATAATGATGCCAATATCCTCGCAATGGGTGCAAGGGTGGTCGGGCCAGGACTTGCGTTAAAAATAACAGATACATTTCTTGAAACAGAATTTTCAAATGATGAGCGTCATATAAGGAGAATTAACCTTATTGAAGAGTAATATTTTGGAAAATAATATTTTTGCAGCAGACAAGATGAAAAATATTCATCATAATGATGAAATAAGTTAAGGATAGTACCTTGACACATTAAATGACAGGATGTAGAATTTAACAAGAGTGTGTTGGAGTATTTACTGCTTTGATATTAACTAGCGGTACAGTTTACATATACACTTTAGACTACTATGAAAGGAAGTAATAATATGGCAAAGAAAGACATCGACTGGAGTAATATTGGATTTGGTTATATGAAGACAGACAAGAGATATGTGTCAAATTATAAAAATGGTGCCTGGGATGAAGGGGCACTTATTGAAGATGATACAGTAGTTATCAGTGAATGTGCCTGTGTCCTTCAGTATGCACAGACTATTTTTGAAGGGCTTAAAGCATATACAACAAAGGATGGCAATGTAGTCTGCTTCCGGCCAGATTTGAATGCAGAAAGGCTTATGGGTTCTGCTGCATGGTTAGAGATGCCACAGTTTCCTAAAGAACGTTTTATTGATGCGGTAGTAAAAACGGTCAGGGCAAATATTGACTATGTACCTCCATTCGGTTCAGGTGCAACTTTATATATAAGGCCTTATATGTTTGGCAGTGATGCAATTATTGGTGTTAAACCTGCTAATGAATACCAGTTCAGGGTATTCTGTACACCAGTAGGCCCATATTTTAAAGGAGGAGCAAAGCCTATTACAATACGTGTATGTGACTTTGACAGGGCAGCACCTCATGGCACAGGCCATATTAAGGCAGGGCTTAACTATGCTATGAGCCTTCATGCTATTGTTGATGCACATAATAAAGGTTTTGATGAAAATATGTATCTTGATGCTGCTACGCGTACAAAAGTAGAGGAAACAGGTGGTGCAAACTTTATTTTTATAACAAAGGACAATAAAGTAGTAACTCCTAAGTCTGGAAGCATACTGCCATCTATAACACGCCGTTCACTTATGGTTGTAGCTAAAGATTATCTTGGACTTGAAGCTGAAGAGAGAGAAGTTTATTTAGATGAAGTAAAAGACTTTGCAGAATGTGGGCTTTGTGGAACAGCGGCAGTTATTTCACCTGTAGGAAAGATTGTATGTAGTGACGGGGATATATGTTTTCCTAGTGGCATGGATGATATGGGTCCTGTTACAAAGAAGCTGTATGATACTCTTACAGGCATACAGATGGGAAGTATTGAAGCTCCAGAAGGCTGGATTAAGGTTATAGAATAGTTCTTTTTGTTAATGAGGTTAAATTATGTCAGGCCTGGTGGTCAAAATCCTTAGTACAGGATTTTGACACCTGGAACCTGTATACATATATTTCTGGCTGGTATTATATCCCATCAACTATTTTCATAAGAAGAAGGCGGTCACCTTTATGTATCTGGCTGCTTGTTAGCCCGTTTAATTCCATTATGCTTTCAAGTGTAGTGTTATATTCCTTTGCAATATCCCACAATGTGTCATCAGGGCCAGCTATGAAGCCAGCAAGGCCAGGCATATCATTAAATTTCTGCATATCAAGTGGTACTTCTGCTATTCCTGTTATCGCATCCTGTTTTTTACCAGTAAATACAAGTACACATAGAGAAAGGTTGATTTTGGCTTCTATTTCGTCACTGTCAATCATTATTATATTTATCTGGTTTATATCTGACTGTAGTTCATATGAATCATCTGGTGATATGCCCTTTACTTCAATAAGATGGTTAAATGGTATAATTCCTTTTGCCATGCTGAGAGGCCTGTCATCATTATCCGTTATATAAAGTATATCAAGTGTTACTGCGCCTTCAATCTGTATGCCTTCATCTGTTATTTCCTGTTCATCAACCTGTATAGTGCCACTGCTGCTGCATATCTGCAATATATTTTCACCATTATTTATCTTTACATGGTCAGAAATACGTACACTGCTCTGGTTTTTCATAAGAAGTTTTTCATAGTTAATATTTTCTTTAGAGAGCTGGAGGTTGCATGATGTGGAGTAAGCGTCATCAAGTATCTGCATTTCATTATCTTCATAAAACTTCATCTGGAGTTTCAGGATAAGTTCAATATCCAGAAGACGGTTTTCGCCATCTTCATCAGGTTTTGCTGTTGCTTCTTTTGAGGCAATAGAAACTTCTATATCAGGTATCATGCTTTCAGAGCATCCATTGCAGTTTACAATTCCATCAAATGGTATTTCAGTTTCAATATATTCAAGACGCCGTTCTTCTATTTCAGGAGTATAAAGCGCAAAAAGAAGGATATCACCTATAATCCGTATGCCATCATCTACAATTCTTGTCTGCAGGTTCTGTGGAGCCATCTCGTAGTAAAGAAGAGTATCAATAGCAGCTTTTCCTTTAGGCAGGGAGGTTTCATCACTTATCCTGAATATATCATTTTTCTGTAGTACAAGCTGTGTATATGATATTGTGCTGAATTTCTTATTAAGCCCGTCTGGTATAACAGTTTCATCCATTCCAGCCCTTGCAGCATCTTCTGAAACTATATCAGTGCCTATAGTGGAGTTTTTCTGTTCATTAAGACAGCAGTCAAGGCTTAATATTGCACGTATACTTACTTTCCTTGAATTTATAAGGCTTGCCTGGCAGTCTTCCAGTTCAAAATGGCACAGTATTTCATCAGAAGCAGTGATATTATCCATATTAACTGATTCATTAAAAGGGATTTGTCCTCTTATATTATGTATTGGACGTATATCATCATTACTGGAATAAAGAAGTGAAAATGAAAGGTTTCCACGTACATTTACTTTTCCATCAGACGGAGTTACATCTGCAAGCTGTATTTCGCCTTGTGTTTTAATAAGTTTTTCAATATCTGGTTTGGTGTCAGGCACATTCATGTCATCTTCAAGTGTCGCCTGTATATTGCTTCTGCATTTTAATTCATTGGTCTGTATAGTATGTGTTATAAGTTCCATTGATAGCCTCCATTTCCTTTTAGTAATATTTTTCATACAAAATTATACGAAAATAATAGCTTTTACAGCATATTGGTGATATAATAATATATGCATTTGTGCCATAATTATGCAATATGCCGGCTCATAATTTACAAATCTAATAACTGGGAGGACAGTGTATGGAGGTAACAAAGAAAAATGTAAAAACAAACCAGGCAGCAGGGAGGAGGCACCGGTTGTCCTTAATTGGTAAAATATTGGGGATATCCATAGTTCCAACCCTTATTATGGGAATAGTTCTTACATTTGTTGGAATCAGGGGCATACGTGAGGGTATGCAGGAAGAAGTATTTAAGGCACTTGAAGCCATAACTACAAGTGTAAGTGCTGCTTATTCAGCTGTTGATGCAGGGGATTATTCACTATCTGCTTCTGGTAATGAGCTTATGAAAGGAAACCTTAATGTTACACAGGACCAGGAGCTTCTTGACAGTTTTACAAAAGGCAATGATAAAGAGGTTACATTGTTTTATGGTGATGTCAGGTATGCAACATCCCTTATCAATGAGGAAACAGGTGAGAGGATATTAGGAACAACAGCAGACCCAGAAGTATACCGGAAGGTAGCAGAACAAGGTGAAATTGTACACTTAAGTAATATTGCTGTTAATAATATTAATTATTATGCTTGCTATATGCCAATGGTTAATTCTGATGGAAACACAGTTGGAATGTATTTTGTAGGGCAGCCAGCAAACAGCGTTGATGCTTTTGTAAAATCCAAGACAACACTTGTAATAGTATCACTTATTGTGATAGGAATAGCTGCCCTTGTTATTATAATGTTTGTTGCGGTAAGAATTAAAGGTGGTATAATTGTAGCAGAAGGGGCTATTGCTAAAATTGCAGAAGGACATCTGGATGTAGAGATTGATAAAAAGGGTCTGGGCAGAAGTGATGAACTTGGTGATATGGTGAGAGGCGTCCATAAACTCCAGCAGGAGCTTACAGATGTGGTATCTAATATTAAAAATTCTGTTGATGTACTTAATGTGGAGGGTAATGAATTAAGCAGTATGGCATCACAGACAAGCGCTACATCTGATGAAATCGGACATGCAGTAGAAGGTATTTCTAAAGGTGCTGTTGCACAGGCAGGAGATGTTGAAAATGCATCAATACGTATTGATGCCATTGGTGATATGATTAGCGGCATAGTTGCTTCTGTATCAAACCTTGATAAAATATCTAGTGATATGAAAGCTAATGGTGATAAAGCAATGGTTATTATAGATGAACTTGCAACATCTAATGATGACACAATGCAGGCTATTGAAAAAATAGCTAGCAGGGTAAATGCTACTAATGAGTCAGCAGCTAAAATCAGTGAAGCTATTAAGCTTATTACATCTATTGCAGAAGAAACTAACCTTTTATCACTTAACGCTGCTATAGAAGCAGCAAGGGCAGGTGAACAGGGCCGTGGTTTTGCAGTAGTTGCAGGCCAGATACAGAAACTTGCAGAACAGTCAAACGAGTCGGCAGGCAGTATAGCAGAAACTATTAAAGAACTTCTTGAAGATTCTGAAAACACAGTTACAGTTATGGATGAGGTACGTGAAATTGTAGATAAGCAGCAGGAGAAGTTTGAACAGACCAGGAAGCAGTTTTCAAATGTACATATTGGAATTGACCAGTCACGTGATGAAGCACAAGAGATTAAGTTAAAGACAGATGCTTGCAATGAAGAAAAAGTAAGTGTAGTGGAAATTATTTCAAACCTTTCTGCTATTTCACAAGAAAATGCTGCTTCTTCACAACAGACAACAGCTTCTATGGAAGAACTTAATGCTACTATAAATATCCTGGCTACTTCCGCAGGCAATCTTCAGGACTTGTCTTCTGGACTGCAGAAGAGCGTAGAAGTATTTAAGCTTTAATTACTGGCCAGGAGACGGGGGTTATTTATGGAAGAAATGCAATTAGACAGAATAGTATATACAAACAATATTTCAGTAGAAGATTATAATGCATTAAGAAAGGCTGTAAGCTGGATAAAAGTAACTGAAAAGCGTGCTGCAATAGCCATTAATAACTCGTTTTACCTTTGTGTCGCTGTATGTGGCGGAAAGCCTGTTGGAATGGCAAGAATAGTAAGTGATGGCGGATATACTTATTTTATAACAGATGTTATTGTACACCCTGGATACCAGGGATATCATATTGGTACAGAATTAATCAGCCGTGTGCTGGATTATATCAGAAAGGATGTACTGGATGGTGAAACTGTTATGATAAGCCTGATGGCAGCTTATGGACGTGAAAGTTTCTATGAACGGTTTGGGTTTCATACAAGACCATATGGAAACCATGGACCAGGCATGTCGATGTGGGTGTCAAGGGATATAACAGGAAGTGTTGTAACTCTTTAAATAGTTTAATTTAATACTTGCATAAGAAAGCCCCTGTATATTTGGAATTAAGCCATATATACAGGGGTTTTCTTATGCAGAAATAAACTTATTAAGCGCTTCATCGTATTTATAACCAGCAGAAGAAAGTTTATTAATAAGCTGTTCCTTTCCTGTGTCCAGTGATTTGCAAAGTTCATCAAGAGATGGATAGAAGTCACGGAGCTGGGTATTTATATAACTTAAAAGAATTACAGGGTCTTGTGGAAGCTTCATGTTTAATCCTCATTTCTATATTTGTTATTTACGTTTACGGCTGGCTGCTTCATTCACCAGTCCTGTTATTTTTTCTATTGAATTATTAAGCCTGCTTTGTTTCATAGCTTTAATATACATAGATTTGTTAATATAAATCTGGTTTATTGCATCAGAAAGGTTTTCTTTTGTAACATCTTTTTCTTGTATAACTATACTGTAGCCTTGTTTTTCAAATGAAGCAGCATTAAGTATCTGGTCTCCACGGCTGGCTTCTGCTGAAAGAGGTATAAGTATATTAGGTTTACGCAAAGCGAGTATTTCACATATAGCATTGGCACCAGCACGTGAAACCATTATATCAGCGGCGGCCATAAGGTCAGGTAATTCTTCATTTATATATTCAAATTGTGCATAACCTTTTGTGCCATTAAGTGAGGAATCAAGTTTTCCCTTTCCGCAGAGATGTATTATCTGGAACTTTTCTAAAATCTGTGGGAGAAGCCCACGTACTGCATTATTGACAGCAACAGCACCAAGACTTCCGCCAATTACAAGAATTACAGGCCTGCTGTTATCAAAATTACAGAAAGCAAGACCTTTGTTCCTGTCACCATGGAAAAGTTCTTCCCTTATAGGTGAACCAGTAAGCACAGCTTTTTCTGATGGAATATAATCCAATGTTTCAGGGAAATTGGTACATACCCTCACTGCACATGGTATACATATTTTATTGGCAAGGCCTGGTGTCATATCTGATTCATGTATAACACAAGGTATTCTCCGGGTTTTGGCTGCAAGTACAACTGGTACAGCTACAAATCCGCCTTTTGAAAATATAACATCTGGTTTTATCTTACCAAGTATATGCCTTGCCTGGGCAAGACCCTTTACAACTTTAAATGGGTCACTTAAGTTCTTTAAATCTATATATCTGCGCAATTTTCCACTGGAAATGCCATAATATGGTATACCTAGCTCTTCTATAAGTTTTCTTTCAATGCCATCATAAGAGCCAATATAATGTATTTCATATCCTTCTTTTTTTAATGCAGGTATTAATGCAATATTTGGTGTAACATGGCCGGCAGTACCGCCTCCGGTTAAGACAATCTTTTTCATGTTATGTAGCTCCTTTTGATATTTTGCCCAAAATACATGATTAACGTTGCAAATACAGCCAGGATGTACCACAAGAACCTGGCCAGATACATTATAATACAAATTAGTATATGTTACAATAATATATTCTTTTGAGTTTCCCCATTTTTTTAATACACAGGTATTTTGCCAGGGTAATATAATCTTTGTGTAATTTAAAAAATGGGGAAACTCAAATATATTCTGTTATATCATGGCACTAATATAAAAAAATTAAAGAAAGACCTGTTTTTTAGTGGTGAAATATTGTAAAATAGTATATGTAGAAATTATTTTAATCTGGCTTATGAAAGTCCTTTAAATGTCCGTTTCTATTTTTTTATAAAAATAGAAATGGCAGATATGGGTTTTATTAATTTAACTGTAGTATAAGTGGGCAATAAAATGTATATTTTGCCTGCAGCTTATGGATGTCTGGTTAATTAATAGAAGGAGTACTATATATGGATTATGATATTATTATAATTGGAGCAGGTCCAGGAGGTATATTTGCTTCATATGAGCTGGTAAAGCTTAACAAGGGTCTTAAGATAGCAGTATTTGAGGCAGGACATTCTTTAGAAAAACGTAAATGTCCAATTGATGGCGGCAAAGTCCAGTCATGCATACATTGTAAAAGCTGTTCTATTATGAATGGTTTTGGTGGTGCAGGTGCATTTTCAGATGGCAAATATAATATTACGAACCAGTTTGGGGGAACTCTTTATAAATATATAGGGAAAGAAAAAGCGTTGGAGCTTATGCAGTATGTAGACCAGCTTAATTTGAAATTTGGTGGTGAGGGGACAAAGCTGTATTCAACTGCTGATACAAGTATAAAGAAATTATGTGTACAGAATGGCCTCCATCTGCTTGATGCTTCAGTACGCCATCTGGGTACAGATGTAAATTATATAGTATTACAGAATATTTATAATGAATTAAAAGATAATGTTACTTTTTATTTTGATACACCTGTAGAACATGTGCGTTATAATAATGGGAAGTATATTATAGAAACCGCAGACGGCAGTTATAGCTGTAGTAAATGTATTATTTCAGCTGGACGCAGTGGAAGCAAATGGATGGAAAAGGTGTGTGGGGAACTTTCTATTTCTACAAAGTCAAACCGTGTTGATATTGGGGTGCGTGTTGAACTGCCTGCTGAAGTTTTTGCACATCTTACAGATGAATTGTATGAAAGTAAAATTGTATACCGGACTGCGAAGTTTGAAGATTTAGTGCGTACATTCTGCATGAACCCGCATGGTGTTGTGGTTACGGAGAACACCAATGGAATAGTAACTGTAAACGGGCATAGTTATGAAGATACAGCGAAACACACTGATAATACAAACTTTGCACTTCTTGTTTCAAAACATTTTTCAGAACCGTTCAGGGACAGCAATGGTTATGGTGAAAGTATTGCAAGGCTTTCAAATATGCTTGGCGGCGGAGTGCTTGTACAGAGGTTTGGGGATTTGATAAGAGGCAGGCGGAGCAATTCTAAACGTATAGGGGAAGGCTTTGTTACGCCAACACTTTCTGCTACTCCAGGTGATTTAAGCCTTGTTATGCCTAAAAGAATACTTGATGGCATAATTGAAATGATATACAGGCTTGATAAAATTGCTCATGGAACTGCGAATGATGATACTCTTTTGTATGGTGTGGAAGTGAAATTTTATAATATGGAAGTTGGGATAGATGCATGTCTTGAAACACAGAAAAAGGGGCTGTATGTTATAGGTGACTGCAGTGGTGTGACACATTCACTGTCACATGCATCTGCAAGTGGCATACATGTTGCAAGATGTATTACAGAAAGCATGTATTAATACACTAATTAAGCATAATTTTACAATGTTCCTCATAGAATGTACAAAACTTTTATGAGGAGCATTTTTAATTGGAAAAGCCAACGTATAGAAAGCAAAGACATAACAGCTATCTTGAGAACAGCCTTGAAGAACGTGCAGTGCAGCTTGCCAGGTACATGGTGGAACATAATGCTACAGTCAGACAGACCGCCACAGTGTTTGGAATCAGTAAAAGTACAGTACATAAAGATTTAACTGAAAGACTGCCTTCTATTAACCATGCACTGGCAGAGGAAGCAAGGCAGGTACTTGATGTAAATAAGGCTGAACGTCATATCCGTGGCGGGATGGCAACAAGGGATAAATATTTGTGCCGGCACCAGCAATAAATTAAAAATATTTCTGAAAGAATAAAACAGGTATAATCTGTGGTGATAGCCAGGTTATATATGTGTTTTATTCTTTTTTTAATTGGAAATTTTCTGGAAAAGTGCACTATCCATGACAGCTACAGTAAAATCCAGACCATAGAAATCTTCAAAGGCATATGTCAGTATGCCATGTATGATAGGTATTTATCGTCCTGTTTTTTTGTGTAAAACAGCATGTCACCAGACAGACCAACAATGGAGTAGAAGTCTGGTATATTTTCTATTTTAGTGATGGTGGATGTCTTTATGTCATATATCAATACATTATTGTAACGGAAACCATACTTCTGGCTGCTGTTATAGTCATTCAATTTGAAAAAAGGAATAAATAGCGTCATCAAGAGAAGAAAAAT
>CAQGLR010000033.1 GCA_948794795.1 uncultured Lachnospiraceae bacterium | reverse complement strand
ATATGCCGCAGTGGCGGAACTGGCAGACGCCCGGGACTTAAAATCCCGTGGGTAGTGATACCCGTACCGGTTCGATTCCGGTCTGCGGCATTTTTATTAAGAAGCTGTAAGCCTTATGAAATGGGGCTTATAGCTTTTCTCTTTTGCAAAAATTTGATAAAGCAAAAAACGGACCACTTGTAATAAATTTTAACAATAGAAGATGATGCAGGGCTGGCAAAGGAATTTTAAATAATTTGAGTTTCCCCATTTTTTAGATTACACAAACATTATATTACTCTGGCAAAATACCTGTGTATTAAAAAAATGGGGAAACTCAAATCAAATAAAGGTTGATTATCCTTAAAAAAACTTTTATACTATAAAATAAGGGAGGGTTATTGTTACTGTAAAATAGCAGTTAAGGAAGGATTAAGGAGAAGGTATGGCAAGTAAACAAAAGGAATTATCTAAGGAATATGGCCAGGAAGCCGCTATGAGGAAGCATGTTAAAAATGCTCTTATGGCAGTGGCAAACGGGGCGTTATTTTTAGTAGTATCAGTAGTTGTAAACTTAGTTGCATCAAATGCCCAGACAGAGCAGTTAAGGGCTAATAATGCATTGAACCAGTACCGTAATGCATCAAAAAGCCTTACGTATTCAGTACAGTCATATGCAGTTACGGGTAACCAGGTTTATTATGATGACTACATGGAAGAACTGAATGAAGGCAAAAACAGGGAAAAAGCAAGAGATGAATTGAAAAAGATTAATATTACCAAAGATGAATGGAAAGGCCTGGATGAGATTGCAGCATTGTCAGAGGGGATTGTCCCTATAGAGAAGAAAGCAATAGAAAGTGCATCAAATGGAGATATAGAAGGGGCATGTGCCTATGTGTTTAGTGAGGAGTATGAAAATACAGTATCAGAGATTAGCGCACATACAGATGAAGTTATTAAGGAAATCCAGGACAGGAAAAGCAGTAACAGGAAGATTTTTAGCTTAATAACAATATTTATACAGATTATCTTTATTGGTTCATTTATTTTTGTAGTCTATGAAATTCTGGCAATAATCCGTTTTGCAAGAGGTGAGCTTCTAGAGCCTGTAAAGAAAGTGTCTGTACAGATGGGTGAACTGGCAAATGGAAATTTCAGGACAGCACTTGATATGCAGGAAGATAATAGTGAAGTTGGTTCTATGGTTTCAGCCATTAATTTTATGAAACGTAATATTACCAGCATGGTTAAAGAAATATCGGATATTCTTGAACAAATGAGCAATGGTAATTATAATATCAATATAAAACAGGAATATGTTGGTGAATTTAAAGAGATTAAAGACTCATTTATAAGCATAGGGGAGAAGATGAAGGAAACCATCCTGACTATACGGGAGGTTTCAGACCATATTGATAAAGGTTCAGAGCAACTTTCATGTGCAGCGGAGGACCTGGCAGAAGGCTGTACAGCACAAGCTGTGCAGGTTTCAGAGCTGGTAAATGTTGTAAGGGGAATGGCAGAGAGCATGGAGGATAGTGCTATAGCTGCAAGTGAATCTGTAAGCATAGCAGCAAAAGCTGGTGAAACATTACAGACAGGTAATGATAAAATGAATGAGTTAAAAGAAGCAATTAGTGAGATAAGCACATGTTCTGAACAAATCAGGACTATTATTAGTGATATTGAAGATATTGCTTCACAGACAAACTTATTGTCATTAAATGCTGCTATTGAAGCTGCCAGGGCAGGTGAAGCAGGTAAAGGCTTTGCTGTTGTTGCAGAACAGGTAAAGAACCTTGCAGAGGAGTCTGCTAAAGCAGCCGGAAGGACAACAAACCTGATTGAAACTACAATAGAGGCTGTAGATAAAGGTATATTTATTGCTAATGAAACTGCTGGCAATATGGCGGAAGTTATGGAAGGTGCCAAAGAAGCAACACAGAAAATGGACCAGATAGCCAATATGCTGAATGAAGATGTTGAACATATGCGTGAGTTAAATAATAATATTGCAGAGGTTTCATCAGTAGTAGATAATAATTCTGCAACATCAGAAGAAACAGCTGCTGTAAGCCAGGAACAGATGGCACAAGTAGAGACAATGGTATCTTTAATTGAAAAATTTGAGATATAGGGAAAAGATATATTTATTTTTTACAAATAAAATGTTAAAATAGTATCGTTGATAAAATTACTGAAAGGAGTTTTTTGTGATGACAATAGAAGAGTGTTATGAAGCATTAGAAGGAGATTACAGCCAGGCGAAAGTACGTCTGCACAGTGATGCAATTATTAAAAAATTTGTTTTGAAATTTCCAGCACAATGCGGTTATGATGCACTTTGCAAAGCGGTTGAAGAAGAGGATTACAAGGCCGCCTTTGGAGCTGCACATACATTGAAAGGTGTATGTATGAACCTGAATTTTACTAAACTTGGAGAGTCAAGTTCAAAGCTTACAGAATCACTCCGTGATGGTTATTCTGAAGAAGTCCCTTCACTTTTTGAGCAGGTAAAAGAAGATTATAAGCAGGCAGTTGATGCGATTAACAGTCTTACATAAACTGCCTTTTGGCTGCTTTTTGTATTTGCCTGTATTATTTTATGGTATTATACAAAATATGATGTTAAAGAAAGTGAAAGATAATTATGAAAAAAAGGGTTTTAATTGTAGATGATGTAGAGATGAACCGTGAAATGCTTTATGAAATCCTTAAAGATGAATATTATGTAATACAAGCAGAAAATGGTGTAAAAGCACTGGAATATATAGAGGATGAAAGCAATGAGATTGCTGTGGTCCTTCTGGACCTGGTTATGCCTGAATTAGATGGTTTCGGTGTACTTAGGGAAATGAATAAAAAAAATCTCCAGGAGAGGATACCAGTCCTTGTAATTAGTGGTGATAATTACTCTGAAACAGAGGAGAAGTGTTTTGATTATGGCATTTCAGATTTTATCTCTAAACCATATTATGACAATGTAGTAAAGAAACGTATTAGAAATCTTGTTGATTTGTTCCAGCATAAAAACCGGCTTGAAGAAAAAGTAGTTGAGCAGAATATTATACTGAAAGAACAAAACCTTCTTTTAATGGAGCAGACAGAGAAACTAAAACAGAATAATATTGAGATTATAGATGTATTAGGTACTGTGGTTGAAAGCAGGAATCTTGAAAGCGGGGAACATATTAAACGTGTTAAAGGATTTAGTAAAATTCTTGCAGAAAAACTGATGGAACTTTATCCTGAATATGGGCTTACAAAAGAAAATGTAGAGATGATATCAGTTGCAAGTGCACTGCACGATATTGGGAAGATTGCAATACCTGATAATGTATTGTTAAAACCAGGCAGGCTTACTGATGAAGAGTTTGAGTGCATGAAATCACATTCAGTTAAAGGATGTGAAATTCTTGTAAATATTAAAGATATATGGGATGGTGAGTATAGCAGGCTAAGTTATGAGATTTGCCGCCACCACCATGAAAGATATGATGGCAGGGGTTATCCGGATGGGCTTTCAGGTGAAGATATCCCTATATCTGCCCAGATTGTATCTGTTGCAGATGTATATGACGCACTTGTAAGCGAAAGGGTTTATAAAAAGGCATTTTCAAAAGAAGAAGCTTTTAATATGATTTTAAATGGTGAGTGTGGTGTATTCTCACCAAAACTTCTTAGATGTTTCCGTGAAAGCAGGGAGAGGCTTGAACAACTTGCGGACAAGAATAAAGAAAAATTTACATAATGCCAGCCAGGCTGGAAATTTTCATGGTATGGCCAGGCTTATATATGGCATTGTATCATAGAAAGGACAATAATTATGGTTAAACATGTAATTTTATGGAAGCTTAAAGAAGACCTTGGAGATAAAAGCAGGCAGGAGGTGCTTGATGGAATAAAAGATAACTTAGAAGCACTTGCTGGAAAAGTACCTGGGCTTATAAATATAAAAGTTATAATTTCACCTCTTGCGTCTTCTAATACTGATGTCATGCTTGACAGTGAACTTGAAAATGAAGATGCATTAAAGGCATACCAGGTACATCCTGAACATGTAAAAGCAGCAGATACTTATGTACGTCCATATACAGAAACCAGGATGTGCATGGATTATGAGGTATAAGGTTTATCTAATAAAAGAAGATTACTGCGTCTATAAGCAGGGTCTTTGGTAAAATTATTGGCATGCAGGACTATTGTTACCAGCATAGCTGGACTGCATGCTATTATAAGGACGTTAGAGCGGTTCTTATATATATTTGTGGCAGGCACGCGCTATGCTTTCTGGCATGGGCTGTTTTGCCACTTTTGAAGTTATGGAGGAAAGATATGTATGACAGATTAACCAGTAAAGATATTGAAAAGATGGAGCAGGAAATAGAGCACCGTAAGCTCGTTGTACGGAAACAGGCAATAGAGGATGTTAAAGAAGCAAGGGCACATGGTGACTTAAGTGAAAATTTTGAATATAAAGCAGCCAAAAAGTTTAAAAATGAAAATGAAAGCAGGATACGTTATCTTGAAAAAATGGTTAAAACAGCAAAAATTATTGAGGATGACTCAAAAGACAATGAAGCAGGTTTAAATGATACAGTTTTATTATATATTGAGGATGATGATTGTGAGGAAGAATATAAAATTGTTACAACAGTAAGATGTGATGTAATGAAGAATATGATAAGTATTGAGTCACCCATGGGCAAAGCACTTTTAAAACATAAAGCAGGTGACAGGGTTTATATTGCTATAGATGATAAGAATGGGTATTTTGCACAGATAAGAGAAATAAGGAAGAGCAATGATGAAACAGAAGAAATAAACAGGTTTTAAAAATATTTGGAATTTGCCAGAGTAATATAATCTTTGTGCAGTTTGATAGTTTAAAAGCAATATTTTTTATTTATTGTTTATAATGGTGTAGCTGCCATGTTTATAAAATTGTCTTAATAAAAATATATTTTTGCATTATTGTAGATAAAAAATTATTATGATATAATTAATAATAATTGGTGCGGAGAATAAAACTAAGGAGGCAGAGTATGAAAAAAGCCAGATATATAAGTGTCGCTGTATATATTATAATACCTGTTATTATTCTTGGGCTTATAAGTGGTATTTCTATGAATATTTCTTTAAGAGGGCTTAGCAAGGTTAATGATGTAAGCCAGGAGATATCTGATGAACAGCTTGAAAATATTGCGATTCTTGACAAGATAAGTGTAAGGAGCGAACGGATACAAAAATATATGTTTGAACTGTGCCTGGCAGGCAACAAAACTGCAATGGAACAGGTCTGGTCAGAGACAGAACCAGTAATTAGTGAGGCTGATAATTTATTAGAACAGCTTGAAGGCATGTTTACAGATAAGGAAACCAAAGATAAATTTATGGATTACAGGCTTGATTATTCTACATTTATAGAAGACGTAAATAAGCTTTCTTCCCTTGCTTATGAAGATTCTATAGAAGCTATGACTTATGCAAATTACCACCTGGCAAGATGGTCAGATATATTACAAAAAGATATTGATGAAATTGTTACAGCAAATAACAAAGTGACAGACAGTCTTAAAAGTGAACTTAATTCTGTTTATAAAAAATCACAATTAACATGTATTATATTTATCATTGTAATTGCTGCGGTAATAATTTTTGTAATTATTTCAATATTATTATCAGTAATAAGGCCTTTAAAGAAGATGAATAATGAGCTTGATATACTTGTTGATGATATTAATTTAAACCAAGGTGATTTGTCAAAGAGGATTTCTGTCAGGTCTTCAAATGAAATAGGGCGTGTTTCTTCTAATATTAATGAGTTTGTAAGCAAACTGGAAAGTATAATGAAAATAATAACTGCTACTTCTGAAAACCTTGACAATAGTGTAAGCAATGTTGCAAAGAAAGCAGATGCTGCTAATGCCAGTGCATACGATATATCTGCAGTAATGGAGGAGCTTTCTGCCACAATGGAAGAGATTGCTGCTACAATGCGCAGTGTTGACGAGGAAACGGCTAATGCTAATGATAAAGTACATAATATTGCAGAAGAAGCAGGGGAAATACTTAATTATACTAACCAGATGAATGAACGTGCTGTTTCACTTGAAAAGACAGCTAAAAGCAGTAAAGATGAAGCTAACAATATAGTATCAGTAATTGTACAGGAATTAAAAGACTCTATGGAGAAAAGCAGGCATGTTGAAAAAATATCACAGCTTACAACTGATATTTTAAGTATATCAAGCCAGACTAACCTTCTTGCACTTAATGCTTCTATTGAGGCCGCCAGGGCAGGTGAGGCAGGAAAAGGGTTTGCAGTTGTTGCAGATGAGATAAGGCAGCTTGCAGAATCAAGCAAGGATGCTGCTAATAATATCCAAGGAATTAATGAAATGGTTATTGAATCTGTACATGGACTTATAGAATCAGCCAACAGGATAGTAAACTTTATTGATGAAACAATACTTCCAGACTATGATAGATTTGTAATGAGCGGACAACAGTATAATGTAGATGCTACACATGTTAATGCTACAATAAATAATTTTGCAGACTTTTCTGCAGACCTTACCAAGATAATTAATTCTATAACTGATTCTGTAGATGGCATTACAAAAGCAGTTGAAGAAAGTGCAGATGGTGTAACAAGTGCTGCGGAAAGTGTTGATTCACTGGTTGCTGATATAAGTGATGTGAACAAAGAAATGGTAACTAATGAAGAGATTTCTACAAGAATTAAAGAAGAAACAAGTTGTTTTGTAAATCTTTAAATGAAAGTTTTGACAAGTGGGATAAACAGGGTTATACTCTCTTCTGGGGGATAAAATAACAGATTAGAAGGTGGAGTAATGAAAGAGAGTAATAAACTTGGTTATTGCATACATTATTCAATGTGTGCTGCAGGTGGATTTATTGCAGCATATGCAATACTTAACCATGCAGATTTTCTTGCATCTGCACAAACAGCAAACCTTATAAATGTTGTATTGTGTATAACTGGAAGAAACCTGCCAGAACTTTGCCTGCGCCTTATAGCAGTTGTAATATATATGGCAGGCATGTCAATACCAGTGATAATTCCCAAATATACACATATCAATATGAAAACCTTGTGTATAATTGTGGAAATGCTTATGGTGGTGGTGCTATATTTCTTTACAGAGAAGATAAATACAATTATAGCACTTTATCCTGTATTTTTTATGACAGCAATACAATGGAATTCATTTCCAGGTGCAGGAGGTTTTGTAAGTTCTTCAGTTTTTTCAACTAATAATTTAAGGCAGTTTACTACGTCCTATGTAGAGTATTTATGTGATAAAGACAGGGAGCACCTTAAAAAAACAAAGTTTTTTGGAGGTGTGCTTCTTTCATATCATGCAGGGGTTGTATTTTCATATTTTATTTATAAAGGATTTGCGATGAAAGGTGTTATATTTTGTCTTGTGCCACTATTAATTGGAATGGTGTTTCTTGTAATGGGACATGGAATGTTTATAGGGGTTAAAAGGGAAGTTGCTACAGCGGGAAAAAGCTGATTAAAAGGACAATGTATACAGTATTGGTACATTGTCCTTTCTTTCCGCACAGGCAGGATGTACAAGAAACCCTGGAATAGTGTGTTGTGTATATACATCTAAAAAGTTAATGCTACAGTAAGTGTATATAATAATAAAATAAGAAAGGGGAATTTTTATGGAGAAAAGATTAACAAGAGGAGCAGGTATATTACTGCCTATAAGCAGCCTTCCATCACCATATGGAATCGGGACATTTGGAAAAGCAGCTTATGAATTTGCAGACAAGCTTAAAGAGGCAGGACAGACATACTGGCAGGTGCTTCCTATAGGCCCTACAAGCTATGGGGACAGCCCATACCAGTCATTTTCAACATTTGCAGGCAATCCATACTTTATTGACCTGGAGATGCTTATTGAAGAAGGTATTTTAAAAAAAGAAAGCGCAGATGCAGCAGACTGGGGGCAGTCTGAGGATGATATAGATTATAGCAAAATATATGAAAACAGGTTTGAAATTCTTAGGGAAGCATTTTCAAATTTTAAAGTAACTGAGGATTATAATGTATTTGTAGAAGAAAATAGCAGCTGGATAGAAGATTATGCATTGTTTATGGCATGTAAGGAACATTTTGGCCAGAGAGAATGGCTTTTATGGGATGATGATATAAAAACAAGAGAACCAGCAGCAATAAAGCATTATTCAGAAATGCTGTCAGATAAAATAGAATTCTGGAAATTTATCCAGTTTAAATTCTACAGCCAGTGGGGAAGCCTTAAGAAATATGTTAATGGCAAGGGAATAAAGATTATCGGGGATATTCCTATTTATGTTGCACTTGACAGTTCAGATGTATGGGCTAATCCTGGACAGTACCAACTTGATAATAACTTAAAACCTGTGGATGTGGCAGGATGTCCTCCAGATATATTCTCAGATTATGGACAGAAGTGGGGTAATCCTTTGTATAACTGGGAAGTTATGGAAAAGGATGGCTTTAAATGGTGGAAGAAGAGAATGGCATCAGCAGCAGGAATGTATGATGTTATCAGGATTGACCACTTTATTGGAATGGCTAAATATTATGCAATTCCTGCAGACGGGGTACCATCAGAGGGTGAATACAGGCTGGGACCTGGACGTAAGCTTACTGATGCAATAGATGAAGCAATAAGCGGTACAGCACA
This sequence comes from uncultured Lachnospiraceae bacterium, assembly GCA_948794795.1. Classification (GTDB taxonomy): domain Bacteria; phylum Bacillota; class Clostridia; order Lachnospirales; family Lachnospiraceae; genus Butyribacter. Next base: position 34,201 of record CAQGLR010000033.1, on the reverse strand, counting down.
GATTATAGCTGAAGACCTTGGTGTTGCAATGCCTGAGGCGAAGAAGCTTCTAAAAGAAACTGGATATCCAGGAATGAAAGTGCTTGAATTTGCATTTGATGGTAACTGTAACAATGAATACCTTCCACATAATTATGATAAGAATTATGTAGTATATAGTGGTACACATGACAATGAAACACTTATGGGGTATTTTGAATCACTTGGCAGCAAAAGTGCTAAGTACCTGCAGGCATATACGGGCTGCCATGAAGATAAAGAGCTTGCTAAAGGCATTATAAAACTTGCTTATGCCAGTGTTGCGGATACAGCAATTATACAGATGCAGGATATTCTTTTAAAGGATAATACGGCAAGAATTAACCTTCCTTCAACAATAGGGCAGAACTGGAGATGGAGGCTTAAAGAAGGGGAATTTAACAGTAAAGAGATAGAAGAACTTTTTAACCTTGCAGATATTTATTACAGGCTGCCAGAAATTTTATACAAGAAGAGGGCATATGAGGAAAGAAGAGCAGAACAAAGCAGAAAGGGCATAAGAAAAGCAAAAGGGAAAAGGACAGAGAAGGGCAGGAGAACAGAGAGAAGCAGGAAGAAAGGCAACAGGAAAAGAAAAGCATAAAACCAATGTACAATAACCAGGATAAAGGGCAAAGCGTAAGTTTTGCCCTTATATATGTGAAAGATATATTCCAAATAAAAAAATAACCTGTCCTGGATATTGCAGTTTATCATTATTGCGCAATAAAAAGTAATTGTTGTTTTGACATTTTGTAAGAAATATATTGACTTATATTAGAAAAACTGGTAAATTATATATGGACAACCGTTTGCGCATCATAAACAGAAAGGAGAATCCTGCATTATGGGAAAAGGAAAGAAATCTAAAATAGAATTCCGGTATTATAAATTGCCTGTGGAAATTCCTGTGCTGGCACTTCTTGGAAATGAGTGGATACAGACATATGGGGATGGCATAGATTACCTGCATTTCCATAACTGCATGGAGATAGGATATTGTTATTATGGACAAGGTACACTTTCTATCGGGGAGAAAGATTACCGTTTCTCTGGGGAACAGTTTTCTGTAATTCCACAGAACTGCCCACATACAACTACAAGTGACCCTGGAACTTTAAGCCGCTGGGAATATATTTTTATTGATACAGAAGAAATATTAAAGAATTTGTATACTTCAGGCAACAATGAAAAGAAAGATGGCTTGATTATACAAAATGTTAATTCTAAAGGGGTTTTCTTTAATGTTTCAGATATGCCAGATGCTGCAGGTAAAATACTCCAGGTATTAGATATTATAAGAAATAAAGAAGTATTTTACCTGGAAGAAGCAAAAGGAATTTTAATATCTTTTTTGGCGGAACTTGCAAGAAATAACCTGGATGGGGCACAGGATACTTTGTATATGGAGGATGGCAGGTTTAATATGCTGGTTTCAGATGCCCTGGAATACATAAACAGCCACTATATGGAGCCGATACGCATAGAAACACTGGCAGGGCACTGCCATATCAGTGAAACACATATCCGGAGGCTTTTCTCTTCTTGTATAAATATGGGTCCGTTAGAGTATATTAACCTTATACGTATTAAAAATGCCTGTGAACTGCTTAGGAAAACAGATGCCCTGGTAGCAGATATTGCATTTAAATGCGGGTTTTCTACACTTTCTACATTTAACCGTAATTTTAAACGTGTGACAGGATGCACACCTTATGAATGGAGAAAAAATCCAGAGAATTTTGAACAACAAATAATGAAGTTTGAAATTCATACAGAAAATGGATGGTAGGGTAAAAAAACAGGAATATTAAGGTAATAGTATTCTAGCTTTATTATGCGCAAACGGATACGCTAGTTGTTTTATAGTGGAAGATTGTCTGGCGGTACTATTATCCTGGCAAAAAAACGGATTATATGGGCGTAAATGCACAATATATAGTTGAAAATGCAAACAGCAATTAAATGGATAATGGTATAATATGCACAGCAAAGACAGGAAATGGAACTGCAAATTGTACAGAATAACCAACTGGGTGGGTTATTAAAATTTATTTTAAGGAGGAAATAAGGAATGAGAAAAAAACTCTTAAGTATGTTACTTTGCGCAACAATGGTAGCAACAATGACAACTGGATGTGGTGATTCATCAGGAGATAATAATGGTGGTTCATCAGATTCAAAGGGTTCATCAGAAACAACTGGAGGGCAGGGTTCAAATGCAGGCGGAGGTTCAGATGAAACAGTAAAGCTGACTCTCTGGGGAGCAGAAGAAGACCAGGACTATTTAAAGGAAGTAGTTTCAAAGTTTGAGAGTGCTTATTCAGACCAGAAGTTTGATATCCAGATTGGTGTAGAATCAGAATCAACTGCAAAAGATACAGTATTAACAGATATTGAAGCGGCAGCAGATGTTTATTCATTTGCAAGTGACCAGCTTGCAGACCTTGTAAGGGCAGGCGCTCTTGCCGCCCTTGATGATGTAAGTGAAGTTCTTACAAAGGCAGAAAAGACACTTGATGATGTAAAGAGTGCAAATGCACCAGATTCTATTGAAGCAGCAAGCCAGAATGGAAAGATGTATGGCTTCCCTACAGGTGGCGCTAACACATATTTCTTATATTATGATTCTTCTGTTATTTCAGAAGAAGATGCAAAGACCTGGGATTCACTTCTTGCAGCAGCAAGCAAGGGCAAAAAGAAAGTCGGCATGACATTAAATTCTGGCTGGTATAATGCATCATTCTTCTATGGGGCAGGTTTTAAAACAGGGCTTAATGAAGATGGTACTACAACAATGGACTGGAATGGTAAAAGTGCAGATGGTATAGAAGGTGTTGATGTAGTAAAGTCAATGCTTGATATTACTTCTAACCCAGCATTTATGCCTGTACCAGATGGACAGATTTCTAATGCTATTGCATCAGGTGACCTCTGTGCAGTTATTTCTGGTGCATGGGACAGTGGCAATGCTGAGAAAGTATGGGGAGATGGTTATGCTGCAACTAAGCTGCCAACATATACCCTTGGTAAAAAGCAGATACAGATGGCACCAGCATATGGTTATAAGTTTGAAGCTGTAAATGCATATTCAAAAAATACAGGATGGGCTGTACTTCTTGCAGAATTTATATCTAATGAAGAATCACAGAAACTTCATTTTGATATGAAACAGCAGCCTCCTACTAACTTAAATGTGCTTGCATCAGATGCTATTAAACAGGATAAGGCTATTGCTGCTGCAACATCAGAGGGTGATATTGGTGTAATCCAGGCAGTAGGCCAGAAATACTGGGATACAACAAAGACATTTGGTGAAATGATTGCAAAGGGTAAGATTAAAGCAAAGGATAATAAAGCAATCCAGAAAGCACTTGACAATCTTGTAGAGGGTGTAACTGCACCATTAAGTTAAAGAATATACAGCTAACCTGGAATGGGCAGGCGTGCATAGGTGTATGCCTGCCTTTTTTAGCAAAATGCTGGTTTTTATTTTGCCGGAAAGGAGAAAATTTATGGCGAATGAAACAAAGAGCACTGCTGCAGAAGCGGTAAGCGGATTCTTCAAGGCTGTTGGTGGTTTTTTCTCCGGTTTTGGAACAGCAGTTGTAAAGGGAGATATTTTTGTAAAATTATCGCTATTGTGGTGGGGCGCAGGCTATGTAAGGCGTAAGCAGTTTGTAAAAGCATTTATTATGACAGCTTTAGAAGCAGCAGTAATACTGTTTACAATTTTCTTTGCATCCCAATATGTACCTAAATTCGGAACTCTGGGAACTGTAAAAGCAGAGATGGTCTTTAATATTGACACAATGAAGAATGAATTTAATGATTATGACCATTCTTTTATGATTTTGTTATTCTCCCTTTTCAGTTTTGTTGTGTGGTTTGTTGCAATAGTTGTATGGATGAAGAATATGACAAGCGTATACAAACTCCAGCTTATGGAAGAGAACGGGGAACATATCAACACATTTAAGGAAGATATAAAGTTATATATAGGTGAGAAGTTCCATATAACACTGCTGGCTCTTCCTGTACTTGGTATTGTTGTATTTACAATTATACCAATTCTTTTGCTGGTGTTTGTAGCATTTACTAACTATGACCAGCAGCATATGCCACCATCAGAGCTTTTTACATGGGTAGGCTTTAGCAACTTTATTACACTTTTTGGCGGTGGCGGGCTTACAGCAACTTTCGGTTATTCATTTGTACGTGTACTGGGCTGGACACTAGTATGGGCTTTCTTCTCAACAATTACTACTTATATAGGCGGCATATTGCTGTCATTGCTCTTAAACAGTGCTAAAACAAGGCTTCCAAAGTTCTGGCGTCTGTTGTTTGTAATAACTATTGCTGTACCACAGTTTGTATCCCTTCTTCTTGTAAGGAACTTCTTTGCAGATAATGGTATTGTCAATACAATTTGTTCAAACATACATCTGACTGGCTTTTTACAAGATATTGGGCTGGTATCAACTAACCATATACCATTCCTGTCTGCACCAGGATGGGCACATGTAATGATTATAATAATCAATATATGGGTTGGTGTTCCTTACCAGATGTTAATTGCCACTGGTGTACTGATGAATATTCCAGAGGACCAGTTAGAAAGTGCAAAGATGGATGGTGCAAAGCCATTCCAGATATTTACTAAAATTACTATGCCTTATATGTTATTTATAACAGGACCAGCACTTGTTACAGACTTTGTAAAGAATATTAATAACTTTAACGTTATCTATCTTCTTACACAGGATGTTTATACTACCACAAACCAGGCACTGGCTAATTCCCAGGCGCAGGAAGTGGATTTGCTTGTAACATGGCTGTTCCGTCTGACCCAGGATTATTATAACTATAAGATGGCGTCAGTAATTGGTATTGTTGTCTTTATCATATGTGCAGTATTTACATTAGTTGCATTTAACTATATGATTGGCGGGGATAAGGAGGGGACATATCAATAATGAAAGTAAAGAAAATGAAAGATAAGCGTACATCAACAATTATAATGCACAATGTGCTGATTGGGGTACTCGCTGTTATCTGGCTGGTTCCTATTGTCTGGCTGGTTTGTACATCTTTCAGTGAGTATACTGGTATTAATACCAGCACATTCTTTCCACAGAAGTGGAGCATTGCAAATTATGTGAAACTGTTCCATCCTGATACAGTAGCACAGTTTCCACAGTGGTTCCTGAATACGTTTATTGTTGCATGCGTGAATTGTGTTATTTCCACACTTTTTGTATTGATGGTTGCATATGCAACATCAATTATGCGTTTTCCTATGAGGAAACCACTTATGAATATTGCGGTTATACTGAACCTGTTCCCAGGTATGCTGTCAATGATTGCTGTATATTTCGTATTAAAAACATTCAGCCTGACAAACAGCTATGCAGGACTGATAATGGTATATTCTGCTTCATCAGGACTTGGATACCTGATTGCAAAAGGGTTCTTTGATACTGTGCCAAGGGCTCTTTGTGAAGCTGCCCGTATTGACGGGTGCAGTGAAGCACGTATCTTTTTACAGATGGTAATTCCTATGAGCCGTCCTATTGTAGTATATACTGTTATAAGCAGTTTCCTTGCACCATGGATGGATTTCGTATTTGCCAAAATGATTCTTAATGCAGGTGTATCTTCTAAGTATACAGTTGCTATAGGATTGTATAAGATGCTGGATAAGAGTCTTATTAATGAATATTTTACCCAGTTCTGTGCAGGAGGCGTTTTAGTTTCTATACCTATATCAATATTGTTTATGATTATGCAGAAATTCTATGTAGAAGGTATTACCGGAGGCGCAGTAAAAGGTTAAAAATCTTGGAAATAATAAGGTCCGTGGCCTGGAGGGATATAATCCAGGCGGCGGGCTTTTGAAAATTAGATATTCCACAAGTTATGCAGCTCTGGCAATTCCAAAATTTTACCAGCCGCAGCACGCTCCCGCTTGGATGCAATGCCATTTAGTTAAGAAATTCTTTTGTAAATAGCGGATTTATAGAGGGGTTAAAATTAAATATTTCATAAGTTATGTGGCTCTGGCAATTCCAAAATTTTACCATCGGCAGCCGCTTGCGCTTGGATGGGATGCGCAGTGGTGCATAAAATCTGAAAAAACCAGATTTAAGCACCAGCGCCCCCAAACAGCTGCCTTTTGGTAAAACATTTGGAACTTGCCAGAGTAATATAGCCTTTGTATAAATTTAATTTCCAAAAACCTATAAGTGAAATATTTATAAAGTTCTGCTGGACTAAATGACATTGTGCCTGGTGGTGTATAAAGTTTTGCAGGTTTAATAGAAACTGTTGTATTTATTTAAGCAAAACAAGGTGCAGTGTATCAGTAACAGCTGCCTTTTGGTAAAATATCTGGGATTTGCCAGAGTAATATAATCTTTGTGTAATCTAAATGTTTGAATATTACTAATATTGCAGTAATTTGTATAAATAATATATCTATCTGGCAAATTTTAAGAAGACAGCAGATTTCCATATGCTTGTATAGACATTATTCCGTACAGGGGCACTTTAGCACCGCTGGCGCTTAGAGCCCGTTTTAAATGTTTCTGCGAAACAATTTGTTTTGCAGAAACATAGGGCTGTTATGCGCCATTGCGTGGGCTAACGTAGCGGGAGCGTGCCACTGGGAGGAAAATGTCTATACAGGTATATTGGAAACTGCGTCCGTTTATATACCAGATATATGCTTTATTAAAATGTACAGATTGTAAAATAATGGTTTTGCGCTTATTTACAGAGAGAGGAGAATATCAGATGCAGAAGACAGGAAGGCGCATTGCCTGGAGGCTGCCAAGTGTCAGTGCTGATGGGCTTAAAATTTTTGCATGTGCCACTATGCTAGTACAGTCTATAGGTATTACAATTATAGAAAAGGGGATAATAAATCTTGACCAGTATACACAGGCAGAATTATCGGAAGCAATGTCCCAGGATTCACATCTTATGGTTATGGCGGGCATAGGTTCTGTAATGCAGTTAATTGGAGGGCTTGCTGTACCTCTTTTTGCTTATCTTCTTGTTGAGGGATTCAGGAATACATCTGATTACCGTAAATACCTGCTGTCTATGGTTGTATTTGCACTGGTTAGTGAAATCCCATATGACCTGGCAAACAGCCAGAAAGTTGTAGACTGGAGCAGCCAGAATGCACTTATATCAATGTGTGTATGCTTGCTTATGTTATATTTCCTGGACTTGTTTAAGGATAAGAAGGGTATTGTGATAAGCCTGCTTAAAGGTGTTATAGTTTTATGTGCTGTTGTATGGGTAACATTGCTTGTGTCAGCATATGGGCTTTGTCTGGTACTGCTTACAGCAATTTTTTATCTTTTCTATTCAAAAAACGTATTAAAAACTATACTAGGTATGATAGCCAGCCTGTTATATGTTACAGGTCCATTGTCATTTTATGGTATATGGTTCTATAATGAACAGCGTAAGGATATACTGCCTAAATATGTTTATTATGCTTTCTACCCTGTCCATCTTCTGGTATTAGGCATAATTGCAATAAATATTTTATAATTTTTAAAACTTATGCATTGACAAAAGGGAGCAGTTTAATTATACTATTTATAAAGTGTTGAGCAACCGGTTGCACATAATAATAAAATAAAAGGAGTATGCAAAAATGGAAAATACATTTGTTGTTAATATTATCCACCGTCCAGAGATGGTTCCAGAATATGCAGAGAAGGTAACTGGGCAGGGCAAGGCAGAAGATATTGGAAGAAAGGCACTTCTTACAGAGTCTTTGGATATTTTTAAGTTCCAGCAGGATACAGCACATAAAAATAACCTGAAAGTAACAATACAGATGACTTATGCCAGCCTGTTTAATGATGAAGCTGTAGAAATAGCTAAAGAACACCATGAGAAGTATGGTGATGAGATTGCGCTCTCTTTACTGGGGCTTCCTTGTAAAGAGTTCCGTGAGAAATATAAGACAAAGGATTTTTGTATCTGGATGTTTTCCATGGAAGATAAAAAGAGCATTGTAGATGATGTATTTGGAAAGTTTTATGACCGCTTTGGATTCTATCCAGAGTCAACTGGTTCATATTATATGGATGCAGAGCTGACTAACTATATTAAAGAAAAATACCCTATGGTAAAGTGTGCAGTTGCCACTTGCTGGGAGGAAGGGCCAAAAGCATACCATACATGTAATAATTCATGGTATACACTTTTTGACGGAGGTCCTTGGAACCCTTGGATTCCTTCTAAACAGAATACACACGCACCAGCTGCCAATGAAGAGGAAGACAGTGGTATTGTAGCAATCCCTCACTTGTCACGCGACCTTCTGGCATGTTATGACGGCAATGGTTCCAACTTTGGTACACATCCACAGAACGTACTGCGTGGAATGATTTATGACAGCAAAACATGGGAATACCCTTATCTCTATAACCTGATTGACCAGTACCGCCATCTTGAGAAATACAATAATGGTTATGCCTATAATATGATGTTTGTAGGGCCAGGCTGGTTAAATAAGATGGGACGCTGGGAAGCACCTTATGAGCTGCTTGCCAAGTCTTATGAAGACGGAATGGCTTATTATGGCCAGTTAAAGAAGGAAGGCAAGCTTGTTGACATGACAATGGCTGAGTTTGCAGATTATTACAGGGAGAATAAATCTTATACAGAGCCGGAATGTGCCCTTTGGAAAGATATACTTTATGGTTCAGACAAGCAGATTTTCTGGTATGCAGACCCTTATATGAGGGCATGTGTGAATATGGACCAGGGTGGTGCTATTGTGGACTTAAGGCCATATGCTGCAAAACTTAAGTGGGAAGTAGGCATTGGCACAAAACATGTGCAGGATGCGTCATATCCATTCCTTATACAGGAAAAATACCGTGCAGGTTACTTTACACATTATGCAGGTGAGGGGACAATACGCAGTGCTAAAGTATGCTATAATGGTGAAGAAGTTGACTTATGCCTGTGCCGTACACATGCAAGCTTCTCACAGGAAGGAAATACAAGAATCCTTACACTTGACCCTGTAGATATTGAGTTCTATGACCTTACAGTAAAGCTTCAGACAAAGATTTACTTTGAAGAAGGTGCTTCAAATATTAAGATTGAAAGAAATATACTGGAAATGAGCAATCCAGATGCAGATGTGACAATTAATGAATATATGGTTGCATGTTATGGTACAACAGAGTATCCAGAAGATATGACAGGTATTAAACTTTCACTTATTAAAGATAGTGAAACAAAGTCACTGGAATATGAATATAAGTGCCGTGAAGAATCAATGGAAGGCGCAAATAGTGTTTCTGCTGTAGTTCCTGCTATTGAAACAAAAGTATCATTAAGTACAGATGCTAAGGATGTGGAAGGGTATATCAGGGAAGGTTATGCATTCTCACCAATGTTTACACTTGGTTACCAGAAGAAAATCAGTGATAAGGAGGTATTTGCAACATGGCTCAATCTGGAAAAGGCAAATTAAATTTCAGGTGTCCTTCATGCTTTATGCGTGACCTGGACATAGATATGTTTTATGATAAGGATAAGGATGAATATTATTGTATACGCTGCCAGTATACAGGTGATGAGAAAGATGTCCTGGCTAAAAATGAGATAGTAAGGCTGCGTTACCGCAAGATGCTTGAACGTATTACTGACTTTGATTAGAAACAGGACAATGGTGCTGTAAATCCAGTTTAAGATTATATCATATCCTTCTAAATAAGAAAACAAAAAGGCAAAACATGTGTTTTGCCTTTTTGTGCATGACAATTATAAACATATAAGCAATTACAGCATACATTCAAGCAGTGCCTGGTTAGCTGGAAGATATATTTCTGCTATCTTGTGGTCTTCTGAACCATATGTGTGTTTAGCAAATATATTGCAAATTGTGTCATGTGTTTCTGTTGTATACTTCAGGTTGAAAATCTTAGCGATGCGGTTAAAGAAGACTGGTGAAATTGAATATCCCCATTCTTCAGTGTCATTTTCATTAATAAGCTTAGGGGTAATGCTTAAGACTTTGCCCGTAATAGTGTTGCGTGCTGAAAGTGAAATAAATCCTGAGGAATCATCTACAGAACAGCAGAGTTCACATACATCTTTTTCATCAATACGGAAATCAAGGGCAGCAAGAAGACCTGGGTCCACACTTGCAAATGGGTCAAAAAGGTCTAAAATTATATGGTTGCTGTCACCTGTGATAAGTGTTATAAGCTTATCAATACTGTTCTGGTTCATTACATCGCTGTTAATAGAATTTCTTTTGTCGTTGAGGAAATCAACTAAAGCATCAACCTCTTTCTGGTTAAGTAAAGAAAAACTTGGCTTTTGTATATCGCTCATATGAATACCTCCAAATATATTATGTAATTTTACCAAAGCTTAGATAATTAAATAAAGCGTTATATAGATATTATACATATTAGACGCTTATCTTTCAAGTATGTATATTAGAAATTAAGTATAAATTTGATGCTTTTATAGAAAAAATTTTATATAAGAAGCCTGTATAAAAAAAATAGGACTGGAAATAATATAAATAATACTATAATTAAAATGGAAAAGGGGACTTTATGACAAAAAAGAAGAAAATAGAGGTAAAAACCGTTGAAGATATTAAAAAACTTGAAAAAGAAGAACAGGCAAAATGGGAAATTGCAGCAGAGCTTGGGCTTTTTGATAAAGTGACAAGTTCCGGGTGGAAGTCGCTTACATCCAGGGAAAGTGGCAGGATTGGAGGCATACTTGCATCAAGGAATAAGAAAGAAAATAAAAAAGCTGGGAATGTATAGAGGCGGCTTTTAATTGGAAATAATAAACAGGTTTTACCAGGAGCCTGGAAAGTGGCAGTATGGAGTAATATTATTATGTGGTTGTCAACAACATATTGATAAACATCTGGATGTGTAATATAATTGGAAAGAAATAACATTGTCTTGATAAATGGGGGATAATATGACAGAATTGAATTTATATAATACTTTAACGAAAAAATTAGAAGTATTTAAACCAAATGAAGAGGGTAAAGTCCAGATGTATACATGTGGACCTACTGTTTACCATTTTGCGCATATAGGTAATTTGCGCAGCTATATTATGGAGGATGTGCTTGAAAAGTATCTCAGGTATGCAGGATATAATGTAAAAAGGGTAATGAATATAACAGATGTAGGGCATCTTACAAGTGATGCAGACAGTGGTGAAGATAAGATGCTTAAAGGCGCTAAGCGTGAGCATAAGACGGTTATGGAGATTGCTGCATTTTACAGGGAGGCATTTTTTAATGACTGTGGCAAATTAAATATTAAGATGCCTGATATAGTTGAACCAGCTACTAATTGTATATCTGGTTTTATACATATGATTGAGGAACTTATAAAGAAAGATTATGCATATGTGGCAGGCGGCAATGTGTATTTTGATACATCAAAGCTTAAGGAATACTATGTGCTTTCAAACCAGAATGAAGAGGAACTTAAGGTTGGTGTACGTGATGATGTAGAAGAAGATACTAATAAAAGGAATAAAACAGATTTTGTATTGTGGTTTACAAAGTCAAAGTTTGATGAACAGGAACTTAAATGGGACAGTCCATGGGGAATGGGATACCCAGGGTGGCATATTGAGTGTTCATGCATAAGTATTAAGCATCTTGGGGAATACCTTGATATCCACTGTGGCGGGGTTGATAATATTTTCCCACATCATACAAATGAAATAGCCCAGAGTGAAGCATATCTTGGACATAAGTGGTGTAATTACTGGTTCCATGTCCAGCACCTTAATGACCAGACAGGTAAGATGAGTAAGTCAAAGGGGGAGTTCCTGACAGTAAGCCTTCTTGAAGAAAAAGGCTATAACCCTATGGTTTACAGGATGTTCTGCCTGCAGTCGCATTACCGTAAACCATTACTTTTTAGCTTTGATGTGCTTGATAATGTAAAGATAGCGTATGAGAAGCTGGTAAATAAGATTGCTGCACTTGGAAGTGATGGAGTACCTGCTTCGCAGGATGGTATAGATAAGTTTAAAAAACAGTTTAATGAGGCAATGGGAAATGACCTTAATACTTCACAGGCACTTACAGTACTTTATGATGTGCTTAAATCAGGTCTGGATGATGCAAGTAAAAGACTTCTGATAGAGGATTTTGACAAAGTGCTTTCTCTCAGGCTTCTTGATGGTAATTCTTCTGTGGAACAGGAAGTGGACAGTGAACTTGAAGAAATGGCAGGCAGGCTTATTGCAGAGAGGAATGAAGCAAGGAAGAATAAAGATTTTGCAAGGGCGGATTCTATAAGGGAAGAACTTGCACAAAAGGGTATTGAAATTAAGGATACACGTGAGGGGACAATTTGGAAACTAGTTAAATAAACTGGATTATATATATGGTTAAAGGCTGGAGACACTTGTAAAAGGTGTTTCTGGTCTTTTTTGCGGTGGTAAGATTTGTTTATTTGCATAAACAGTTTTTATTTGGTAAAATGAAAATGGTTTTCAAAACTGAAGGAGGGACTTTAATGAATTATTCAAATTCATATCATACAAAACAGCAACAGGCTATTTTGGAATATATGGAAAATAGTACAGATGGGTATGTAACAGTAAGCCAGATTGCAAAACATTTAAAAGAACAGGGAAAGCCTGTTGGGACTACTACTATATACAGGCATCTGGATAAGTTCCAGAAAGAGGGTATTGTACAGAAAATTGTGCTTGATGGTAACAGTGGTGCGTATTACCAGTATATTGCTGGTGAATCTGGTGGCAGAGACTGCCAGTTCCTGCTTAAATGTGAGAACTGTGGGGAAATTACTAATATGGGATGCAGCCATATGCAGGAATTATATATGCATGTACTTGAAGAACATAATTTTAATGTAAACCCACACCGTACAATGTTCTATGGTGTATGTGGAAAGTGTTTGTATAAAAAACAGGATTTATTTTAATAGAAATGAGGGAACTGATGGGTAAATTGAAATATGGAATGGGAGTGTTTATATTATCCTGGATTTTAATACTTGTACCAGGATGTACAGCAGGGCCTGCAGTTACAAAGGATAATGGAAAGTTAAATGTAGTTACTACTATTTTTCCATATTATGATTTTGTAAGGCAGGTTGCAGGGGATAAAGTGAATTTAAGGCTTGCAGTTCCTGCTGGAATGGATACACATTCATTTGAACCTACAGCACCGGATATGGTAGCATTTAGTAATGCAGATATTGTAATTTATAATGGCGGGGAAATGGAAATATGGGTGGATGAAGTTCTTGAAGCATCATCAAATAATAATGTAAAGATTGGAAAGATGATGGATTATATTGATGTTGTTACAGAAGAAGGTGTTAATAATGCCAATGAAAAGCATGGGCATAATGAGGAGGAAGAAGAATATGATGAGCATATATGGACTTCACCTGTTAATGCCTGTAAAATTATTTCTAAAATAGCAGATATTTTGTCTGGGGCAGATGTGGAAAATACCGGGTATTATAAAAAGAATGCAGACAAATATATTAAAATGATTAAAGAACTGGATAAGGAATTCAGGGAAGTTGTTAATTCATCAAAAAGAAATTATCTTTTATTTGCAGACAGATTTCCGTTAAGGTATTTTGTAGATGAATATAAACTTGGTTATGGTGCAGCATTTGCAGGATGCAGTTCTGAAATTGAGCCAGGTGCAGATGTAATTGCATTTCTGGCTGATAAGGCAAGGGATGAGGATATACATGTTATATTAAAAATAGAACTTACAAGTTCTAAAGTAGCAGAGGCAATAGCAGAAACAGCAGGTGCAGAAGTTATGACATTTAATACATGCCATAATGTTACAAAGGAACAATTTGATAAAGGGGTAACTTATTATGATTTGATGAAAGGAAATTTAGATGTATTAAAGAAGGCATTATTATAACAGGGGTGTAAACGTGGATAAATATTTTAATACAGAGGGGATATGCTATCCAGATATACATTATATGGTAAATCTGGACAGCAGGACCAGGCAGATAGAAAAAATGGTTGATAGTGGGAAATATTTTACTATTAACCGTGCCAGGCAGTATGGTAAAACGACAACACTAGAGATGCTTAAAGTTAAATTAGAAGAGAACTATGTTGTTTTTTCTATAAGTTTAGAGGGAATAGATGACAGGACTTATGAAGATGCCAGTTTATTTTGTTGTTATTTCTGCGGGCTTTTATATGATGTAATTGATTATGGCGAAACAGCAGGAATACCAGATGAAACAGCAGAGTTGCTGCAGCAGTACAGTAATAAAAGGTTTGGAGAGCAGAATTTCAGGGATTTAAGCAATCTTATTTCTAAAATATGTTATACAGCAGACAAGCCAGTTGTCCTTATAATTGATGAAACAGACCAGGCGGGGGATTATAGTGTTTTTCTTAAGTTCCTGGGAATGTTACGTGATAAATATTTGAAAAGACAGAAGAGGCCGGCATTCCATTCAGTTATACTTGCAGGAGTACATGATATTAAAAACCTGGAAATTAAAATACGTCCAGAAGTTATGCACAGATATAACAGTCCATGGAATATTGCAGCAGATTTTAATATTGATATGAGTTTTTCACCAGATGATATAAAAGGAATGCTGGATGTTTATGAAAATAATTATAACATAGGAATGAACCTGGATACTGTGTCTGGACTGGTTTATGAATATACTTCTGGGTATCCATATCTTGTTTCATATATTTGCAAGTTAATTGATGAAAAAATATCATTTTGGGATTACTGGGATAAATCCAGGTCATGGACCAGGGAAGGTATACTGGAAGCTGTAAAGTTACTTTTAAATGAACAAAGTACATTATTTGACGATATAAGGAAAAAATTAGATGATTTTCCAGATTTACGTAATCTGTTAAATGAGATGCTCTTTAATGGAGGAAGTATTCCATATAACCATTATAACCATACACTTGATATTGGTATTATGTTTGGTTTTTTAAAGCAAAAAGAAGGTATGGCTGTTGTTTCTAACCGTATATTTGAAATATTTTTTTATAATCTGTTTATATCAGAACAATCTTTAAATAGTGTTATTTACCAGGCAGGGGAATCTGATAAAAACCAGTTTGTTAAAAATAATATTTTGGATATGGATATGGTTATACAAAAATTTACAGAACATTTTATAGATATATATGGTAATAATAATGATAAATTTGTTGAAGAGAATGGAAGAAAATTATTTTTGTTATATTTAAAACCAATTATTAATGGAAAGGGACATTATTATATAGAAGCACAAACAAGAGATAAAAAGAGGACGGACATTATTGTAGATTATTATGGGCACCAGTATATTATTGAATTAAAGATATGGCATGGGGCTGAATATAACAGCCGTGGTGAAAAACAGCTTGCTGGTTATTTAGAAGCTTATCATGCCTCCCATGGTTATATGGTTAGCTTTAACTTTAATAAGAATAAAAAAACTGGTGTAAGGAAAATTATATGTGGTGATAAGATAATTACAGAGGCGGTTATATAGCTTTAGTACTTTCTGGCATGTCTGCAAAAGAGATTGGGAAAGGGCTTGGGCTTACTAAAAACGCAGTAGAAAAAAGAGCAAAGCGTGCATTAGAAAAGCTAAGGAGGGATTGTTATGAAATCAGGGAAACGTAAAACCAGAGGCACAGATAACCAGGAAGACTGGCTTGGTGATATATTTGGCTGTACCAGTGATGAGGATGCTGCCTGGCTGTGCAGTATAAACGGGGGAATACATAAGAACCAGATAATAAATGAAAGACTGGCATGGAATGTAATTGATAAAGCAGGGCTTGCTGATGAAGCTGAGTTAGAAAGACGCAGGCAGTTTAAAAGAAAACAGAAAGTTAAACATATAATACATATATGTACTATATGTGCAGCCTTTGCAGTATTCTTAATTATACTTAGTATAAGTGGTGTCTTTGACAGGGATGAGATACTATATTATAAATATAGGGCATATAATAATGATTTAATTACAAGGCCTAATACAACAAAACAGAATATAATAGAAAATTTCAGGCCTGGCAAAGAAATAATGCCAGCGGATGGACGTGGTTTTCCAGATGTGGATGAAGAAATGCTTGATTATACAATGTATGCTGTGGCAGCAGAGTATTGTGTAAAAAATAACCTGGCAATAGATAACTATAGAATAACAGATAGTTATAAAGTTAAAGAATACAAAGGGGAATTTTTGCTTTTATGTGATATGCTTCTTGGATATTATGATATTAACAAAAATGAGCATGGTTCTTCTGGATTTAGTGTTGTTGTTTATCCAGGTACACATAAATCAAGTGAAAGATATCTGGCAGGTACTTATATACACCATGTAAGCGACAGCCTTACATCAAGGGAAGACTCACCTGTTTACAGGGATATTGTTATAAACCTGCAGCCATCAGAAGAAGGATATTTTGTTACAGTAGAAGACAGGAGAGGGCTTAAAGAACCAGGATGTGGTAATTTCCTTTTTGAAGTATTTGATGGATATGAACCATCAGTTACTACAAGTTTTTATATTAACCATGAACTGGAAGAAGATAAAGTATATCTTTTTGACAGAAGTGTTACAGGCAGTAACCTTATATTTGAAATGGAATTTAAAAATGAAAAACTAATTATGAGATACTGCCGTGAAGGAGAAGATATAAATAACAGGGATTATATGGAAATGGAATAATAATCCTGAAATATTTCCCATTTATCAAAATAATGTTAAAATTCATACTAATAATTATAGACGTAACTGCCAGACAGCGGTATACTTATAAAAAATAAATACAGCAGCTGCTTAATGGAATGCAATGTCATTTAGTTAAACAAGACCTAATAGATTAAAGTAATACAATAACAAATAACAGAATTAAATTATTTAACTATTTTGTATAAATGAAAGGAGATTATTTATGAAAGTAGCAGATGGTTTCTGGTTAAGCAAGAAAGGTTACGATGTAAAATATGCCTCACAGGCATACAAGGTTGAAACAACAGAGAACTCCATAAAGGTGCTTGCAACCCCATACACAGTTAAGCACAGGGGTATGACGCTGGGAGGTCCTAACCTTGAAATTACTTATACTTCTACTTCTGAAAATGTTATTAAAGTCCATATAGACCATTACAGGGGCGGGCTTGACAATATACCACAGTTTGAATTAAATGAAGATACAGGATATGTGCCTGTTATCACAAGGACAGAAGATACAGTTGAAATGGTAACAGGTGATACAAAGCTTGTTATTAAGACAGGTGATGAATGGGATGTTGCATATTATTATAAAGATAAATACCTTACAGGTGGTGCATGGAGGTCAACATCAATAATTACAGAAAGCCAGTTTACTGCAAATGCACGTATGAACCTCCAGGCAGATGACGAGTTCTTTAACTATCCACAGGATGCCCATACAACATATTTAAGGGAACAGTTAAAGACTGATATAGGTGAGTGTATTTATGGTTTTGGTGAGAAGTTTACTCCTTTTGTAAAGAATGGACAGGTAGTAGAAACATGGAATAATGATGGTGGCACATGTTCAGACCAGAGCTACAAGAATATACCATTTTATATTTCATCAAAAAGCTATGGAATACTTGTAAACAGTCCAGATAAGATTTCATTTGAAGTAAACTCAGATACAGTTTCAAAGGTTACATTTACAATTCCAGGAGAGCAGCTTGAATACTTTGTTATTGGCGGAAGAAACCTTGAGCATGTACTTGAAAATTACACAACACTTACAGGCAAGCCAGCACTTCCACCTGCTTATTCATTTGGTTTATGGCTGTCAACATCATTTACAACAAGTTATGATGAAGAAACAGTAAACAGCTTTATTGACGGTATGGCAGAGAGAAAAATACCTCTCCAGGTATTCCACTTTGACTGCTTCTGGATGAAGGAATATGAGTGGTGTAACTTTGAGTGGGACAAGGATATGTTCCCAGACCCAGAAGGTATGCTTAAAAGGCTGCATGATAAAGGACTTGAGATATGTGTATGGATAAATTCATACATTGGCCAGCAGTCAAAACTTTTTGATATTGGTAAAGAAAAGGGGTATTTTATTAAAAATCTTGATGGGAGTGTATTCCAGGCAGATTTATGGCAGCCAGGCATGGCAATCGTTGATTTTACAAACCCAGAAGCATGCAGCTGGTACAAAGGGCTTTTGAAGAACCTCTTTGATATGGGTGTCAATAATATTAAAACAGACTTTGGTGAGAGAATTCCTACAAAATGCCAGTATTATAATGGCATGGACCCTATAAAGATGCACAACTATTACACATATCTTTATAATAAGGTAATATTTGAGGCACTTGAGGAATACTATGGCAAAGACAAAGCATGTCTTTTCGCAAGAAGCGCTACTGTCGGAGGACAGAAGTTCCCTGTACACTGGGGAGGTGACTGTTATGCAGATTATTCAGCTATGTCAGAGACACTCCATGGCGGGCTTTCACTCTGCTCATCAGGCTTTGGCTTCTTCTCACATGATATGGGTGGTTTTGAAGCGACAGCGCCAGCAGATATTTATAAAAGATGGTGTGCATTTGGATGTCTTTCAACACATAGCCGCCTGCATGGCTCAACATCTTACAGGGTGCCTTGGGTGTATGATGATGAAGCATGTGATGTACTGCGCCATTATGTAAACCTTAAAGGAAAGCTTATGCCATATCTCTGGGCACAGGCAAATAAGACACATGTAACAGGTATACCTATGATGCGCTCAATGATAGTTGCATTTACAGATGAGACAGCATGCAAATATCTTGACCAGCAGTATATGCTTGGTGATAACCTCTGTATAGTGCCAGTAATGAATGAAGCAGGTACAGCAGAATTCTATCTGCCAGACTGTGGTACATGGACAGATATACAGAGTGGGGAGACTTATGAAGGAGGCAGATATTATACAAAGACATGTGACTACTTCCAGACACCTGTACTTGCACGTCCAAACAGTATTATAATATATGGTAATTTTGACATGGATGTTGTATATGATTACCTTGAAGGTGCAGAAGCAGTGGTTTATGGGCTTGAAGATGGCAAGACTGCAGAAGCAGTGGTTTATGACAGTGAGTCCAATAAGATTACAGATATTAAGGCAGTAAGAAATGGAAATGAAATCACTGTTTCATATAATGCCACAGATAAAAACTTTAAAGTGACAGCAGAAGGAAAGACTGCAGAAGCAAAAGCAGGAACAACAAGTGTTATAATAACACTTTAAGGTGTATAGCATGGGCAGCAGGATAAAAAAAATCCTTAAGAAAAAAAGGCAGCAGATAGTATATACAATGACATGTATTACATTAATTATTGTAATAATATCAACTGTATATACAGTAAGGCGGACATATATAGAAATTAATGAAGGCGGAGCGGTACCTGCGATGGCGGAGGTGGCTGCTTCGCCAAAGCCGCCAGAAGAGATTGTTATGAGTGCTGCCTTGGAACCACAGGACAATAACAGTGAAGAGATAAAAGAAAAGGTTAAAGAGGAAGAAATATTTACATTCCTCCAGGGCCCAAGGTCATGGGAAGAGCGCAGGGACTGGTCCGGGGCATGGGGCAGGGCATTTTATGACGGAGGTTCATTTGGAGGGTTTGGCTGCGGGCTGTGCTGTCTTGCCAATGTATATTCAACAGAGAGCAGATACCAGTGTACCCCTGTTGATATGTACAAGTTTGCCAAAAGAAACACTGGATATAGCGGAGGCGGGGCAATCGCATGGGACTATATGGATACTATACTGGGTAAGCTTGGCTTTGACTGCAGCCTGAGGATTAAGCCACAGGATTACAAGGACTTCAAGGAGCAGGTATCAGCAGCATCATGCAGCATAGTGCTTATAAGCAGCAATGATTCTTCATGTTACTGGCAGGATACGCCAGGGCATTATGTAACAATATTTTTATATGACAGGGAAACGGATACTGTGTTTCTTGCAGATTCTGGCAATCCAGACCATAACAGGCAGAAGGTAGAATTGCGTAAAATATATAAATCACTTAAGAAAGCAAGTGAATGGCAGTATTTAACTATAGGGGATTATGATAGTACAAAAGATACATGGAAACACAGGAAAACAGATGGAAACTGGGTGAAACCAGAATATATCAATTAAATATTAAAAGGACAAGATGCCAGCAGGTTTTGTACAGCTGGCATCTTTTTGTATCTGTATATAAGCTTTTTTAATTTTGTGCAAATATCTGTTCTTCTTTTATAAGTGGAAACCTTACAAGAATATTGCTGTCCAGGTTTTCATTATACATATTAATTGAAGTAATCTGATGGTTATTATATGTTGTATAATAATATATTCCTTTGTCTGCATTACAACATGATGTATAGATAGTGTATTCATATTTTCCATTGGAAGTTTCACAGCATCCCCTTGGCTGTAGTACAGAGCCAAGAATATGGAAAAGCTGGCTTACACTTTCTGTTTCAGATGTTCCAGAGAAAGAGTTCATCTTTGTAAAAGCTGCCCTGACAAAACGGGACTGTGAAGAAAGGTCGCCAGGAAGCCCTATAGCACCCATTCCCTGGCAATAAGGCTGTAAATCAAGCTTGCTTGAGAAATTATTGTTTGGTGTCCTTATAGATAGTCCCATATAATTATTAAGACTGAAAACCTGTTCATTAAATGGAGGGTTATTGGTAAGTATGCCTACAGGATTATCGTAAACTTTAATGCCATCCTGCATTGGTTCTACTGTTAAAGAGCCTTCACGGCTTGAAACCATCCAGTGGAGCTGTGGGGCAGGCAGGTTGTTGATTTCCATGCCTACAATATTAGTTCTTGCAAGAAGCTGTTTAACTTGTTTTATTGTACTGCACTGTGTAAGAATCCATGGTATAAATTCATATTGTGATATATTATACATATTATGTAATGCCTGTTTATATATGGCATTGCCTGTAAAGTTAAGTGCTGCCATGCAGAGCCCTTTTTCATTGACCCCCTCATAATAAAGCGGATAGCCATCCACAACATATGCAATGCCCATTATTGCATAATGTCTGTTTATATTTCCAGCCATACTGAAATTAAACTGGTAATTACGTGGGGTAATAGTAACTTCATCTACATAAGAGAATTCGTAATCCAATGTACGTCCAAAATAAAAGTAGTTTGTCTGGTAAGTTGCTGCTGTGCACATAAAACTGCCTCCTGGAATTATGTTAAATGGTTTTACTTATTTGTAAGAATATGATAAAATACAGTTATTAATGTATAATTATTATTTTTTATTATTCTAAATTTTTTATAAAGGAGGACACTGGATGGATATTTAATTTTTTGTAACAGTATTTGAAACTTGGAGGCATACAATATTTTGACATTAAAGGGGGATTTTACTAGATATAAAAGGGGGAAGTATAATGGAACTAGAGATTCTCAAAGATGAAGAGAAAAGAATGAACTTGATTATGTTTTTATTTGTGGCAGTTATACCAGTATGTGCATTTACATATGTTATGCTTTTTAACAGTGGCTCTTTTAAAAGAGATATTGTTGCACTTGTTATATCAGCAGGAAGCCTTTTAATAAAAGCATTTGAGAAAGTATTAGGAAAATACGCTAAATATTTTTATATTTCTGCTCTGCCTGTTCTCGGAGTAGTAGTAATTGCAGCATCAGGCCCTGCTGTATATGGTGCAATGGCGGAAGCTTATTTCCTGGTATTGTTTTTATGTATCCCATATTATGATATCTCTATGATAAAAGTATGTGCAATAGCTACAGTAGTGCCTAACCTGGCGGCATTGTTTATATTCCAGAAGGCTTATCTTGCAATGTATACTATGTCTATATGGGTGTTTGTATGGATTGTATATGCACTTGCGGTTGTTGTAG
This sequence comes from uncultured Lachnospiraceae bacterium, assembly GCA_948794795.1. Classification (GTDB taxonomy): domain Bacteria; phylum Bacillota; class Clostridia; order Lachnospirales; family Lachnospiraceae; genus Butyribacter. The sequence continues at coordinate 12,228 of CAQGLR010000033.1, read as the reverse complement.
CAGTATTTATTGTTACAAGGGCACGTTCACTGTTCCAGATGGTAGAAACAAAAGAAAAGGAAGTAGAGACACTGCTTTCAGATGTACGTGGGGCTTTTGAAGGCTTACAGCAGTCTTCTGGCAAGATTTATGCTTCACTGCATGATTTTGAGGAGAGTTCTACAGATATTGCTGCATCTACCCAGGAGATTTCTAATAGTGCAGACCTGCAGATTGAGCAGGTTGAAGGAAGCTTAGATATATTTAATGACCTTAATGACAAGATTTTAAGTTCTGAAGGCCGTGTTGCACAGACTGTAGAAAATATTAAAAATCTTAAAGAGAAGAACGATGAGGGAATAGTTGCCATTGAAGAACTTTCAAAGAAATTTGCTGAAAATATTGAATCTACGAAGATGGCTTCTGAAGGTGTAGCATCACTGGCACAGAAGTCAAGTTCTATTGGTGAAATTATTGAAAGTATCAGCCAGATTGCACAGCAGACAAACCTGCTTGCTTTAAATGCAGCGATTGAAGCGGCAAGGGCAGGCGAAGCAGGAAAGGGTTTTGCAGTGGTAGCTGATGAGATAAACGCATTGTCCGGGGAATCTTCTGCTGCAACCCAGAAGATAGATGCTATATTAAAAGATATTATAAACACCGTACAGGAGACAAATAAGGTTATTGATGATAATAATATTATTGTAAAAGAGTCAAAAGACAGATTAGATGATACTGTAAGAATTTTTGAAACTATGCTGGATTCTTCGGAAGAGGTAATTAATGTTACGGATTTACTAAAAGCAGAGCTTGGCAGTATTATAGACCTTAAAGACCATCTGTTACAGGCAATGGAGAAAGTTGAAGATGTTTCACAGAAATCAGTAGAAAACACTTCAGAAATAAGTGCTGCAACAGAAGAACAGGCAACAGGTGTAGAAAATATCCTTAAATCTATGAAGAGTGTACAGGAAGGCATGGACAGGCTTTCAAGTGTACTTGGCATAGATAAAGAAGCAAATAACACTTAAATATATTTGATAATTTATAAAACTAAAAACCAGCATTTGTACAACAGATGCTGGTTTTTTATGTTAAAAAATTTAGATATTGACAAAACTGTATTTTTGTATTATTGTATTAATCAGATAATACAATAATACAAAAAAGGAGGTAATTGTTTGGAATGGAAGTTTAATAATGATGCTCCAATATACCAGCAGATTATGGAACAGATAAAGGCTATGATTGCAACAGGAAGGCTTAAAGCTGGTGATAAGCTGCCATCTGTACGGGAACTTGCAGTTGAAGCCGGGGTTAATCCAAATACTATGCAGAAAGCTATGTCAGAGCTTGAGCGTGAAGGGCTTTTGTGTTCCAGAAGGACATCAGGAAGATTTGTAGCTGATAATCCAGAAAAGGCAAATAATTTACAGGAGGAGCTTATGATAGAATGTATAAAAGAATTTATAGAAAATATGAAAAAGCTTGGTTATTCAGCTAGTGAGTCTGTAAAACTGGTTGAAAAATACTGGGATGCTGGCATTTAGTAATATATACAGCGGAAAGGAAAGGGAATTATTATGGGAAATATTTTAGAATGTCATAACCTTACAAAGAAATATGGCAGCAAAGTTGCGCTTGATAATATATCTTTATCAATTAACAGCGGCAAGATTACTGGGCTGCTTGGGCCAAATGGAAGCGGCAAGACTACTCTTATTAAAATAGCCAGTGGTATTCTTAGTGCAAGTGAAGGGGAAGTCCTGGCAGGCGGCAACAGAATTGGTGTTGAAAGTAAAAAGATAGTTTCATATCTTCCAGAACGTCCATATTTCAGTCCTGGAATGAAAGTAAGTGAAACTATAAAGTTTTTTAAGGATTTTTACAGTGACTTTTCAGAAGATGCAGCAGCAGAGATGTTAAAGAGCCTTGAAATAAAAATGGATGCAAGGATAAGGACTTTATCAAAGGGTAACAGGGAGAAGGTGCAGCTTGTACTTGTTATGAGCAGGAAAGCAAAATTATATTTATTAGATGAGCCTATGGGAGGCGTTGACCCTGCCGCAAGGGATTTTATATTAAAAACAATACTTATGAATTATAATGAAGAAGCAGGTGTTATTATATCTACACATCTTATAAGTGATGTGGAAAAAGTGCTTGATGATGTTGTATTTATCAAGAATGGAAAGATGATACTACATGAGAGTGTAGACCAGATAAGAAGTGAAAAAGGCAAATCTGTTGATGCGTTATTCAGGGAGGTGTTTGCATGTTAGATAAATTAATTAAATATGATTTGAAAGCAGGCGGCCGTATAATTAGTGTAATATATGGATTTATGTTATTGTGTGCAGTTTTTGCAAGGATTACCGGGATGTTATCTAATAACATTGATGGTTTTATGGGAAATGCACTGGGATATTTATGGATGTTTACTATGTTTATAATGATATTATCTGTAGTGGCTGTATGTGTGGTTACGCTGGTATTAGTCCTTTTAAGGTACAGGAATAACCTTTTACGTGATGAAGGTTATCTTATGCATACACTTCCTGTATCCGCAGTAAGCTTGTATTTTAGTAAGATAATTACATCCTTAATGTTTTTTATTGGAGATATAGCAGTAATAATTCTTTCATTTATAATTTCAGGAATTCCAGCTGAGTTTGGATTTACATGGGACAGTTTTATAAAAATGCTGACAACATTCCACTATGGTGCAAAGGAATATGGTGTAAATGGAACATTATATATAGTAACTATTATAGTTCTTTTTATAATTGCCCTGTATGAAAGTATAGCCCAGTTTTTTGCAAGTATTAATATTGGTTATAGTATATCAGGCAAAGGGGTAAGCAGGGATTTAATGTCTGTAGCAGTGTATATTGTAACTTATATAATATTCCAGGTGGTTATGGTATTTACTGTATTTGGAACTGTATTGGTTTATGGTTTTGATTTACCAGAGACAGAAATGTTAAATTATACAAGTTCATTATTAATTATTATTACAATACTTATGTCAGTTTTCTCTGTTATATATAGTACAGTTTCTATAAAACTTATGCAGAAAAAATTAAATCTTGAGTAGTATTTTGCCCCAGCAGGAATTTATTCTTCTTTATTATAGTTATACTTTTATTTAAGCCCTGGTAAATCTATATATTGTTGTGTAGAAAAAATTAGTTGTAACTTATGTTTTTATATTGTAATATAAAAGACACAGATATTTTTTGTATTTGTGTCTTTTTAATAAAAAGAATTGGAGGATATCTTTTGAGTAGAAAGAAAGTATACGAAGAGAAGCAGAGGCATGGTACCGCAGAGCTTCCTATTGGTATCCATAAGATGGAATACCCAGAAGGTACAGATGCAATATTCTATCTCCACTGGCACCAGGAATTTGAGTTTCTCATAGTAACAGATGGAAACATAATATTTAATATAGAGGACAGGGAATATAAGTTACATACAGGAGACGGGGTATTTATAAACTCTAATTTTTTACATTCAGCAAGGTCAGAGGGATGTCATGCCTGTTCATTTACGGCATTAGACTTTTCATACCAGTTCCTGCATGAAGATATCCACAGCAGTTTTGCAAAAAGGTTTATTACACCAGTCCTTAATGGCAAAATTTTATTCAAGGAGTTCCTTGAACAAGGAAACGGGTGGCAGGACATTGTGCTTTCAATGCTTCTGGAGGCAGGGGCTTGTCCAGGACATGAACTGTACAATTATGAACTTATGATAAGAAGCCGTATATTTGGTGTATGGGATTTAATGAATAGCAATTCTGTAAGGGTAAAAAGGGAAGACAGCCTTGAAACAAGATATTCAGAAAGGCTTGCACCTGTTATAAAATATATTAAAAAGAACTATGCCTATGATATTACACTTTCAGAGCTTGCAGGGCTGCTTCCTATGAGTGAAGGGCAGTTCAGCAGGGTTTTTAAGCAGGCAATGAAACTTTCACCTGTACAGTATCTTATGAGATACAGGATATTACAGAGCTGCCAGCTTCTGCGTGATACTGATAAAAAGATAGGTGAAGTTGCCAATCTTTCGGGATTTAATAATATAAGTTATTTTAACAGGGTTTTTCTGCAGACAATAGGATGCACCCCAAAAGAATACAGGGCAATGAAACTGGAATAATAAAATATGTGCCCAGAATAAGGAGGATAAAATTTATATGGGAAAAGTATATTCTGATTTATTAGAAGCTGTTAATATGCAGAAGAATTTTAAGGCTGTTATATTTGATATGGATGGACTAGTTTTTGATACCGAAAGGGTGTTTATGGAACAGCTTGCAGCAGCTATGAAAGAAAAAGGTTATAACCTTTCGCGTGAAGTTTATATAAAGACACTTGGGACAGGAGGAAGCAGGCTTAAAGATATTATGTATTCAGAATATGGGGAAGATTACCCATTCAAAGAATGTGGTGATATTGCCCAGTCACGCCTTGTAATGATTGCAGAAACAATAGGGCTTAGCATTAAACCACAGATACAGGAGCTTCTTGCAATGCTTAAAGAAAAAGGCATACCATGTGCAGTAGCATCTTCTACAAAGTCTGTATATGTAGAAAAATATTTAAAACATTCTGGACTGCTTGGATATTTCCAGGAGATTATTGGTGGTGAGATGGCAAAACATTCAAAACCTGAACCAGATATTTTCCTTATGGCATGTGAGAAACTTAATATAGCACCACAAAAGGCACTTGTACTTGAAGATTCAGAGAATGGCGTAAAAGCAGCTTTTGCAGCAGGAATACCTGTAATATGTATTCCTGATTTAAAAGAACCAGACAGGGAAACCATTAAAATGGCAGCAGCAGTAGTAAAACGTTCACTTTCTGGTAATATAAATGCATGATAATATTGATAAAAACAGTATAACAGTTATAATAAGTGCTGCAACAGTAAATATTATAAAACTGGCAGATATGCCTGTAATTATAAGCTGGCGCAGGCATATAAAAACTAGTATAAATGCTATAAAGAAAGCTATTGCACTATATGTCCTTAAAGTGACAGCCTTAGAACGCAGCCATTTATTAAATTCTGCCTGTAACTGGCTGTCACCTTTGTAACTTGCAGCTGTTATCCCACGTATTGACAGGAACTCTTTAAGTGACAAGTCTTTGTAATGGGAAATTGCATTGTCTGTCTGTGGTTTGCGGCGCAGCATAATTGCATATCCTATTGACACAAATGCAGTGAAGTGGCTGCTGTATATAACATTGTGTATTCCCGATAGTGCCAGCATGGCAACAGTTATAATAAATACTTCTGGCAGTGAAAGGTTAATTGTTAAAATACTGCCAGTATTTAAGTATATAAACAGTGCAGATATAATAATTATAATAGCAGATATAAGGCTGCAGGCAGCGTTAAATAAAGATATTTTTGCTTTAATGTTTCCCTTGCATGTAAACAGAAGTTTCCTTGTGTAAATTTGTGTTATAGAATTGCATATAATTGCAGCAGCGAAAAAAATAAGGGATACAGAGAAAGAAAGCCTGCTGCTGAAAGCTTCTTTGTTAGTGCCTGTAAAGTAAAGAAAAACACATTTGGCAATACTCCACATAAGAAGGAAGTAACAGAAACCAGTAACCATACTAAGAGTATAGTATATAAAAAACAGAGGCTGGCGGCGTCTGATGGCATCTTTAGTATAACGTGCAAGACTGTTGCCAGTTAGTTTATTTATGGATATATCATATTTTTCTGCATTTTCAAATCTTATTTTTTCCATTTTTAATGTAATTTTAATATCATCTTCGGGAATAAAAGATTCTGCTTGTTCTTTAAAATTTTTTTCAAACTGTCCGTAAACAGTATTATATTCTGTATTCATATCTGCCTCTCATTTCTAATTTTTTCCATTTGTGGACAAATTAATATCTGTGGATAAATATAACACAAAAGTGGTAATTTATCTATAGGCAATATAAAAACCGGCCATGTCCAGAAGAAATAGCCGGTTTTACACATTAATGCCACAGAGTAGAAGGATGCTGGCAAAGATTTATATAATATGTTCTTGCCAGGAACGGATATTTTTGTGGTTACTTTTTCATAAATGACTTTAAAAGTTCAAACTGTTTCATCTGTGCAGGAGGTAGTTCCTGCAGGAAGATTTCTGATAATAGTTCATTTTCTTCATTAGTAAATTGTATATTTTCTTGTTTTAACTGCAAGTTCCAGTTTGTTATTACTGGAAGCGCCTCGTTTAAGTTTTTTCCATTTAATGCGTCAGACAGGTCTTCTACTTTCTGCCTTTTAATTCCGTCCATGCCAAGAAAGGCTGGATTAATTCTCCAATTTCCCAATTTTACTCCCTTCTGCAATTATATGCAACTGGTTTATTATATCATAATGGTATTATTTCTGTATCTACAGCCTTGGAAGCTGTTGTTGCCAGCATGCCAGCCATAAAAACACCAGTATGCTTAAAATACTATGAATTTCCCATTATGCCCTGTAACTGTTCAACTGTTGATTTTTGTTCAGGTGAGAGCTGTGACATAAGGAATTCCATCATAAAATTGCCTCCTGGCGGGCTGTTTTTGGACATATTGCTGCTAATGGAACCAATACCATTGATTAGCTGGAATAGTATGCTTAAGGGTGTGGAAGTATTGTTAATTTCAGATGCCTCAAGCATATCAGGATGTGAATGTGCAAAGTCACGGTAGCTTTTAAACAGTTTATCCGCATGTATAAAGTTTAACAGGACCTGTATTGTTTCAGATTCCTTTTTAGTACAATACTGGCGTATGTTCATAAGCATTGCTTCTGGATTCGGCATAAACGGTTTTTCATCACCATCAATACTGCATCCAGCCAGGTCTGCTGACGGTGGCTGCATGGCAAGGTTTACAAGTGAATCTGCCTGTAATATTATTTCCATCGCATGCCTGTTTTCTGGCGGCACATATGGAAGTGCTGCTTTAAGCATTTCTATGTGCCGTTCATGTTCATTTTGTCTTGGCATAAAAACCTCCTTAAAAATTATTACTGCTATAATGTATGTCAGAATAGAGGCATTTATTACCATGTCTGTTTTATAAATTTGTATAAAATAAAAACAGGTGTATATACAATGTGATACACCTGTTTTTTGAGATATATAATTATAGCAGCCATATATACTGCTGTCTGCAGCAGTATATATGGCATATACAAGTATGCCTGGATATCTGGTTAATATTTACCTATATCACCATCAAGTGAAATAATCTGTTCATTATAACTGTTATTATAGTTGTCATTATAGTTATTAGTATAGTTTGATACAGGTATTTCATTTCTAGGTGCAGCAGAAATACTTGGACTGCTTGAAACCACACCTGCTTTAAGTTTGTACTCTGACATCTGGTTTCTAAGGTTCATAGCCTGGTTTGAAAGTTCTTCACTGGCTGAAGCACACTGTTCACTTGTAGCTGAGTTAGTCTGTACAACCGTAGAAACCTGCCCGATTGCCTGGTCAATCTGTGATACTGCTGTTGCCTGGTCATTAGAAGATATAGCAATATTATTAATTATATCTGCAACTTCTTCAATAGAACCAACAATCTTGTCAAGGGCTTCTGCTGTTTCTGATGCAAGCTGTCTTCCGTTGCCAACCTTACGGATAGAGTCTTCAATCATCTCAGCTGTTTCACTTGCAGCAGAACCACATTTAGCAGCAAGAGTCCTTACTTCTTCTGCAACAACTGCAAAGCCTTTGCCATGTACACCAGCACGTGCTGCTTCAACGGCTGCATTTAAAGCAAGTATATTAGTCTGGAATGCAATGTCATCAATAGTTTTAATAATCTTAGAAATTGTTTCAGAAGAGTCATTGATATCATTCATAGCTCCAGTTAATGACTTCATCTGTCCGTTTCCATCTTCTGCCATGCCTCTTACAGTGTTTACAAGATTATTGGCTGTAGTTGCTTCAGAAGCATTTTTCTTTGTTTTTTCTGCAATTTCATTAATAGAAGCAGTTACCTGCTGTAATGCGCTTGCCTGCTCAGTAGAACCCTGTGCGAGAGCCTGGCTTGCGTTAGCCACCTGTTCAGCTCCGATAGTTACCTGCATTGTAGATTCCTGGACACTTCCAAGAGCCTTATTATTATTTTCAACCAGCCTCTTAAATGCTTTGCCAAGCAGGTCTTTATCACTGCGTGGAGTTACATCAATAGTTAAATCACCTTTTGAAATAGCATCTGCAACAGCTGCCTGTTGTTTAATAGTTTCAACCATATGGCCGAAGCTGTCCATTAATTCACCTAAATCATCATTATGTATCTTAGCATAGTCTACATCTACATCACCCATGGCAAGTTTCTTGGCTGCTTTGGAAAGCTTTGAAACAGGAATAGTAATAGTTCTTGTAATTGAGAAGCAGAGTCCAGTCATAACAAGGATACATAATACACAAATTGCAATAAGTGCAAAAGCAAGGTTTTTTACTTTTGTATCAATTCTTTCAGATTCCTCATCTGCCTCTGCTATCATGTTGTTCATTAATTCTTTGAAAGCTTCATCTGTTTTAGTAGCAAGAACCATACTATTATTTTCCATTTCTTGTTCTGCTGCAGTTGCATTATTAGCAGTCGCAAAAGAAGCAACAATATCAGTAGATGCATGGAAATCTTCTATAAGCCCTTTAACTTCCTGGAAACCGTTTTGTATGCTGGAACTGTACTGGTCAAGGTATTCTTTGAAAATATCAAACTTTGTATTTATACCTTCAAACTCTTCATTTATTGTATCAATTGTTTCCTGTTGTTTCTGTGGGTCATCACTATAAAGCCATAACATATTACGTACATTAGCCCTTATTTGGTTAAAATATGTAAATGAATCACTTAATGCAAGCTCACGGTCACCATAGACAACATAACGGCGTGTACGCTCTTCATTAGTAGTCTGGAGAATCTTTATGCTGGCTATGGCAATTATTATTGTAAAAAGCAGTGCTATAGCGCCAAAGCTTAATAGTTTGCCCCTGACTGAGATATCACTGAATCTAAATTTTTTCTTCATGTTAGATGCCTCCGTATTGTTTCTGTTTTTGCTCATTTTCATTTTCCTCCTGGTTTACTCTTGGTCTTCTTCATGGGTATCTTCTCCAAGTGCCGCAAGAGTGTCAGTCCCTATCAGACGTTCAGGGTCTAACAGCAATTTTACTGTATTGCCTGTTCTGGCGAGACCGTATACATATTTATTTTGTTCTTTTCCTTTGTGACCCAGCGTCGGAGGTGGCATAATATCACTTTCCATTATTGTATCTACCTCTGCTATCTGCTCTACAATAAGACCGATAGTATTGGACTTTACATTTATAACAATAATACACGTCCTGTCAGTATAATCCGTCTGGTCCATCTTAAACCTTACGCGGACATCAATAACAGGAATAATTTTGCCACGGAGGTTAAGAAGGCCTTTTATGTAATCTTCTGCTTCGGGAATTGCTGTAATTGGCTGCATAACAATAATTTCATTTACATAACTTATGCTTATGCCATAATATTCATTGCCCGTCTGGAAGGTCATAAATTTTCCTTTTTGAGTATCCTCCTCCTCCAGCACCTCTTCCATAATTTCTTCTGCCATTGTATTAACTCCTTTCTTAGCTATGCATAGTTTTATTACATGCTTTTTACTAAGCAGCACTTTACCAGTTAAGATTTATGCCTGCCTGTTTTGTGGAAGATGTTCTGGTTATAATAAGCTTTAACCCCATAGAAACAATACCACTGGCAGTTTTTGATGCTGGTGATATTATATAGGGGGTATCTGCATAAATATACTACTCCTTTCTCCTTTAATTCTTTGCCTGGCAGTTCTTTAAATTTGTATTTATCTATTCAGGCTAAAACACCTTCAATTATAGTTCCATTGTTGCTGTTTGTCAATATTTCTAATGATTTTTACATTATCTGGAACGGGTGTATACAGTATATATATTTACAGTAAAAATGCGGCTTGCCATGGTATTGGCAGCCGCACTGGAATGACATTTTATATATAAATATGTAAAGTATTTTAAATATTTATTAAGTTTTTTTTGTCAAATTTTTTAATATATCCAGTAAGTTCTTCTGATACACCAACTACATTTTTTGTCATGCTTGTGCAGCTGGCAACCATGTCATGCAGGCTGGATACATTGCTTGATGTAAGGTTTGCCTGTTCTGCATTTTCTTCTGCAAAAGAGGTCATGGCATCTGCGCTGTTTTCTATAAGGACTTTGTGGTCGTCAAGACCGCTTATTTCTGTATCAATTTCTTTAATTGATTCATTAACTTTAATAATTTCGGTGTTCAGTGATGTAAATATATCCCCTGTTTCTTTTACTTTCTTATTCTGTTCCATAAATGATTCTGAAACACGTTCAGTAATTTCAACACTTATATCTGAGTTGGCAATTAATTCATTGACAATGCTGTTAATATGTTGTGTGGATTCTTTGGACTGGTCTGCAAGAATCCTGATTTCTTCTGCTACAACAGCAAAGCCTTTGCCGTGTTCACCAGCCCTTGCCGCTTCAATACTTGCATTCAGGGCAAGCAGGTTTGTCTGGTTAGAGATATCTGCAATAATTTCTGTAGCTGTGCGTATTTGTTGTGCAGATTTATTAGTGCGGTCTGTCTGGTTTTTAACTTCTTCAATGGCGGTGCTGCTTTCTTTGCTTATGCTTGTTAGTTCATCCATAATCTGTCCTGCATTCTTCTGGCAGTTCCCGACTACTTCTGCACTTTTAGTTAATGCTTTTATGCTTGAATTAATATTTTCAATAGCCATGCTTATGGAATCGATTTTATCTTTCATATCATGGATATTGTCTACCTGTGACAGGGTATTATCTGTGATAGTGTTTATATTTCCAGATGTGTCCTGCATTGAGGATTCCATTTCGTTAAATGTGTTTTCAAATTCAGCCGATACTTCACCTAGTTTGTCTATTGCGCCTTTAATGCCTTTTATAACATCCGCAAATCCTGTAACGGTGTCGTTGGCAGTACGTATCATTTCACCAACACCATCATTGCGGCTGGCTAATTTTTGTATTTTATTCTGTGTCTTGTTGTCAATGGTTAGCTGTGAGTTATTTGTAAAGACTGATATAAGCGGGTTGAAGAATGACCATAGTGCCATAATAACTGTTCCCATAACAGCAGCCATAACGGCAACTGTCAGTATTACAGCCATAATAATGCCTATTATGCCACTTGATAAAAGCATTAGTATTATAAATTGTACAATAAGCATTGGTGCAAAAAGTGTGGCTGAGATAAGAATAATTTTGTTTCTTGCATTTTTTTTCTTTATTATATCCATAGAAACCTCCTGTTTTCTATTTCTGGTGGCCAGGGCATGTTGGAAAATTAAATATTCATAAGTTATGTGGCTCTGGCAATTCCAAAATTTTACCACAAGCAGCACGCTTTCGCTTGGATGCAATGTCATTTAGTTAAGCAACTCTACTGTAAATGGCAAGGTTATGGATGTTTGAAAATTAAATATTTCATAAGTTATGTGGCTCTGGCAATTCCAAAGTTTTACCACAAGCAGCACGCTTTCGCTTGGATGGGATGCGCAGTGGTGCATAAAATCTGAAAAAACCAGATTTAAGCACCAGCGCCCCCATAACAGCTGCTTTTTGGTAAAACATTTGGAATTTGCCAGAGCGGTTTAATCTTTATATAATTTTAATTTTCAAACATTAATAAGTCCTTTATTTATTAGGTTTTGTTTAACTAAATGACATTGCGCCTGGATGGGATACGCAGTGGTGCATAAAGCCCCCATATAGCTGCTTTTGGGTAAAACCTTGGAATTTGCCGGGGGTAATATAAATTTTGTGTAATTATGATAGTTTAACCTTATTAAGTAAGCACTTTAAAGTATATACCCTGGTGCTCTATCCAATCAGTTTTTAGAGTTTTATAAAGCTTGTTTCTGTCTGGATAGAATATTAGTTGAAATATGTTTTTTTAATTTTATCATAAGGTAAGGGTAATATCAATATATAAGCCATGTTTATGTAAGAGAAATATGTAAGTATTTTGTGTACATTTACTTTTATGTCCAAATCCAAGCAGGGTAATGTTGCGTTACAAGTAAAATATTGGAATTGCCAGAGCCAGCAATAATTCCACAAAAGGGGTACTTTAACCCATAAGTGCGAACTTAAGAAAAAAATATACAAAACAAGGCTTTTAGATGCCT
>CAQGLR010000032.1 GCA_948794795.1 uncultured Lachnospiraceae bacterium | reverse complement strand
GCTTATCTGTCTTTCCAAAATGTTCCTTTGTCTGCCGCATCTGCTGGTATATATTCCCCAGCAGACAGTTTAAGCAGCCCTCCCACCTGCCATCCCCGGTTTTTTCTTTTTTGGAAATATAGTCCAGCGCCTGGCTTAAATGCTTCCCTGCATAACCTGCCCCACAGCTCCCAATACATAAAATCTTACTGACTGCCAACCTTTTCCGCCACCTCCTGCACAGCCTGCTGGATTTTTTTCATATAAGCAGCAAGTAATTCTTTATCTTCCCTGCTGTAAAAATAAGAATTGTTTGCTCTTGTAATCTGGTTTATATTATTCCCCACAGCGTTGACTTCATTGATTAATGTCTTTAACAGACTTCTTGTTTCAGGGTAATCATATGGTTTCTGTGTAACCAGCAGCCTTAAATAACCCGCTTCGCACATGCCCGCTTCTGCCGCCTTAGAAGCAAGGACTTCTGCTTCTGCTGGTTTTAAACGTAGTGTTTTCTTGATACAATGGATGCTGTCTGCCATTTATCCTGCCTTTCCTTTCTGTTCCTTTTTTACCGGTTTCTTTTACATATCTTTTCTCTTTTTCCTGGATTATGCTGCCCACAAAAGTTCTATGCGGACTTGCAAGATACGCAGGAGCGACAGCTCCTGCATCTTGTCATGGGATGCCCCTGAAACCCCTGTATATACGACAACCGACTAAATTTTTAACATACCTTTTTTATTCCCGGCTGAAAATATAATATATCTTTTATATTTATGACTGGTTTTCCCAGTTACATTTTTGCCAATATCCAGCCCTGCCTGAAAAACCAACTGGCTTTCTGGAATGCTTTTTTTGTTTCTGGCTGTTTTTTTCAAATTACTTTCTGTGCATGGAAAAACTGCTTCCTACTTATGGCAGACATTTAAACTGACTTTTTGGAATGTTTTTTTCATTCCAAGTTTAAAATTTCTTTCTATTTCCTGTCTTTCAATCGGCTTTTTCAGTTATTTTCACACAGGATATCTTCTCGTTCCCAGATATACCCACTGGTTTTTTCAGTGGTTTGTTCTGTTTCTGGCTGGCCTTTTGGCTGGTTTTTCTGCATCCCACTGGATTATCCCGCTGGAAACAGACTGGCATTTCTTTACAGATAAAAAAACAGGACTAAATCAGGCTCAACCCCTTGACTTTACTGGGTTTCTTCTAACTTGTCCCTATTATAACACGGGCATCCGTCATATCCCGGAAAAGCATTTCAAAATGATCCGCTACGGTGGCATTTATGCACGCCACCGGGAGATTGACAAAAAACTTCACAGAGCCATGTCCCGTTCCCGTGGAAGAAGGTCGTCTGCATGACTTCCTTAAATCCCATTCCTGTGGTATACTCCTTTCAAAGGAGGCTGTGATTATGAACCCAAGCGCAGAGAAACTACGCAAAAAATATATGGATAATCCACCCGGAGGCATGACATCCAAGGACATTCGCCGCATGAGCGGGGATGACCTTCTCGATATGGATTATTTCTTAAATGAAAATGACCCATTTGATGACGATTTTGGAGAAGAAGGCTTTTATATATTCTAAACCCCTGACCGTCTGTTTTGTGTCCCTAAAACACAATTATCTATAAATGTCTGGTACGGTGTTCTGGGCAGTATCAGTAAAATTAGTTGCTTTAAGGGAAATATAGATAAATAGACAGATAAAAAGCTGATTGCATTTTGTGTTGAAGCAAGCCTGGTAGATAACCCGGAAATTGATATAGCTCTTAAACGGAATTTTAGCGGACTGGAGCGGAAAAAATAAAAACATTTTACTGTCCAGGCAACCAGCGGAGAGCTGGAAGCCGTGGACGAGGTTTTACGGTATTACAATATATTAATTGGTACAATTATATAAGGCCTGATTCCCACAACAATTACCTGATGCCAACGTAAACACGCTTTAGCTGGAATATTTCCGTCCAAAGTGTTACCAAAAATATTGGCCAGTACAATAGTTACAGGCTTATATCAACTGGTACATAAGCTACAGGTTTTACACCTGCCATAGCGGCTTCTTGTACACTCTCTGCCTGTACGGGTTCTGCATGATTTGCATTTTCTTGTGGTACTGCCCCTTCTTCTTGTGCTTTATCTGTTTTATTATCTTTATCTTCCTTATTATCTGTACCATTTGCTGCCTGTTCTGCCTTATCTGCCTCTTCTGCTGCTTTTTCTGCTTCTGCAAGTGATGACATCTGTGCTGCAGAAGCTGCCATTGCTTTCTGTTGTAAAGCTGCCAGTTCTTCCTGTTTCTTTTCTACACCAGTTTTGCCAGTATCTTGTTTAATCTCTGCTTCAAGTATACCTGCCCTGCCTTCAAGCTTTGAAACAGTACTTCCCTGCACCTTTGCCTGTTTTACAGAAGAATCTGCTGATATCATAGCCTGCATGCCTGCCTGTGACAATCCATTTCCTTTATTGCCTGCCTTGCCTGTATTCTTGTCCTTGCTCCTGGCAGGCAGCATATCATCTACAGACGCATCCTTCTGCTGTTCTTTCCTCTGCATTATCTGGTGCTGTCTTAACTGCTGCTGCAGGCTTGTAATCTCCTGTTGTATCTCCTGTCTTTTCTTCATCTTCTCTTCCACACCCATTTCAGTATTGGAAGAAAGTTCCTGGAGTTTCTTTTGTGCATTTGCTATCTGGTTCTGGATATTCTTACTTGTAGAATCCATCTTCACATTCATTCCAGGAAGCTTGGGCTGCAAGCCGCCTGTTCCTGATAAACTATTTGTTACCATCATAATATTAGTCCCCTTTCTTAAATGCCACATATGCATATTCTGGCATGTGGTATTGTAATATCATTTCTCACTTAATTTTTCGGAACTTTATATACCACACTGAACCATTATGATGTGAAACAGGCTTTTTATGTTGTAAACACAGCACTATATCAACCAGTATTAATTATTAACATAATAACCAGACGGAACTCAGAATTTGTCTGTACAATATCTATATCTCCAAAATATTTACCAGCTATCTTCTGTATACTTGCAAGCCCATAACCATGGCTGCCCGCTTCTTTCTTTGAAGTAAAAGGCAGTCCCGTTTCTGGATTAAACTGGATTTCTCCTTTAAAACTATTACTAACCTCTATCATATAAGCATTTTTCCTGCGGTAAGACAGAACAGATATATAAGATGGCTGGTATTTTCCTGCATTTTCAACTGCATTTTGTAAAGCATTATTAAGAATAATACTGGTATCAAATGCATTTATCCCTGAACCTTCTGGATAATGGAAACTGCACTCAAAATCTATGCCTTTCTTCACCGCCTCATTCTTTCTCTCCTGCAGGATTACATCAGTTACAGGATTACCACTTTTTATTTCAAGCTGTACTTCACTAAATGCTTCCTTTAAATCTTCTACATATGCCCTTGCTTCTTCCTGCTTGTTTCCTGCATAAAGATTTTCTAATGTCATAATATGGTTTGCCATATCATGTTTTATACTGCGGATATCCTGGTAAAGCTCTTCTATCTGGCATATATGGCGCTTTATGCTTTCAGTCTGTGCTGCAAAAATCTTATTCTGTGTTTCTTCTTCCCTCTTTGTCTTAATACTCTGGAATATTACTGTCATAACTACTATTGTAATAATAGATATACTATAATGCAAAAGCGCAAGACTGTTATATATTCCAACAGACGGCCCATATCCATCCACTTCATAAAGAGCCTGGTAATCCTTTATAATCTTGTAACCACTAAGACCTGTTATAGATGGCAGTACCAGCATAAACATCTCTTTAAATGTTATATCCTGGTACTTACAGGAATATGACTTTAAAATATACCACACACTAATATATTGTATTACCAGTTCTAATAATATATCAAAAAATAATTTAATAACATATACAATAAAACTCATTTGCTGGCTCATATATATATAATCTGCAATCAAATAATATATAAAAGAATTAGTAATTTCTGTTATAAATGATGAAAAATACCGCAACGAAAAAAATGTTACTGCTATATATATCTTCTGGCAGTAATTCTTTCTGTCTGATATACACATAACAATAAAAGCAGCTATTATCCCTATACTGTAGGCTGTAAAATTATCCATGTAAAACGGCATCCAGTAAAGCAGCAGCATTGTACCAGAATACACTGCCCATATAGTCAATGCTGCTTTTCTATTAATTATAAATGGTATTATAAAACGGTATAAAACATATCCATTAACAATTATAATTGCAAAAATATATATCTTTGACGCTACCAGATAATATATTTCCATATCTCCCATTTACGGCTTTCCTTTCCTCTGGTTATAACGCAAATATTGTTTTACAAATCCATGGTAATTCTGCTTTGCCATAAGTGCCTGTCCCTTTTCCAGATATATTACCTGGGCATCATATTTTTTAATATACCTGAAATTTACAAGATAAGACCTGTGAGGACGGTAAAACCCTTCTCCTGCCTTTGCCTCCAGTTCTTTCATTTTCCCGTAATATTCTATATCAGAATCCAGTGTATGGATAATTACTTTCCGGTTAAATACTTCTGCATATACTATATCACCCGGTTTAACAGTAATATGTTTTCCTTTTGAAGTTATTATAATATCTGGTGTTTCTTTCTCTACATATATACTTCCAAGCCTTTTCTGGTATACAAACTGTTCTGCTGAATTACGCAGTACCTCTATAAATTTTTCTTCTGTAAATGGTTTGACAAGGTAATGGAATGCACCTACATCAAATGCCTGGAACACATAATCTTCTACTGCTGTTATAAAAATAATAATTATATTTTTATCCCTGTCACGCAGTTTTTTTGCAGTTTCCATACCATTTATTCCTGGCATACATATATCAAGAAACAAAATATCTGGAAGGTTCTTTTCCCCAAGTAATTCTTCACCTGATTTATAACAGGTTATAATTCCATCTGGATATATTTTGCTTATTCTGTACTTTGCAAGCTCCCTTGCTGCCTGCTGGTCATCACAAATTCCAATGTGCATATTTACACTTCCTTAATTCCAATATGTTATAAAAATCATATAATATGTTATAAAAACATAACTGGCAGTATAATTTATCTGTTATATCGGAAAATATACAATAAACCAATAAAAATATGTTGCAGACAGGCATTTTTTTGTTGTGAATTTTTATTACATAGTTTCAAAAACAGCCCAGCTTTCTTCTGTAAACCCACATTTAGCACAGACAGGAATAATACTTATTGACTCAAATGCATCTACCCAGTCACTAGCAGAAAAGCCCTCTTCATAAGAAAGACATTCTTCTATAAAATCCTGTTTTCCTTGTGAAGTTATAGTTACAATAATTTTAAAATAAAATTCCTTACATATAGGACAATGGTATTTCTGTAATGGAAGCTTTCTATCAAGATATTTTTCCTCAATAATTCCATCACATACAAATCCATTCCATCCATGTTTTGCAATATCAAAAAGAAGTATCTCTTTCTTACACTTACGGCAGATAAGTTTTACAACCTGTTTATTGTTATTTTCTAATATTTCAAAATACATGCTTCCACAGGTACAGCATATATTCCCTGTTACCTCGTATTCACTGCTATCTTCCTCTTCTGGAACCAGAAATCCTTTTAAATGTGATGGAACTGGCAAGTCCATATATCTTCCCCCTTTTATGCTCTGTTCATTTCTGCAATTTCTTCTATTTCTTTTACTGTAACCTGTACCCATGCCTGACGGAAACCACTGGCAGCTGCATTCCTTGCTGAACCAATATTAGACCACGCACAACAATAAAATGGCACAATATCCCTGTTTAAAATTTCTACGGCCAGCCTGCTTGTAAGCGCAGATGCAATTTTCTGCCTGCGGTATCCTGGAAGCACATCAATTCCAATCTGCCACATATTTTTACAATCTGCAGATGCACCAGCAAGCCCTACAAGATTTTCCCCGTCATACGCACCAGCTCCCAGCATATCAAGCTCTTTACGTTCTTTACAAAGTGCATTGCCCCATTGTTCTGTATACAATTCTTTAAAACCATCTGGTTCTATTATACGTATTTCATAAGGACATTGGTCTTGTAATTTCCATGCAAGCCCGTCCTTAAGCAGCCTGTCCACATCTGGAAGAAAATATTCTGCCATAAAACAGACATCATACCCTGATGGACGTATACGTTCCATCAGGTAATGGAGGTTTGGTGTTTCAAAACAATGTTCTATAGGAAACCTGTTAATATAATCTTTTACAATCCCCTCAAGCCCTTCTGAAACAGAAGCAACAATATTTGTCCCATATGATGTTAAATCACAAATAAATGGAAGTTTTAAATATTTTCTTGCATTATTATCCTGCTTTGAAATTACTACTTTATTTTCATGGCAGTTAAAGTCCTGCCAGTCACAGCTGCTTTCTATAGCAGACTGTTTCATTGCAATTTCTAATACCCTTTTATTTGTCATAGTTATACACCTCTCTTAAACCTGGAAATTCCTATTTAACTAAATGGCAAGTTAAATATTCTTTCAGTATTCTTCCTTGCATTTTCTATAAGTACATCTTCTGGTACTTTCATATATTTTGCAAGTTCTTTCACTACATATACAATATTCTGTGGGACATTTGTCCTGTTTAAACCTTCAACATTTCTTGGCACAAGATATGGTGCATCTGTTTCTACAAGAATCCTGTCAAGGGGAATAATATGGACAGCTTCCCTTAATTCCTTTGCCCGCCTGTCGTCACAAATCCATCCTGTAATACCTATCGAAAATCCCATTGACAAATATTTGTCCAGTGTTTCCTTATCCCCTGTAAAACAGTGCACTACAGATTTCTGGCATATATCCTGGTGTTTTTTAAACCTGCGTATAAAATCACTAGAAGCACTGCGCTCATGCAAAAACAACGGTTTATTATATTTTGAAGCAAGGATAATATGTTTCTCTAAACATCTTATCTGGTTCTCTTTTGTAGAAAACATCCTGTCATAATCAAGCCCGCACTCCCCTATTGCAACTATTTTATTATTGGACAGTATCATTTCTTCAATAATATTAAAATCCTCCTGTTTTGCACTGTCTGCATTGTGAGGATGTATTCCTGCTGTTCCATAAACATTATGTGTTTTAACAAATGTATTTATCTTTTTATTTTCTTTCTGGTCTGTACCAGTAAGTATACAACATACACCATTAGCAGAGGCATCCTCTATAATTTTATCTGGTTCAGGAAACTGCCTGCAGAATAAATTTAATCCAATATCATAATATTTAATATCCATAATAATCCCCCTTGCCGGCTTTGACGGCCCAAATAGTATAGCAGGACAAGCCTGCTTTAGAAAAATGCTGCCTTTTGCATTTTTCTAAGATTGAAACTATAATCATTCTTTGGGTGCGTTTTTTACAGCCTTAGAATGATTTTTCAATCTATCTCCATTCTAATCAAATATACTACTGGTATAATACCATAACCATAACTATTTTTCTATTATATTGTTATTTTTAAGTTTCCCTCATTTTTCAAATTGCATAAAAACTATATTACCCTGGCAAGATACTTGTGTATTAAAAGAACAGAAAAAAATATTTGACTTCATTTACACTAAGACTTATACTTTAGCAAGGAGGACAAAAAATGTTTAAAAAAATATACACAATATTTCTAGCTGGACTTTTGCTTACAGGATGTACCGCAGATAATAAGAAAGACGTAACAACAGAAACCACTAAATTACCTGTTGTAGAAAGTGAAGAAGTTATAGAAAATAAAGAAAAAGAAATAAAAGAAACATTCCGTTATTTATCAAAGGATTATTTTTATACGGATTTTGAGGGAGAATCTATAGTACAGACAACTGTAGAATTGGCCAATATCATCTGCCAGAGAAACTTATATGGTGAATTAACAGATTCTTATTATATGGGAGAAGATTTTTGTGGAATTTTTTATGTAGATGAAAACTGGCTGTATTATTCTGAAGTTGGAGAAGGTGGTGCTGAATCTGTATACCGTGTCCCTTTTTCCCATAAGGACGGAAAAGAATACCCTGAATTTTCAAAAAAAGAATTTCTTTTTAATGAGCCAGACGGAATGTCATATTCAGATTTCACGGAAAGTTCACTTTTACAAATTGCGGATAATACAATATATTATGATACTATAGGAGCCGTTGGTACATATAACCTGGAATCAAGAGAATATAAATATTATAAAGCACCAGGCATGATTACAGCAGGAACCCATTATATGGTTGTAGAAAAAAAGAACCACTACAATATGGTCAATCTGGAAACAGGTAAAAAACAGGTAATTAAAACAGACACACGTCCCTGGCTGCGTCTAGGTAAAGAATGTTATTTTACCTCTAATTACATGCCTAATTCTAATACAGGTCCTATCCTTCTGGATTTGAATAGTGGTGAAACCATTGACGTAATGCCAAAGGAAGAATGGAAACAGATTGCAAAAGAAATTGGAATGCCATCAGATAATGAATATGAATATATCACATACATAGGATATTATAACAAACGTGTCTATGCAAAACTCCTGTATACTGTTACGCTTATGGATAAAAAGGGCTGGAAGATTATAATGGAAGATGCTGTCTGTGTAAGCCGTAATATGGATGAAGAGGAAAGCTGGACTATTGAAAAGGAAATTACAGCACATTCCAGAAAAAAAATCCTTGAAATTTATAAAAAAATAAAATCAGGAAATTATAAAATAAAGAGGGATTCTTCATATTATGATAAAGAACTTAAAATTGCAGATTATACTGAAGAAATTAAAATGGGTGAAGGAATTACTAATGGCATTTTTTATTTTGAAGGATATTATGAAAAAGATGGTAAGATGGCAATAGATATTTATGATTTGGATAAAAAAGAATTCCGCGTAATTGGCAGAAATTCACTAGAAACTTTTTATCCTTTTTATGATAAAAGCTACCTGATGGAATTAGACAGAGAATGGCAAAATATACGATGTATTGCGCCAATTTTAAGCCAAGGTGAAGAGGTGTGGGTACAAAACCAAAAACTTAGCGGAAAATACTGGGAATATTAGAACATAAAAATAAACTTATTTTTTATTTGGTAAATGTATAAGAGGCGGTTTATACCACCTCTTATACATGAGAACCATGCCGCTTGGCAAGTTCCAAATATTTGGCTTGACTTATACTTTGACAAGGAGGGCAAAAAATGTTTAAAAAAATATGCACAATATTTCTAGCTGGACTTTTGCTTACAGGATGTACCGCAGATAATAAAAAAGACGTAACAACAGAAACCACTAAATTACCTGTTGTAGAAAGTGAAAAAGTTGTAGAAAATAAAGAAAAAAAGATAAAAGAAACATTCCGTTATTTATCAAAGGATTATTTTTATACAGATTTTGAAGGAGAATCTGTGGTACAGACAGATGCAGAAGATGCAAACACAATCTGCCAGAGAAACTTATATGGTGAATTAACAGATTCTTATTATATGGGGGAAAATTTTTATGGAATTTTTTATATAGATGAAAACTGGATGTATTATTATGA
Organism: uncultured Lachnospiraceae bacterium; assembly: GCA_948794795.1. Classification (GTDB taxonomy): domain Bacteria; phylum Bacillota; class Clostridia; order Lachnospirales; family Lachnospiraceae; genus Butyribacter. The sequence continues at coordinate 33,455 of CAQGLR010000032.1, read as the reverse complement.
ACATGAATCAGGTCATGAATCTGTATACCGTGTCCCTTTTTCCCATAAAGATGGAAAGGAATCCCCTGAATTTTCAAAAAAAGAATTTCTTTTTACTGAGCCAAAAGGATTGTCAGAGTCTGATTTCACAGAAGACTCATTTTTACAAATTGTAGATAATACAATCTATTATTGTGCTGGAAGAGGTCTTGGTACATATAACTTGGAATCAAAAGAACATAAATATTATCCAGTACCAGATAATAAAGAAGATTATATGTTTGCGGCAGGAACTCATTATATGGCTGTAGAAGGAAAGAACCAATGTGATATCCTGGTTAATCTGGAAACTGGCAAAAGTAAAGAAATAAAAACAGACTCACATCCCTGGCTTCGTCTTGACAAAGAATGTTATTTACGGTATCCTTACGCAGTGGGTGAGACAAGTCCTATCCTTCTGGATTTGGATAGTGGTGAAACCATAGAAGTAATATCACATAAAGAAGGGGAACAAATTGCAAAAGAAATTGGAGTGCCATCAGATAATGAATACGAAGATATCAAATACATTGGATATTATAACAAACGTGTCTATGCAGAACTCAAGTATACTGTTATACTTATGGATAAAAAGGGCAGGGAGATTACAGTGGGAGATGCTGTCTGTGTAAGCCGTAATATGGATGAAGAGGAAAGCTGGACCATTGAAAAGGAAATTACAGCACATTCCAGGAAAAAAATCCTTGAAATTTATAAAATAATAAAATCAGGAAATTATAAAATAAAGAGGGATTCTTCATATTATGATGAAGAACTTAAAATTGGTGAAGGAATTACTAATGGGATTTTTTATTTTAAAGGATATTACGAAAAAGATGGTAAGATGGCAATAGATATCTATGATTTGGATAAAAAAGAATTCCGTGTAATTGGCAGAAATTCACCAGAAACTTTTTATCCTTTTTATGATAAAAGCCATAGTATGATGTACTTATGTAAAACCTGGCAAAATATACGGTGTATTGCGCCAATTTTAGGCCAGGGTGAAGATGTGTGGGAACAAAAACAAAAACTCAGTGGGAAATACTGGGAATATTAGAACATAGAAATAAACTTATTTTTTATTTGGTTTGAAAATATATAAGAGGCGGTTTATACCGCCTCTTATACTTGCTATAGCCAGTCTGTTCTATATAGTGCCAGCCAGACATAGCATACTTTCATTAGTTGCAAAATAAACTTATTCTGCTTTTACAAGTGTAAAATCTGATAAAGAAATTGTAGATGCTGGGGTATCTATATTTTCTTTGGTTTCATCATTCTTTATCTGGCCCATAGAAATTACCATTGTTGTATTTATATCTGTAGCTTCATTCATTGTAAATTCTACATTAACCAGCTGTTCAGAATCCTTTTCTAAAACAATATCCTTTCCGCCATACCAGGCATATGTATCACTTAACATAGCAAGCTTTATAGTACGTGCTTCTGTTGAAGTTACCTTGAATGTTACCTTATATTTACTTCCCTTTTCCAATGTGATACCATTCTGTTTAAGTTGTACATTCCAGTCTTCTGTTCCAACATTTGTAATATTGTATACTGCTTTATTATTTTCAAATAAAGCTGTTGCTTCACCTGGAGCTGTTATAGCACTTTCCCATCCTTCGCTGCCCTTAGGGAAATCACCATTTTTTAACATATTTTCCCCTGCTGGTGTAACTGGCACTTCTGGTACTGCAGATGCATCTGTCTTTTCAAGATTAATATTATCAATACATATACGGTGCTTATCACTAATCTGTGTACCACCAACAGCACCCATTGAAATACTCAGGACAGATTTTAAATCAGTTTCTTTCTTCATCTGGAATACAATATCATATGTCTGGTAATTGTCATTAAGTTCTATAACTTTTTCACCAGAATAAGGTGTCCAGTCATCATCACTTGTTCCATCCCTTTGTATAGCAAACATAATTTTTCTTGCAATACTTGATTTGGCATCAAAAGAAAGTTTATACCACTGGTCTTTTTCAAGTTCAATATTATTTTGTTTTAACTGGATTTTCCATGCAGCATCACCTGTATTATTTATTGTAAAATCTGCAGCATTATCTTCTGTAAGGCTGTCTACAACACAAGTTGCATCTGCACTGCTGTCTACATACACTTCATATCCTGCAAGACCTGCATTAAAACTTCCATTTTTAATTAAACTGTCTTCTACAACACGTACATCATCAAGATAATATGTACCAGCTTTATCAAACTTAAATACAATGTTCTTATTAGCGGGTGCAGCATCTGTTGTAAATTTATAAGCATATTCCTTTTCTGTTCCTTCAAGTGCTGCATTAAATTCTTTACCTGCAACTGTTACACTAATACTATTTGAAGAATTACTTTCTGCTTTAAAACTTAAAGCATAATTATTACTTCCTGCCAGAGCAAGGCCACTTTGTGAAACAATTACTGGTTTATCTGCTGTTACCCCGTCTGGTACAACTACTTTTAACCTTCTGGTATTATCTATATTAGTTACAGAAATTTCTGCACCTGCATTATTAACAGTATCCCAGTATTCCTTACGGTCTTTTCCTTCCTGGAAACTTCCATTATATACATAGTTGCCATCAGCAAGCACTGTTTTTTCTTCTAATTCCTCACCTGTACTTTCAGATATCTTTACAACAGAAACATTGCTTATATGTACGGCAGCTTTAGAACCAGCAGCACCAAGATTATATTCCAGGCGGCCATTGGCATCATCTTTATCTGTCATTTTAAATTCATATTCATATGTCTTCTTTTCTGTTGTTAAATCTACAGTTGTATCTGCAAGATAACGTTTGTAGCCACGATCTGGTGCTGATATATCTACCTTCATTGTCCTTGCTTCACCAGCATATGCATCAAATTTTACTTTGTATGTTGCACCTTTCTTCATTGGAATATCTGGCTGTACAAGCTGTACACTGTAATCTACAGTACCTTCTTCTGTTGTGTTAATTGAAATCTGTCCGTCTTTAATCTCTGCTGCTGCTGTGCCGCCAAGAGTTGTTAAGAACTTCCAGTCTTTGTCATCTGTAAGGTCTTCCACTGTCTGGAAATTTCCATTATTAACATAGTTGCCGTCTTTATCTGGGTCTCTTAAAATAACTTCCTTCTCTGGCTTTTCTACATTTTCATTATAATTGTCTTTCTGGTATACTTTTACATAGTCAATCATAAAAGCAGCATTATCAATATCTGTAGTTTCATCAGGGTTGCCTGGCCAGTTGCCGCCAACAGCAAGGTTTAAAATAATATAAAATGGCTGGTCAAATGGTGCAGGATATGTAATCTCCCCTTGTCCTTCAGTTGCTGAGTACCAGTCATTCTCTGTATGTATAAGAATTCCGTCTACATACCAGCTGATTTTTCCTGGCTCCCATTCTGCACTAAAAATATGGTATTCATCTGAGAAATTCCCTTTCTCTAATGTATGTTTTCCCTGGCTCTCGCTATGTGGGTTGCCATAGTGGATTGTGCCATATGAAGTCTTTGTATCATTGCCAAGCACTTCCATAATATCAATTTCACCACATCTTGGCCACTGTCCATAGAGGTTTTCATTGGCAGGCATCATCCAGAATGCTGGCAGGAATCCCTGTCCTGCAGGAACTTTTGCCCTTGCCTCAAAAAGACCATACTTAAAGTTATGTTTATTTTGTGTATTAACCCTGCCTGATGTATAAGAAACTTTACCATCACTTCCTGTAGTCTTTACAGGTTTCAAGACAAGATTGCCATCTTTGATATAAATATTTTCAGATGAATCTACATATTCCTGTAATTCATTATTCACCCATCCTGGCTCATGCAGTTCAACATTCCAACTGTTCCTGTCAAGGGAATCCCCATTAAACTGGTCTTCCCATTTAAGTGTATAACCTTTATGTGTATCCTCTTCTGCTGCTAATTTCTTCACTGTCACTTTTACTCTCTTTTCCCATGTTTTCTTGTAACCTTTTATTTCAGCCTTGATTGTTGTCTCTCCTTCAGATAATCCTGTAATCTTCCCGCCACTCACTTTGGCAATCTTTTTATCTGAAGAAGACCATTTAACTGTAAGTTTTTTATTGCCATATTTCTGTACAGTTATTTTTTCTTCCTGGTTCTTAGCTATTTCAATGTCAGATTTACTTAAAACAGGTGCTTTTACTACTTTAATTTTACAAGTATATTTTTTGCTTCCCTTTTTCCATGTTATTTTGGCATCTCCTGCTTTTTTCGCAGACACAATACCATCTTTTGTAACTGATGCTATTTTTTCCTTTGATGTCGTGTATTTGCCACTTTTTTCATTAATGCCATTTATATCCAGGTTAAACTTATCTCCTATAGAAATAACACAACTGGATACAGACATTTTTGATGCTGCTTGTGCAGGTATTGGTACTGATGGTACTGACATTACTACTGCTACAGCAGCGGCCATACTTTTGAATAAACGTTTTTTCATATGGACTTCCTCCTATAAATTTATAATTTTTATGTAATTAATTGAATTACCCATTAATTGCAGATTTACAGGTACTCAAAAATTAAAACATGTATCATGCCATCTGCTTACTTCTTAATAAAGCAGATGGCAGATATCCAACTATATGTAAATTGCATACATATAAAAAACTAATTAGTTACACCAATAATTACAATAAACTTATTCTAATTTAACAAGTGTAAAATCTGACAAAGTAATTGTAGATACAGGGGTATCTTTGTTATCCATTTTGCCCATAGAAACTGCCATTCTTGTATTTAAATCCGTAGATTCATCCATTGTAAATTCTGTCTCAAAATTTTCTTCTAAATCCTTGGTTAAATCAATATCAGCACCTCCATACCATTTATAGTTGTTGTCATCATTGTTTGACATAGCAAACTTAATTTTACGTGTTTCTGTTGAAGTTACCTTAAATGTCACCTTGTATTTACAGCCTTGCTCCAGTGTAATTCCCACCTGTTTAAGCTGCACATACCATTCGTCATCTCCAACATTTGTAATATTGTATACTACCTTTCCGTCTTTAACCTCAACTGCCGCTTCACCTGGTGCTGTTATAGCTTGAATATCCCATTCTTCTGTACCATTAGCAAAATTACCATTTTTTATCAGATTACCATTTTCCGGTATATCTATTTTCACAAGTTTAAAATCTGATAAAGTAATTGTAGATACAGGGGTATCTTTGTTATCCATTTTGCCCATAGAAACTGCCATTCTTGTATTTAAATCCGTAGATTCATCCATTGTAAATTCTGTCTCAAAATTTTCTTCTAAATCCTTGGTTAAATCAATATCAGCACCTCCATACCATTTATAGTTGTTGTCATCATTGTTTGACATAGCAAACTTAATTTTACGTGTTTCTGTTGAAGTTACCTTAAATGTCACCTTGTATTTACAGCCTTGCTCCAGTGTAATTCCCACCTGTTTAAGCTGCACATACCATTCGTCATCTCCAACATTTGTAATATTGTATACTACTTTCCCGTCTTTAACTTCAACTGCCGCTTCACCTGGAGCTGTTATAGCTTGAATATCCCATCCTTCTGTGCCATTAGCAAAATTACCATTTTTTATCAGGTTGCCATCTGCTGGCGTATCTGGTACGTCTGGTGTATCTGGTACATCTGGTGTTGGTGTTATTTCTGGTGCTGGTGTTGCCTCTGGTGCATCTATCTTCACAAGTTTAAAATCTGATAAAGTAATTGTAGATGCAGGGGTAGGTATATCTTCTTTAGTGTTCTCATCCTTAATTTGTCCCATAGAAACTACCAATGTTGTTTTTAAATCTGTAGGGTAATCCATTGTAAATTCTATCTCAACATTTTCTTCTAAATCCTTTTCTAAGGCAATATCTTTACCTCCATACCATGTATATTGGCCATCATTGCTTAACATAGCAAGCTTAATTGTACGTGCTTCTGTTGAAGTTGCATTAAATGTCATCTTATAATTACAGCCTTTTTCCAGTGTAATATTCTCCTGTTTAAGCTGCACATGCCAGTCTTCTGTTCCAACATTTGCAATATTATATACTACTTTTCCGTCTCTAACCCCAGCTGTTGCTTCTCCTGGAGATGTTATAAATTTAATATCCCATCCTTCTTCTCCTTTAGCAAAATCACCATTTTTTATCAAATTGCCATCTGCTGGTGTTTCTGGTGTCTGTGTTGTTTCTGGCGCTGGTGTTGTTTCTGGTGCTGGTGTTGCCTCTGGTGCATCTATTTTCACAAGTTTAAAATCTGATAAAGTAATTATAGATGCAGGGGTAAGTATATCTTCTTTAGTTTCATAGTCCTGGATTTGTCCCATAGAAACTGCCAATGTTGTTTTTAAATCCGTAGGGTAATCCATTGTAAATTTTATTTCAACATTCTTTTCTAAATCCTTTTCTAAAATAATATCTGCACCACCATACCATGTATATTGGCCATCATTACTTAACATAGCAAGCTTAATTGTACGCGCTTCTGTTGAAGTTGCATTAAATGTCATCTTATAATTACAGCCTTTTTCCAGAGCAATATTCTCCTGTTTAAGCTGTATATTCCAGTCTTCACTTCCAACATCCGTAATATTGTATACTACTTTTCCGTCTTTAACCTCAGCTGTTGCTTCTCCTGGAGATGTTATAGAATGAATATTCCATCCTTCTTCTCCTCTGGCAAAATCACCATTTTTTATAAGATTTCCACCTGCCGCTGGTTTAACCACTGGATACCATACGACTGGTGGTGTTGGTGATGCTGGTGTTTCTGTTATCTGTGGTGCTGGTGTTGGCACTAATGTTGGTGACGTTGTTGGTATTAGTGTTGGTTTTGTTGTTGGTACCATTGTTGCTGTTGCTGCTGGTATATCTGGCATTACTGGTACTATTGTTACACCTGGAATCTGTGTAGGCTCTGGTACTGCTGTTACATCTGGTTCTTTAGTTGCTTCAGCACTCTTTTTATTTACTATAACTTTTACTTCCCTTGTCCATGTTTTTTTATATCCTTTTATTTTAGCCTTGATTGTTGCCTCTCCTTCAGACAATCCTGTAATCTTTCCATCACTTACTTTTGCAATCTTTTTGTCTGAAGAAGACCATTTAACTGTAAGTTTTTTATTGCCATATTTTTGTACAGTTATTGTTTCTTTCTGTTTTTCTCTTATTTCAAGTTTAGATTTACTTAAAACAGGGGCTTTTACTACTTTGACGTTACAAGTATATTTTCTCTTGCCCTTTTTCCAGGTTATTTTAGCATTTCCTGCTTTTTTTGCAGTTACAATGCCATCTTTGGTAACTGATGCCACTGCTTTCATTGATGTTGAATATTTTCCACTGTTTTCATTAATTCCTTTTATATCCAGGTCAATCTTATCTCCTTTAGAAATAACACAACTGGATATGGATATCTTTGATGCTGCTGCCTGTGTGGATACGGGTACAGCTGGCACTGGCATAGCTACCGCTATAGCAATAGCTATACATTTAAAGAAGTATTTCTTCATATAATATCATCCTTCCTGTAATTTATATTTTTCCGCAACTAACTTTTAAGTATAATTAATTATAAACGCTTTTTTTATATAAAAATATAAAACTATATACAAAAATATCAAAATCATGCTATAATAATCAAATATTATAATTCTGGTGATACACCAGGTCTTAATAAACTTATTTTCTTACGAAAATTGAAGAAACCGAAAGGAAAAATATATGAATTTACGAAAAGAATGGTACCAGCAGGAACTGAAAAAAAGCGAAGAGGCAGTTGCACACCGCCCATTAGAAGAAGAGTATTCCTTTTATCATGCCGTCAGTTCAGGAGATATGGATTTTGTACAGGAAAACTGCAGGCAGGATACTTTTACTAATCCAGAAGGAATGGGGATTCTTTCTACAAACAGATTAACTAACTTAAAATACCATTTTGTTATCACAGTAGCTATGATTACAAGACAATGTGTAACAGCAGGAATGGAATTAGAACAGGCTTACCGTTTAAGCGACTTTTATATTTTAAAAATGGACTCCTGCTCTTCTATAGAAGCCATTTCACAGCTTCATCACAGTATGGCACTTGACTTTACTGGTAAAATGGCTATTGTTAAAAAAAGCTCTGTAATATCCAAACCTGTTGTTATCTGCATGGATTTTATATACAGTCATTTAAACACCAGGATTACAGTAAAAGTCCTTTCAGAATACACAGGACTTTCTGCAAGTTATCTTTCCAGGCTTTTTAAAAAAGAACTTGGAATATCTATAAGTGACTATATTCTGGAGAAAAAAATAGAAAAGTCAGAAAACTTACTTAAATATTCTGATTACAGTCTGGTTGACATTGCCAATTACCTGGCTTTTTCTTCACAAAGCCATTTTATACAGACTTTTAAAAAGGCAGTTGGAATAACACCAAATAAATACCGCAACCAGTATTATCATTCTTCATGGTAAAACTTTCTTGTCTAACTAAAATTATAATATATCTTAAATATATACATGTACAGACATTATTCCATACAATGGAATATGTCTGTACATGTAATATTATAAATTATGTCTGTTTACAAAACTAGATAACCACATATTTTTAATAACTTGCTTCCATAACAAATATGTTTTATTTAAATTGCGTCATAAGACACCCAGTCATATGAGGCTTTAAGCCCAGTATTTCCATTATAAGCCCCAAGCCAGTCATCAACATTAATTCCTGGCCATATATTCAGCATTATTTTGCCTGGATGTGAAGGAATATTGTCATATGCTCTGTATTTCTCTATTCCGTCTACAAGCCATGCAATATAACCTGGCTGCCAGTTAAATGCATATGTATGGAACCCTTGTGATGCATCAAATCCTAAATCACACAGATATTCATGGTTTCCTACACCATTTGTATAATAATTAAACTGTACCTTTGTTGTATCTTTACCTAAAAATTCAATATCAATTTCATCCCATGGAGTCCCGTCACTTTCTCCTGTATATGTAAAAAATGATGAAACTATGCCAGGATTTTTGGCTGGCTTCATGCTTACCTGGTATAACCCATATCCAAACTTATATTTTGTACGGTATTCACCACCTGCATAAGGTTTAGAACCAGACCAGTCATTTGTTATGTTTAAGTCTAACAGGCCATTATTAACATTTACATTAGATGTCCTCCATGTACAGTTAAACATGCCACCATTGCTCCAGCCATCTGCTTTTTCCCATGCCTCTGGATTATGATAATTAAATGGCTCACCAAAATGTGTGCCAGCTGCCATGCCATTTTGTACTGGTGCAAGCATTACCATTAACATGCTAAACATTACACATATACATTTTTTAATATTCTTTTTCATTTATAATACCTCTTGGAATTTATTTACTGTTGCTACCCAATTCTATTTCAATCTGGTGCTCTGTACTAGACATCCCAAGTATCTGTTCCCTTTCCATAAATACTGTTGTCCCTCCAGATTTTAATCCTGTTTTTTTGTCACAAAATGCCTTTTTTATTATATACTCACCATAATCTAATTTCTGTGGGTTTTTATAAATAATATTAAACTTTTTACCAGCAAAGTAAAGACAGATTCCAGCATTTCCTTCTGTATCAAACTGTTCCTTTACAAGCTTAGGGCATATAACCATATTGCCAGTTTCACCATGTACACCAAATACTTCTGTAACCATAGTAAGCATATACCAGCTTGCTGCCCCCGTTAAATAATTATACAGCCCTTTTCCCTCACTATTAAAATACTCAGGTATTCCTGGATAAATCTTACTGGTCTTAAAGTTTAATGATGTGTCTGCAAGAGCCTGTAAAGCTTTATATCCCTCTTGTACAAAGCCCCTCTGGTATAAAGCATTAGCAAACATTACTGACATATGTGAGAAAACAGCACCATTTTCTTTTTCACCATACGCAAAGCCAAACATTCTTCCCATATTAAATTTTTCTTCATGGAAATCTGTATTCAGGCGGTAACCGCCAATTTCATGGTTATATAAATAATGACCTGCACTTTTACAGATTGCAGCTGTCTGCCAGTCTTCTGCTGTACCACCCATAATTGCAAAGACCTGGCTTGTAAGTACCATCCTGGCTTTCCCGCCAGAATAACCCTCTAATGGCTGTTTATCATTATCATAATAGCCATTAAACCAGCCTTCATTATTATCCCCTGTAATCCATTCTGTTTTACGTATATGTTCTTTTATCCATTCTGCTTTATGTTTAAGGTTCTCTGCAAGGGCTTTTACAGAAACCTGTACTTTATTACCACTTATATTATGGTGGCAGGCTTTTGTATATTCCCGTAAAATCTCCTGTTTTGCAGATACATCTTCATAAAGCCTGGTATCATCCTTTAATAAAACCTGTATTTCTTCTAAAATCTCTATCTGTTCCCAGCCATGTTTTTCATGCAGGTTTATAAGCAACTCTGCCATCTGTGATAAATTTCCTGCATATGCACATGTAAATGCTACACTTTCCCCATTTTCTTCTGCCATATCCATTGCGTCATTCCAGTCTGCACCACGCAGCATTATATGGTTATGTCCCCCTGTTTCATAAAATGCACATAAATGCTGTAACAGCAGATGTTCTAATATGCTCCCTTCATATATGCTGCCATCTTCACATTTTTGTTTTAATCCATAACCAGCCTCCCACAGGGAATCAAGGTTTCGTCCACGTTCTGCCTGGCCATCTTTAAAATAACAAACTTTTTCTTTTAAGATGTCTGTGTCACCTGTCTGTCCAATATATAATTTTGTTGTTATAAAAGGCCATACACCATGGTCCATCCAGACACGGGCAATCCCGTTTCTGTCTGCAATAAATTCACCTTGTTTTGCTCCTATTATTGTAGCATTGGTTCCATCAATCCTTACACCACCATAATTATCAAGTATCATCTGGCGCACCCCGTCAGGGTCCATAATTAATAGTGAAAGGCAGTCCTGCCATAAGTCACGCCATCCCCTGCCACCTCTTCCATAATCATGGTGTGGAAGAAATGAGCATCCATAAATCCTTCTTAATATTGGCTGGAAACTTACCCAACGCATAAAACAGTCAAACTGGCTGTTCCCTGTATAATACCTGGCATTAACTTTCTCCTGCCAGTAATCTTTAGTTTCTTGTAATGCTTTTTCAGTTTTTTCATCTGTCTGGTATTCCATAATGATATTTGCGGCTTCATCTTCATTATCTGTAATTCCCATAATAATTGTATATGACGCAGTTTCATCTGGATTTAATGCAATCTGGCTAAAACGTATTCCTCCCATTGCTTCTTTGCCTTCTGTATAATATCCAGAGGATACACCATCTTCATTCCTTAAAACTTTGCCTGGATGTGTAAATGTCCCTCCTTCCCCTATATAATCTTCTGTTACTGGATAAAAACTTTCTGGTTTCTCTCCCTTGCCTGTGATACCACATACAAAATAAGTTAAATTATTTTTCTGGTGCCCCCTTTCATCAAAAGACAGGGTTGGTTTTACATAAACCCCATAATCTGTAGTTTTAATTCTATGCAAAAGCGAAGTAACATGCCTGTGGTCCCTGATATTGTCTGCACTTCTGCCAAAAACGGGTATTGCTGCCACAGGTGTAACTTTCTTTGCTGTCATGCTTGTATTAGTAATTTCTATATGCATAATTTCTATATTTTTGTTAAATGGTACAAAAGATGTTACTTTTGCTTCCATCTGGTATTTCCCAGACTTTCTTGTAACAGCCTGCCACATAAATCCTGCTTCCATGCTGCTTTTATCCTGTAAATCTGTAAATTTCTTATATTCTTCTTCAGCAGATACGCCAGTTACAGACCATGCGCCAAGTGTTTCATCAATACACCAGAAATTTCTAGTTGAACGGTTATTGTGAAGGTTCTCTATACTGACTGGTTCAAGAAGAAAAGCATTCTGGTTTATTTTTATATCACCACCCAGATTTGGTGACAAGGAACTTTTAATTCCTTTTTCACTTGCAGATGGAAAATACAAATTATTGTAATTCTCTGGCTGCTCTATATAAAAGGTACCATCCTTGTCTAAAAAACGAATTGTTTCCATTCTATTTATCCTCCCTTATGCATAATCTTATATTTTAAAATTCCCAATCTGTACCGCAAGTTCTTCAGCAGAGTTTGTCAGTTCTTCTGATTCTTTAGCTACATTGCCACTGCTTTCCATAAGGCTGTCTGCCTGTTCTACAAGTATATCTGAAGAACCAAGGATTTCCTGTGAACTTGCTGCCTGTTCTTCTGAAATTGCTGCAACATTCCTTGCTACATCTTCTACCTGGTTTACCTTTTGTATCATGTTTTGTACCAGGTTTCCAGTTAAAGCAATATTTTCAAAAATAATATCAAATTTCTCTACTGCATTTCTAATTAGTACACCGCTGCTGTTAATGCTTTCTACGCTGTCACCTGCCTGTACTACAACATCTTTTACGGAGTTCTTTATCTCAAGTACCAGCTTGTTAATATCCTGCACAGAATCCACACTTGTCTGTGCCAGTTTGCCAATCTCAAGTGCCACAACTGCAAAGCCTTTACCTGCTTCTCCTGCACGTGCTGCTTCAATAGACGCATTTAATGATAAAAGATTTGTTTCATCTGCAATTTCACCAATAACTTTCGTAATATTAGTAATTTCCTCTGATGCCCTTCCTACTTCATCAATGGCAGACTGTAATTTTTTCATTGAAATATTAATATCCTGCATTGCCACACTTACATCCTGCATTGCTTCCATACCAGTTTTAGAAACATCAACTGTTTCTTTCATTTTGCTGTTTACACCATCACCATCTTCTTTTGTTTCTTCTACAAGCATTGCAAGGGTAGTTGCACTCTGTGCTATTTCACCTACAGAAAGTGAAAGCTGCTCTACAGTATTATTAAGTTCTTTCATTGAGTTATTCTGCTCTTTTGAAGCATAAAACATCTGCTCAGATATATTTTTACTATTGTCTGCCTGGTTATGTAATTTATTTGAAACACTATCTATAGAAGCAATCATAGAAGACATCACAGCAATAAATTTTTCAACACAGCGTCCCATTATGCCAATTTCATCATTGCTTTTCGTCTGGCTTATAACTGTAAAGTCACCACCTGTCATGCTTTTAATAACATCTGTCAGCTTCTTTACAGGCCTTATTACAAAATGTATAATACGTTCAACCAGTACCATAAGGATAACTATAGAAACAACACCAAATAAAACCATAATATTCCTGATGAAATCTAAATCACTGTAAACCATTTCTGAAGGTACATAAGATACAAGTACCCATTCTGTACCAGCTACTTTTTCAAAAACTGAAATATTACCATCTATTTCAGCTAAACCAAGGCTATTCTTGCTTATTCTTTTACCTGCTTCTTTCATAAAATTATTATCCAGGCTGTCCAGCGGTTTTGAAATCAAAGAAGTATCACGTGAAGCAAGAACTGTATTATCTTCCGTGTTTACTAAAAATGATTCTGCATTTTCCATTTTCACAAAACTGTTTACATAAACACTAATTTTATCCAGTGATAAATCTGCTGAAATTACATATACTCCTTTATCATCCTTCCTTAACATTCCACATGCACTTATTACTTGTTCCCCGTTTTCATCAGGGTAAGCATTTGTAAATCCCATATTTACCCTGCCAAGTGCTTCCTGGAACCACTCTGACTGTACTACACTGGCAGAACCCTCTCCTTTATTATTAACAGAAGAGCCTGCATCACTAATTTTCACAAGTAATACATTGCTTATTTTTACTCCTGCTGATGACCCCATTGCACCAAGGTTAAATTCCAGACGTCCGTTTGCATCATCACTATCTGTCATAGTAAATTCATATGTAAATGTCTGTTTTTCTTTTGACAGTTTTACTTCTGTATCTTCAAGATAACGCTTATAATCATGGTCTGGTGCTGATATTCCTGTCTTTATAGTTCTTTCCTGGTCTGCATAAGCATCAAAGCTTAATTTATATGTTGCACCTTCTTTTATTGGCAGTGCTGGCTGTACAAGCTGTACACTATAGTCTGCTGTACCCTCACTTGTTGTATTAATATAAACTTCTTTATCCTGTATTCTTGCTTCTGCCTCACCACCAAGCGCAGTATAAAACTGCCATATGCCATTACCATTTAGTTTACCATTCTTTTTAAAATTGGCATCTTTTATATAATTACCATTTTGGTCTGGTTCACGCAAAACAGCAGCTGCCCTTGCACTTGGTCTTTTAGTTTCCCGTCCTCTGTAAACCCTGCCATCCATGTCTGCTATATATATGCCTCCTGGAAAATTGCTGTTAAAAGCATAATATGAATCCAGAAAAGACTGCATCTGTTTATCATCCAGGTTTATCCATTCAAATGCCTGCTTTGCCATACAAAATGAAGCCAGGTTTTTATCAAGCCATTCCTCAATCTGTGAAGCCTGGCTTTCTACTGATGTTGTTAAAAGTTTCTGTGCATCTGACTTAACCACTCTTTTTGATACAAAATATGAAAGACCTATAAGTACAATAATTATAAAAACCATTACAGGCAGTAAAATACCAAGCAGCTTTGTTTTTATGGAAATAAATTTTTCATGTTTTGTTTTACTCATTAAAACACCCCCTAGTAAATAGCTTACTGGTATTTGCTTACATTACTGGCATCTACTTTTTCAAAAGGCAGCAATATATATTTCCCATCCCCAGACGCCCCTTCTATTTCCTCTAAATTTTTGCCTTCTGCCAGGTTTAAAGCAGTCTTTACAGCTGTTTCTATCTGGGAAGACATTGGCTGGTATACTGTAAAGTCCATTCTGCCGCCAGCTATTGCTTCACATCCCCCGGCAGAAGCATCTACACCAAGAAACAATATGGAATCTGTATTTATTCCTGCTTCCTCAAATGCAGAAACAGCACCAATAGCCATATCATCATTATTTGCCACTACACAGTCTGCCTGTCTGCCTGTTTTAAGGAACATTCCTGTAAGCTCTTTAGCAATGTCTTCATTCCAGTTTGCATTATCTTCAAATACATAATTGATTTTCTTGCCACTTGACTTTAATGTCTGTTTCAGCCCCTCAGTCCTGCCAGTTGTCCCTGATGCTTCTTTTGGTCCTTTTAACAGCACTACATTAATTTCTTCTTTACTGGCAAACTTTTCTAATATATATTCTGCCTGGTACTGCCCTGCCATATATTCATCTGATGCCACATAAACATATTTGTCTTTCTCTAGCTGTCTGTCTGGCGGGGCGTTATTTATAAATACAACTGGTGTTTCTCCTGCTGCTGCCTTTATTTCAGCAGCAATATCTGTGGATACAAGTCCACATAAAAAAACACTGCAGCCTTCTTCCAAAGCCCTTTTTACCTGTGCAACCTGTGTTTCAACAGAATTTTCTGCATAACCTGCCTCAAACTCTGCACCTCCTGCTTCTGCCTGTTCTTTAAGCTGTTCTGCCCACCCCTCATAATAATCGCCACTTTCTACCGCAGTATAATAAATTTTAACATTGCTGCCTGTCTGTTTTTTATCCTGGCATCCACCCATTAATAAAACACTGGCTATTACCAGCAGCAATACTGCTTTTGTTATTTTTCCCATAGCATACACCCATTCATTTATTTTTAGTAATATTACATCTTTTAAAAAAGGACATATATCAAACTTGTAGTAAAAATATCAGATATATGTCCAAAACTAATTATCTTTAATATCATTAAAAAGGGTACAAATTACCTGGTATATTCCAAATTGACATAATTTCTAATATGATTGTACAATTACATAAAAAACCTGCTGTCTGTTTGAAATATACAAAATAAAAATATTTGTTCAAATTTATGAAATATCTGTTTATGAAGTTCCAAGTTTCTTTATAAGTGCATATACACGTGATGCACAGCTGTATATATCTTCTTTTGTAAGTCTTCCCTGTGCATATGCCTCACGTATATCTTTATCATCTTTAATACTTCCCGGCATAATAATATCATTTCCTGCCTCTGTACATTTCCATGGCACGCTTCCATCTTCTGGTGCTGTCGTGCTCCAGTCAGATATAAATACTCCTTCAAACCCCCATTCACCACGTGCAACTGTTGTACAGATATCTTTGCTGTTAGCTGCATGTACCCCGTTAATGCAGTTATAAGAAGTCATAATTGCTTCTGGTGCACTTTTCTTTACTGCAATTTCAAATCCACGCAGATAAATTTCCCTAAGCGCACGCTGTGAAACACAAGCATCAACACCCATACGGTTATCTTCCTGGTTATTACATGCAAAATGCTTAATTGTTACACCACATCTGCCATTACTTTGTACCCCTTCTGTTACTGATGCTGCCATAATACCTGATAAAAGCGGGTCTTCAGAATAATATTCAAAATTACGCCCGCATAAAGGATTTCTTTGGATATTCATGCCTGGTGCCAGCCAGAGTCCAATATGGAACTCTTCCATTTCTTCTGCCACTGCCATTCCAAACTCCTTTAAAAGTTCCTGGTCCCATGTCTGCGCAAGCACAGTCCCAACTGGAAATGCTGTACAATACTGGTAGTAAGTATCTGCATCTTTATGATGTTCTGGTTCACCTAAGAAGCCATTTTCCAGGGAAGCTAACAGCCCTGCGTTATATATAGTACCTGTCTTCCTGTCTGTTTCATAACTTTGCTGCAGCCTTAGCCCGGCAGGGCCATCTGCCATAACAAGATAAAACTTTTTATCCTCTTCTGTTATTTCTGTTGTTTCTCCTGCTGAACCAGGCACATGTAAACCAGCAAAACCAAGCATACTGCTTCCATGTGTAATTTTGCCATACAGCAGAGGTATTAATTCTTCTGCTGGTTTTAACATTTCTGCCTGTTTTTTACTTTCTCTTTTTTCTTCTTTATGTGGTTTAAAGTCCAGTACAGGTACTTTCTGTTTTTCTGCCATGGCAAGCCATTCACTTTCCATGTTTCTGGCAGCCTCAGCAACATTAAATTCCTGGAATGGTGTAACCTTTTTACATATTTCACTTGTATTTTCTAACAATACTGTTTCTTTAACATCCAGCAACGCTTCTAAATGCAAGGAAGCAACACTATTGCCTGTCCAGATACCATACTTACCGTTTTCAACAATCCATGCATTTATCTGTTCTGAAAAACTTGCTGTCTGCTTTTGCTCTATTGCAATTACTAGGCGCTGTGTACCTCCTGGCGGCAGTATATCTGTCTTTGCAAAACCTGCAAGCCTGCAGTATTCCTTTGCAAGCCCTGTCTGTGGAGGCGTTATATATACCTGTACTACTTCCCTTCCAGAATAATAGTTCCCAGTATTCTCTACAGTAATAACTACTTCAATTCCTGGTCTGGTTACCTTTATTTCTTCACATTTAATAGAAAAAGATGTATAAGAAAGCCCATATCCAAAAGGAAATAAAGGTTTTACCCCAAAACTGCTAAAATACCTGTATCCAACATAAATTCCCTCCCTGTACTCCTCTTTGGCCAGGTTTCCATCCAGGTAGCTAAAACTTGCAGCAGAAGGATAATCTTCATAATGTACTGCCCAGGTTGCAGACAGTTTACCACATGGAACTTGTTTTCCAAGTATCACATCTGCTGCTGCATGCCCTCCTTCCTGTCCAGGAAGGGAAATACTTAAAATTGCCTTTATACAAGAAGTTTCTTGTATAATACCAGAAATTTCTACAGGCGCACCTGTATTTAAAATAAGCACTACAGGAATATCTTCTTTGTCCAGGTATAATATATCTTCTTTTTCTTTCTGGCTTAAATAATAGTCTCCTTCTATAATATGCCTGTCTTTCCCCTCGCCAGAAATACGGCTTATTACATAGATAGCTGCATAAGCGCCATTTATATCATTTTTTATAATTTCCCGGCCCTCTGGCATCATAAATGGATTTCTTGCGTATGCATCAAATGTATCTTCTGTCTTCCCTGCATCTTCCAGGATTTTTTCTTTCCATACATTCCTTGCCGTTACATAACGTTCATGGTAATCCAGAAGCCATCCACTGCTTGTAACAGATACACCAGCATCTGTTAAACCTTTATATATTGATATATTTTCCCTGTTATTAACATCACCTGAACCTGTGCCTCCCTTAACAGTTTTATCTGCACCACCGCCAAAAAGGGCAACTGGTTTAGAACCATCAAGAGGAAGCAAGTCTTCATTTTTTAATAAAACAATACCTTCAGATGCCAGTTTCCTGGCAAGCATGGCATGCCTGGCCTCACGTTCTGAACGCTTACTTTTTAATGTCCCACTAAAATTGTTTTTATTTATTTCCATATTTTACCTCATTATTATATATTTTCATTAAAAACATCCATAGCTTTAAATCAAAACTATGGATGTTTCTTAAATTAACATAAAACCTTATATTACTCTTTAACACCACCAAGTGTAATACCTGCAATTATATACTTAGAAAGGAATAGATATACAAGAATAATTGGAACTATTGCTATCATAATCATCATATATATTTTACCCATATCAAAGTTCATATAATCTGCACCTCGCAAAGTTGCAATAAGGATTGGCACAGTCATCTTGTCTTTTGACTGTATAACCAGTGCAGGTACAAAGTAGTTATTCCATGAACCAACAAATGAGAATATTGCCTGTACTGCGATTGCCGGCTTCATAATTGGAAGTACAATCCTGTTAAATGTCTTAAACTCACCGCATCCGTCAATTCTTGATGCTTCAACTAATGACAGTGGAAGTGATGACTGTAAGTAGCTGTACATAAAGTAAAATACTGCTGGTGACGCAATGGATGGTATAATAAGAGGAAGCAGTGAATCATACATCCCCATATTAGTAACCAGTCTTAAGAAGCCCATTGCTGTAACCTGTGTTGGCATTACAAGGATAGCCATTATAAAAGTAAATGCTATTTTCTTTAGCTTAAAGTCATATGCATAAAGCCCATATGCTGTCAGTGCTGAAAAATATGTACATATTGCAGCAGAACAGCCAGAAACTATTAAACTATTTACAATCCCTTTAAACATTGGGAATGTACCATCATTTGCAACACTCATAAAGTTTTTTAACAGGTGGCCGCCTGGCAGTGCTGAAAAACCTTTCTGCAGATCCGAATGTGAACGTGTTGCATTAACTATAAGTATATAAAAGAAGAACAAGCACATAAATGAAAGTATTACAAGTACCACATGTGCAATAACACTTCGCAGATGGTCTGGTTTGTTTGATTTCATAAGCTATTTCCTCCTTTTTGCTTTTCTGGCAGCAGCTTTTGAGCCGTCAGGGTCATTATTGTTTGTCATGCGGTATACAAAGAAGCAAAGTATAGCACTAACAATAAACAGATAAACTGATAATGCACCCGCCATACCATAATTCCTGCTCTTTAAGTGGCTGTTTAAGAACATAATCAATGTCATTGATGTACGGTCTGGAGAACCCTGCCCGTTTGTTAAAATCTGTGGCACATCAAACATCTGGAGACCACCAATTATAGAGTTAATGAGTGTATAAGCAAGAATTGGACGTATAAGCGGAAGTGTAATTTTAAAGAACCTCTGTATACTATTACATCCGTCAATTTCAGATGCCTCAAATATATCTGTACTTATACCCATAATTGCCGCCATAAGCATAATTGTTGTATTTCCAAACCACATAAGGAAATTCATAAACCCAACGAGAGACCTTGTTCCAAATACAGAACCTAGAAAATCAATTGGTTCTTTAGTAATTCCTATTGATGTTAAAATCCCATTAATTGGTCCGTTTGTTGAAAACAGTGTGAAAAACAACATTGCAAACGCTGATGCCATAATAAGGTTTGGAAGGTAAATAACTACTTTAAAAAATTGTTTTGCATGTATTTTAAGACGGATATCAACAAACCATGCAGCAAGCAGCAATGCTATTACAATCTGTGGTATAAAACCTATAATCCAAAGTATAAATGTGTTGCCTGCATATTTAAGCATATCTGATGCCAGCAGGCTTTTATAATTTTCCATTCCCACGAAATTGGGGCCGACTTCTTTAATTCCTGAACGGTAATATTCAAAAAAACTGTACCTTATTGTATCTGCAAGAGGAATAAAAGAGAAAATGAAAAAGCTCACAAAAAACGGAAGAATAAAAATATATCCCCACTTTGAATAGCTGATACTTTTACGTTTCAGTTTCACAAAGCAACATTCCTTTCATTTTTTTATAAAAACTAGTTTTAACCATTATTATGGCCACTGTACCTCTGTAGTTTCAGGATAACGCTCTTTAATTGCTGTTTCAAAGTTTGACTTTGCCTTGTCAAAATCAACCTGTCCCTGGAAATAATCACTAAATGAATTCTGGATTAACTCTACACATCCCTGGTCATAAGGAGAAAGTGGTGCTATAACAATATTTTCTGCAACAGGTGTAAAATATTCAAATGAGTTCTGTCCACCGAGGAATTCAGAAGCAAATGTCTTATTGTCTTCTGCTGCTTCCTTCATGCCGCTCTTTGTATTTGTAAAGTCTAAATAATCTTTAGAAATCTTTAACAGGTTATCTTTATTTCCAGTTACCGCAAGTATAATATCTTTAACATGTTTTGGATTATCTGTGCCTGTGCATGCATGTACATATGAACCGCCCCAGTTATATTCCTGTGGAGGATTTGTAACAGCCCATGCACCATCTTCACCATCCCAGTTAGGCTTTAAAGTAAAGTCAATACCCCATGCAGGGAAAAGGAATGCAAAAACTTTGGATTTTGAACCCATTGCCTTGTTCCAGTCATCATTCCACTGGCCTTTTACAGTTTTATCAAGATAGCCTGCATCAAGCCATTCTTTAGAAGTACTTACCCAGTCCATAATCTTCTGGTCAACTTTAATAACTGTTTCACCTGGTTTAACCCATGGCTCTGAAATACTGTTGCCATAGAGGCGGAAAGTATCTGCATAAGAAGAAAATGTATAATATCCTTTTGCTTTCAGTTCTTCAGCTGTTTTTGCCATAGTATCCCAGTCTTTTACTTTCTCACCAACTTTTACAGGGTCATCTGTACCGAATACTTCTTTGGCAATATCACGCCTGTATACTAACAGTCCTGGACAACACTGCCATGTAGAACCCCTCTGTACACCATTTACATCAGAAGCTGTCACTTTTGTAAAATCATACTGGTCTGAAAGGTCTGTATCAGGGTCAATTCCAAGGTCTGTAAGCGGCATTGCAACACCTGCATCGGCATCTGTATACTTATTTACATAATCAGTTTCTGATAAAAAGATATCAACTTTGTCATCAGCTGATGCATCTGCCTGGTTAAGAAGTGCTTCATCAAGCTTCTGCTGGTATACACCATCCTGGTTTGGATTTATAATCCAGTGTATCTCTGTACCATCATTTAAAGTAGTAACTGTACCATCTTTAGATGTTTTTTTAACCTCGGGATAAACTGCAATTACCCTTTTGCTAAATTCATCATTCCAGCTGTAAACATTGATAACTTTACCTTCTTCTGTACTCTCACCTCCAGAATTATTTTCTGTATTCTGCGAAGAAGACTTGTTATCAGCAGAGTCTCCAGCAGAATCCCCACATCCTGCCAATGTTCCTGCTGTTAATGCTGCCATTAATAACATACTGATGTACTTTTTTTTCATAGTAAAATCCTCCTTGAATTTATATTTTTTATTAATTCTTACATTGTGTATTATAATCTTTTTTACAAATTGTTTTATACTAAATATGTCTTATAAATATCAAAATCATGCAGTAACTTTTTATGAAATATCTATTATAATTTCTGTCTGCTCTGTAAGAAGCTCTTCTGGTATATAATTTCCTTCTACTTCTTTTCCATTCACAAGAAGTTTTTTATATCCTGTTTCTGCATGTCCTTTATTATTGGCTACAATATGCAGATGTTTTCCACGGAAATCTTTATTAATTTCAAAACTTTCCCATCCAGCAGGTATTGCAGGTTCAATTTTAAGACCATAGAAATCAGGGCGCATTCCTAAAATCCCTTCTACACATCCTGTCATAACAGTAGATGCTGTGCCTGTAAGCCAGTGTACATGTGAACGTCCAAAATGCGGGCTGTCTTTTCCTTCTGTAAACTGTCCATAACAGTATGGTTCTAACTTTCTGGTTTCTGCCTTGTCATTCTGTGCTGAAGGGGCATTCTCCATAAAATATGTAAATGCACGCCCGCCATGTCCACGCAATGCTTCTGCCAGTATAATCCAGCCCTGTGACTGTGAGAAAATGCCTGCATTTTCCTTAGTCCCGGCATTATATATAACAGCAAGTGCTCCTTCAAAAGCATGTTTATGGTATGGAGGGTCCATTAAAACTGCACCATACTCTGTATTCAGCCTTTTATAAACCATATCCAGTATAATATCAGCCTGGCTGTCTGTAGCAAGGCCACTTATTACTGCCCAGCTCTGTGGATTAAGCCATATATCTGCTTCTTTATCCGTACGTTTACCTATTATTTCCCCATCCTCTGTAATGCCACGTATAAACCTGTCTTCATCCCAGCATATTTTTTGTATAATTTCCCCAAGTTTTTCCTGGCTCTTATTAAGATACCCTATGTAATCATGGTCTTTTTTATACTCTGCAAATTTCTTCATAATGGACATTGCAAGGTATAGCTGGAACGCCACAAAAGAAGATTCGCCATCTTTGCCAAGACGCAGGCAGTCATTCCAGTCTGCATAAAGCCCCGCTGGCATGCCATGTTTCCCAAGATGTTCCATTGAAAAACTAATAGCACGTTTTAAATGTTCATATACTGTACCTTCATCTTTATTGGCAAAAGGAATGGCTTCATCAACAAATACAAGGTTTCCTGATTCAGAAATATACTTATAAACTGTTGGGAAAAGCCAAAGTGCATCATCTGCACGGTATGCCGGATGTCCTGTTTCTTTTACATAAGAAGGGTCATCTGGTGTATCCTCATGCCCAGGGTTATGTGTAAATTTAACAAGCGGCAGGCCTCCTCCGTTGTCTGCCTGTGCTGAAAGCATAAAACGTATTTTCTCCAAAGCCATCTCTGGCGCAAGATGGATTATCCCCTGGATATCCTGTACAGTATCACGGTATCCATATCCATTGCGCAGGCCACAGTAAATAAATGAAGCAGCACGTGACCATATAAATGTCATAAAACAGTTATAAGCATTCCATGTATTAACCATAGTATCAAACTCTTCACTTGGAGTTTTTACCTGGAAATGTGAAAGCTTGCCATGCCAGTAAGAAACCAGTGTATCCATGTCTTTCTTACACATTTCCTCCGGGTTATTATACTGTTTTAATATAGTTTCTGCTTCTTTGCTGTCTTTCATGCCAAGTACAAACGCAATAGTCTTTGTTTCACCTGGTACAAGTGTAATTACAGCTGAAAGAGCCCCGCATCCGTTTTCATTGTAATTAAGACTTCCATCAAGCTTTCCGGATATTACCCCAACAGGATTGCCATATCCGTGGTAACGCCCAAGAAACTTTTCCTTGTCCCCGCAATATGATGAAACCTCTGCACCTGCCATTCCAAAGAAACGGCAGGTAATAGTTTTGCCATCTACTTCTTTTCCTTCTTCCAGGGCATCAAGGTTACCATGTACCTGCTGGCATATATGGTTATTACAAAAACTGGTTCTTGTAATAAACTGTGAATACTGCAGGTTTACCTGGTCCTGCTCATAGTTGCTATTATTGGTAAATTCTGCATAACCTGTTATTGCCAGCTCCCTTGTCTTGCCTGAATTATTAGTAATACACAGCTTCCATATCTCATACTCTTTATCCAGCGGCACATAATACAAGGCTTCAGAATGGATACCACTATAATCTGATATTATATTTGTATATGCAGTACCATGATGGCATTCGCTTTTATAATCCTCAAGGCTTTTGCCTACTGGCTGCCATGATGCAGACCAGTAATCTCCGTCTGCATTGTCACGTATATAAATATAACGTCCTGGCTGGTCAAAGTTATTAAAAACATAGCGTAAAATCCTGCCATCTGCACCAGATTTAGCAAAGCTATAACCTCCTGCATTATTGGAAATAATTGCACCATAAACGGGTGAACCAAGGTAATTTACCCATGGTGCCGGGGTTTCTGGATTATTAATTACATATTCACGCTTGTCATTATCAAAATAGCCAAATTTCATATCTGTCCTCCTTTTTTATATTTTATTTGATTATACTTTTTTAGAAAAATTTTATATATCAAACTGTTTACAAAAATGTCATAATTATGTCCAGTGTCTTATCTCATTGATATTTAATAAAACCACATAAGATAAAACACCAGGTGTATTTGGAAATTAAACTTCAATTATTGTCTGCCTGCATAAAATTTTTTAAAATTTTTAAAATTTTGTGCAAGGATTTTGCCACCTGGCCCGTGTTATATATGTAAGAATATTAATTTATAATAATAAAAGGAGGGATTTTATATGAAAATCTTTAAAAACTGGAAAAAAACAGCTGCTATTATGACAGCAGGATTTATAATTGCAAGTGGTTTGTCAATGCCAGCCATGGCACATGGGCATCATGGCGGCGGACACCATAGCAGTTACACAGGTACTTATTGTGCTTACCATGATAAAATACACAAGAAAGCAAGCAACTGTAAATATTACTGTACAAAGCACCATGTAACCCACAGTAATGGAAGATGCCATTATTAAAAAAGCAGTTATAACGTTTATAATTCCAGAAATGGCATGCAGGACAATAAAACTCTTTATCCTGCATGCCATTATTATTATAATTAATACAGATTGTTAAGAAAACTTTTTATTACTAAGGCAATTAAATACTAATGGATTTTACACAGATAAAAATTCCAGCAAGTAAAAACACTGGTATTTAACCATCTTAGTAATATTTAAAAAGCTATAAACTGTATGGTAATGTGGTTACAAATATAATGACACAACCCATCTCTTTATATATAATAAATATAACTATGCGGATATCCGCAGTCCTCTTTACCAGGAAATATTTTAGATATATCCTGTAAAGCCAGATAACACCTGGTATAATTCCAGGCTTAAACAAGTGTATAGGAGGTGGCATATGTGAGGAGTGAACCAGAAGTAAACCATGCAGTTGAAAAATATGCAGATATGATAAAACATGTTTGTTTTTATCATCTTAAAAACCATGCAGATGCAGAAGATGTATTCCAAAATGTATTTTTAAAATATATGCTGCATGATGAACCATTTAATAATGCTGAACATGAAAAAGCATGGCTGCTTCGTGTAACCATTAATTCCTGTAAAGACTACCTTAACGATTTCTTCCGGCGTAATAAAATACCACTTGAAACATTGGCTGAAATAGAAGCAGAAGTACCAGAAGAACACAGGGAAGTCTTAGAAGCAGTGCTTTCACTTCCAGCTAAATATAAAGATGTAATTTATCTGCATTATTATGAAGGATATAAAGCGGATGAAATAGGAAAAATACTTGACAAGAAAGAGAATACAATTTATTCCCTGTTGTCCAGGGGACGGAAGATATTAAAAGAAAAGCTGGGAGGTGAAGAAATTGACGGATAAAATACATAAAGCATTTGATAATATTAAAGCAGATGGACAGTTAAAAGAATCAACCAAACAATTTCTTTCAGCAAGCCGTAAAAACCAAACAAGCCTTGTCCTGGCTAAACGTCCCACACTCCGGAATAAATTTGCCCTGGCATGCCTGGCAATACTCCTTATAGCAGGAATAAGAGGATATTTATGGATACAGTCACCAGTTTCTTATATAAGTATTGATGTTAATCCGTCCATTGAACTTGCACTTAACCGCTTTGACCGGGTAGTATCTGTGACAGCATATAATCCAGAGGGAGAAGAAATCCTTAAGGATTTATCACTTAAAGGAAAAATATATACAGCTGCT
Source organism: uncultured Lachnospiraceae bacterium (assembly GCA_948794795.1). Classification (GTDB taxonomy): domain Bacteria; phylum Bacillota; class Clostridia; order Lachnospirales; family Lachnospiraceae; genus Butyribacter. The sequence goes on along the minus strand of CAQGLR010000032.1, from coordinate 7,456 downwards.
ATTGATGAAATTGTAGAAAACCAGGCTATGGATATATATATTACAGAAGATTCTGAACTTATATTTACAATAGCAGCAAACAACAGCCATGAGAACAATATAAGCACAGGTGTACAAAGATGTTGCGGACATTCAGGGCATAGCAGCCACAGCATCAGCGCTGACCCAGGAATTGTGCCACAGGCCCACGATAATGGGCTTTCATTTGGTAAATATTATGCCTATCTGCAGCTTGTGCAATATGATGATACAATAACTGTTGATGACTGCAGGGATATGAGTATGTCTGAAATATATAGATTAATTACCATTTATGAATCCAATACAGGATATACAGACCCTTATATAGACAATACAGATAGCGGCGGATGCCATCAAAGCCATGGCGGACACCACCATTTACACTAAAACAAAACCCTGCCTATGCTTAACCTGCATAGGCAGGGTCCAGATAATTACTTCCTATAATTAATAACTTTTGCCTTTATATTCCAGCTTTGCTGGTTCAATAAGAAATACTGCTTTATTTGTCATCTTTCCTTTATTTATAAACATTTTGGAATACTTTTTCCATTTGCTTTTCAAGGTTTTTACTGTAACTTTCTGGCTGGTTCCCTGGAAAGCACCTGCCCCTATAGATTTTATTTTACCTGATTTTACAACTAGATATTTTAATCCTGTACATCCTGCAAATGCTTTGCTTCCAATATTTGTTACTTTATTTGGAATAATAATAAACTGCAGTTTCTTACAATTCTTAAATGCACCTGTTCCAATTACCTTAACATTGGCACCTATTGTCACTTTTGACAACTTCTTCATATTTTTAAATGCATTCTTATTAATACCTGTTACTTTATAAGAATATCCATTTATTTTTATTTTCTTTGGTATAACAACACTTTTGTCATTCTTATTCTTTGCACCATATACGGACACAGTACCATTTGTACCTGATGGTTTTATAACAATATATTTAAGCGCCCCTGAATTTACTATCTTTCCTTTCACAGGCAGAGAAACATTATTATCTGGTTCTGCAGTTTCTTCTGGTTCTGCTGGCGCTGTTGTTGCTTCTGGTACTGGTGTTGACACAGGAGCCTGCGTTACAGCTGGTGTTGGTGTAGGTGTAATTACAGGCACTTGTGTTGCAGTGGATGTTGGTGCCGCAGCAGGTGACTGTGTTGCAGCAGGTGAAGGGGATGGTGTCTGTGTAAAATAAGGGAAAATAATTACACTTCCTCCTCCCTGTGGCTTTGCTGTAGGTGTTGGTGTCACCTCTGGTATACTTGTTGCTGGTGTTTCTGGTGCTGGTGTTACAGTTTCTTCTGGCTTTAGTGTTATTTCAGGTGCTGGTATTACAACATCCTGTGTACCAGTTGCATTTAATATAATTCCAGGATAAGAAACACTTGCTTCACTAGAACCAGTTATTATAATTTCACATACTGCATTAAATTCTCCTGATAATCCGCCAAGGTCTGTCTGTATATTGTCAAATAACAGGTTAATCTTCTGCATGCCCATATTAATAGTTTTATTTTCTTTATACTCTGCTATTACATTTCCTTTACCATCCTTAATCCTTGCAATAACATCCATATCCTCTGTACTATTATTAGCCCATGTTACATAAGCTTCTGCTAATCCAGACAGTTTATTATTACTATCCAGAGAAAGCTCACAATACATATCAGAAATCTCCATCTGCTTTTCTTTATCCTGTGTACAGAAAGAAATATCTGCCTGTGTTCCAGACATTTCCAGTTCTTCTCCATCAACTTTAACTTCTGTTGCATCATCAGAAACAGTTAATGTCATTTCCATATCATTTAATATATCTACAGTAACAGAACTAGCCTTTACAGAAATTTCTTTCTTAATTCCTGATACATCCATAACTGTAAGTTCAGATTCTGTTCCAGGTTCTTCTGATAAAAGAGTAACTGTATCGTATCCTGTTCCCTTTACACTTTTTACAACAAGCTCTGCATCTTCATCAGAAGTTTCTATCTCTGAGAATAAATCTTCTGTAGCTATATAATATTTTAACTTTTCCTGTACTGCTTCTTCACCATCACTCTGCTTCTCTATAGAAGCATCCTCTATATGGTACTCTCCCTGTGGCAGTACAAAACTTCTTAAAGTATTTGTTTCATCTTCTGTGGCATCTGATACAGGTCTCTGTTCATAAGCTCCTTCAATTTCCGTATAATCCCTTCCACCACCATTAACAAGGTTTATTTCAGGACGGTTAATGGCAATAGCAACTTTATTACTTTCAAAAGGCTCTTTATTAAGATACTGGCCTGTAAAATCAGCATTTAAAAGACAGTCCCTTATTGTAGAATACCTTACAAATGAAGCCTCTTTATATGAACCATAAATAATTCCTGAGAGGTCTTTATTAACCATAAGTGTCCTGAAACCATTTGGGAAATTACTGTCATAAACTTCAAAAATATAATTTCCATTACTATCCATATTTACAGATACTGGAACTACTGCATGGCCTGAGCACCCGTCATATAAACACATAACTAATGGGTCAGCAGATGAATCTATATCCAGTCCTCCAGAACGTTCAAATTCTTCAACCTGGTTTACAAGCTTCTTATATTTTCCCAAATTAACTGCTATCTCCATGCCAATTTCATCTACATACTGTGATACCTGGTATATCTCAATTAATTTAGTTATAGCAGCATTGGCATCACCAGGTGCAGTGATATCATATAAGTTTTCTGCTAAAGGATTATAGTCTGTTACATTAAACATTTCCCCTTCATAAAACTCTGTAGAAGATGCTGCCATTCCAAAGCAGCTGCCACCCCATACGTCACTTAACGCATAGTAAAATGAACCCCTTATAATACTCTGTAATGCTGTTACATAACGCTGTCTCGGAATAAAGTACCTTGAACCATACCCAAATGAACTACTGCTATTAGCAAATGAATAATGGTCCTGCTGTTCTGTATAGAATTTATCTAACCCTGTAACAGGAATATTGTTCCAGCTGGTTCCCACATTATCCCATGAAGTATTTCCAGCCCTGTAATAAATAGTTATATCTGTATGTGTGTTATTAAAGCAATTATCCTCCCATGCCACAGGACAGTCACCATAGAAATAAACTTTCTGCAAATTTGCACAATCCGCAAAACAAAGTGCTGGAACAGCAGTAACATTTCCTGGAATATTAATTGTCCTTAAAATACTGCATCCCATAAAGCAACTATCACCAAGTGAAACTAAAGACTCTGGAAGTATCATTGTTTCAACTTTACTACATAATGCAAATGCCTCATTTCCTATAGTCTTAAGGCTTTCACCAAGAAGTATTCCTGTCAGGGAAGTACATCCTTTAAATGCACTATCTCCAACTATCTGGCAGTTACGTATATCCATATCATCACGGATTGCTGTATCACCAATAAATGCTTCTTTATCTATCCTTATGGCACTTTGTATTCCAACTACCTGTAAATCTGTACAATTTGCAAAAGCACTTTGTCCTATTCTTTCAAGGCTGTCACCTGAAAAAATCCTTGCAAGCTTACTAGCGCCATTAAATGCATTATTTCCAATTTCTGTAGCATTGCCTGTTTCAATAAGCTTAATATCCTGCATATGGTTTATGTCTTCAATATTGCTCCATGATGGCAGGTTATCTTCTTCAAAATCAGGTATCTTCCCTTCACCTGAAAATACAATTTCACCAATATCGTCCCTGTATTTCCATGACAATCCACCAAAATTGCCTGTTGCAATATCAGTTTTATCAGGATTCCAGTCAAGGACTATATAATTCTGTTCCCACTTATATACATCAGCATATTGCTGTTCCTCATTCTTATACTTTGCTGTTCCTGTCCAGCCATTCTCCCATCCAGAAGAATCTTCTGTTTTATGTATTGTCATGCCAGAATTATTATAAGAACCATTATTAACTCTGTTTGATAATATAGAAGTATTATAAGCAGTAAAAGATGTTACATTATATTTATCATCATAGGACTGTCCATTTGATTCACTTACAGCAGGTGCATCTCCATAAAAAAGAAGCTTGCTGATTGAACTATTATAATAAACTGCACTGTCTTCCAGAATTGTTACAGATGCTGGAAACCTCAGTTCTTCAAGATGTGTACAATATGTAAATGCATATGAACCAATAGTTTGTACTGTTTCTGGTATCATAAATTTATCACTCATCATACCAGCAGCATAATAAATTAACTTAGTTTTTTGTTTATTATATATTACATTACCTTCTGCTGCCAGGTTTTGGTTTTTTTGAGAAATCTCAATTTCTGCAAGCTTTGGACATCCATTAAAAACATTTCCCTTAATACTTTCTATCTGTTGTCCAAATGATACTTTTTCCAGCACAGAACAGCCAGAAAGTACACTGTTCCCAATATTTATAATACTATTAGGAAATATTAATTCCTTTAACTTGTAACAATTGCTAAATGCACTATTTCCAATATAAGTTACTTTATCTGGAAGTACAAGTCCGGTAATTGAAGAACAATACGCAAATGTATAATCTCCTATAGAAAGTATATCTCCTCCTAAAGATATATCAGCCAAAGAAGAACAATTATTAAATGCCCTGTCGCCAATTTTTTTAACATTTCCTGGAACATCAATACCTGATAAAATTATTGAACCTTCAAATGCACTATACTCAATATCCAGTAATGAACCTGGAAGACTGATACTTTTCAGCCCAGAACAATAAAACGCCTGTTTTCCGATTATTTCTACAGGTTCTGGAACTACAGCTGTAGCAGCACCTTTACAAGGATAACTAATTACCTTATACAGTTTGGAATCTTTCTTCTCTATCAATACTCCATTAATTGCTTCATAATGCTGGCTGCCTGGTGAAACTGTTATATTTTTAAAACTTCCAAGCATAAATGGATTTACACCTATATTTGTAACTGATGCTGGCACATTAAATGAAACCAGTGCTGTATTATAAAAGGCAGTTTCCCCAATTGTTGTCAAAGAACTCTCTGGAAGTGAAATCTCTGTAAGTGCTGTGCAGTTATAAAAAGCATTGATGTTAATAATTTTAACACCCTCATTGATAACTGCCTTTTTTAAATTCTTACATGAGCTAAATGCAGATGCCTTTATTTCTTCTACACTTCCTGGAATTTCTATACTGTTTAAAACAGAACACGCATAAAATGCACAAATTCCAATAGAAGACACAGAAGCAGGAATATTAACTTCTGTCATATCTGTACAATATTCAAATGCATTGTTTCCAATAGATTCAATGCCATCTGGCAATACAGCCTTTTTCAAAGCATTACAAGCATAAAATGCATAATTTCCAATAGATTTTATACTATCAGGCATTTCTATAGATGAAATAGAATTACCTAAATAAAAAGCATAATCTGAAATACTTGTAATTCCATCACCAATTACAACAGTCTGTATTTTACTTATAGATATTTTCCATGGTGCTGTTGTCCTGGTGTAGTAAACTGTTTCATTCTTATCATTTTTAACTGAATAACTTTCTGTGCTATATTTTTTCATATCACCTGTTCCAGACAGTTCAAGCCTGTATGGTGTCACCCCGTTAAGCAGCCATCCATCCTTAGGCTCTTCTGGTACCAGCTGCCAGCTGATATCCCCTTCTGTACCTGAAAGCACTTCTTCATCTGCCTCTGCCGCCATGCTGGTACGGAATATGCCAGATACTTGTGCCAGGCATCCCATTGGAAGCGGCAGTATCTGTAATAATAATGACACTGCCAAAAGAATTGCCAGTCTTTTTCTCTTCATAAAATCCCTCCATTCTTTATTCTTTTTAGCCTGCAGACTTATGCATAAACACAAATCCGCTGTGTGAAAAACATTCTTTTCACACAAATGTTTTCTTTCTTAATCCTCCATAACTACCTGTATCCTGGTTTGTTATGTATCACTCTGCCTGTTAAATCCTGCAGTTTTTTTGCCTGGATTATCTGGTACATTACACTGGAAAACCTTATATAACACTACTACACTTGTATTTCCAGCATATATCCTTAACAATTTACTCTATGCAAAATTCTGCTGTATCTAACTTCAGAAGTAATATTTCCAGTAATTTACTGTAAATTATTGTTATTTTAACATAATTTTATATCAAAAGTCTACTATTATATGCCACTTTTATTAAGAACCTAAATCTATACAATGTTATATATTCTTTTTTTATACACATCCCAATATATCATCTGCCAGCTCCATATGTGGATGTGCAGTATCTGAATTGTACACTGCTACATGGTGTATATCACTGCTTCTGTCTGTAAATGCAGGGAACAAGAAACCACATTCAGGCTTTCCTGGTTCATATTCCCCTGCAAGCGGACAGATTACACATATAAGATAGTCATAGACCTCCTCTGATTCACCAAGCCTCTCCTTATCTGCTGCCTTTACAGGTACATCATAACAATCATGGAATACTATAACTGCATAACCTTTGCCATTATTGTTATAATGCCTTGCCACAAGGTCATAAAAAACATCCATAAGTGCATCATTTTTAAGCCCACAGGACTTCATAGCCATAAGAAGCTGCCATATACTACCGTTACCCTCACTCTGTTTCATAAACCTATAACCTTTAAGATTACTATTAGTACCAGAATAAGGAACCGTTTTAGCAAGCTTTAAATTTTCTTCCCTGTCTTTTAATGGCAAATCAAGAAAATGTATATTAAAAGTCCCATCATTTTCCCCATCTTCATTAAAATAACATCCTGCTATCCTTGTGAAAGAATTTCTCTTTGGTGTCATACGCCTTGTAAGTTCCATCATATCTTCCCTGTTAATTATCATTTTAATCCTCCATCTACAACAAGATTATTATAAAAACTATTATTTTTATAAAATTTCTTAACTAAACGGCATTGTAGTTAATTATATTACATCACTTCCAAATGGCATAAGTGCAAGCTTTGCCAGTTTAAAATGCTGTATCCCGAATGGTATGCCAACTATTGTAACACATAAAATACAGCCAAAAACAGTATGTTCCACTGCAAGGTAAATACCTGATACCACAAGCCATACCATATTTACTAGAAATGACATTGTACCACCACCATAAGCTACTTCCTTGCCAAACGGAAAAAATGCCAGTCCTGCAATTTTAAAACATTGCATGCCTACAGGTATACCTATAACTGTAATACACCATAGACAGCCTGCCAGCGTCCAGCCCAGTCCTCCAAGAAAACCACCACACAAAAACCATAATACATTTCCTAAACAGCCCATTTACAAACACTCCTTAATTTTATTTATAATAAAATCATTATAATATACAATATATGTTTTTTCAATTTAGCTTTAATACAATATTTTGAGTTTCCACATTTTTTTAATACACAGGTATTTTGCCTCTGGCAATTCCAAAGTTTTACCAATG
>CAQGLR010000031.1 GCA_948794795.1 uncultured Lachnospiraceae bacterium | reverse complement strand
AATAGTCTAAACCATCGGTTTCTTCATGTCAAGCTGACCTGTGAACAGTAACTTTAATACACAGATATTTTGGCTCTGGCAATTCCAAAATTTTACCCCAAACAGCTGCCTTCTGGTAAAACATTTAGAATAACTTTTATACAATCTTTATATATGCAACCTGTATTTTATATTTTCCATGCTGGCTCTCCCTGTTTTATATACTTTTTGATACTATACACTGTTGATAATATTAATCCATAAATTAAATAACAAATGTTTTCCTATTAACCAGGCTTAATATTTTACTGCTTCCTGACATAGCTTAAATAAATAATAATAAATTTTGTACATATTTTTTAATGAATATGGTACTGTTAAATCTATATTTTACTTTTTACTTATTATTTTTAATAAATATCTTTATATATAATAGTTTTAATAAACTTTATTATTAATATAATTTGATATTTATCTATTACATAAAATATATTTATACAATTTAACAATAATATAATATTGTTTATTTTTTGATTATTAATAATTATTATTGTTTTGTAAATTTTATCATTATTATCTGTTTTTTTCTATTATTTTCTTAAAATATATGGTATATTAGGTTGTAATAGCTCTTTGAGACAAATAATTTAAAAACAAAGGGGATATTATAAAAATTATGAAAGATTTACCTATATATTATAGCACTGGTGCTTTATTATACTGTCCTGCCAATAATGAATCAGTTGCTTCTTCAGTTATTAATAATAAATTTGGAAATAAATATTCGCTGGCGCTTTGCCTTGAAGATACAATAAATGATAAATATGTACAGGAAGCAGAAAACATATTATACACAAGTCTTCTTAAAATATACCAGGCACAGGAAAATTATGATTTTTTCCTTCCATATATTTTTATAAGAATACGTAATACCAGACAGATTTTCCGCCTGGAGAAAAAATTTAAGGAAATTAATAAAATAATTACAGGTTATATAATTCCTAAATTTTCAATAGAAAATGCTAATTCTTACATACAAGCTGCTATAAAACTTAATGAAAACTCTGTAAATCCGGTATATATAATGCCAATATACGAAAGCCCTTCTATTGTTGATTTAAGAACACGTTATGATATATTATATACACTAAAAGATAAAATAAGCAAAATTGAAGACCGCATACTTAATATCAGGGTTGGTGGAAATGATTTATGCCATATATTTGGTTTCAGAAGACACGATAATGAATCAATCCACCAGATAAAACCTGTTGCACAGATTTTTTCTGATATTTGCACTGTCTATGGTACCAGTTATGTAATTTCTGGTCCTGTATGGGAGTATTTTAATAGTAATAACTGGATACAAGGGCTGCAAAATGAAATTAATGATGACATATTATGTGGTTTTACAGGAAAAACTGTTATACACCCAAAGCAGATTGAAATAATTAATAATGCATATAAAGTAAATAAAGATGACTATCTCTCTGCAAAATCTATAATAAACTGGGATACTTCTTCACATTCTTTTGTATCATCAGATATAAACAAACAACGTATGGACGAGTATAAAACACATACGGCCTGGGCAAAAAAAATATTGTTAATGTCAGAAGTATTTGGAATAAAATAATATTTTCAAAACAGCAACAGATTTACAATATATACTGGCAAAAATATTGTAAATCTGCTTATCCTGACAAAGCAATCCGCCATCTGCCGCTTATGTTTCCGCAACATAGAAACGGTTGGTATGGACTTATTTGATAAGGTTAAATTAATTTTTAAATACATGTTTTTTATGTATCAGCTATTTGTTTAATAATTCCACAGCATTTATAGTGTTTCATTGGATAAGTTTCTACTGGTATATTTTTTTCTTTGGCAAGCTTTAATATATGGGTTAATTCACTATTATTTATATATTTTCCATCAGCCAGGACTTTCCATGGGACACGTCTTAACAACACACGTGTAGTTTCACCAATACCAGGTTTTATTAAATTAATATCAGGAATATTAAAGTTATTTGCAATTATCTTTACTTCATCAATTCCATAACTAGAAAGTTTATTTTGTTTTATTATTGTATTATTAAAATTAAATTTACTTTCTATTGTATTAATAAACTCATATGATAAATCAGATTCTTCCAGTTCTTCATAATAAACTGCCCCATGGAAATCATTAGAACCAATAATATCACTACGCAGGAAAGTTCTGCTTACAAGCCCTGATACAGTACTGTTTAAACAAGAACTTGCAATTAATATATCTTCATGTGTACCACATAGTTCTGTAATATTAGCAGGGTCTGCTATTACTGCAATATCTGGTACTACACCGGGATACTCTTTTAAATTTTTTTTTAATTCATCTGATATAGCACCTTTTCCTATCCACCCATCTATAAATAATAACTGTCCAGGCTTATATCTTTGCAGCAGGTATTTCATTGCATTTTTATCAATTCCTTTTCCTCTTATAATTGATATTGAATAGTGCGGGATATTTAATTTATATTTTTGTTTTATATAATGTTTTACTAATATTCCTGCTGGAGTCCCTGCCCTTGCCAGTGAAACAAGGACTATATCTTCTCCTCTTTTTTTAATTATTTTGTCTGACAGTATTCCTACTGCCTGCGCAGTCTGCAGTGAATATCTTTTCAAAGCATCCTTATATATTTCCATATATTTTTCTGATGGTACATATTCTATTGGCAGCATTTCACAATAGTGTTTTCCAGACTGTATAAGCCGCTCCCTTTCTTCTGTTGGCTGTGGCTGTATCATTCCTGTTATATCTTTTAATAAAAATATTACATCACTTTTTTTATATGAACTTCTCAAATTAACACCACCTATTATATGTATTTCTTTATTTTTGGTATCCAGATGAATAGTTTAAATCAAGGAATTGGCAAAAAATCTTATTATATGTATTTCTTTGTTTTTGGTACCCAGGGCATTAATTAATGTATTTATGCCTTTTTTTCCAGTGTATATAGCATCTGTTACTATAATAACACAGTCATATTGTCCAATATCGTATAAAAATGTGGTTCTTTCATCATTATACAGGCTTTTTAGTTCATATCTTACATGTAATGGATATTCTTTTTCACAGCTTACAATAATAGGGCTTCTTGTTGTGGAATGGCTTTTTACATTCTTTCCTTTTTGTTCAAGAAACTGTCCTATACGTAATGCAGGATACATAAATTCTTCAGTGCCTGTAATAAGAATATTTTTCTTTCCAGTCCAGCTAGTCTGCCCTATAACATACTGGCATAATTCACTAATATATTTATTATATACAGTAGTATTTACTGCCATTCTAGCATCTATATAATTATTTGCATTATAATATGTTATGCTTGTTGTAGTATTATCTGAAACATCTGGAGATATGTATTCACCATCTCCTGCAAATCCAGCAGCTATTTTAGGATACTTGCTATTGTCTGTTTTTAAAAGATAATGAAGGACTATTCCTTTATTTTTATATACTTGTAAATGTTCTTCTGACATTCCGTTTACAAGAGAAGCAACAGAATATTTATCTATACAAGGATATTCCTTTTTTAATATTTTTATAATATTTAATATTGTGTTACCTGTTGTCAGTTCATCTTCAATAAATATAATGCGGTTAACTTCTGGCATAATGCTGTCTAACCCATTTTTTACTAATCTTTGCTCTGTTGCATGGCTGTGTTCTTCTGAAAAAAACAAATAGTCCGCACCAGGTACATCTTCTCTTGTAGTCTGTATATAAAAAGCATCAAAATATGAAGCTATTGCTGCACCAATAGCTGTGGCGGTTTCTGCAAAACCAATAAATAATATTTTTTCATAAGGATATGCTTTTTTTAAAAGCATTGCAAGTTCTTTAAACATTCCTAATGCCTGTGATGGTTTTACTGGTATATGTTTACCTTGGAGTTTATTGATAACAAGATAATTTCTTTTATTGTTATTTTCCCTTTTTGCAATTTGTAGTAAATCATTTTCTTTATACATATTTTTTCCCTCTTTATTACGTTTTATTAATTAACATGAATCTGCCTGTTTTTTTCCATCCCTTCTGTTCTTTATCTGCATATTCCCAATATACTAAAAAGGGATACCAAAGGAATCCATTTCCCTTGATACCCCCATTTACCACATTCCTGAAGTATCAGATTTTTGCAAAAAACCTAACTTTATGCATTTACAATTTTTGATACTTCCCAATCAGCAAACAGTCCGGCAAGTTTATTTACACCAGTCATTCCCTTATGGATACCACAACTGTTTTTTTCATTATTCTGTTTTACACAACAATCCTTATGCCAGCAGTTTCCCATCTGCCTGCCCTTCACACTCCATTCATCATTTTCTGTCAATTCATATGTGATTGCCTTAATTACTCTTTCTGTCGAATATCTTTTAAATCCCATAAGATATTCCTTTGTTTTCCTGTCCTCAATCCTGCCAATATCAATCCTGTGGTCTGCAATCGCACACAAAATTCTCTCCCTCATAGCAATTTTATCCTTCTTACCTGTACCAGTCCATTCTACGAGCTTACTAAAGCTTAGTATAATATACTCAAAACAAATCATATCTAAAATCACAATCTGTTCATGGTACACTGCTGCCAGCTCCCTGAGCTCCAGATATTTATTCATAACATCCATATTGTCATAAACAATATCAAATGCAAAAAAATATTTGTCCCCATCACCTGGCACTAGCTCCCTGGCTGCTTCCAGAAGTCCTTGGTTGCTTCCTTTACTTTCAACAATAAATTCACAATGAAAAAGATGTTCATTTACAAGTTCCCAAAAATGAAGTCCTGCTCCTGTGTCCTCTGTCCAGATATATTTCATACAGCCACCAGCTCCCTTTTAAACGACACCTTGTAATCATTCTCATAAAGCAGCATAAAACTTCCTTGTGATAAATCCAGTCCATCACAATTCCTGGCAAACAGCATATACTGGTTGCTGCAGTCAAAATTAATAAACCTTCTGTCTTCATTATTCAAAAGCAGGTCTGCATTATCAATCACGATAAATTTATCCCTGCATTTTTTTAAATTATCATGAAATCCCTCAGTCTTATAATTAAACAATTTTATTGCCTTATACTCTTCTAACAGCCTCAAATCCTCCAGCATCTGGTAAAGATATGTCTTTCCAGTAGCACTGTCTCCCCTTACCAATGTAATCCTGTCAGCAAATTCCAGGGAATAAGAAAATGGGGCAGCATTAAATTTTATGGTATTATAAATCATCCAGACTCCTCCTTTTATATTCCCTTGACCACCAATGTTCATAGCCTTTACTTCCAGCCACTATATCAACATCATTAAAACAAATTTCTACATCGTCTTTTATATGGATCCGTTCTGGTCTGTTCATATATAAAGAAATACCTTCCATTGAAAAAAGAACATCCAGTACATTCTGGCCACATTCATTTGCATTTACTACTTTCCCAGGATTCTTCATAATATTAAGTATGGTTTTGCAGCCACTGGAAAGATTCCGTATTGTTCCCAGCCCATACTTTGTTTCTATATGCTTATCCTTGTTTAATTTTGCATGGTCAATCTGCCAGATAAGTTCTTTGTCCTCTTCTGTGAATCTTTCATTACTTGTATATAAATTAAAATACAAGTCATTTTGTAAAATCCACTTGCCAGAATCCTGCTTATCCGTATAAAGATATATCATTCCAGCCACCACCTTATATATAATCTAATAAACGAAAAAATCCTCTTCACTCTTCTGTCAACATATATTCTATTAACTGATGAAACCATTAATTCTAATATCAAAATTAAACTAAAGTGTACCCTTTGTCAAGGACATTTTTTAATTTAATAAATTTGGATTATATGCCTTTTATACAGGTTGGATAGCTATGCCCTCATATAGAAAAATTTTACATTAAAAGACCATAGCTATGTGCTTTTTGAATAATTATATAGTTTACCAGTATTGAAAATCGGCAAAATATTACAGTTCCCTTGACTTTTCGACTTCCCTATTGCATAATGATAATAAATTGTTACAATTCGCAAAATGGAGGGTAGGTTTGTATGGCAACATATATAGCTTCTGAAAATGAAAAGGAAAAATATATATCGAAACTTGATGCACAAATCCAAGCTATTGATCGTATTCTTAAAATAGATTCAGGGACAGTTATAAGTGCAGAACGTAAAAAGCAACTTAGGACATTAAAAACAGAAGCAGAAACAATATTGAGAAAATTAGAGAATAATGAGTTTGAGATTGCTATTGTGGGAGAAGAATCGTCAGGCAAAAGCACATTTGCAAACGCTTTAATGAAGAACAATATTTTGCCTCGTGCTGATAAAAGATGTACATATACTGCTACACGCATTTCATATAGTGGTGATGATGAAGACGATAAGGCAATAGTGTCATTCTATTCATCTGATGAGTTTAATTCTGATTTTAGGGATAAACTTAGACAGTTGGGTTTTCCAAATTATGAAAAATATTCCTATGATACTCTTAGTGAGGAAAATTATAAAAAAATATATGACAAAGAAGTGCCTGATGAAATTAAAGAGCGGAAAAATACTGATTTTATCAAATCAGATATCCAGACAATTATCAGACATTCTGAGGAAATCACTTCTTTGCTTGGTATACCTGACAAGCCATTTGCCGCAAAAGATATTGAAAACGGTGATTTGGAAGTCTATATTACTGATGAGGTTAAAGCACTTGCTGTAAGCAAAGTTATTATACGTTCCAAGCAGCTTTCAGGAATGAAAAATGCTGTAATTTACGATGTACCAGGTTTTAATTCACCAACAGCATTACATAAGCAGCAAACACTAAGCAGAATGAAATCTGCTGATGCAATAATCATTACAGCAAAAGGTGATGAACCAAGCATTACGGAAGGTCCTCTAAAAATATTGCAAGATTCTGATGATGATGGGAATCCTTTGCAAGACAAGCTATTTGTTTTTGCTAATAAAATCGAACGTAGCACAGATGTCGTAGAGAATGTCCAACTTATCAAAGACCAATGGATCAAAACAGGATTTGTATCCGTGGATAAATGTGATAGGAGGATTTACTTTGGTTCAGCATTGGCATACCTTCAAAGTATAGAGCTTTGTTATGACCCTGATAGAAAATCACGCGCATTGCGGGAGTTTGATGAGAAGAAAACTCTTATGCCATGTGGGTTTGGCATTGATGAATTACGCCAAGGACTTGAAAATTATAACAGCACAGAGCGTTTTGAAGTTCTAAAGCGCCGTGTTAACCGCATAAGGGCAGATATACTGAAAGTATTCAAAGATATTTGTTTTGGTAATGAAGATATAACTTTAAGCAGAAGTTACAGTACAGAACAAGTTGCTTTGGTTACAGATCTGATAACTGATACTCCTCCATTAGTAAAAAAGCGGCTTCTTGATTTAAAAGCAGATATACGTTCCTATATACCTGCTGAACAGCCGCTTTCAAAAAAGATAGTAGATTATATTTCTGACAACGTTACAACAGAAAAGTATAGTATTTCAGATGAGTTAATTGATGATGCTGCTAAGCATAGTCCCTATTTAGGTACTCACGAGGATGTTGCCCGGATTGAAGGATATATAAGGAAGATAAAATTCAAGGAAATGTATGGGGACTTCTCTCAAAATGTTATCAATATGGCTGATAAGCATCATATGGAATATTCTGCGCAAATTTTA
Source organism: uncultured Lachnospiraceae bacterium (assembly GCA_948794795.1). GTDB lineage: Bacteria > Bacillota > Clostridia > Lachnospirales > Lachnospiraceae > Butyribacter. The sequence continues at coordinate 37,623 of CAQGLR010000031.1, read as the reverse complement.
GATATTATACTAAAAGCTATGGGTGTGGATTCAGATTTTCAGTATTATGATAATCTAAAAGAACTGCTTAAAAATGAGATATCAGCCTATAGAAGTGATTTATTGTCAACTGATCATAGTAACGAACTTTACTATCAGAGTCTTATTGAAAGGTTTTCACGTTATATTTATCAGGTTCTTATTACAAGCCAATATAGTGTAGAAAGACTTAGAGAATTTTATGACAGCATAGATAATTTTTATAGTTTATCTGTTTTTTATAGAAAGCCTGGCTGTGAAAATGATTTATCATATATTGATATTGCTCCTAAAGATCAACCATTGTGTATGATGCTCCTTTTCCATCACTATTTTGATATATCTGACTCTTTAAGATTACTGGCTGATGATATTAGCAGGATTTCGGGTCTTCGGGAAATCCCAGAAGATCTTATGTTGTTGATTAAAGAGGCATTCTTTGCTGTTGGCAAAAAAGATGGGATAATTGAAGAAGTGAAAAAAGTTATCAGTAAACAGGAAAATGGTGATAAATCTGACGTTTTCAAAATTAATTTATTAAAACAGACATTTTCTAACTTTAATAACTACAATGAACCTTGCAGTGTAGCTGATAAAAAAGCGTTTACGCGTTACTATGAACACTACCATAGTTCTCTTAGAGGTGGCAAGCTGTATTCCGTTGATGATTTCAGAGCTGATTTTGATATTGATATTAAAATCTTGCAAGATGTCCTTATAAACGCATTTGTTCGTGCGGTTAGTATAGAGAAGCCATTTGTTGCAAGAGAAATAAAGTCAATTGATGATATTATTGACTATATCCAAAGCAAGGAGTTTAGTAAATTCCTTAGCACTAACTTCTACAAGATAAAATACAAGGAAACACAGTACTTAGATAAACAACACCGGATACAGGAACAGAATGCTGCAATTATTAGCGAAATCAGTAGGATTCTTGATTCGCTTGTTAACTAATTCGTAGGAGGCTATTAAATGAAATATATAGAATTAGATGGTAGTAATATTAAAGACGATATTGAGGAGATTAAAAGAACTATTGATAATGATAATGATGTAGTCTTTGTTTACTCTGGTACAGGTACTCTTTATGATTATATTGATGCGCTTTATAATAAGGGCAGGGGGCTTGATGCTGATTATCTGTACAAATTTAAGGTATGTTATGAGAAGAAAGATCTTATGGTTTCCTATTCTGCAAGGAATGGTAAACGTAGCAGGGATATCCTTTCTATGAGTAGTCTGATTAATGAAATTGATGTCAACAATCCTTGCAGGATTGTTGTTGAAAACAATGAACGTGTTCAGCTCGCTTTTATTGTACAGCAGTTGATTTTCATTGACTATCCTTTGGAAATGGTTGATATTCTTCTGAGAAAAGAAGAAAAGGATGCCGATAAGACAAAGCGTTTTATGAAGAACGTTGACGAATTACTTAGAGGTTGTGAATCAGCAATTTCATGCCTGACAGAGTTAAAGCAAAGAACCGGAACAGAGATAGACGATGAAAAGAAAGAGAGAATTAAAGATATTGATGATGCACTTGCTTCATGTAAGGCAATAAAGGAACAAATTAAGAAGTCTATCAACGTTGAATTGAAATTCGCTGTAGCTGCTTCAAAGAAAGCCGGTAAGAGTGTTATCGTTAATTGTTTTCTTGGAGAGCAAATTGCTCCAACAAGTACAGAGCTTGCAACACCTAATAACTGCTTCTACAAAAAAAGTCATGATAATATGTATCATTTACGGCTTGAAGGTAGTGAAGTGCAGGATTTTGCAAGTTGCGAAGAGATATATGACGTAATCAACGGTCATTTCAGATCTGCGCAGAATAACAAAGATGAGGGTTTTGCACTTCCTAACATGCACATAGATTATGTAACTGATGAAAATAATTTTTCTTCTTATACTATTTTCGACACAGCGGGTCCAGATGCAGCAGGAACTTTCCATGCTGATGTGGCTGAAAAAGCTATGCAAATGTGTGATGTTGCAGTATTTGCAATAGATTATTCTAAATACTTGACTACATCTGAGGAGGAATATTTGCATCGGGTTAAAGATATGTTTACAGCACAAAATAAATTCCATTCATTGATTTTTGCTTTGAATAAAATTGATGTTAGATACACAGATGTCAAAAGTCCAAAATCTTTTGTAATGTCTGTCGATTTTTTGAAAACACGTCTTGCAAATATAGATGAAGCATACAGGGATTGCATTATTTTCCCTACATGTTCCTTGGAATATTTTAGTGCAATTGAAGCTGAAAAGGCAGGTGTGACAGAGCTTAATGCAGAAAATAATCCTCCTATAGACAAGATGAAACATATTAAGTTTGCTCATAAAGATGTCCCTGCCCTTGCTTGGCTTCATACACATTCTGAGAATCTTGAATACTATCATGGAATTCAGAATATTTCTTATGATGTATTTAAGAAAGATAGTGGTATGCCAGCGCTTATGAGCTATGTATCTTATATAGCCCAAGGTAAAGCAAGGGACGAGATTATAAACAATGTAACTTTTGAGATTTCTTCCCAGAAAACTAAACTTCAAAGTATATTGGATTATATTGTTAATATTGAAAAACTTATCAATGCAGATGATGAAAAAATCAGCCAAATATCTGGGATAATAACGGATTATACAGATAAAGTGCAGAATATTTTAAGTCAAGATTTTAATAAAGATGATCTTGAAGAACTTGATGAGTCTAGTATATTAAAAAATTTCGATGGAAATTATAAAAAGGTCATTGAACATCAACGTGCAGCATTAAAACCATCCTGTGAGAAGAAGTTTGTTGCTGAAGCAATGTATGCTGCGGCTGTGGAAAAAATTTGGACTAAGATTGACGATACAATGGACGGAAATAAAATAGATAATCTTTTTACTGCAGCTGACTTTAAGAAAATTGCCAATGACATTGCAAAGCAAAAGGTGGAAGATGCTGCACAAAGGACTTTTGGACAATTAAGAAAAGTGAGTGAGGATGTAAAAAAGATTGTTGAAAAAAGACAAAGAATGCTTTGCACAGAAAGTGATGCTTGCAGGGAACGCCTTGTTAAGGAAGATATTAAAAACATAGAACTTCCAGATTTGCCTGAGTTTGAATTTGCTTCAACGCTGACGCCGCCTAGTGATGTTATAGTGAAAGTAAGTGATATAAATTTCGGGCTATATAAAAAACTTGTTGTTCTGTTTAATAAGAAATGGTGTTTTGCAAATATAGGAACTTTTTTTTCAAAGATATTTGGAAGTGCTACGGAAAAAGATTATAAATTACAGATCTGGGCTTCAAAGCAGACTTTTTTGAAAAAATGTGAAGAATCTTTCAAAACCGAGTTCAAAAATGCAGTTTATGAGAATAATATTGCTGAGGAATTAAAAGATAGACTGACAGAATCGGTGGTAGACCAGTATATGACAGAATGTGTGGCGGAACTTGAAAAAGTAGTTGCTTCTATGAATGATACTTATAAATCTTGTATAGAGCGTTTCCGTTCTGCTGTTGATGACAGAGATAAGTATAAAGAAAATATTGAACTGCATAACCGCCGCAAAGCTAATATTATGGCAATTGGAGATTGTACAAGTGATTTTATGGATACTTGGAATATCATCATTCGTGATTTCGTCAAAGATGAAGATACAGCAACAGAAAAAACATTTGTTACAATTTGAGAAAGGGAGCATTTGAAATGGAGTTAATACACCCAGCGAGTTTTGCATCTACCGTTGCAAGCTCTAAAGAATCATTAAAGAAGATTTCAATTATCATATCAAGGTATTGTGGCCAGGCAAAGGCTGATAGTTTTTTGGATGCCTGCAATTCTCTTGATTTTTCAACGGCAAACAGTATTCTTGATGAGACCGTTAGAGAATTAACAGGATATGAATCGGTTTCTGTTGCATTAAGTGCTTTTACAGAGAAGTTTCCCCAACTCTCTCCAGAGCTGGGAAACAAGGTATCATCTGCATTATCTGAAGCAGAGAAAATCAAAGCTATCGAGAGCTATCGTGAAAAAATCATTAATATAATTGATGGGAAGTGTTGATTATGAATAGCTTACATTTTTTTAATGACTTGAAAAAAACGACCATAAATAAATTAATGTTAAAATGCAAAAAGTATGCAAAGCAGTATCTTTCTGAATCTGAGGCAGAGCGGTTGGAAAAGGCTTATAAAACTTCCGAATATAATGAAGTAAAGAAGATTCTCCAAAAAACTTCAAAAAAAATGAAAGCTAAGATAAAGGTTTCAGAGTTTCAACAAGCAAAGGAAGCTATAATAAAAGAGTTTCCTAATGCAGAAAGATTAATAGGAACCGTTAAAATTAATAAAAGAGGGCAGGGTAATAAGTTTCCTAATGCAGAAAGATTAATAAGAACCATTAAAATTAATAAAAAAGGGCAGGGTAATAAGATGGAAATAAGCAACGGTACAATAGCTATAATTATAATCATGGTTGGTATTCTTGTAATTAGTATTCTCGCAAAGTCAAAATCAATTCATCCAAAGGTTAATAATAAGACTATTGGTGAAATTATGTCGTTAAGTGCTAGTAATGATTACAGCTATACTGATAAGGACAGGGATATGATGGCTCTTATACATGAATTATCTATAGTTTATACTAACACTGACAGATATTTAAATAGTTAATAGCTTAAAAAAATTATATGTATTTCTGGACTCAAAACAATATCATGAACGCCGCAGAAATGCCTTACAGCGTTTCTGTAGTGTTTTTTTGATTATAAAAATATAAAAATAATAAAAATTACTACAAATACATTAATTTTTCAATTAAAAATAGATAGATAGTGTTCTAAATTTTGTGTCTTTTCCTAGATGCCGAATACCCACAAAGCCCTTTAGATACTGGGAATTTTAGCATTCTCTAATGCTGGAAATCAAAAAATACTACGTTTTCAAAGACACTGTATATATCAAATAATTCTTTATATTATATTCAGTAATGTCTTCCATATTTCCCTTAATATATTGATAGTATAGAAACAATGCAATTTCTGTTCCTGCACTGTCTGGGTTAATTCCTGTATATGCTCTATTATTCTGATATTATGATATATATTTATGATAGTTTAGCTGGTTTCTAAGACACCAAAAAGAGGTATCAAAGGAATCCATTTCCCTTGATACCCCCATTTACCACATTCCTGAAGTATCAGATTTTTGCAAAAAACCTATACTTATGCGTTGACAATCTCACCAAAATCTTTTTTAAGTGAAGCACCACCAATAAGGCCGCCATCAATATCAGGTTTTGCAAGTAATTCTTTTGCATTGCCTGCATTCATTGAACCGCCATACTGGATACGTACAGCTTCTGCTGTTTCTTCATCGTATATTTCAGCTATAAGGTCACGTATTCCTTTGCATACTTCCTGTGCCTGGTCTGCAGTAGCTGTTTTACCTGTACCAATAGCCCATATTGGCTCATATGCAATAACAAGTGTTTTAACCTGGTCTGCTGTTATACCTGCAAGGTCTGACTTAATCTGTAAGCGTATCCAGTCCATAGTTACGCCTGTTTCCCTCTGCTCAAGTGACTCACCACAGCAAAGGATTGGTGTAAGGCCTGCTTCAAATGCTTTTTTAACTTTCTTATTTAACAGGCAGTCGTCCTCTTTAAAATAATCACGGCGCTCTGAATGTCCGATAATTACATATTTTACACCTGCATCTACAAGCATAGAAGCTGAAACTTCACCTGTGTAAGCTCCACTTTCTTCAAAATACATATTTTCAGCACCAACTTCTACATTAGTACCCTTTACAGCATCTACAACAGGTACAATATCAACAGCAGGTACACAATATACTACATCTACAGCATCATTTTTAACTAAATCTTTTAATTCATTAACTAAAGCAACTGCTTCGCTTGGAGTCTTATTCATCTTCCAGTTGCCTGCAATAATTCTTTTCCTTGCCATTATAAACCTCTTTCTGTGTGCCTGTGCACACAATAACTATTGTAATTATTTGTCGTCTGCTGCTGCTACGCCTGGAAGCTCTTTACCCTCTAAGAATTCAAGGGAAGCACCACCACCAGTAGAAATATGTGTCATCTTGTCACCGAAACCTAACTGGTTTACAGCTGCTGCACTGTCTCCGCCGCCAATAATTGTTGTTGCGTCTTCAAGTTCTGCCATAGCCTTAGCCACTTCAATAGTTCCTTTAGCAAAATTAGGCATTTCAAAACATCCCATAGGTCCGTTCCATACTACTGTCTTTGCACCTTTGATAGCATCTGCAAAAAGCTTTGCTGACTCTTCTCCTATATCAAGGCCTTCCATGTCTGCAGGAATCTCACCACGTCCTACAGTTTTATAATTAGCATCATTTGAGAAATCATCTGCTGCAACAGTATCAGTAGGGATAAGAAGTTTAACACCCTTTTCTTCTGCCTTTTTCTCCATATCAAGTGCATACTGCTTGTAGTCTTCTTCAAGAAGTGACTTGCCGACTTCTTCACCATGCGCAGCCATAAATGTATAAGCCATACCACCACCAATAATAAGGGTATCAACTTTATCAAGAAGGTTATTGATTACTGAAATCTTTGAAGAAACTTTAGCACCACCAAGAATAGCTACAAAAGGTCTTGTTGGATTATTTACTGCATTTCCAAGGAAATCAATTTCTTTCTGCATAAGATATCCAACTACACAATCACCATCAACATACTCTGTAACACCAACATTTGAGCAGTGTGCCCTGTGTGCTGTACCAAATGCATCATTTACAAATACATCGCAAAGGGAAGCAAGTTCTTTAGAGAAAGCTTCACCATTCTTAGTTTCTTCTGCCCTGTAACGTGTGTTTTCAAGAAGTATTACATCACCTTCATTCATAGCATCTACAGCAGCTTTTGCGTTGTCACCAACAACGTTATTATCTGCTGCAAATTTAACTTCCTGTCCTAAAAGTTCTGAAAGCCTTTTTGCAACTGGTGCAAGTGAAAGTTCTGGCTTAGGCTCTCCCTTAGGCTTGCCTAAATGTGAACAAAGGATAACCTTTCCTCCATCTGCTATTAACTTCTTGATTGTTGGAAGTGCTGCTACAAGACGGTTCTCATCTGTAATCTTTCCATCCTGTAATGGCACATTAAAGTCACACCTTACTAATACTTTCTTACCCTTTACGTTGATATCGTCAACTGATTTCTTATTTAACATAATTTACCTCCCTTAATACATATAGATAGAATACTGGTATCATGCCAGTATAGAAAAACGGACCCGGTCCAAAACAGACCGGACCCGTACATGAAGCGTAATCCAGATACAATTATACTTCCAGAAAAAACATATTATGATAACTCTGAGAAGTACTTGATTGTCCTTACCATCTGTGATGTGTAAGAATTCTCGTTATCATACCATGAAACTACCTGTACTTCATAGAGGTCATCTGATACCTTAGAAACCATTGTCTGTGTAGCATCAAAGAGAGAACCAAATCTCATTCCAATGATATCTGAAGAAACGATTTCGTCTTCATTGTATCCAAATGACTCATTTGCTGCTGCTTTCATAGCTGCGTTAATGCCTTCAACAGTTACATCACTCTTCTTAACAACTGCTGTTAAGATAGTAGTTGAACCTGTAGGAGTTGGAACACGCTGTGCAGAACCAATAAGTTTACCATTTAACTCTGGGATAACAAGACCGATAGCTTTAGCAGCACCTGTGCTGTTAGGAACAATATTAACTGCTGCAGCACGTGACCTTCTTAAATCACCTTTCCTCTGTGGGCCGTCAAGTGTCATCTGGTCACCTGTGTAAGCGTGGATTGTTACCATAATACCAGACTGTACTTCTGCATACTTGTTAAGTGCATCAGCCATAGGAGCTAAACAGTTTGTTGTACATGAAGCAGCTGAAATAATCTTGTCATCAGCCTTTAATGTCTCATGGTTTGTATTGTATACAATTGTAGGAAGGTCATTACCTGCTGGAGCTGAGATAACTACCTTACGTGCACCTGCATTGATATGTGCCTGCGCTTTGTCCTTTGATGTATAGAAACCTGAACACTCAAGAACTACATCAACACCAAGCTCACCCCAAGGGCAGTTGTTAGCATCAGGGAATGCATAAATCTTGATTTCCTTACCATCAACTGTAATTGAATCCTCACCTGCTGAAACAGTATCAGCCTTGTCGTACTTACCCTGTGATGAATCATACTTTAAAAGATGTGCAAGCATCTTAGGGCTTGTAAGATCGTTGATAGCTACTACTTCATAACCTTCTGCACCGAACATCTGTCTGAATGCAAGACGTCCAATACGTCCAAAACCATTGATTGCAACTTTAACTGCCATTTTTTTAATTCCTCCTAAATAAAAAGATTTATACTATGCAGGCTTGTCCTTTGTACATAGACTATATCTTTGCCATAAATGGAAAAATATGGAAAAACCTGCCAGAATACTGCTTTGGATATCCTCCTTTCCTATTGTACCCAATTAGGGAAAAAATTTCAAGGAAAATTTTTGTACATATGCCATAAAATCAGAAATCCACTATTTTCTAGTGAAATTTAACCTAATTAAACCAGCCTTTTAAAATATATGCTTCTTAAGCGGTGGTCTGGTTTACCAGGCTAAGTAAAGTGGCAATGAGGTTGGTTTTTACTGGACAGGTAGCCAATGCCTGCTTACAGTCAATGCAGATTGTGGATTTCTTTAAATAATTCTACTATTTCTATATTGTCTGGATAATCCACTACATATACTGCCCTGTCTGTTGAAATACTTTCTCCATCTGCAGATATTGAAAAGTGGAATTTACTTCCATCCTCCTGTATACATTCAAAATAGTTTTCATAACCACAAGGAGATTCAGCTATTTTTTTATCTGATTTTAAATATGTTTTCAGTTTCTTTAACTGGTCTTCTTTAAACTTAGTCACATCCATACTTCCATTAACAGACAGGCTGGCATTTTGTATATGGCTGAATCCATCTTTCCCCTGGCTTTCCCAGTTAATCCACTTCTTTATAATATTTTCTGCTTCCATCGAGTGCAAAAAAATTTGATAATATTTCTTTCCTGTATCTGTCTGTACTGGAATATTTTTTGCAAAATTTTTCTTATTATCCCTTGCAACAGAAATCTCATGGTATCCATTTCCAAAATTTATTATACTTATTGTCCGGAATTTATTATGGCTATTTAAATATAATATATGCGTTTCTATTTTCACCATTTTTTTTAAAACCTTTTCTGGAACATTATCTACTATTTCTGCATTTTCCAGAGCATCTACATATTGGACAATTTCAGGTTCTGGCGGATTATATGGTTTTTCTCTCCGTGACCAGCTCTTCATACTAATACTTCTAATTCTGCATTGTGGAAAAATAATATTTTTATTTACAACTGTTATTCCAGACTTATTCCGTTCTGTTTCATTTATTATAACATTTTCATCTAAAGTTCCAAGGGAAAGATAATATCCAGAAGAAATAGTTTCTACTACAGAAGAAGAACCAGAAGAAATAGTTTTTGCTATTTCTTCTTCTTTGGCATTATAATCTTTTAAACCACATCCTGTTATACCCAGGTTAAATAAAACCATTAAATGTAATACCGTAAATGCCAGAACCCGTTTTTTTAATTTCCTCATATATTTATCTCCTTTTTTAATCTTACCTTAACTAAGTACGATACTTTTATTATCAATCTTTTGTAACATTATTTTGTATTATTATTCTGGCTTAAAACAGAGTTTATATAATTATATAATTTCTGCATACTTTCTAAAACTAGTATTCCTATAAGTTTTACTTTTTTTGTAGGGCGGCTGTATTAAAAAAGTACCGCAACCCTTGAAGTTACGGTACTTTCCAGCTTTTCAGCATTTCATCCACAAGAATTAAATTAAAACTTTCCAGCGTCCGCTGCTTCCTGCACGGAAACTGCGACTGCAACTGTCATTCCAACCATTGGATTGTTACCAGCGCCAATAAGTCCCATCATTTCAACATGGGCAGGAACTGAAGATGAACCTGCGAACTGTGCATCACTATGCATACGTCCGAGTGTATCAGTCATACCATATGAAGCTGGACCAGCAGCCATATTATCTGGATGGAGAGTACGTCCAGTACCGCCACCTGATGCTACTGAGAAGTATTTCTTGCCCTGTTCAATACATTCTTTCTTATATGTGCCTGCAACTGGGTGCTGGAAACGTGTTGGGTTAGTAGAGTTACCTGTAATTGATACATCTACGCCTTCCTTATGCATAATTGCAACACCTTCACATACATCATTGGCACCATAGCAGTTTACTTTAGAACGGAGACCATCAGAATAAGATTCACGGAAAATCTCTTTTACTGTATTAGTATATGGGTCATATTCTGTTTCAACAAATGTAAAACCATTAATACGTGAAATAATCTGTGCAGCATCCTTTCCAAGACCATTAAGTATAACACGGAGAGGTTTTTTACGTACTTTGTTAGCTTTCTCTGCAATACCAATAGCACCCTCTGCTGCTGCAAATGACTCATGTCCTGCTAAGAAGCAGAAACAGTCTGTCTCTTCTTCAAGAAGCATCTTGCCTAAGTTACCATGGCCAAGACCTACTTTACGTGTATCAGCAACTGAACCAGGGATACAGAATGACTGTAAACCTTCGCCAATAGCAGCAGCTGCATCTGCAGCACGGCGGCAGTCTTTCTTAATTGCTATAGCAGCACCTACTATGTAAGCCCAGCATGCATTCTCAAAACAGATTGGCTGGATACCTTTAACCTGGTCATAAACGTTAAGTCCAGCATCCTTTGTAATCTTTTCAGCTTCTTCGATAGAAGCAATACCATAGCTGTTTAATACGCTATTAATCTTATCAATTCTTCTTTCATATGATTCAAATAATGCCATTATTCGTTGCCTCCTTTATATTATTTTTCGATTTCTTTATCTGTTCTAGGGTCAATGAGCTTAACAGCATCTTCAACACGGCCATACTGGCCACTTGCCTTTTCCCATGCTGTATTAGGGTCATCACCCTTCTTGATGAAGTCTGTCATCTTTCCAAGGCTAACGAACTTGTAACCAATGATTAAGTCATCTGCGTCAAGAGCGATTGCTGTAACATAACCTTCAGCCATCTCAAGGTAACGGGGACCTTTTTTTAATGTACCATACATTGTACCAACCTGTGAACGGAGTCCTTTTCCAAGGTCTTCAAGACCAGCGCCTATAGCAAGCCCGTCCTCTGAAAATGCTGACTGTGAACGGCCATATACAATCTGTAAGAATAACTCCCTCATAGCTGTATTGATAGCATCACAAACAAGGTCAGTATTTAAAGCTTCCATAACTGTACGTCCTGGAAGAATCTCAGCAGCCATTGCTGCAGAGTGTGTCATACCTGAACATCCAATAGTCTCAACTAAAGCTTCCTGGATAATACCTTCTTTTACATTAAGTGTAAGTTTACAGGCACCCTGCTGTGGTGCACACCAGCCTACACCATGTGTAAAACCGGAGATATCCTTTACTTCCTTTGCTTTAACCCATTTTGCTTCCTCTGGGATAGGTGCACAACCGTGGGCAACACCCTGGGCAACTGGGCACATGTTTTCTACTTCCTGTGAATAAATCATGTTCATGCTCCTTTCAATAATGCTTATTATCTGTAACATAAAGCTACAGTCCTGATAATATTCTCTCACAAAATTGCATTTTAGTCTACACCTTTTGACAAAGAAATAACAAAATTTATAAAAATTTGTTAATATTGGATTAATACTCTTTTTCCTCTCCGTCTTCACCTGGAATATCTGGTACTATACCAGTAACATTCAAATTCCTGTTTACCTTGGCATCATAAGTGTTTGCTTTCATAATTTCACCAATATCAATGCCTGTGGCTTCTTTTACAGATTCCATAGTTTTAGCAAGTACAGAAGGTACATACCCTCCCATCTGTTCTACACCACTATTACCATTGCCTCCATCAATAATCGTTATTTTATCAATAGCCTTTAATGGTTCTGCAATTTCCTTTGCCATTTCAGGCAATGCCTTTACAATCATTTCCATCATAGCTGCCTGGCCATACTTCTTCATAGCTTCTGCTTTACGCTCAAGTGCCTCTGCCTCTGCAACACCTTTTGCCTGTATTGCTTCTGCCTCTGCCTTTCCTAATGCAGCAATACCTTCTGCTTCCTGTTCCTTAGTATACTTTGCAGCTTCTGCCTGTATTTTACGGGCTTCTGCCTCCTGGGTTTCTTCATACTTCTTAGCTTCTGCTTCTTTCTGGCGCCTGTAAAGTGAAGCATCAGATTCCTGCTGTACCCTGTATTTTTCTGCATCAGCCTGTCTTTTTATAGTCGCATCAAGTTCTTTCTCCTTAACAAGGGCTTCTTTTTCCTTTAACTCTATTTCACGCTCCTGTTTAGCAATATTGGCATTAGATGTTGTTATTTCAATAGTTTTTCTCTGCTCCTGCTGCATAATGCTGTATGCTGCATCTGATTCAGCCTTTTTAGTATCTGATTCTTTCTTTAATTCAGCCTGTTTTATTATAAGTTCGTTCCTCTTAATTGCTATCTCTGTATCAGATTTGACTTCTGCATCATTCGCCTCACGCTTTGCATCAGCTTCTGCAATAGCCACATCCCTGTCAGCGAGTGCCTTTGCAATAGAAGCCTCTTTCTGTATCTGGGACATATTATCCTGTCCAAGGGCAGTAATCAGCCCTCTTTCATCTTCAATCCTCTGGATATTACATGAAATAATCTTAATTCCAAGTGCACTCATATCAAGCTGTGCCTTTGACTGGACTTCATCACCAAATTTCTTCCTGTTAGTACATAATTCTTTTAATTCTACAGTACCAATAATTTCCCTCATATTACCCTGCAGTGAATCAGTAAGTGCCTGTACCACCTGCTTTTCATTCATATTCAGGAAATTCTTCATTGCAAGTGCAATTCCTGGTGACAGTTCTTTTGACACCTTTCCATCCAATGGTTTCTCATAATCAACAGTAATTTTCGCAATAGCATCAATATTAACACCAATAAAATCCTTTGTAGGCACATAGCCATTTGTCTTAATATCAACACTTATCTGGCGCATAAGCAGTTCATCTTTCCTCTCAAGGAATGGTATTTTAATACCAGCCCTTCCTATAAGGACTTTAGGGTTTTTCCTAAGGCCAGAGATTATGTAAGCTATATCTGGTGGGGCCTTTACATAGCTTAACACACAGATAACCAGTACCAGGCCAGTTACAATAAGCCCTGCAATTAATTTTGTGTTCATTTAAACCACTTCCCTTCTTGTATCATAATAAATCCATTAAGGTTTCCTCTTTTACCATCAGATGCCCTGTGTGAAAAAAGCACCATGTTTCCACAACATGTACAAAGCCCTGATACATGTATATTTTCCTTTTTTAATCCTGCCAGTAACAGCTGGTGGTAATTAGCAGCCCATAAATCAAGCTGGTATTTCTTTTCTTCACTATTTCTACAGTAAAAAATATCATCCCAGGTATTTTCAGGATAAACCTTCTTAAACTGGTCTATAACATCAATACTCACTTCATAACAGTCCTGGCATATTGACGGGCCAATTACACATATAATATCACTACGCCTGCTTCCAAACTGGCTTTCCATCTTCTTCACTGTCTTGCTGCCAATAAAACCAGCAGTCCCACGCCATCCTGAATGTGATGAAGCAATTACATGCTTAACAGGGTCGGCAAAAAATAATGGTACACAGTCAGCATATGAAGTCGCAAGTATAATCCCTGGCACATCAGTTACCATGCCATCTACACCAGTAAGTTTCTTTTCTATATTTTCACCTGCTGTATAAGTTTTATCTACATACTTTACTTTTGTATCATGTACCTGGTCAGACAGCACAAGGTTTTTATAACAGCCATCCATTGCTTTACATGCACGTTTATAGTTCTCACAGACATTTTCCCTTGTATCCCCTCTGTTAAAACCAAGGTTAAGGCTTGCAAAGTACCCTTTGCTTACGCCGCCAAGCCTTGTAGAAAAGCCCATGTTTAACCAGCTGTATTCTTCAAAAGGTTTAAACCTTATAAGAGGTACTTCTGCTAAATCATCTACTATACATATATTCCTGCCATCATCAGGGTAATAACACTTATCTGGTTTTATATTTACACTATTTACAAGCCTTTTAAGCTCATTTATTCCATATAACATAAATTCCCCCATATTTGCCCGCAGGCACATGTTATTTATGAGAATACAATATCCATCAGGCTGGAAAGCTGGCTGTTTATAATTATAACATGGCCTGGAAAGCATCTTTTATAAGACTGGCATTATTGCCATTAAACGTAACAACATCAAACCTGCATGGGATTTCTTCTGTTCCGAAAGTTTTAACCAGGTAATCCAGTGCTGCCTTTGTAATATGATTTCTTTTTACACTGTTTACCGCTTCCAGCGGGTTTCCAAATAAACCATTTTTTCTATATTTCACTTCAATAAAAACAATATAACCATTGTCTTCAGCTATTATATCAATTTCACCGTGTCTGCATAAATAATTATATGCGCATATTTTATAACCATTATCTTGTAGAAATTTTGCCGCTTTTTCTTCGTATTTCCTGCCAGTTTCTCTTTTATCCAGTTTTCTGTTCCTTTCTGCGCCACAATATTTTAATTATTTTTCTTATCCATTACTTTGCCTTTAATTTTATCCATAGAATCAACAAAGACAAGGACTTCTGCTACAATCTGGTAAAGTTCAGGAGGTATATATTCACCTATCTCCAGATTGGACAAATCACTTGCAAGCTTTTCATCCTGGTGTACAGGTATATTTTCCTCTTCCGCTTTTTTAATAATTTTATCTGCAAGGTATCCTTTTCCAGTTGCAATAACTTTAGGGGCTTTTTCACTACGCTGGTATTCAAGGGCTATAGCAGATTTATTTCGGTTTCCAATAATATCCCTGCCATATAATTTTTTATTTTTGTTATTATCCGCCATATCAATCCTCTTGCCTTTCTACAATCTTTTTAATAAATGTTTTGCGGTGTACAGGGCTTGGGCCATATTTCTGTATTGCTTCAATATGGGCTTTTGAACCATACCCTTTATGTGAAGCAAAACCATATTCAGGATATATCTGGTCAATTTCACACATTATCCTGTCCCTTGTAACTTTAGCAATTATACTGGCAGCAGCAATAGACACACTTATTGCATCACCTTTGATAATACCCACTTGTTTATAAGGTATCCTGGGTATTGTTACAGCATCAGCAAGTATCATGTCAGGTTCACAGCCCATATCTTTAATTGCTGCCCTCATAGCCTCATATGTAGCCTGTAATATATTTATTTCATCTATTCTTTCTGGGGAAACTATACCAACACCATAAGCCACTGCTTTTTCCTTTATTTCATTATAAAGCAGCTCCCTTATGGCAGCAGAAAGTTTTTTAGAATCATTTAGATAAAGAATTTCACAATCCTTTGGAAGTATAACTGCACCTGCAGCAACAGGACCAGCAAGAGGACCTCTTCCTGCTTCATCAATACCTGCTATAAGTTTATATCCTGAATATTTTCTTTCAAAAACTTTCATGGCATCAAGACGCTTAAGTTCTAAAGCCATGCTTTCTTCTTCCCGCCTGTATTTTGCAATAAGCTGTTTTACGCCTTTCCTTTCATCATCTGCATATAAAACACATAATTCTTTCTTCCTGTTAAAATCCGCCTTATTAAACTCATCACGTATATCACTAATTGGTTTTCCCATGTATCCTCCATCCTTGGCAGCTAATACAATTTCTTTATATGTGAAAAAGGCCATATACAGTACCATGCTGCACCCTCAATGTTATCTTTTTTCACCATGCCAACCAGCTGGTACCTGCTGTCGGTACTCATGTTCCTGTTATCCCCAAGCACAAAGTATTCATCTTCTGCAAGCTTTACTGGTGTACTTACAAGCCCGGGGTCTATAATTTCTTCTTCTGAATAATTATCCCCGTCCAGTTCATTGCCATTTATATATACCTTACCATCCTTAATCTGCACAATTTCCCCTGGAAGCCCTATTATACGTTTAATATAATTAACTTCTTCTTCACCATCACCAGAATCTGCTTTTACAGGAAATACAATTACATCATATCTCTCAGGGTCATGCAGGTAATAAGAAAGCTTCTGGATTATAACGGAATCATTATTTGCAAATGAAGGTTCCATCGACTCTCCTTCTATTGTTGTCTGGTATGCTACATGTGCATTAACAAAAGAAGCCAGCCCAAATGCTGCTGTAAGACAGAATGCTGCCATAATTATACGGCGTACAGCCTTAGCAGCTATAGCAGGAATCTTTTTCCTGCGCCTGCTAGTATCTTTTATACTTTCTATTGATATTTCCACTGTAAGAGTACCTTTATTGTCTCCTTCCAGTTCTCTAAGAGTGTCTTCCCATTTATGATTTCCAGACTTTTCTTTAATAAATAAATCCAGGCTGGAAAAAAGTTCATCAGTAGTAATACCATTACTGATGGCAGATATATCCTTACATGCCTTAAGGCTGTCTTCTACTGTACTTTCATCATACATATTCTTCCTCCAATCCAGGAATAAAATGCCAGGGATTTCCCTATAATTACATTGGTTTTTCAAGAGTAATCCTGCCAAGCCTGCCTGCACGGAAATCATCCACAAGGCATTTGCCAGCTTTATCAAGGTCAGGTTCTGCACCACTTTTTATACATCCCCTGCACTTTGCAATAATTCCTAGTACGTCTGCTTCACTACTGCCAGCAGGAATTTCAGTTTTATAACAACTGCTGATTGCACCAGGATAATCTTCTAAGAGAAATTTTATTAAAAGTATACTTAATTCATAAATATTATAAAGTTCATCCTTTATTGAACCAATAAAGGCAAGCCTCATACCTGAGTCCTGGTCTTCAAATTTAGGCCAGAGTATGCCAGGTGTGTCAAGAAGTTCTACATTTTTATTAAGGCGTATCCATTGTTTACCCTTAGTAACACCAGGTTTATTGCCAGTTTTAGTACATGCCCTTCCTGTAAAACTATTTATAAATGTAGACTTTCCTACATTGGGTATTCCAGCAACCAATGCCCTTACAGGCCTGTTAAGTATTCCCCTGCGTCTGTCTCTTTCAATTTTTTCATGGCATGCTTTCTGTATTATATTATTTATTGCTTTAACTCCTGTCCTGTCTTTTGAATTAGCCCTGGCAACAAAGTAACCTTTGCTTTCATAATATTTCACCCATTCATCTGTAACAGGACTGTCTGCAAGGTCATATTTATTCATAACCATTACCCTTGATTTGCCATTGGCAAGTGAGTCAATATCAGGGTTTTTACTGCTATATGGTATTCTGGAATCTACAAGCTCTATAATTACATCAATTAATTTAATGTCTTCCTGCATAGCCTTTTTTGCTTTTGCCATATGCCCTGGATACCATTGGAACTCCATAATAATTCTCCATTTCTAAAAAACACCACTTTGTAAAGTGGCGTTTTGTAACTGTTATTGTACTATAAACTGCTTATTTACATGAGGACAGAATAATAATGCACCCATGGAAGCCATCTGTCCCGCAGCAATGCTACGGATTATCTGGCTTCTCTTTAAATTCATTAATACTGCTTATCAATGCCAGTGAATTAGTCCTAAGCCACGCTTTTCCAATAATATCTTTTTTCAAAATATTGCCAGTATTGGCATTACGGCTGTCTTCACTCTCATTTCTGTTGTCACAAAGTACAAAATACTCATCTGTATCAAGGATAACATCTTCTAATGCAAGGCCTCCATTTTCCATTACAGGAAAATTATATTTCTCTTCCAGTTTATCCCCGTTAATATATAAATATCCATCTTTAATCTGGACTGTTTCCCCTGGAAGCCCTAAGACACGTGCAACAGTATAATAATTATGCTCTGAACCATTCTGCTGTATTACCACAACATCATTTCTCTTAACAGAAAGCACCATATAAGACATTTTATTAATAAGTATTTTATCACCGTCTTTTAGTGTAGGGCTCATATAATCACCAGATACCTGCATCTTTTCAAGCCCGTAATGTGTAATGGCATATGCAGCAAATACAGCTATAGCTGCCTCCACAACTGTTACTAATATGTTAAATATTATCCGTTTATGCTTTTTTCTGTGATCCTCCAAATCAAAGTCGTATTTCATACAATACTTTTTTCTCCAATCAACTAATATTCCTTTAAAATCTTTATAGCATGTTTTGGAATAAGACATTCATAATGCTCTTTACAATATTGTTCTGCATATGGCTGGTCCATGCATAAAACAGCGTATTCCCTCAGATGCTCACATAACTCTTCAAACTCAGATGCCTTAAGCTTGCCTTTTTTAATAAGAAGGTAATAATCTCCTAAGGACTTGTCCTTATATACACGGCTTGATATAGGTTTATCAAAAGAAACAGTAGATGCAAAAAGTTCCAGGTCACGCAAAGAATTAAAATGGAAAAGTTTTGCTGATAAAAGTTTCTTTCTCTCTTTTGAACGTGCTATTTTCTCAATCTCCTTCAAGTGCTTCTGGTAAGCAGCCTTTTTCTCTTCATCAGAAAGTTTGTGTCTGCCAGTCTTGTTAATATTATCCAGGTTTTCAGCCATATGTATTCCAGGGACATCCGGGTCATTTTTATCACTATGCATATTACATAACCCGTTTACAATTGCATCAACAGATGATTCATCTATAAGCCCTGCAAGATTCTGTATATGGTGAAGCATATTCTGCAGGCCATCTTCACCGCGGTCTGAAAATGTAATCATAAGTGAATTGTCAGGCATGCGCATAAGCTGCATTGAAATCATGCCGCTTTCAACTTCATATCCTACTTCTTCTTCTGCACGTTCAACTATCTGTTCCAGAAATTCCCTTGATTTCTCCTGGTTTGTAAAAAAATCTTCTATCTCAAAACCATATTCATTCATTTCTTCTTCAGTCATGCGGCACTGAACTGTATTTTTATCAATACGTTGAAAATCCATTATTTAACCTCCTTATAATGCTTACCTATATCTTAATCCCTGTTTGCTGATATGTCAACTTGTGAATTGCTTCCATAGTAACTTTTATATGCATCTGGCAGCTGTACTATTACTATATTTTAATATTATATTTAGTACAAATATAGAAATAACCTGTTATACATGCTCCCGCAGCACAATTATAACATGAATTGTTTTATTCTACAACCGTAATTTTCTTCATCTGTAAATGTATGAGGATAAAGAAATTTATTACCGCAAAGGCAAAGTGAGGATGTACAAGCTTACTTCCATGTGCATTAAAAAGGGCATCCTGCATACACAGGATGCCTTTAGGTATGAATTGAAAAAAGGGTAGCAGGTTCTCCCTACTAACATCACTATAATATACTTTTTCTGGAACTATGTCAATAGATTTTAAAAAAAATTAATATTTTTATAATTTAGTTTATAGTTTTATAAACTCGTGGCAATATCAATTCCGACACCATTAACAAGAAAACCAGTAAGGGTACTAGAAATTTTTTCCGCATTTTCAAAACCTAACCAACCCGCAGAAGTACGGTACAGGCCAAAACCATCTTTTCCAGTTCCAAAGAAGTAGATTAAATCCCCCAGGTCATTACCAAATAACCACGCATTACTGATAAACTCTTGGTTAAAAGGCTGGTTAAATTCTTCTAATTTTTCTAATGCCATTTTCGCGCTCCAAATCCAAATAGATACCCCTTTGTCTTCCACTTCAAATTCAGGACCATAACTGCCTTCCCCAGAAACCTGCTTCAAAAATTCAATATAGTCTTTGGGCAAAGTGACTGGTGAAACATGAATAATTTCTTCAATATCTTTTTCACCACCAGCGCAAATTTCATCTCTGTCAAAAACCAGCTTTTTGTTTATGTTATCAATAATGTTCATTTCTTTTCCTCCAGTTCTGGTTTATACATTTAACTATACAATCTTTATCTGCCATTTACAATGTATATTTATAAGTTATTTCCTAATGGGTACACAATTCCGAAAATGAAGATATTTTAAAACGCAATAAAATATCCAAGTACAAGTATACCTAATATAATCCTGTACCATCCAAATACTTTAAAATCATGTTTTTTAATATAACCCATAAGGAATTTTATAACTACAAGTGACACTATAAATGCAGTTACCATTCCTATTATAAGAAGAGAAGCTTCATTTGCAGTAAATGAAAGCCCGAATTTCAACACTTTTATAAGGCTTGCTCCAAACATTACAGGTACTGCAAGATAAAATGTAAATTCTGCTGCTACTGTCCTTGCAAGCCCTAATACAAGACCTCCAATAATTGTTGCGCCTGAACGGGATGTTCCTGGAAATACTGCCGCTACAAGCTGGAATACACCTATAAGGAATGCTGTCTGGTATGTAATTCCTGCTATTGTACTTACTTTTGCTGTTTGTTCTTTGTTACGGTTTTCAATAAATATAAATATTATACCAATAGCTATAAGCATAATTGCAACTGTCTGGTAATTATAAAACATTTCTTCTAGCTTATCTCCCATTGCAAGCTCTATAATTACTGCTGGAATACATGCAACTGCTATTTTAAACCACATTATAAAAGTATCTTTTTTAATATAACCCATAATACCATGCTGCTGTATGGAGTTATTCTGTGGCAGGCAGAATGGCCACAGCTGGTTCCAGAATAATAATACAACTGCCATTATTGCGCCAAGCTGTATAACAACAAGGTACATTTCCATAAATGCATCCGATGCATCAAGTTTAACAAACTCATCCAGCAGTATCATATGTCCCGTACTGCTGATAGGAAGCCATTCTGTAATGCCCTCCACAATTCCAAATAAAATTGATTTTAAAATTTCTAGCATAAAAATCCCCCTGCCTTTCTTAAATTAAGGCAAAAATATTATATGTATCTGCTATCCACACCATAAAATATGCGGATAGCAACCTGTTTTACATTAATCAAGCTTGATTTCAAGTAAATCTTTTGGAGGTATTTTTTCAGTTGATTCTTTTACAGATTTGGCAACTGCTGCTTTCGCACTGGCTATTGGAAGTATTGTACCAACACCTGCTACACACCCTCCTGGACATCCCATGCCCTCTATCATGCAGCCATTCTTTTTCCCAGCCTTTGCAAGCAGAAGCATCTTCCTGCAGTCACTAAGCCCTTCTGCATGTTCAATCTTAACTTCTGTTCCAGGATAATATTCATCAATACACTGCTTTATTGCATCCGAAACACCACCTGCTACAGCATAACCGCGTCCTGCACCAGTAGCATCATGCATTGAACGTCCTTTCTCATATTTATTAAAGTCTATATTTTTTGCTTTAAAAATAGCATCTAATTCCTCAAATGTTATAACAAAATCCACATCACTGCGTACTGTACGTCTTGATGCTTCAAGCTTTTTAGCAGCACATGGTCCTATAAATACTACTTTTGCATCAGGATGTTTCTTTTTAATGCTCCTTGCAGTAGCAACCATAGGTGTAAGTTCCTGTGAAATACTATCTATAGTTTCTGGAAAATACTTTTTGGCGAGCACCGACCATGCAGGACAACATGAAGTGAGAAGAAATGGCAAATCACCATTTACTACTTCTTTAACGTAGTGGTGTGCTTCTGATACAGCACCTATATCAGCACCAAGCGCAACTTCATATACATCACTAAAACCACAGTCCTTAAGTGCAGATTTTATCTGCGCTGGTGTAATCCCAGGCCCGAACTGTCCCTCAAAAGCAGGTGCAATCTCTGCTATAACTTCACCACCCTGTTTTATTGCATGTATCATCTGGAAAATCTGTGACTTATCGGCAATAGCACCAAATGGGCAGCTTGCCATACACTGGCCACAAGATACACATTTCTCATTATTAATCCTTGCACGTCCATGTGCATCACTTTCAATTGCATCAACCCCGCAGGCTTCTGCACATGGCCTTATTCTCTTAATAATTGCATGATAAGGGCAGATATTAATACATTTGCCACATTTAATACATTTTTCCTGGTCAATAAATGCATATCCATTAACCATTGATATTGCATCTTTAGGACATACTTCCATACATGGATGCGCAACACATCCATGGCACATATTTGAAACTTCAACTTTATTATCCTCGCACATATCACAGGCAGAAGGAATCACCTGCATAAGAGGAGGTTCATAATATTTTTCAGTAATATTACTATCTTCAAAACCTTCTGTTACATGGACAGGCCTGTCAAGCGGACGCAGGGAAAGCCCTACAGCAAGACGCACCCTTTCAGCAGCTATAGCCCTCTCACGCCATATGCTTTCACGGTATATTGGTACATCCGAAGGTGTTATCCTGTATGGTATTTCTTCTAATTCATGGCTTATAGCAGCACTGTCACCATCTTTATAGGCAGCACGTGCAACTTCTTCAAATACTTTTTTCCTGATTTTCTTTGTCTGTGTGTTTATTCCACGCATGGCATTTCCTCCTGGTTTGAATAGTTAGACAAAAACTAAAATACAGTATATATTAACTTATTCAAAAACACAATATAAAATTACTTCCATCCAGGATAAGCACATAAAAAGTTATTACCAATAAAATTTTTATAACCTATTTTTTTAGTTTTACATTTTATATAATAGTATTCTGGTAAATTATTTACATTTACTATCAAAACTGCCACTCTTTTACTTATTTCCAATCTTAAACCTGGCTGCTTCTATGCCTGCCCATACCACCAGGTGCTTTCCCGCCACCCTTTCCTGCCATATTTCCTTCTCCATAAATAAGGTCTGTCATTGTAATCTCACTTACTGTTTTCCCCGTAGTTAATGTATAAGTTTTACCTTTTGCCAGTTCTGGACAACTGATATTTACACATGAATAATCTTTTCCAGCCTTCCATGATACAAGCACATCTCCATCTGGACCAGTTAAAGAAATTTCATCACCAGAAGACCCTGCCTCTGTCGTAATAAGCATTGCTCCCTGTGTAGAAGATGTGCTGAAGTTTTGTGCCATTCCTGATACACTTGATGCTGCAAAAATACCGCCTGAAATAATTGCTTCACCATTATAATCAAGTGCACCATTACCACTGTTAGAAGGACCTGAAACATAAGTCTGCCCTCCGCTTATAGCAAGGTTACCATTAGAATCGACACCATCGCCAGAAGCAGTAATATAAATAGTCCCTCCTGAAATTGAAATATATACATCATCAGAAGCAGAAAATGAATCACCACGTCCACCATAGCCGCTGCCATCTGTACCTCCACTGGCATTTAATCCATCATCACTTGACACAAGTGATATATCACCACCTGAAATATTAATTGTCTTCCCTTCAATTCCCTCATAACACTTGGATATATTAATAGTTCCATCTGAAACAGAAACATCTGAACCAGCATGTACACCATCATCACCTGATGCCAGTTTATAATTTCCTTTTGTAATAATAATATTACTATTAGAATGTACAGAATCATCTTCGGAGTCAATTTCAAATTCCCCACCATCTAAATATAAATCCCCATCTGCCTTAATACCTTTTATACTGGCTGTATCTGTACTATCACTGTTATCACTGTTTTCTGTTGTTTCTGGTGGTGCCTCTGGTGGTGTATCTGCCCCGTTTCCCCATTGTCCTGGCCTGTCACCCATTCCTGGCTTATGGTTATATGGCTTCTCCATATGCATATCCCCCATATCCTGTTTTGCCTTAACCCCAGCAGCTTCACAGCCTCCGCCTGTCTTAATTTTAAAACTGCCATTTTCAATCTGTCCAAACGCTGCCCCGCTTATTCCGTCACCTTCTGATGTAATATCAAAAGTCCCGTCTAAAATATATACAAATCCTAAGCTTTCATCATCTGCATTTTCTGCATGGATTCCATCCTTTCCTGAAACAATTTTGTAACTTCCATCTGTAACAGACACATCATCCTTACCTGAAATACCATGTTTTACAGCTGTAATATTATATTCACCACTTGCCAGTACAAGACTGTCCTTAGAAACAATACCATGTCCTGCCTCTGCATTTATTGCCAGGCTTCCTTCTCCATTAAGTGTTAAATCCTCTTTAGAATAAATAACAGCATCAATATTATTCTCATCAATAGCCTTATAAGTACCGCCATTAGAAAGAGTATTTCCAGATTTGGCTGCTGTAGTAATAAAAACCTTATCTGCTTTTAGTACATATAAAGCAGCAGAAGTGGAATTAGAAATATTTACACCATTTAAAACAATCTGTATTTTATCAGATTTATCTGCATCCACAACTATCATTCCATCTTCTAGTGTGCCAGAAATAATATAAGTCCCCTCATCTGTAATAGTAATTTTACTGCCACTAACCTTTACAGCATTTGAATCACATGATGCACTCTCTCCGTTAAGTTTTATAACGGCAGCAGAGTTTTTATCATATCCTGTTTCTAAATCCCTGTCCGAAAACACATCAGAAGCAGATACTCTTTTTGCTGTACTATCCACTGGATTTCCAGAAGAAATATTATCTCCTATATTACCAGATGCATCTTTATTATCTATATCTTTACTATCTTTTCCAGCATTTACATTTCCAGTATTGCTACAGCCTGAACAAAGCAAAGCAAATATAAGCATAGCCTGGCAAATACAGTTTTTTAATTTCATAGACATTTCCCCTTTCTAATTTTTAGACACTCTCTAAAGTTCTCCATTTTCTGTTGTCTGCCTTGAAATACTTATTTCCAAATTTCCATTACGGCAGCGGATATTATCAATAAGTTCTTTTTCCTGGTCCGGATTTTTCAATACCATATTATATGTAAGCTTAAAAAGACTTCCCATATTTGTAGTTTTAACATGGGTTAATTCATATTCTGATGTATACTCCTTTAACAACCCATCAAACACATTATTATAATCTAAATCTTCTGGTATAGTGATATTAAGGGTTTTATATAATGACATTTTTTTCTTCATGCCAAAATCAAAATGGTTATACAACATACCTGCTGACCCTAATAAAACTGCAACCAGCAAGGTATATCCTATATATCCCATGCCTGCAACAAGCCCTGTTCCCATAGCAAGAAAAATTGCCCCGATTTCTTTTGCTGTACCAGGGACTGAACGGAAACGTACAAGACTAAAAGTTCCCGCAACAGCAACTCCTGCTCCTACATTGCCATTCACCATCATTATAACAACACAGACAATAGCAGGCAGAACCGCAAGTGTTGCCACAAAACTTTTAGTATAACGGGCTTTGTACATATACATAACTGCTAAAACAGCCCCTGCTATTAAAGCAGTGCCAACACAAATTAAAAAACCAGACACAGAGATAACTGCCGTCATATCTGTATCAAAAATTCCACGAAATAAATTATCAAGCATATTTTAATCCTCCATTTTTAAATATATCCTGGTAAGCTAGTCCATATTTTGAAAAAGATGTCTTAAATATCTGCATTTCAGCCAGCTTTCTGGCCATCCACAGTGGAATAGCACTTGGAGCCTTGACTTCCATTAAAGTTTCCCCTTCATTAAGAATAGGTGTTCCATAAATTCCAGATGCAAATGAAAAGTCATTCTCCCTGTATAATATATTTTCATCAAATGTTACCCTGAAATCACTGCCATCAATAGTTTCATATGCTTCACGTTCATAAGAAATAAAAACTTTAGGATACAGCGGTTTATAATAATTACGGAAATATTCTATTTCATTTGCAATCTGCGAACTGACAGGCAGCGGAATATCTTTCTGGAAACATTCCCAAGCTTGTGATTCAGTAAGGACAAGCCTGCGTTTATAAACAACTGACTTGTATTTCTTTTTCAGCTCTACAAAAACAGTATCATTTTCTTTTGCTGCCTCATAGCTGCGCACACGCAATTTTTCCTTATATACAGGCTTTTCCAGAGAGCGCCTTATAAGACGGAATTTATCTGTATCAAAATATACATTGCGGATTGTTGAATGCCCATATTTATCAAGCTTCATATACGGCTTCATAGTTTCCAGTATAAATTCTTTTTCCTGCATGGATAACAGGTATTTTATCTCATACCGTTTAAATATTTGCTGGTAATTCATGGCTTTCTTCCCCCTGTTTCTATGATAATGACATTATAACAAAGATTTAGTGTATTTTTTATGTCCATATACCAGATTTCAAAATTAATTCACAAATTAAATATAAATTATCTTGTTAAATAAAACAGGAATACCTGGCAAAATACCAGATATTCCTGTATGTATACACAAGCACATTTTAATAAATAACTGTGTTCTTATATTAAGATTTATTTTACAACCTTTTTTAATTCCTCTGTAAGTTTTGGAACAATCTTATTAAGGTCACCAACAACACCATAATCAGCTATATCAAAGATTGGAGCTGTCTCATCTTTATTAATTGCAACGATTATATCAGATTCTTCCATACCTGCTGCATGCTGGATAGCACCTGAAATACCAATAGCAAAATATACATTAGGACGTACTGTCTTACCTGTCTGTCCTACCTGGAGTTCTTTTGGCATCCATCCATTATCAACTACTGCACGTGAGCAGCTTACTGTACCACCAATTGCATCAGCTAAATCCTGGAGTATCTGGAAGTTCTCTTTGCTTCCAACACCACGTCCGCCTGATACAAGTATCTTAGCGTCCATAATATCTACTGTATTAGAGATTTCCTTAACAACTTCCATGATTTCTACATACTTGTTGTTTGGAGTAAATCCAGGATTATACTCTATAACCTCAGCCTTAGCACCCTGTACAGGGTCAATCTTCTGCATAACGCCAGGACGTACTGTAGCCATCTGTGGACGGTTATCAGGACACGCAATTGTAGCGATTGTGTTACCACCAAATGCAGGACGTGTCATTAACAACTGGTTATGTTTCTGCTCCTGTCCAGGAATTGGATTGAGTGGGAAATCACCAATCTCAAGTACAGTACAGTCAGCTGTAAGACCTGTTGCAACCCTTGCGGAAACCCTAGGGCCTAAGTCCCTTCCGATTGCAGTAGCACCAACAAGCACTATTTCAGGCTTATATTCATTTATAATTGAAGATACAGCATGAGCATAAGGCTCTGTCCTGTATTCTTTTAACTCAGGGTCATCAACAACGATAACCTTATCAGCGCCATATTCAGCTAACTGGTCTGCAAGACCTTTGATGCCAGAACCTAAAAGCATTGCTGTAACATCTGTGTTCAGGTCTTTTGCAAGTTCTTTAGCTTTTCCAAGTAATTCAAAAGCGATACCGCTTAATTCATTGTCTACCTGCTGTGCAAAGACATAGACACCCTTATATTCTTCTAAACCCATTTTAGTCACCACTTTTCCTTTTCTATTTAGATTACATGTTTCTCTTTTAATTTACCCATGATATATGAAACTGCACCATCTGCATCAAGGTCAGTTTTAACTTCACCTGCGCCTTTTCTTACTTTATCAGAAGCTTTAGCAATCTTTGTAGGTGAACCTGCCAAACCAAGATTAGAATCGTCAACATCCTTAAGGTCTTTTCTGCCCCATACTGTAATTTCAGCATCATAAGCATCAAAAATTCCGCCAGGAGTCATATAACGTGGCTCATTTAACTCTGAAAGAGCTGTAACCAGACAAGGCATCTTAGCCTTTAATACATGATATCTGTCATCATACTGGCGCTCTACTATTACAGAGTCACCATCGATTTTGATATCTTTAGCATATGAAATAACTGGAAGGTCAAGATGCTCAGAAATCTGAGGACCAACCTGGGCTGTATCACCATCAATAGCCTGACGGCCAGTGATAATTAAATCATAGTCAATATTCCTAAGTGCACCAGCAAGTGTTGTAGATGTAGCCCATGTATCAGCTCCACCTAAAACCCTGTCAGTTACAAGGATACCTTTGTCAGCTCCCATAGCCATAGCTTCACGGAGAACTTCTTCTGCCTTAGGAAGACCCATTGTAACAACAGTAACTTCTGCACCATATTCATCTTTTAATCTAAGGGCTGCTTCAAGACCTGCTTTATCATCAGGGTTCATAATTGCAAGCATAGCGCCCCTGTCCAAAGTACCATCTGGGTTAAACTTTACCCCGCCTTTAGTATCTGGAACCTGCTTTACACATACTACTATTTTCACGGCTTTACCACTCCTTTTTAATTATTTTAATAAGCTGCCTGAGATAACCATACGCTGTACTTCTGAAGTTCCTTCGTAGATTTCTGTAATCTTAGCATCACGCATCATACGCTCTACATCGTATTCTCTGATATAACCATAACCACCATGTAACTGTACTGCCTTTGTTGTAACTTCCATTGCAACTTCTGCAGCATACAGCTTAGCCATAGCAGCTTCTACAGAATAAGATACTTTAGCGCCCTCTGCGAATTCCTGTTTCTTCATAGCAGCTTTGTATACAAGGTGTCTTGCAGCTTCTACCTTTGTAGCCATGTCAGCAAGCTGGAACTGTGTATTCTGCTGCTGTGCAATAGTACGGCCGAACTGCTTCCTCTCCTTTGTATACTCAATTGTCCTCTCTAATGCACCCTCTGCAATACCGAGAGCCTGTGAAGCGATACCAATACGTCCGCCATCAAGAGTATGCATAGCAATAGGGAAACCCTTTCCCTGAGCTCCTAAAAGAGCATCCTTTGGAATACGGCAATCCTGGAAAATCAACTCATATGTAGAAGAACCACGGATACCCATCTTCTTTTCTTTTGTACCAAATGAGAAGCCAGGTGTTCCTTTCTCTACGATAAATGCAGAGAATGATTTAACTTTCCTTCCTCTCTTCTCAACAACATCTGTGTAAGCAATTACAATATATATATCAGCAACTTCACCATTTGTAATGAAGCACTTGGAACCATTAAGTACCCACTCATCGCCATCAAGAACAGCTTTTGTCTGTACGCCCTGGGCATCTGTACCTGCACCTGGCTCTGTAAGGCCGAATGCACCTATCTTCTTACCACTTGCAAGGTCAGGAAGATATTTCTTCTTCTGCTCTTCTGTTCCATATGTAAGTATTGGGTCAGCGCAAAGTGATGTATGTGCTGATACAACAACACCTGTTGTAGCGCAAACTTTTGAAAGTTCTTCAACGCACATTACATATGTTAAGATATCACAACCCTGTCCGCCATACTCCTTTGGTACAGGAATACCCATAAAGCCATATTTCCCCATTTTCTTAACAGTATCCATTGGGAAATGCTCTGTTTCATCAACCTCCTGAGCTAAAGGCTTAACTTCTGTTTCAGCGAAATCTTTGAAAAGCTGTCTCGCCATCTCATGCTTTTTACTTAATGTAAAATCCATGCCTTTCTTTACCACCTTTCATAAATTTGTACTGGCTGTCCAGTACCGTCTTATATAATGCCGCCATATAAGGCAAAACTTAATACCTGCACAGGAAGTCCTGGATATGTACTCCCTTATACACTATACAGTAACACCTGCGCAGGTTATATACCCTGTATTTTTCTTAGGGAAATATAATTATTTGCTGTAATCATAGAAACCTTTGCCTGTCTTCTGGCCAAGCTTTCCAGCACGTACCATCTTTCTAAGAAGTGTATGTGCACGGTACTTTGTATCGCCTGTTTCATTGTAAAGTACATCCATAATAGCAAGGCAGATATCAAGACCTACAAGGTCACCTAAAGCAAGAGGTCCCATTGGATGGTTTGCACCAAGCTTCATAGCTGTGTCAATGCCTTCTACAGAAGCAACGCCATCTGCATAAATGCCAACAGCTTCATTAATCATTGGTATAAGAATCCTGTTTACCACAAATCCTGGAGCTTCATTAACTTCTACAGGAGTCTTTCCGATTGCCTTGGAAATTTCAATTACTTTGTTAGTTACTTCATCAGTAGTATTCTCACCACGTATTACTTCAATAAGCTTCATAACAGGAGCAGGATTGAAGAAGTGCATTCCGATTACTGGCTTACTTATGCCTGCACCTATCTCTGTAACTGAAAGTGATGATGTATTTGTTGCGAAAATGCAGCTGTCATTCTTGCAGATTTCTTCTAATTCTTTAAATGTCTGCTTCTTGATATCCATAACTTCAAGTGCAGCTTCAACAATTAAGTCACAGTCTGTACAAATCTCTTTTGTACCTGTTGTAATCTTTGCAAGGATAGCATCAGCAGCGGACTGCTCCATTTTACCCTTTGCAACTCTCTTTTCAAATCCCTTAGCTATTTTATTCTTTCCGTTTGCAGCAAACTCTTCATTGATATCACATAAATAAACTTCATATCCGTCTGTCTGTGCAAATGCCTGTGCAATGCCGGAACCCATTGTACCTGCGCCAATTACTCCAACTTTCATTAATATAACCTCCATATATTTATTTGGGTTAATCTATGTACCCGTTTTATTTATAACTGTCTGCGCTTTAACCTGCGCTGGCTTTAAATCTATTTTAATTAGCAGTTCTTAAATGGAACAACCTTTAATTTCTTTTCTTTGTCTTTCTCAAGGAAGTTGCCCATTCCCGCTTTCTGGTCTTCTGTCTCAAAGCAGTCACCGAAAAGCTTTTCTTCTATCACAAGTGCACTGTCCATATCTGTCTGCAGGCCGTCATTAATAGCCTTCTTGCAGTTACGTACTGCGATAGGCGCATTCTTTGCGATTGTAACAGCAAGTTTCTCTGCCTGTGGTATAAGCTCTTCTGCTGGATAAACTGCATTGACAAGACCGATGCGGTATGCTTCATCTGCCTTAATATTCCTTGCTGTATAGATAAGCTGCTTAGCCATGCCAACACTTACTACCCTTGCAAGCCTCTGTGTGCCGCCAAATCCTGGTGTAATTCCAAGACCTGCTTCTGGCTGTCCGAATACTGCATTCTCTGAACAGATACGGATATCACAGCTCATTGAAATCTCACATCCGCCGCCAAGTGCAAAACCATTAATTGCTGCAATTACAGGGATTGGGAATGTTTCAAGCTTGCGGAATACATCATTGCCTTTCTTTCCAAAAGCTTCTCCCTCAGCCTTTGTAAGTGTGCTCATCTCCCCGATATCTGCACCTGCAACAAATGACTTGTCTCCAGCACCTGTAAGAATAAGGCATCTTACTGTATTTAAATCAACTGCATCAAGTGTAGCATCCAGTTCTTCAAGAACCTGGCTGTTCAATGCATTTAAAGCCTTTGGACGGTTAATTGTAATTGTTGCAACCATGTCCTTAACTTCATATAAAATGAATTCCATTATTTATACTCCTTTATATATTTATTTCCGCATAAGAAGGCTGGACATGCCAGCCCTGCACTACATGGTGCAGCAAAATATAAACTTGCTGCACCAGTGTGCATATAATGTACATACTTACACCTGTATACAGCCTGTATTAGTATTTTTCAACAACTGTTGAGCAGCCCATGCCACCACCGATACAAAGTGTAGCAAGACCTCTGTTTGCCCCTGTCTTCTTCATCTCATGGAGAAGTGTAACAAGGATACGGCATCCAGAAGCACCTACAGGATGTCCAAGTGCAATAGCACCACCATTTACATTTAATTTGCTAAGGTCAAATCCAAGATCTCTTCCAACTGCAACAGACTGTGCAGCAAAAGCTTCATTTGCTTCAATAAGGTCAAAGTCATCAATCTTAAGGCCTGTCTTCTCAAGTACTTTTCTTGTAGAAGCTACAGGTCCTACACCCATTATTGAAGGGTCTACGCCGCCAAGTGCGCCTGCAATAAATGTAGCCATTGGTGTAACACCAAGTTCTTTAGCTTTCTCTTCGCTCATAACAACAACTGCAGCTGCACCATCATTAATACCTGATGCATTACCTGCTGTAACAACACCACCATCTTTTCCAGAGCAGCACTTTAAGTTGCTTAAGCCTTCAGCAGTAGTTCCAGGACGTGGTCCCTCATCTTTATCAAACATTACAGGTTCTTTTGTCTTCCTGTCTACACCTGTCTGTACAGGAACTATTTCATCATCAAACTTGCCTGCTTTAATAGCAGCTTCACACTTCTGCTGGCTGTTTGCAGCAAATTCATCAAGTTCTTCACGTGTAAGTCCCCACTTCTCTGCAACATTCTCTGCTGTAATCATCATGTGGTACTGGTTAAAAGCATCCCATAATGCATCATTAACCATTGTATCCACTAACTTGCCATTGTTCATACGGTAACCATAGCGGCCCTGCATCATTGCATATGGAGCCATAGACATGTTTTCCATACCACCTGCAACAACGATATCAGCATCTCCTGCCTGTATCATCTGTGCAGCCATGTTTACACAATTAAGTCCTGAACCACAAACAACGTTTACTGTAACTGCTGGGGTTTCAATTGGCAGTCCTGCTTTGATAGCTGACTGGCGTGCAACGTTCTGTCCAAGTCCAGCCTGTATAACACATCCCATGTATACATGGTCTACCTTGTCCTTTGGTACGCCAGCCCTCTTAAGAGCTTCTTCAATAACTATTGAGCCTAAAACAGGAGCCGGAGTTTTGCTTAACCCTCCACCCATTTTGCCAATTGCAGTACGGCATGCGCCTGCTATAACTACTTTTTTTGCCATAATACTAAATTCCTCCTTATAATTGAATTCCGACAGCATAAGTAATCCATGCTTTTGACACAGATATTGCGCTACTTCCCTTACTGGTTCATTCCCTTCCAGCATACGGGTTGTAACGGTATAAAATACTTTAGGCAATCTTCATAAATATAATATATCAAACCGGGAAAAATGGCAAGGTTTTTTCACGTATTCTATACAAATTTTGATTATATTTAACAAAATTTATGAAAAATACACAAATTGGCAGTATAAAAACTAATAAAAATAAACATTCCAAAGATTGACGCACATAACAGAAACATGGTATTTTAATATAAGATAGTTTATACCAGGAACACTCTGGTGTCCCTGGTACAATATTAAAACTTACCACAACAGTGGCAGACTAAGGAGGTTAAATATGGATTACAAAGAAATGTATTCAAAGAAACTGTCTACAGCAGAAGAAGCAGTAAAGGTTATAAACTCTGGCGACTGGGTAGACTATGGATGGGCTGTAAGCACCCCCGTGGCACTTGATGCAGCACTGGCAAAGCGTCTTCCAGAGCTTAGTGATGTAAATATCAGGGGAGGCATATTATGCCATGTCCCTGATATCTTCAAAATTGAAAACCCTGCAGACCACTTTACATGGAATTCATGGCATATGGGCGGAGTTGAAAGGAAAGCTATTGCACAAGGATTTTCATTCTACAATCCTATGCGTTACAGCGAGCTGCCAAGATATTACCGTGAAATAGACACACCGCCACGTGTAGCCATGTTCCAGGTTGCGCCTATGGACAACCATGGTTTCTTTAACTTTGGCCCTAATGCTTCACATATGCAGGCATGTTGTGAAGTTGCTGACATTATAATTGTAGAAGTAAACCAGAATATGCCAAGATGCCTTGGCGGATTTGGGGAAGCTGTACACATTAATGATGTTACAATGATAGTTGAAGGCAGTAATCCTGCAATAGATGAGCTTGGCGGCGGCGGTGCTGCTACAGAAACCGACCAGGCAGTTGCTAAATACATTGTTAATGAGATTCCTGATGGTGCATGCCTCCAGCTTGGAATTGGCGGTATGCCAAATGCAGTAGGTTCCCTTATTGCACAGTCTGATTTAAAAGACCTTGGAGTACATACAGAAATGTATGTTGATGCATTTGTAGATATTGCTAAGGCAGGGAAAATTACAGGTGCAAGGAAAGGACTTGACAAAGGACGCCAGGTATATGCATTTGGTGCAGGTACCAAAAAATTATATGATTATGTAAATGACAATCCAGAGTGCATGAGTGCACCTGTAAGCTACACAAATGATATACGTGCAATCTCATCACATAATAATTTTATGTCAATAAACAATGCTGTTGATATAGACCTATATGGACAGATAAATGCTGAATCAGCTGGTACGAAGCAGATAAGTGGTGCTGGCGGCCAGCTTGACTTTGTTCTTGGTGCATATCTTTCAAATGGAGGCAAAAGCTTTATATGCATGTCTTCAACATTCACAACAAAAGACGGCACAGTACAGTCACGTATCAAGCCTACATTAGACAATGGTTCTATAGTTACAGATACACGTGCTAATGTACATTATTTTGTAACAGAATATGGTATAGTAAACTTAAAAGGACTTTCTTCATGGCAGAAAGCAGAAGCAATAATATCAGTTGCACATCCTGATTTCAGGGACAGCCTTATACAAGAGGCAGAAAAACTTAAAATCTGGAAGAAAAGCAATAAAAGATAAGCAGGTTTTTAGTGTGTTTGAAAATTAAATATTTTACAGGTTATACGGCTCTGGCAATTCCAAAATTTTACCCCAGGCAGCCCGCTTCCGCTTGGATGGGATACGCAGTGGTGCATAAAGCCCCTATGTTTCTGCGAAACATTTAATACGGGGCTTAAGCACCAGCGTCCCCATAACAGCTGCCTTATGGTAAAACATTTGGAACTTGCCAGAGTAATATAATCTTTGTATAAATTTAATTTTCAAACATCAATAAGACTTTTATTTATCAGGCTTTTCTTAACTAAATGACATGATGCCAGGGTCAAAAGGTTATTTTTATTCAAAAGACACCTGTATTATGTAGTAAAATTACAATCAAACCACTATATATCGTATTCAATTTGGTATAAAATGGCTTTTGGCACCAGCATTATGTCATAGTACAGAAAGTATTGTAAATTTTAAACAGACAGCAGATTTCTAATTTACATATATACAAACAGAAATTAAATAAGTTAAATTTAATATATATACAGCACTTTACAACTTTATATTGTATCTAATCTTCACATACAACAATTATATATGTTACTAAAATTAAAAAGTTATAAATTGCTGTATATATAGACTTATGTTGTATTATTTTTTAATTTGCACAAAGATTATATTTTATGCAGCAAGTTAATTATTTTGTAACAGGCGGCTATTGAAAAACGTCAGTGCTTAAATCTTGTTTTAAATGTTAAAAAGAAACTTAAGTTTCTTTTTAACATAAAGATTTTATGCACTGTTACGTTTTTCATTAAGCGGGAGCGTGCCGCCAGGTGCAAAATAATTAACTGCTGCATTTAAAAAATCCCCTACAAATTAAAAAAATAAAATAATAAAATAATTAATAATATTTCTACTACTCTTATTCTATACCAGAAATTTCCCTGAATTTATATTGGTTTCTTTGAGATAATTAATAATACAATAAACAAGTTCCGGCCTCTGTCTTATAATGCCACAAAATAACCTTAGTTTTGACAAAATATTCCTATAGTATACTAAAAGGCTAGAATAAAATTTATGTCATATAAAGTTTACGTATATTTTGATGTATATCAGGAGGATACCCATGGATGGCAAGTAAGAAACGTTTATTAAGTAAACTAAAGAGGCTTTTATATAACGTAAATGTCCAGTATACAGAATGGCTTAAGAATGAAGCACTTAAATTACACGAACCATATCTTGATGGAAGAAACTATTCATCAAACATTGAGCACCAGTTAAAACTTTCTGCTGACATTAGCAGAAGGAAGGATACTGTTATAGAAAATATACTAAACAAAAAGCATTATACATTTGATAATGCTTTATTTATAATAAACCCTTTTGGATGTTCTCCATTATCAGGGCTGTTTATATTTAACACAGAAAAACCATGCAAAGTAAAATATACTATTAAAGGAAAAAGAGGTTCTGATAATTATACAAACTGTGACGAAACCTGGACAAACAGGCATAAAGTCCCTGTACTAGGCATGTATGACGGAGGAATAACCCACATAACATTTTATTTGCTTGATAAAAATAATAATGAAATACAAGAAACAACAATAAGAATAAAACTTCCAAGGACAGGACCGGTTTTAAGAAATGCAATTTCAATTAAAAAATATGAAAAAACTCCGGTTCCTTTTCTTATGGCAACAGGAGGCTACAGTGGTACAAACTATGCTTTCGACAGCAATGGAAATATCCGTTGGTATCTTACTACACCTGTACACCCATATGGTGTACACGTTCTTTCTAATGGGCACCTGCTTGTTCCAGACAAAAGAATGAGAAGGCCTAATTATGGCAATGCACATTCTGTTATAGCATATGAGATGGATTTTTTAGGACGCATATACAGAAATATTTACCACCAGTCAGGTTTCCATCACTGGGCTGTTTCCAGGGAGGATAATGGCAATTTACTTATTGCAACCAGCTCAAGGTATGATACCTATATGGAAAATTCAGTTGATGAAATGGATAAAGACACAGGTAAAATTATAAGGACAATAAATGCTAATAATATTTTTGACAACACATATGTGACAAGGTATGACTGGGCACATATCAATGCATTTGAATATATACCTGAAGAAGATGCAATAATAGCTTCATACAGAAATATCCATACAATAGCTAAAATAGACCTGAATACACAAGAAATTATATGGCTGCTTGCCAATCCAGATTTTTATAAAGGTACAGAACAGGAATCCAAAGTCCTGGCTCCCGCCCCTGGTGTAAAATGGTTCTTCCAGCAACATGGAGTTAAAATACTTGAACGTATAGATACAGACAATGAAAAGAAAATAAAAATTACACTTTTTGACAACCACACTGCAAACCGCAGGCCTGTCAGTTATTTTGATGACGTAAAAAAGTCAGATATAATGGTATTTACAATTAATGAAAAAGAAATGTCTGTAGAAATGAACCAGTGTATTACTGTCCCGCTTTCTATTACACGTTCAAATGTAGAATTTGACAAGACAACTAATAGTATTTATGCTATGTGTGCTAATATAAAAGATGAAGAAGTGGACAGCCGCGCAAAAATACTTGGTTATAACTATAATACTGGTGAATGTGTAACTGATATTTCATTAAATAATGACTTTTTTATTGCAAAATTTTTGGACTTTAATCTTGAAAGCGTACAAAATACCTGTACTGAAGACTCTCCTCTTTATATTGGTGAGCTTTATATGCCTGTTAAAGAAAAAGAAATACCAAAAGGCTACAATGAAGGAAATTATCTGCCTGATGATATAAAGAAAAAGTTAAATTTCACACTTACAGGAAATATATTACAAATATCATGTAAAGACCATGCTTTGCCTAAAATATTTTTATACAACAAAGATAATATATATATACAATATTTTAATGATACAGAACAGCTTACAAAAATATTTAAAGAACATATTTATATTATTTCTGTCCCATTACAGGAAATTGATAAAGGAAAATACCAAGCTGGAATAGAATATATTGACAATGATTCTAATATATGTTTATATAACACAGGTTACTGGATAGATATAAAATAAAAAAATTCTTTGGCACTTCAATTTCCCTAGGGCGTGTTTGAAAATTGCTTTTAAACCATCAAACTGCACAAAGATTATA